>JAZOVV010000033.1:0-62630 GCA_045658925.1 Eubacteriales bacterium
CTGCCAAGACCGATAACCGCCCCGACTTTCAACGAATGATAAAGGATAGTGCAAGTAAAACATTTGACGTTGTGCTTGTTTGGAAACTTGACCGCTTTGCCCGTGACCGTTACGATTCAGCATATTACAAGCGTGTGCTTCGTAAGAATGGAGTAAAAGTTGTATCAGCAACTGAGGCTATCTCCGAAGGTGCGGAAGGTATTTTGCTCGAGTCTTTGCTTGAAGGTGTTGCTGAATATTACTCGGTAGAACTTGCGGAGAAAACACTTCGCGGTATGACCGAGAACGCTCTTGCCTGCAAGGTTAACGGAAGTGTTCCTCTTGGATATGTTCCGTCAGCAGACGGACATTATCAAATCGATCCGACATACGCGCCTATTATCGTTGAGATCTACGAGATGTATAGAAGCGGTATGACAATGAAACAAATCGTCAATGATCTCAAAACAAGAGGTGTCCGCAACCGCAAGGGCGCGGTGATATCTGAGAATGTTGTGAGCAACATCTTGCAGAACCGCCGCTATCTTGGTGAGTATATTTTCCGTGACATTGTGATTCCTAATGGCATTCCGCGCATTGTATCGCAAGAGCTGTTTGACAGAGTGCAAGAGCGTAGGGAAACAAATAAAAAAGCTCCGGCAAGACACAAAGCCGAAGAAGAATATTTGCTTTCAACAAAACTGTTTTGCGGAAAGTGCAAACGTATGATGGCGGGCGAAAGCGGTAAACGCAGAGATGAAGCGGTCTATCGTTACTACAAGTGCTCGGGAGTTAAGCGCAAACTTGGTTGCGATAAAAAGACGGTTCGCAAATCGTGGATAGAAGACCTTGTAGTTGAAGAAATCAAAAGACTTGTTCACGACGATCAAGCTGTTGCATATATAGCCAACTGCGTGATGGAAATACAGGGGCGAGAAAATCCAATTCTTCCGTGTTTGCGAGAGCAGCTTGCGGAAGTGGAGAAGGGAATTGGCAACCTTGTAAACGCTATTCAAATGGGTATTTGCAATGATGCAACCAAGAAACGTATGGACGAGCTTGAAGCGAGAAAGTCCGAGCTTGGAATTCAAATTGCCAAAGAAGAACTTGCCAAGCCAATCGTCACGAGAGAGCAGATCATTTGTTGGCTCGAACATTTCCGAACCTTTGATACAAACAAGTTTGAACACCGCCGCCGATTCGTTGACACCTTTGTAAACCGCATTTTTTTATACGATGACAAAATGGTCATCACTTTCAATTACAATAAGGGAACGAAGACAATAACCTTTGCCGAGCTTGAAGCTTCGGGTATTCTCTCAATTTCGAATATAGCTTCCACGGGGGAGCCAACGAAAAGCGAACCGCCTAAAGGCGATTCGCTTTTCGTTTTCTTTCTTTGTTTGATTCGAACCAACGACATTCATTTGCAACACCCCGCTCCAACGTAGTTGGAACTGACGGGGAGAATTGCAATGGCAATTCTCCTCAACTTGGCTCGCTTGCGAGACAAGTTTGTTAATCTCAGGGTGTCGTTGGCTCCCCTGCTGCCCCGAACGCTCCACCCTGCGCGCCAAAGGCGCGTACAGGGGCGAACTTTGCGACCGTGTCGCAAATTCGCGGCGAAAAGCGAAAGCTTTGAGCCTTGTCGCATGGTTCGATGTACAAAAACGTGCAAGCACATCAGGGAGAGCCATATTGGTGCAACAATTTTGCACCCTAACACAAAAGTCCTTGTTTTTCAAGGGCTTTTCGTGTTTTTAGGGGTAAAAAACAGCCCTCTTTCACCATAGCACCTTTTTCTCGACCTTATGGACTTGAACCTGAGAAATATAATAAAGAAAATGATGTTGAAATACTAACGGTTTTGTGATATAATAAATTCAAGAAAGGTAACAATTATTAAAAATGGGGGGTAACAATATGGGTATACGATTGCCTATAGTTCCGATATTAGGTATACTGGTAATATCTGCTGTTGTTTTCGGAGTGATTTTTGGAATACGTTATATTGAAAAAGAGTATAAACGAGATAAAGGTAATGGTTGTGGGTCAACAAAAAAATGGCGTATGCTCGCAATACTTTCTGTTGTTATTATGAGTTTATCTTGGATATTTAATATGGGCTGGTTTAGAGTTATCTTGACTTGGATTCCTCTCCCTTTAATTCATACCATTGTTTTTTTGTTGATCAATATTAAAACTGCGAATAAAGTCTCATCCTTTAAGAGGTTGAAAAAATACATAATTCTTTCCTGTATAACTTATCTGTTACCATATTTGCTTTTTCCGGATGGCGGAGATGCCGGTGGAATGTACTTGTTTTTTGGATTAGTCAGAAATGATACCATTGCAAATATAATGATGTATATAGTGCCGATTGTTTTTGTTGTAAATATTGCGGTTTTAATTTTTGAATATTTAGAGCTGAGAAAGTGTAAATCTTAATAATGTAGGTCAATTTTTTGCTTTTATGAGATGTTTACAAAGTTGTAAACAGCATTAAGGTTCAAATTTGTTGGCACAACTCAACGAAGAAGCACGCCAAAACGGCGTGCTTTTTTCGTTGGCTCCTTTTCCCGTCGGACTCGAACACATCGCCACCCTGCGCGCCCTTCTAGCGCGAACAAAACGAGAGCCGTAGGCTCGAAGTTTGTCGCATGGTTCGAGTCCTTTTTCATATTCTTGTATCACTTTTCCACACCTTCATCCAATCCCCAACACCCCGCCCACTCCCCCTGTCACTTCGTGACATCCCCCTCGCGCACCCCCGAGGGGGAATGCGGAAGAGAACCTTGCCCTTGTGTTGCTAAATGCTTGACATATATTCGTTTTCATGCTATAATACCTACAGAAAGGTGGTGCAATGATGAAAGAGAAAAAAGATATTTTCAATGGAAATATAAAAAAAGAATATTTTTCATATATTTTGATATATATAATTTTCATTGCATTGCTTATGTTTGTGGTAGGTGGAATGATTTTGGGAGTTGGTCTTTGGGCAAATACTGGACCTATGCTCGCCATCATTTTTATGCGCTTGTTGGGTGTGGTATTTATCGCATTGGGGATTGCTTATGTTGTTGGATGTATGCTTGTGATTAGAAAATATCCCAAATATGAAAAACTCAGGCGAAAATTGTACAACTCCGATTGCTATTTTACTGATAGCAGCTCTAAAGAATATTATGGAAGAATCCGCGGAATCAGGGGACACAGAGCCAAATCTGCTTTTGATTTGGTTACAGCTTTTGCGGAAGCGGAAAAAGGAATGGGAGATAAGAAACCCGTTCGGTATACTGTTTATAGTGCACTTACAATTTTTATGAGCGTGTTAGGAATGGTAATCCTCATTGTCATGCCTCTTTTGTTTGAAGAAAACGGCACCATCTTTCCAAATATGTCGGAGGGTGATTTTGCACTTTGTTGTGTATTTATTGGTACTATTTGTATAGCTATAGCTGTTTTCTTTTGTGTGCAATCCTTAAAGGTGGCGACAATGGCGCCATATAAAAATAACAAATGGAGATATGAGTTATACAACTCGCTTGTTGATATTGCCGTTCGAAAAAACAACAAGAAACTTAAATTTTGGTATGACAAAGATCAACTTGAGCAAATCGAGAGCTTGGTAAAGGCTGCGTCCGAAAATGCCGAATTGAAGCTTATAACAAAGAGAAATAAAGTCGTTTCTTTTATGGTTATCGACAAACTGAATAATCGTGTAGCATTTACAGGATTGTTCATATAGACAAAGGTTTGAAATTGTTGTGTCAACCCAAAAAGCAAGGGATACGCATTGCGTACCCCTTGCTTTTTATCTTTCTTTCAATACGTGTTTGTTAATCAAAAAGCATTGTCAGCTCTTCAATCTCAAACGCTCTATATTTAATATCTCGATATAGCCCAATCTCGGGGCCGGACTCCCAAGCGCAAAGGAGTTTTCCGTCTTTGGTTGTGCAAAGTGCAGAGTATGCGGCAAAAATTCCCTTATCGGATACCTGCTTGATGGCTTTGTAGGTTTTTCCGCCATCGCAGGATGCGTAGAGCATCAGCGCTTCGCGCTTGCCCCAATGCTGGGGTGTGCCTGTGCGGAAAAAGTCTGTGGGGCCGCCAAGCTCGCCCGAGGGAGAGGTGAAGAAGATGTATTCCTTTCCGTTTACCTCGGCAAGAGCAAAGCCCGCGTGACACAAGGGGTCATACAGTGTATCAACAACGGCGCTTCCTTCGAGTGTGTCGCCGCCGTCGCGGCTGAAGGCTTGGATGCGTCTGTTTGCAGGAAAACCGCTTTGGTTGCGACAGTTGCAAACAAGCGTTCCGTCGTCGAGTTCGACAACCACATATTCGCTTGCACCGAGATAATTTTCAAGAGCCGCCACGCGCCAAGTTTCTCCAAAATCGTCCGAAATGACGAGATGTGCGCGAAATTCGTTCTTTCCGTTGTTGAGACTTGCGTCGTTGCAGGGGAGAATCAGTCTGCCGTTGAGGCGAGGGTCTTTTTGCTTGGAAAGCTGAATGCCCACGCCGGGGGTGGGGCAGTGTTGAATTGTCCAGTTGGCGGGCGTGTTTTTGATTTCGATTTCGCGGTAGTTTCCCCAAGTGATGCCGCTGTCTGTGCTTTTAATCATCCAAAAACGCTCATACGTGTGCCCTAAAATTTGGTCATCCTCGGCAAGCAGACGGTCTTCTTCGTATCCGGGCTTCCAATGTCTTGTGCGCGCGATGAGAATGAGCGTGTCGTGCAGCTTGTCATATATGGGACAGCCGCCCTCGCAGGGGGCGCCGTCATAAGTGAGAATTTGCATCTCACCCCAAGTTTTTCCGCCGTCGCGCGAGCGCATCATAGCAGAACAGGTAACCGCTTCGTCTTTTTGAGAACCGAATTTCATACCAAAAAAGTAGAGGATGGTTCCGTCATTCAACTCGACAAAGTTGGGGCCGCGTACCGCGAACGGAACAAGTTCCTCTGTCAGTTTGCCGTGCATATCGGGTGCTGTGATTCTTGCACCGTTCGGGGTGAGGGTTTCGAATGTCATATGAAGCCTCCAAAAACCAATCGTTGTTGACTTAAATATAACACATCCCCCAAAAAATGTCAATATAAAAAGAAGAAAAAAGCGTTTTTTTCAATTTATCCCAAATTGTATTTTTCGAGCAATTCTTTTACTCTTGCGTCGGTTTCATATTCGGGGCACTTTTTCAAAAAGTCCGCGGTGTCATTTACATAGCAATCGAGTTGATGTTTTGTGTGCATTTGATATTCTACGGAGTCGTTGTTTTCAAACAACAACGAAGATTTTTGGCTTTGATTGTTGAGAAATTCCAAAAATTCTACTCTGCCTGCAAACAGCATTTCGGCTCTTTCGAGGGAGAGGTCAAAGCGATTCAGTTTTGCATATTTTTTTACCATTCCGCAAAGCAAAATGTGTTTTTGGAAGATTTGGCGGCAGGGCAGATAATTCCCACCCGAAAGGAATGCGTTGAGCAAACGTAGCATATATTCCTCGTACTCCATACGGTTTGCCACGCCGTTTTCGCTGTCTCTCGCTTCGCATATCTCTCCCGCCATACGAATGCATCTTGAAATGTATCTTGCTTTCAGTGCAAAGCTGGACCTGCATTTTTGCATAGCGGTGTCAAAGTTTTTGTTGGCTTGCGCCATTTCAGCCTCCCAATAGAGTCGGTCGCCAAAGGTTGTGGGAATTTTAGAGAGTATTTCCTTTGCTTTTTCGTCCTCGCCAAGCACGGAATATCCACGCGCAAGAACAAAATAATTTCTAAAAATAGTGTCCGCATTGGTTTCATATTTAAAAACGCAATTTGCATATTTCTCACATTCGACAAGCAGTTCGCTTTTCCCTTTGCCTTGTGTTTTTCCTGCGGCAATCATATCCACGAGGCTTTTGAGGCACAGAGAAGCCGCCTCGGAGTTCTGCGGATGAGCAGAAAAGTAAGCACAGAGCGTTTTGTAATTTTTTGTAGAAGTTCTTGGCGAGCGAAAAACGTCTTGTTGTCCGCAATCGTTGCGCAACTCTTCAAAATCTTCGAGTTTTACAGAGAACTCATAGCTAAAGAGGGCATCTGTGGATATTTCCAAAGCAGAAGCCAGAGGAACAATCAAAGATATGTCGGGCGCGCCTGTGTCTGTTTCCCATTTTGAAATTGCTTGCACAGAAACGCCGACCAGCTCGGCGAGTTCTCTTTGGGTGTAGCCTTTTTCTTTGCGGAATTTTTTAATGTTCTGTCCAATCGACATAATCAAATCTCCTTTCGTTTTTTGTTTACGCCTTCATTATAGCACACTTTTTTGCCGCAGTAAACAAACCATTTGGAAACAAAAGTTCCACGGAACGAGGAAAATAATAGGGAACAGACTATCAACCAAGCGTGGATTTTTTACCACATCTTTTACTCCTTCTTCAATTTTTTACATCCCAAAATAAACTTTTGAGCGTTAGCGCTTGCAAAAGGAATAATGATATGCTAAAATAAAAGCAGAAACAAGAAAGGAGAAAGACAATGAAAAAAGTAATTTCGTGGATTCTTTTTATATTGGCGATTGCCATTTTTTTGTTTGATGTATACTTCGCGGTTGCGGGAACGATTGAAGTCCATCTTCAATTTGATAAAATTAAGGAGATGGGCGGCAGCGGTGTTGATTTTTTGGGCGTTGGGGTAGAAATTTTGGTAATGGGAATTGCTTTGCTTACCTTTGGGGGATTGATTTTCTCGGCTTTTTCTGTAAAATTCGCGCAAAAGCGTGTTGTAAAAATCATATCCTTTGTTCTCGTTCTTTTGTTTCTCTTTGTTCCGTCCTTTTCCTATGTCTTTTATTTGTCTATAGCATAAAAGAAAGCAGACCACTAGGGTCTGCTTTCTTTTGCGTTTTTTAATCTTACAAAATCACCGTCACCATCGAGTGCGGTTGCATTACGAGCTTGGTGCAAACGTCGTTGTGTCTTACAACGGCGGGGAGCTCGCGGTGAGAGGTGCTCATCATCACAAGGACGATGCTGCCGTCGGGGTTTTTGAATGCTACCGTGTAGATGTTTTCGCAGTATCTGGTGGTGGCGATGCGTACGGCTCCGCGTTGAACAAACTTGGAGAAGTGACCGATGTAGTAGTAAATGGGAGTGAAAACAAGCTCCTTAGTTTCGGTATTGTAGAGAATGGGCGCGTGACATCCTGCCGCCTTGTCCTCAAAAACGATGCCTGCAACAGCGGTGGTGCCTGCGGAACGGTTGTGGAAGGGTCCGCCCTTTTCACTCAGGAGCAAGTTCCAGTCGCACAGACCTGCGGTAAAGTTGTTAAAGTCGCCGCAAAGCTCTTTGCCGTATCTTTCAGCAAGAGAGATGGGGTCCTCGTTAATGGAGCCGCAGTTCTCGGTGCTGAGCAAAACCTTGCCGAATTTTTCGTGCACAAGGCGCATGCCTTCAAAGTGGTTACCCGAATACCAGTGGTGGCCAACTGCCCAAACGCGATCCTCTACGGCTTTAGAGGAGAAAATCTTTTTGGTACGGTCGTAAACGCGCTCTTTGTTGTGGTCCCAAATGATGATTTTGATATCGGAGAGACCCTCGTCGTCAAGAACGGGGGAGAGATATTTTTCGATGAATTCTCTTTCATCGTCGGGGGAGTAATAGCAGCTCTCCCAAGATTGGCGCGCGATGGGCTCATTTTGAATGGAGATGGCGGAAATGGTGATGCCTTCCTCTGCCATTGCTTTGATGTACTTTGCGTAATATCTTGCCCAGCACTCCTTGTATTCTTCCTTCAGGGAGCCGCCGCGGAATACGCTTTCGTTATCCTTCATAAAGGCAGGGGGGCTCCAAGGGGAAGCGAAAAGGATGAGCTCATCCTCGCAATATTTCAGAGCGTCTTTGATAAAGGGGATGATATATTTTTTGTCGCGCTCGAGCGAGAAGGTTTTGAGCTCCTTGTCGCCGCTCTCAATGTAAGCGTAAACGTCGAGCGAGAAGTCGCAGGAGTTGATATGCGTTCTGCCAAAGTTGTAGCCGATACCGTTTTCGCGGGAGAAATAACTCTCCAAAAAGAGCTTTTTTTGCTCATCGGTGAGTTGCGCATAATTGTAAGCCGCCGACTCGGTAAAAGCGCCGCCAAAGCCCAAAATGCTTTGATATTCAAACTCGTCAAACACGTTGATAACGCCCATTTCGGTTCTTTCGGGGGCGTTGCCTGCTTCAACGGTTGTCTCTTGAAAATAAAGGTTTTCTGACGGAACGGATGTAAAAATCTTCATACGTTTGCTCCTTTTGCGGTTGTTTTTTGATATCTTCATATTATCATAGAAAGAAGAAAAAGTCAAGATGAAAGTGCAAATTTGTTGTGATGCTGCAAATGTTTGCGTCATCCTCTATCCGCTCAAGATGATATACAGAGGTTTTGCTTATTGGTATGTGTTAGATGTAAGCGGGGCGTCGAGGACGTCGCCCCCTACAAAAGTTGTTTTGAATCAATCGCGAAAATCAATTTGCATTTTTGCAAAACCAAAAAACGCGTGAAATGTTTGATTTCTCGTAGGGGACGACGTCCTCGACGTCCCGCCTTTAACGACAAAAACGAAATCAGCAACCGGCATGACATACAAAATTCTTATTTGTTTGTATGTGTTAGAAGTAGAGGGAGTAAGCTTCTTTGGCGAACGATGTTGGAACAAAAGGAACTTTCTTTTTGTGAAAAGTTGCGCCTGTATTGACACGTACTGTGGTTTGTGTTATAATAAACGCAAGAAAGGCGGTGTATCAAATGGGGTGGAAAGACGATTTTAAGAAGAGTTTTGACTTTACTTATGAACTTGTAAGGAAAAAATATCCATGGATTGAATTTCCTTGTTACGGTGGTCGTTTTTATTCCTTTTTTACCAGGCGACATTTTGAAAATATGTATTTTTACTTAACGCCAAACAGTCTCATTTATACGGCAAGCAGTGCCTATATCACCGAAATTCCTTTCAATAAAATTCAAAAGTTATCGATTAAGCAAGGATGGTTATTCAAATCATCTTTCCAAATTCGTTTTGTGGCAGATAAAAAATATCATTTGCAAATCAATGCCATAAAAGATTTTTCAACCAAACTGACAGGAAAGAGCGAGGAAAACGTGAAAAACTTTATTGACACGCTTCGTAATAAAGTTGAAAATCGATAAATAGCACATTCAAGAAAGGCGGTGTTTTTGTGCGAAAAATTCTTGACAAGTTGTTTGAAAACAAGAAGTTAGCTTTTTGGATTCCAATCGCGTTTGCCGCGGTGGCATATTTGCTTTTTGCATTGTTTGGTTCTTCCGAGAACAAAGGCGAGGATCTTATGGGGCTTCTTATTTTGACTGTCGCTTGGTTCTTCGGCGTCTTTCTTGTATTCTTTGCACAGGTGAAAAATCCAAGATGTCCCGAAAAGTTTTTGGACTTTTTTGAACTGTTGGTTCTTGTTGGTTTTGTGCCATATTCGCTGATTGGAATGTTTACATTTTTGTTCAGCGGTTTTCAAAACTTTGATTTTGGAATATGTGTTGGCGCGGTTACATATAGTACCGTTTCGTGGGTTCACGGCAAAAGAGAAAAAATAACAGATAAAGAATAACAGACAAATAATAGGAGAAAAAATGATGAACAACATTCCAAGATGTGAGCATCCCCGTCCCGACAGATTGCGCCAAGATTGGCTGAATCTCAACGGCGTATGGGATTTTGAAATTGATAACGCCAAGGTTGGTCTCGAAAAGAATTTTCACAAGAGAGACAGTCTCTCTCAAAAAATCACCGTGCCCTTCTCGCCAGAAACCGTTCTTTCGGGAATAGGACACACCGATTTTATGAATGCGGTTTGGTATCGCAGAAATATTGATATTCCCGCAGAGTGGGCTGGCAAGCGTGTGATTTTGCACATCGACGCGTGCGATCACACTACACGTGTATTCGTTAACGGCAAGTCGGTAGGTGACGCGCACAAGGGTGGATATACGTCTTTCTCTTACGACATCACCGATTTTCTTTGCGAAAACGGCAACTACGTCACCGTTTATGCCGAGGATGACATTCACTCGGGCAAGCAATTTGCGGGCAAGCAGTCCACAAAACTCAACTCTTACGGCTGCTTCTACACGCGTACCACGGGCATTTGGCAGACCGTTTGGCTCGAAGCCGTAGAGGTTGCGCACGTCGTCTCTTACAAGGTTTACCCAAATATTTCCGCGCCCTCTGTGGTGATTGAAACCAAGACCGTAGGCACACAAAGTGACGATACGTTGTGCGTAAAAGCCTATTTTGAGGGTAAACTGATGGGTTCTGCCACCACAAAAATGGCATCCGCTACCACGGTTATGGAAATCAACCTTGCCGAGGCGCACCTTTGGGAGTGCGGCAAGGGCAGACTTTACGACCTCGTTTTTGAGTTGACGTCGGGCGAAAAAGTCGATGTAATGAACGGCTACTTTGGCTTGCGTGAAGTGAAACTGACAAAAGAGAACGGTTTGCAGATAAACGGAGAGACGGTTTTCGGCCGTTTTGTTCTCGACCAAGGCTTTAACCCCGAGGGAGTCATTACCGCTCCCACGGATGAGTCTCTTAAATTTGATATTGAAGCATCGATGGCTTGCGGCTTTAACGGTGCGCGTTTGCATCAAAAGGTATTCGAGCCGCGCTTCCTCTATCACGCAGATAAGCTTGGTTACATGGTTTGGGCAGAGGCAGGCAACTGGGGCTTCGACCACACCAAGTTTGAAAATTTGCAAAACTTCCTGCCCGAGTGGCTTGAGGAAATGGAGCGCGATTTCTCGCACCCGTCCGTTATCGGTTGGTGTCCTTTTAATGAGACGTGGGACCAAAACGGACATCCGCAAAGCATTCCGCTTCTCGATTCCATCTACGATATTACCAAGGCAATCGACCCCACGCGTCCTGTCGTTGCTTCGAGCGGTTCTTTCCCCACAACGCGCACAGATGTTCACGACGTGCACGACTACGAGCAAAATCCCGAAACCTTCAAGTCCTACTATGCCGAAATGGACAAGGGTATTGCGCGCGACCAACTTTGGCGATTGAATCGACACCGTCAAGTTTATAAAACCGAGCTGCCCGTATTTATGAGCGAATATGGCGGCATTCGTTGGGTCATGGATGAGGAAAACGCAGGTTGGGGCTACGGTGCATCTGTGCTCAGCGAGGACGAATTCTTTGCACGTCTCGAAGGGCTCACCGATGCCATCCTCGAAAATCCGCATTTCTTTGCCTTCTGCTACACGCAACTGACCGACGTTGAGCAAGAACAAAATGGGCTTCTCACCTACGACCGCCGCTTCAAATTCCCGGCCGAAAAGTATGCGAGAATATTTAGCAAAAAGTCAGTAATAGAGAAATAAGGAACGTGGGGGAACTTTTTGAAAAAAGTTCCCCCACACCCCTTCAAAAACTTTCTAACAATTATTACAAAATAGAGTTGTTAGTTCACAGATAGACGGGCGGCGCACACCGCAAGGATGTGCTTTTGCTCTCGCGAGCTCCCAGGGGCCACCGAGACCCTGGTCGCTAAAAAATAACATGAGCCGCAGCAAGCCCCACCGAGACCCTATCCGCTAAGAGAGTTGTTGTATCTCTGTTTTGCGTTATGTTTGACAAAACAAGAAAATTGTGCTATAATGAAAGCAGAAAAAGAGCAAGGAGGAGCACTACAATGCTATTCTCTCAAAAGTTTATATCCTTTTCAAGAAAGACCTGCACTCTCAACGATTGGGTTGCAGCTCCCTATATGCGCCGCGATTTCAAGCTCTCGACGCTCCCCAAAAAAGCAGAACTGACCGTTTGCACCCTCGGCTTTTACGAGCTCTACGTCAACGGCAAAAACATTACAAAGGGGCATCTTTCTCCTTACATCGTCAACCCCAATCAGGTGTTGCCCTACGATACGTACGACGTTTCCTCTCTTTTGTGTGAGGGCGATAACGTGGTGGCATTTATTCTTGGCAACGGTATGCAAAACTGCTTTGGCGGCTTTATTTGGGATTTTGACAAAACGTCTTTCCTATCTGCTCCAAAGCTTGCTTTTGCCCTGGAACTCACAACAGGTAGCGAAAAAACGGTGATTGAGGCAGACGAAAACGTTCTTTGTCACCCCTCTCCCATTGTGTTTGACGATTTGCGCTACGGCGAAAAATACGATGCCAACAAAGAGGTTGCAAATTGGAATTTGCCCGACTGTGACCTGTCGGCTTGGACACACCCTATCCACCGTTCCACCAACCAAGGAGAGCCGATTTTGTGCGATAACCGCCCCATCGTTGCCACGGGTGAATGGAAAGCGGTTTCCATCACTCCCGTCGATGGCGGATATCTCTACGATTTTGGTGTTAACGTCGTAGGCCTTACGCGTCTTTCGGTCAAAGGAAAGGCAGGACAGCATATCACCATCGACCACAGCGAGCTTGTTGAGGACGGCAAAATTTCCTTTAAGACCATTATGTTCGACCGTCCGCACTTGGCGCACCTCAACCCTTACGTGCAACGCACCGAATACACCTGCCGCGGTGTTGGAGTTGAAGAATACATCCCTCACTTTACCTATTACGGCTTCCGTTATGCTTTTGTTACAGGCATCGAAGCAAATCAAGCAACGCCCGACTTTTTGACCGCTGTGGTTATGAATACGGACCTTGGCGACAGAGGGGATTTTTCTTGCTCGAATGAGATTTTGAACACTCTGCAACAAATGACGCGTCGCTCCACGCTTGGCAATTTTCAACATTTCCCCAACGACTGTCCGCACCGTGAGAAGAACGGTTGGACCGCCGATGCGGCACTTTCTGCCGAGCAGACGCTCCTCAATTTCGAGCCCGAAGACAACTACCTGATGTGGGAAAAGTGCATCGTTCGCGCAATGAACGAAAAGGGCGCGCTCCCCGGCATCGTGCCCACGGGCGGATGGGGCTTCCATTGGGGCAACGGACCCGCGTGGGATAGCGTGCTCGTTTATCTTCCTTATTTCTGTGCGGTTCTGCGCGACGATTTACGCATAGCCGAGGCGGCAAAAGAGGCGATGGTACGCTACTTCCGCTACCTGACTGCGCGCCGCGACGAAAACGGACTTTTGGCAATCGGTCTTGGAGATTGGTGCCCGTCCATTCCCGATTACGAGACGCCTCTCATTTTTACCGATAGCACCATTTCTTATGACCTCGCCCTCAAGGCGGCTTATCTGTATGACCGTATGGAAATGCGTGACGAGGCAGAGTATTGCCGCACCTTCGCCAAGGAAATGCGCGCCGCCATTCGCAAGCACCTGCTCGAGGATGCTCACGCAATGCGTTTTATCAGCGGACGTCAATCGGTGCAGGCAATGGCGATTTTCTACGGTCTTTGCGATAGCGAAGAAGAAAAAGAAAAGGCGCTCGCTCTTCTTCTCGAAGAAATTCACAAGCAAGACGACCACATGGGTGTTGGTGTTCTTGGTGGACGCGTTCTCTTCCGCGTGCTTTGTGACAACGGCTATGAGGACCTCGCCCTTAAGATGATTACGCGCCTCGACGCGCCCTCTTACGGCGTGATGATTGCCGACGGACTGACCACGCTTGCCGAAAACGTACGCGAGCCTTACGGTTCCCTCAACCACCATTTTTGGGGTGATATTTCGGCTTTGATGATAGAGTATTTCGCGGGCATCCGTCCCAATCCCGACCTGCAAAATGCGGCAAATATCGATATACGCCCCGTATTTTGCACTACAATGCAGCACGCAAAGGCATATTACAACGCCCCCGCGGGACGTGTTGAAGTCAAGTGGGAGAGAGTGGGAGACGAAATCAAATTGCGTTTGACTTATCCACAAGATGCCAAAGGATACGTTATTGCACCGCGCCACTATCTTGTCAACGGGCAAGAGCGCGTAAAGGCAGCGAGCGGAACCTTCGTGTTCTCCCAACAATAAAAAAGCAAGGACAGGTGACCAAAAATCACCTGTCTTTTTTGTGCAAAATATTAAAAAACATTAGTTTTTTAATAAAAAGAATTGACAACTTTGTTGGGGGGTGCTATAATAAGGCATACCCCACCAAAAAATGGGGAAGTTTTCGGAAAGGAAAGAATCAAAATGAAAAGATTTCTTGCACTGTTTCTGACAATCGTAATGCTTTTGGCAATCGTTTCTTGCAGCAATCCTCAAAACAATGAGCCCCAAGAAACGGTCGGCGAGAGCACAAATCCCGAAGCAACCGATCCCGTAACGGAACCCACAACCGAGCCCGTTACCGAGCCCGTCGCTCCCCCACAAGAGCCGATTCCGGATTTCGACAATCCGATGGCTCCCACTGCAAAAATGGCTTCTGAAATCGTTGCGTCTCTCAATCCTGCGCAGCAGTTTGAGGCAACGTTTGATTGCTACGAGGCTATCTTTGCAGACGTAGAAGCAATTTACGATACGCTCGATGCATTTTGGCAAGAGGGCTACACCCGTCTCGACGTTGATGAGGTAGAGGGCGCTAAGTTTGATATTTACCTTTTGACAAAGGGCGATGAGCTTGTTACCGTTTATTGGATTTCAGAGTCCAATGAGGTACGCATCGTTTGGGAAAAGGCAGATGCGCAAGCACTTGCTGCTTTGCAAAAGAATGCAACCACCGGCGAGGGCTTTTTGACCATGACGCAGATTGGTGTTGAAAGAGTCAACGAAACCGACAACCCCAACATCGGTCTTTGCTACATTTTTAAACTCTCCAACGGTAACGCTATCATTTTGGATGGCGGCTTTAACAATGCACTTTGTGCCGAGAACGTTTACAAGGCATTGGAGAAAATGGAGATTTCCAAGAATGCTGATGGCAAATACGTTATCGAGGCTTGGATTTTCACCCACGGTCACAGCGACCACAACGGTATTTTGTATACTTTTTCTGAGTATGCAGATAGAGTTGATGTTTCCAACTTTGTCTATCAGCTCCCTGTCAATGAGGCAATCTCTGTTGACGCTGGTTTGGCCGGCGTTGCGGGAGAAGTAGATTTCCACAACACCGTAAAGGCAACCTTCCCGAATGCAACGATTATCAACCCCCACGTCGGCTTGAAGTATTACTTCGGCAATGCAACCGTTGATATGCTTTATACCCCCGACGTTATTTGGAATCCCGAAGAGCAGCTTGATTACTACAACAACAACAGTATGATTTTCAAGGTGTCGGGTGGTGAAACCGCATTCCTTTGCTTGGGCGACGCAGGCAACAAGGCGGCGGCAAGATCTTGGAGCTTGTTCAATGCGGTAGCTTATAAGAGCGGCATTTTCCAACTTTCTCACCACGGTATGAGCACGGGTGTCGGCGCTCAAGCGTGGGCTTGGGATAGTCTCAAGAACATCTACCAAGCATCCGGTGCTAATTTGGTAGCTCTGCCTTTGGGCACACGTATTTCCAACGAGATGACAAACTCCGGCAACGGCCGTTGGGCAATTCTGTTTGATTACCCCTATAACAAGGATAACCAAATGGCTTACATTGTTGCAAGAGGCGATGCTCCTACGGCAAACGGCTACTTTACACAAGAGCTTTTGAGCCGCTTTACCGCAACCGTGGAAACCGGCCACAACTATATTGCCGAGAGCTCTACTTATTCGGCTTTTGCCAACATCAAATCCCTGCACGGCTACAACGGCATCAACATGATCGATAACGGCCACGGTTTGATTACCTATATTGCTTCTTCCGACCAAACCGAAATGGCAACCGTATTTATGCTTGCAAAGGGTAAGGTTACCGTTAAAGCCAACACCAAGCTTGATGATTGGCTCGCAATTCCCGAGGTAGGAGCGAGTGACATTATCGAAATACTTGATTCCAACGCACAAATTTTCGAGAGCACATTTGGCACACAAGAGGTCGTTCTTAAGAATGTTACCGACAAGGCAACTGTTATCGATCAGCTTATCGCAAATGGCTTTGAAGCGATTGCTGTTACCCCCGTTGCAGGTGCAAAGTTTGAAACTCTGCTCTTTACCAATGGCACAGAGCTGGTAACGCTCTATTGGAAGTCCGCACAAAAAGAGATGCGCATCCTCTACGAAAAGCCCGAAGAGGGCGAACTGGCGGCCATTTTGGCAACTCTTACCGCCAATGAGACAACCGGAACGGGTGAATTGACTATGGTTCAGGTTGGCGTAGAGCGCGGACTTGGCGACACCGGCAACCCGATGATTGGTATGTGCTACGTTATCAAGCTTTCCGACGGTCGTGCAATCGTTATTGATGGCGGCTTTAACTACGAAAGCAACTCAGACAACGTTTACAATGCACTTTCCAAGCTTGACATTGCCAGAAATGAGTCCGGTCAATATATCATTGCAGCATGGTTCTTCTCACACGGTGACAGCGACCACGTTGGCATTATGGAGACCTTTGGCAAAAAGTATAGCGAAAAGACCGACATAGAATACATCATTTACAATCTGCCAAGCGCAAGCCAACTTTTGACTCCCACATCGGCAACGGTTGAGACTGCTTTTTACAACAACTGCAAGGCGGCATATCCCAACGCCGTACATCTCATTCCTCGTGCAGGCGTACAGTACTTCTTTGGTAACGCCACCATTGATATGCTCTACACTCCCGACCTTGTTTGGTCGCCTGAGAGCAGAATCACCTATTATAATAGCACCAGCATCGTTTACAAGGTAAACGGCGGCGGTGTTTCCTTCCTCTCCACCGGCGATGCGGGTGAATCTGCGTTTAAGGTAATGTGGGAAAACTACGAAACGATTGCCTTTGCGTGCGACATGTTCCAAGTTCCGCACCACGGTCTGACAACACAGAACACCGAGGATGGAACGGGTAACTACGCGGCACACGGCTGGACGTATATCAAAAAGGTATACGATGAAACGGGCGCTAAATATGCGGTTCTTCCCATGGGCGACCGTAACCCGAACGACTCTCGAAACGGCCGTTCAACGGTTATCGTTTTCTGGGGCAATGCAAACTGCGGCATCTCCTACTTTATGAACAAGGATGATAAAGCTTTCGGTGGGTTGAGCGGAGAAAATTATCAAGCGTTTGTTGATTCTGTTGCCGCAGGCACAAACACGCACCAGACCTACCTAGGCTACAACGGTATTAACATTTTAGACAACGGCAAGGGGTTGATTACCTATATTGCCTCCAGCGAAACCGCTCCCATGGCAACTGTGTTCTCCTTTGTCAATGGCGATATTACCGTTGAGAGAAATGAAAAACTGCACGATTGGCTTGCAGAACCCACCTTGGTGGATGAGTTTGAGAGCACGTTCGACTCCTACATGGAGATTTATGTAAACGTAAAAGACGTTGCACTCTTTGTAGATCCTCTTATCGCAGAGGGATACACACGCCTCAACGTTACAATGATTGAAGGTGCCAAGTTTGAAACTATCATCCTGCAAAAGGGAACAGAGCAGGTAGCAATGTATTGGTATGCAGAGAGCGGAGATCTTCGTATTGCATACGAAACCATTCAAGAGGGCGCAACCGATCCGCTCACTCCCAACGAGGAAACCGGCAAGGGTGAGGTGATTGTAGCGCAGATCGGCGTTGACGTTCTCGAACCCGGCAATATCGCTTCTACCGAAAACAACCCCAACATCGGTCTTTGCTACATTTTCAAGCTTTCCAACGGACGTGCAATCGTTCTTGATGGTGGCTACTACTACGAGAGCAATGCAGATAACCTCTTCTACGCGTTCGAGTCTCTTGAAATTGCAAAAGATGAAAACGGTGAATTTATTATCGAAGCTTGGATCTTTACACACGGTCACGGTGACCACAACGGTGTTACCAAGCCCTACTTCGATAAATATGCTCACTTGACAACCGTTAATTATTTCGTTTATCAACTTCCTTCCAATAGCGAACTTTCTCCCACCGGTGCAGGTTATGCAGGTGAAGCAGCATTCCATGAGTTGTGCAAGACCGCTTGTCCCGAGTCGAAATATCTCAATCCTCACGCAGGTCTTACCTACTATTTTGGCAATGCAACCGTAGATATGCTCCACACGCCCGACATTATTTGGTCTCACGCTACTCCCATTCCGGATTATAACGATTCCGGTATCATTTTCAGAGTAGCAGGCGGCGGAGTAGAAGGTGCACTCTTTATGGGCGACTCCGGTGAGCATCCCTCCACCTATACGGTTAAGAATTATGATATTTCCGCATTCAACAGCAACATTCTGCAAATTTCTCACCACGGCTTGAACACGCAAATCAACGAGGGCCACGCTTGGAGATATATGAAGCAGATTTACGAGGGCGCAACCGTAGAGTATGCATTCCTGCCTATGGGCGTTGCAAAACCGAACGTAAGAAGCGGCCGTTGGTCGGTTCTCTGCGCTTGGGGTTACACCGGCAAACAGGCATCCTTTGTTATCAATCCCGACGACGATTCCCTCGGTGTTGGTCAAGCGCAGTGGGACGCATTTATTAAGGGCATTCTTGACGGCACAAACGAGGGCAAAACCCTTGTGGGTTATAACGGTTATAACATCATCGATAACGGTCGCGGTGTTACCACCTACATTCACTGCAGCGAGACCGAGCCTATGGTTACCATTATGTCCTTTGCTGACGGAGAAGTAAACGTTAAGCTGAACATGGAACTTGTGCTTTGGTTCGACCTGACCCACTAAAAAAATCAAACAAAAAACGGGAGCTGTCCGCAAGGACAGCTCCTTTTGATTATAAAA
This sequence comes from Eubacteriales bacterium, assembly GCA_045658925.1. GTDB lineage: Bacteria > Bacillota > Clostridia > Oscillospirales > CAG-272 > UMGS1865. The sequence continues at coordinate 18,684 of JAZOVV010000033.1, forward strand.
CGAAAACCACCCACTAAGCGGCTGGCGGTTATGACTGGCGGGGCGTCGAGGACGTCGCCCCCTACGAGGAATCAAACATTTCACGCGGCGTTTGCTTTGCAAAAGGTGTAAATCTATTGACGCGAGTGATTCAAAAACAACTTTTGTAGGGGACGACGCCCTCGACGTCCCTAAAACGAACGGCTATCGTATGTAAAAACGAGCGAACACAGTTCGCCCCTACTGTCTGTCATTCCGAGCAAGTCTTTTTCGCGTGCTCAAATTCGGGAAAACAAAACAAATAGCAGTCGCACTCGTCGCAACAACACTCAAAGTCTTGCTCTCCGTTGCCAAGGCAAACGGTAGGCTCTCCGGGCATGAGCTCTACGCCGGTAATATCTATTATCTTTTTTTGGAATATCATTGTTCATATATACCCCCTATCAGCATATAAAAAAGGTGCGCCCCAAAAGGAACGCACCGAAAAAATGCTTCCCCTTCAATTGTTGTCACACGAATTGCTCCTCCAACGAAGGAAGAGGAAAAGGAGAAAACACTTTTTACCAAAAGTATTTTCCCTTCGTTGGTTGGAACATATGCAATTCGTGTGACGGGTATATTTTATCACATTTCTGTTGAGTTGTCAATAAAACTTGAAAATTTGACGAAAATATTATTGCTTTGGTGTCTTTAATTAAGTCAGTAGTTATCAAAAAAAGAGGACAGAGAACATTTTGTGTTCTCTGTCCCTTTGTTATTCTTTTAATATCTGTAATCAAACCAATGGTCGGGGGAGAGGGAAAGGTCGGTTGCGTCCTCAACCTCGTATTTGCGTTCCAACCAAAGAATGTCGCGGCTCTTAACGTCGTGGAGCAGCTTCTTGGAGCCCTCGAGACTCGGGTGGAGCATCAATTTGAGATACTGCCATTGCAGAGCGGAACGGCGGACGTTCTCTTTTCTGTCCTCGTCGGCAAGCTCCTCGGCCTTTGCCCAAAGCTCATCAAAGTAAGCTTCGTTTGCGCCGTATTGCTCACCCGTGATAGCGGTAAAGGGATTTTCGTAAATGTTCATGCATCCCCCGGCTGCCATTTCGGTGGTTTTGTCGATGTATTCACGCAGGTAAGTCCAACCGTCACCATAGTAGGCTTCGAGGAACTCGTCCATGTGCGTGTAGTATTCTTCTTCTGTCATATAGGGGTTCCACATCAGTTTTGCCAAGAGGTAAGCGCGAACCTCGCCAAACTCACCCGAAATGGATTGGCTGTTGCCCTGCGGGAACATTCCGCGCACGTGGTTGTCAACGTAAAAGCGCATATTCTCGCGCAGCGCGCCAAAGTTTGCGTAGGTGGGAACGTAGAATTTAAAGTTTGTGGTGTAGTCCCAAATATAGATGCGGTTGCAGATTTTGCCCCACTCTACAAGGTCGCGCACGAGAGCGGGGGTTTTTGTCCAAACGCTCTTGTTGGGGCACTTGGTCAGAGGATGCATAAAGCAGCAACGAATGGAGCACAGACGAATGCAAACGTTGGGATGCGGCTTGGTGATTTTGGGCGCCTTTTGCGTGTAGTTGTAAGCAAGCGTATCCACAACGACGTGGGGATAATCCTCTGCGAGGTCTTCTGCAATGGCATTGACAAAGCGGAGCATATTGCCCGAGGGGCTGCCTTCTTCTGCGTCGATTGCTTGGCATTTTTCGCACTTGCAGTAATTGTTGTTGTCGTTTTGGGAGACAGAGACAATATCGGTGTTGGGGTTTGCCTCAAGAGCGGCTCTGACGTTCTTAATTGCCTTTCTCAGGTTTTCAGGGTCGCAAAGGCAGGGGTTATCATCGCCCCATTTGCCGGTCTCGGTCAAAATACCAAGGGTGTGCACAAACAGACCGCCATAGCTCCACTTACCGCCAAACTTTCCGCTCATATCGGCATCACAGTTATTAATGCCTTGTTTGGAGCACCACTCGGCGCTGTGTGCAACGGCATTCCAGTTGATTTGACGGGATTCAAAAATGGGGGCAAAGTCAACGAGGATTCCTTCTTCAAACGTGATGTCACCTGCGGGGATTTTTTCAAGACCGGGCAGGAAGTATCGAACGCCTGCGTACTGTTCCAAAAACTTATAAACGCTGTAGAGAATGGCGTGCTCGGTGCCGCCTGCAATGGTCATACCGTCAGCGGTGGCGCTAACGCGGAAACCGTCGTTACGCGAGAGCGTGTTATCGTAGGTGATGGTGATGGGATAGCCACCCTCAACCACGGTAACGTTCTTTTTTTCTAAATACTTTTGCAGTTCCTCTTTGGCATACACCTCGGTTTCGGTTGTACCGGTGATGATGGAAACTTGTTTGAGAGTAATGCTCATTTGATTGCCTCCTTTTGGGGTGTTTTTTGTTAGGATGCTTCGAACCATTCGAACCACTCTCCGGGCGGTTCGTCGTATTGCCAGCTTTCGGCAAATTTCATATCGTAATACCAATAAATTTCATCCCACAGATTGTAAGCCTCTTCACTGTTGGGATGGAGCATTAGGCGAATGTAACGCCATTGTAAGCGGGAGCGTTTGACATTTTCAAGGCAGTCTCCCGCAAGCTCCTCGGCTTTTGCCCACCAAGCCTCAAAGTCGGCTTCGTTGGCAAGATAGTCCTCTTTGGAGATGATATCAAAGGGATGTGAATAAATAGTCATACAGTTGCTTTGTGCAAGCTCTGTGGTTTTATCAATGTATTTGCGAACGTACTCCCAGCCCTCGCCGTAGTAGGCAGCCAAGAATTCATCCATGTGTGTGTAGTATTCTTCTTCGGTCATATAGGGGTCCCACATCAGCTTTGCGAGCAAATAAATGCGAAGCTCTGCAAACTCACCGCAAACAGATTGGTAATTGCCTTGTGAGAACATTCCAAGCACGTTGTGGTCGGCAAAGAATTGCATATTTTGACGCAGAGCACCAAAGTTTGGGAAGGTGGGAACGTAATAGCGGAAGTTTGTGGTATAATCCCAAACGTAAATGCGGTTGCAAATCTTGCTCCACTGTACCAAATCGTAAAGGAAGGATGCGGATTTTGCTTGCAGTCCGCCGGGCAGGCTTTGTTCGGTTTTGCACTCGTCCATAGGATGCGTAAAGCAACAGTTGATGGAGCAAACGCGAACACAAACATTATGGCGAGGAACAGTCAAGAGCGGAGCCGTCTGTGTATAGCGGTATGCCAAGGTGTCAATCACCAACTCGGGGTAATCCTTTTCCAAGGCTTTGGCAACCTCGTTGACAAAGCGAAGCATCAATCCTGCGGGACTGCGTTCCTCTTTGTTTACCTTGGTACATTCTTCACACGTGCAATATTCGTAGTTATCGTTTTGTGAGATAGAGACGATGTTGATGCTCGGGTCATCTTCCAAAATATAGCGCACGTTTTCAATGACCTTTGCCAAAATTTTGGGGTCGGAGAGACACGGGTTAGGGGAATCGGATCTTCCTGTTTCGCTCAACCATCCAATGGTGTGCACAAACGTAGGTCCGTAATTCCATTTGCTGCCCATTTCATCGGGGATGGAGCCGCTACCGTTCATTCCGTTTTTGACGTTCCAAGATGCCGATTCCTCATCCTCGGAGCCAAACCAGTTGGAGTGGCGGTATTCGAAGGTGGGGGCGTAAGAGATTAGGTTGCCGTCGTGCAATACGATGGGGCTATCGGGAACGACCTCAAGCGTGGGCGTAAAGTAGCGAACGCCTGCGTATTCTTCCAAAAAGCGATAAACGCCGTATATCGCACCGCGATGAATGCCACCGCGAATGGTCAGCTCGGCATCCTCTCCGCGCAAGGTTGCGTCCACCAAAACAGAATCGGTGGGGAGTGTGGGGTCAAGATAGAGGAAGATGGGAAAACCGTCCTCGGCAATCTCCACGTTTTTCTGCTTTAAATACTTGACAAGCTTTTGACCCGCATAGACCTCGTGCTCGCTGCTGCCCGTAATGACCTTGGCGCGCTTGAGCACGTTGTTTTCGTCGACGTTAGAATAATCGTAAACAGGGGGCTCTATCGGTTCGGTCTGTGATGAGGATGTTTCTGCGGGTGTGGTAACCTCTGGAGCGGTAACTTCGGGGGTGGTGTCCTCAGGGGTTGTGACTGTTGGGGTGGTTATCTGCGGTGTTGTGTCTTCGGGGGACGGAGTGCTTGTGTGGCATCCTGCCAAAAGGCAGGGGAGCACAAGGGCAATAACCAACAAAAGGGGTAGTAATTTTTGCACAGATGTTTCTCCTTTCAAAAAGCGGAAGAGAGTCCGCCGGTATGCTTTTATTGTAACAACAAAAGCGGCAAGAGTCAATAACGCATTGGTTGTTTGCTATTCAACGTACGGTGTATATCGCACGTCTTTGAAAAAACACTTATGCGTTCCTTTATATAGTGTCAATAAGTGCAAAAAGGTTTGCTTGTTATGCAAAAAATGATATCAAGTGTTAAGGATTCACCGGGTCTTGACCGTCTTGCGGGCCGTCGCCTGTGTTTCCACCGTCAGGATAGAGGTCGGGGAACATATAATCGAGCGGGAAGTTGTTCTTGTCGCTCTCTGCCCATTTGATGCCGTAGTTATTTACGTCTTGGATAAACTGATCGCAGGCTTCCCTGTCGGGGTGGAGCAGCAGTTGGATGTAACGCCATTGCAAACGGGAACGCTTAACGTATTCGAGGCGGTCGCCAGCGAGCTCTTCGGCGGTGTTCCACCAAGCCTCGATTTGGTCCTCGTACGTGAGGTATTCTTCTTTGGAAATGGAGTTCAAAGGTGCCTCGTAAATGTTGATGCAGCTGCCTTCGTTGCCTGCAAGCTCTGTTGTCAAATCGATGAATTTGCGGATGCCTTCCCAGCCCTCGCCGTAGTAAGCTTGAAGAAATTCATCCATGTGGCGGTAGTATTCTTCTTCGCACATAAGCGGATCCCACATCAGCTTTGCAAGCAGGTAGGAGCGTAATTCGCCAAACTCGCCCGAAATGGATTCACCGTTGCCCTGCGGGAACATTCCGCGCACACCGTGCTCGTAATACATCTGCATATTTGCGCGAATGGAACCGAAGTTGGAGAAGGGAGGAATGTAGTAAGCAAAGTTGGTGGTATAATCCCAAACGTGAATGCGGTCACAAATCTCACCCCAAGCAAGCAAATCGGGCAAAAACATAAAGGTTTTTGACCACTGTTGACCGTTCGGTCCATAGGCATCGGGGCACTCGGTCATGGGGTGCATAAAGCAGACGCGAATGGAGCAAATGCGAATGCAAACGTTATGGCGCGGAACAATGTTTACAGGGGGCGTTTGGGTATAGTTGTAAGCCAACGTATCAATAATGAGGTTGGGGTAATCTTTTTCTAACTCCTCGGCGATTCTGTTAACAAAGGCAAGCAGATTGCCTGCGGTGCCGCCCTCTTCGATGTTACCCTCAACACGGGTGTATTGCGCATAAGAAGCCATGCAATCGTCGCAATGGCAATATGCGTTTTTGTCGTTTTGCGAAACGGATACAATGTTAACGGTGGGGTCTTCTTCCAATCTCGCTCTCAGGTTTTTGAGAACGGTTTGATAGGTCTCTTCGCTGGAGAGGCAGGGGTTTGGGTCATAGCCATCGGCCTTGCCGTTGTTGTTGCCGTCGTATTCACTCAACCAACCAAGGGTGTGAACGAACAAGCCGCCGCCGTAAAGGATTTTTCCGCCGTATACTTCGCTTTCCTTACCGTCGTGTGCGTTGATACCGTTTTTGGCGCACCAATCGGAGTTTACGCCTACGGTGTTCCAGGTCAAGCGGCGCATTTCAAAATAAGGCTTGTAAACAAGCAGGTTGGTATCGTGAATGACAATGTCGCCTTCGGGAACCACTTCCAGGGTGGGGGTAAAGTAACGAACACCTGCGTATTTTTCCAAAAATTTATAAACACCGTAAAGAACACCGCGTTCGTTGCCGCCGCGAATGGTCATGCAAGCTTCCTCACCGCGCAGGGTTGCATCAACCGAGAAAGCATCCTCTTCCAAAGAGACGTCTGTAAAGAGAATGATAGGGAAGCCATCATTGGTGATTTCAACCTTTTTGAGGGTCAGATATTTTGCAAGCTCTTGACCTGCAAACACTTCGACCTCACTCAAGCCTGTAATGATGTTTACGCGCTTGAGGGCGTTTTCGGACGAAATGCCATCACCGTTATAAGAGGGCATATTCATCCAAGGCTCTTCGACAGATGTGACCTCGGGGGTGGTGATTTCCTCTGTTGTTATTTCCGGGGTTGTCTCTGTGGGGGGCGCATCATTGCATCCCACCAACAGGCAGGGCAAGAGGAGTGCCGCAACCAACATAAAAATCAGTGCTTTTTTCATAAAAAAATTCTCCTTTTGGACAAGAGGGAAAAGATTTTCCCATCATTTTATTATATCATATCAAAAACAAGATATAAAAGCAATAGAAAGCGATATTTGTTTACAAAAAAGCAAAAAAATGAGGAAAAACTTTGCTGTGCCAAGGGCAAGATAACAGCAAGGGCTCCCTTCCTAAAGGGAGCCCAAAAGCAAAGTATGTTTTTTATAAAATCAACCGTTAGGGGTTCATCGGGTCTCCACCGTCGTGGGGGCCGTCGCCGGTAGAACCGCCGGAGGGGTAGAGGTTGGTGAACATTTCGTTTAGCGGCTTGTTGTTGCCTTCGCTTTCTGCCCAACGAATGCCGTAAGCTTCTACCTCGGCAACAAATTGTGCACAAGCTTCCTCATCGGGGTGGAGCAACAGTTGGATGTAACGCCATTGCAAAGCAGAGCGGTGAACAGCATCGGCTCTGTCGCCTGCAATCAGCTCGGCTCTTTCCCACCAGCCGTTAAAGGTGGATTCCATGTGTCTGTACTCTTCCTCGGTGATGGATTGGAGCGGTGCCTCGTAAATGTTGATGCAGCTATCGGCAGCCATATCGATGGAGTACTGAATGTACTGACGAATGTAGATCCAACCCGGGCCATAATACGCTTGGAGAAATTCATTCATGTGGCGGTTGTATTCTTCCTCGCTCATGTAGGGGTTCCACATCAGCTTTGCGAGCAAATATGTGCGAAGCTCGCCAAATTCGCCCGAAATGGATTGGCTGTTGCCCTGCGGGAACATACCGCGCACACCGTTCTCGTGGTAGAATTTCATATTCTCGCGAATAGAACCGAAGTTACAGAAGGGAGCGATGTAGTACGCAAAGTTTGTGGTGTAATCCCAAACGTGAATGCGGTCACAAATTTTGCCCCAGTTGATAAAGTCGGTGCGGAACAGTGCGGTTCTGGTCCATTGAATGCCATTAGGACCTTTCGCATCGGGGCACTCCGTAAAGGGATGCATAAAGCATACACGAATGGAGCAAACACGAATGCAAACGTTGTCGCGAGGAACGATGTTCTTGGGGGGAGCTTGTGTGTAGTTATATGCAAGGGTATCAACGATGAGGTTGGGATATTCATCTTCCAACTCTTCTGCAACGGCATTGACGAATGCAAGCAGGTTGCCTGCGGTTCCGCCCTTTTCGACGTTGTTGGCATCGTGGGTGTAATAAGCGTAAGAAGCCAAGCAGTAGTCACAGTGGCAATATTCGTTTTTGTCGTTTTGCGAAACGGAAACGATATTGATGGTGGGGTCTGCCTCAAGCGCTACGCGCAGATTTTTGATGACCTTTTGATAGTTTGCCTGACCCTCGGGAGAATCCAAGGAGAGGCAGGGGTTGGGGGATGCACCGCCGCCGGTTTCGGTCAGAGCACCGAGGGTGTGAACGAACAGACCGCTACCGTAAACAACTTCTCCACCGTATGGTTCGCTTTCCTTGCCATCGTGTGCGTTGACGCCATTTTTGGCACACCAATCGGTGCTTGTGCCTACGCAATTCCAACTCAAGCGGCGCATTTCAAAGTAAGGGGTGTATTCCAAAACCACACCGTCGGAAATAACGATTTCGCTATCCGGAACGACTTCAAGGTCGGGCATAAAGTAGCGAACACCGCCGAGCTCCTCAAGGAACTTATAAACAGCATAAAGAATGCCGCGGCCGTTGCCGCCCTTCATAGTCATACCGGCGTTCTCGCCCGAGGTGATGGCTTCAATGATAAATGCGTCGTCTCCGAGTGTTTCATCGATTGAAAGGACGATGGGGAATGCGCCGTCTTTTACAACAACGTTTTTCTGTGTCAAATATTTTGCGAGCTCCTCGCCGGCAAAAATCTCGCTTTCGCTCTCGCCGGTGGAGATGGAGACCTCGGTCAGTGTTAGTGTGTCAGAGGCCTCGGTATTTTGCACCGTTTGAGAGGTGATTTCTGTGTCGGTTCCTGTTTGGGTAGAGGCTTGAGGGGCAGCCAACAGCTCGGCAGAGGGCGTGTTGTTTGCTGCAGAGGGAGCGGAAATCATCGCGCAGGATGTGATTGCGGGAATCAGCATTGCAACGATAAGCAAAGAAATCAGAATTTTCTTCATAATCTTTTCTCCTTAATTGCGTTAGATGGTGGGGGATTATTTGCCGTATTTCCAGAAGAAGGGGCTCTTGGAGAGGTCGGATTCGGGTTGCACGTTGAATTGACCTTCTTTCCAAACAACGCCTGCGGCTTTTGCATCGTCAATCAGTTTTTGCGCCTTTTCTGCATCGGGGTGCAGGTAAAGCTTGGTTAGGCGCCATTGCATCATCGAGCGCTCTACAAATTCCACGCGGTCACCTGCAAGGGCGAGGGCATTTGCCCACAGTTCGTCAAAGAGCGCCTCGTGCTCAAGGTATTCCCCGCGAGTGATGGCGGTGAGGGGATGGCCGTAAATGCCTTGACCGCAAATGGGAGCGCCCTCGCTTTCATCCGCTTTGTTAATGGCAAAGCCGCCGTTTGCGGCAAGCTCTGTGGTCTTATCGATAAAGGTGCGAATGTTCTTCCAACCTTCTCCGTAGTAACCCTCGAGGAATTCGTCCATATGGGTGTAGTATTCTTCGTCGGTCATATAGGGGTTCCACATCAGCTTGGCTAAAAGGTAAGAGCGCAATTCGCCAAACTCACCCGAAACGCCTTGTCCGTTGCCCTGCGGGAACATCGATACTACGTTGTTCTCGGCAAAGAATTTCATATTCTTGTGCAGAACACCAAAGTTGGGGAAGGTGGAGATGTAGTAATGGAAGTTGGTGGGGTAATCCCAAATGTGAAGCTTTTTGCAAATCTTGCCCCAGCCAACGATATCCTCGTAGAAGGTTTTGCTGCGAGGGCACTCTTTGTTATCCAAGGGATGTGTGAAGCAGCAGTTGATGGAGCACAAACGAATGCACACGTTTTTGCGAGGCTTGGTAATCTTAGGCGTTTTTTGCGTGTACTTATACGCCAATGTGTCAATGGTGAGGTTGGGGTAATCCTTTTCCAAATCTTCGGCAACTGCGTTGACAAAGCGGAGCAGAGGACCTGCGGGGCTGCCCTCTTCTTCCTCAATCTTGCGGCAGTTGGGGCAGTGGCAATATCCTTCAAAGTCGTTTTGGGAGACAGATACAATATTGATAGCGGGGTTTTCTTCGAGTGCTTTGCGAACGTTTTTGATGACTTTTGCAAGCACTTCGGGGTCGGTCACACAAGGATTGGTGCCGTATGCAGGGTAAGGATAGGTGGTTTCGGCAAGAATATTGATTGTGTGAACAAAGAGTCTTCCGTAGTTGAGACGTTGACCGCCAAGCTCCTCGGTGAGGGGAGCATCACAGTTGTTAATACCGTTCTTGACACACCAATTTGCATCGCGAACGCTGTGCCATGTCAGGCGGCGCGCCTTCATTGCAGGGGAATGATCAAGTACGAGTCCGTCAGGGATAACGATATCCCCCTTGGGGCAAATCTCCAATGTGGGAGTGAAGAAGCGGATACCCGCATACGCCTCGAGAAAATTGTAAACGCCGTAAAGAACACCGTTGTTGTCGCCCGTGATGGTCATACACTCGTTCTCACCAAGCGAGGCTTCAATTTTGTAGCCGTCTTGCTCACAAGAAGAATCTACCGCAATCGAAATGGGGAAACCGTCAGGCGAGACGGTAACACCCTTCTTTTGCAGATATTTGGTCAATTCTTCGGCGGCGTGGAGAGCGGTAGGCTCTCCACTTGCCGTAATGTTAACGGTTGTCAATGTTTTAGTCAGTTGTTTCATAATCCGTTTCCCTGTTGTATAAATGTTGGGTAAAATCAGCTTCCGTATTTCCAGTAGTAAGGACTCTTGGAGAGGTCGGATTCGGGAAGAACGTTGGGTTGTCCTTCTTTCCAAACAACGCCCCAAGCCTTTGCATCGTCAATCAACTTTTGTGCTTCCTCTGCGTTGGGGTAGAGGTAAAGCTTTGTGAGGCGCCATTGCAGCATCGAGCGCTCAACGAATTCAGCTCTGTCGCCTGCAAGAGCGAGGGCGGTTGCCCAGAGCTCATCAAAGTAAGCTTCGTTATCGAGATATTCTTGGCGTGTGATGACTGTGAGGGGATGGTCATAGATGCCTTGACCGCAAACGGCCGAGCCCTCGGTTTCATCGCCGTTGATGTTATATCCGCCGTTGGCGGCAAGCTCGGTGGTCTTATCGATGAACGCGCGGATGTTTTGCCAACCTTCACCGTAGTAAGCCTTGAGGAAGTCGTCCATATAGCCGTAATATTCTTCCTCGCTCATATAGGGATCCCACATCAGCTTTGCGAGCAGATAAGAACGAAGCTCGCCGAATTCACCGGACTGACCTTGGCTGTTACCTTGCGGGAACATAGAGGTTACGTTGTTCTCGGCATAGAATCTCATATTTTCGCGCAGCGCGCCAAGATTTGCAAAGGTGGAGATGTAATAATGGAAGTTCGTTGTGTAGTCCCAAATGTGAACGTTATCGCAAATGGCACCCCAACCAACGATATCGTCGTGGAGTTTTTTGCCCTCGGGGCAGTTGGGGTCGCTCAACGGATGCGTGAAGCAGCACTTAATGGAGCACAAGCGAACGCAAACGTTTTTGTGGGGCTTTGTGATTTTGGGAGGGGTTTGTGTGTGCTTGTATGCCAAGGTGTCAATCAAGAGGTCGGGATATTCATCCTCAATCTCTTCGGCAATCTTGTTTACAAAGCGAATCCAAACACCGGAGTAGCTACCCTCTTCCTCTGCAATTTTAGAGCAGTTGGGGCATTGGCACCACACTTCAACGTCGGTTTGAGAAATGGAAGCAATAGTTATGTTGGGGTTCTTTGCAAGCTCTGCGCGCAGATTTTTGAGAACGGTCTCATAAATCTCCGGGTCGGTCAAGCAGGGGTTGGATGCATATACGGGATAGGGGTAGGTTGTTCCCGAAAGAGTTCCGATGGTGTGCACGCCAAGGCTGCCGTAGTTGAGGTAGTCTCCACCGAGTTCGAGGGAGATTGTGGGGCTGTTGATGCCGTTTTTCAGCAACCAGTCAATTTGACCGGAGCCGCTCTTCCAGCTGATGCGACGGGAAAGAATCTGAGGAGACTGTTCCATTACAACGCCATCGGGAATGATAACGTCATCCTCGGTTTGTGTTTCCAAGCCGGGGGCGAGGTAACGGAAGCCTGCGTATTTTTCGAGGAATCTGTAAACACCGTAGATAACGCCTCTGCCATTACCGCCGCGAATGGTCATTCCAACGTTTTCGTTCAAAGAAGCCTCAATTTTGAAGCTATCCATTTTGAGAGAAGGATCGATAACGATAGAAATCGGGAAACCGTCATAGGTGTTGGGGATGCCTTTCTTTTGCAGGTAAGCCATCAATTCGGCGCCTGCATAAATTTCGGTCATATCCTCGCCGGTGGTAACGTTAACGGTTGTCAGCTTCAACTCGGTGATTACTTCGGGAGGTGTTACGGGATCGTCCGGAGCGGAAGTTGCGGGCTCGGTAGCGGGTTCCGTAGCAGGTTCCGTAGCAGGTTCCGTAGCAGGTTCGGTAGCGGGCTCGGTAGCGGGTTCCGTAGCAGGCTCGGTAGTAGGTTCGGTAGTGGGTTCCGTAGCAGGCTCGGTAGTAGGTTCGGTAGTAGGTTCGGTAGTAGGTTCGGTAGCGAGGGTTTGCTCGGGTGTTGTCTCTTCGTTCGGAGTTAAGAGAGGCAACAAAAGGGGCGAGGCAAAAACCATAGCGGGGGTACAGCTAGTCATAAGACAGGGCAACAAAAGTGTTGCGACGAGCAGAACAATCAGCAATTTTTTCATGTCATATCTCCTTTGTAATGGAAATGAAGTATATTATTTGCCGTATTTCCAGTAGTAGGGGCTCAGGGAGAGGTCGGAGTCGGCTTGAACGTTGGGGTTGCCTTCTTTCCAAACAACGCCGGCAGCCTTCGCATCGTCAATCAGCTTTTGTGCTTCCTCTGCGTTGGGGTGCAGATAAAGCTTGGTCAGGCGCCATTGCATCATCGAGCGCTCAACGTATTCGGCGCGGTCGCCTGCAAGCGCGAGAGCGGTAGCCCACAATTCATCAAAGTAAGCCTCGTTGTCGAGGTATTCCTGACGGGTGATTACTGTGAGGGGATGGTCGTAAATGCCTTGACCGCAAACGGCATTGGTTTCAACCTCGTTGCCGTCGAGCTTGTATCCACCGTTGGCAGCAAGCTCGGAGGTCTTGTCGATAAATGCGCGAATGCTTTGCCAGCCTTCGCCGTAGTAAGCCTTGAGGAACTCATTCATGTGGTTGCTGTATTCCTCGCGGCTCATATAGGGGTCGCACATCAGCTTTGCCAAGAGGTAAGTGCGGAGTTCTCCAAACTCACCCGAGAAGCCTTGGCTGTTACCTTGCGGGAACATAGAAACTGCGTTGTTCTCTGCAAAGAACTGCATATTGTCATAAATGGTAAACAGATTTGCGAACGTGGAGATGTAGTAATGGAAGTTGGTGGTGTAGTCCCAAATGTGAATGTTGTCGCAAATTTTACCCCAAGCAACGAGGTCTTCGCAGAACTTTTTGTTCTTTGTGCAGTTGGGGTCATTGATTGCGTGGGTAAAGCAGCAGGTGATAGAGCACAAACGAATGCATACGTTCTTGTGGGGTTTGGTGATTTTGGGAGCCGTTTGTGTGTGCTTGTATGCGAGGGTGTCGATGGTGAGGTTGGGATATTCATCCTCAAGCTCTTCGGCAATCTTATTCAAGAAGCGAAGCCATACACCGGAAACACTGCCTTCTTCTTCAATAATCTTTGAGCAGTTGGGGCAGTGGCACCACTCTTCAACGTCAGTTTGAGAAATGGAGATGATGTTGACGTTGGGGTTGCTTTCCAGCTCCTTGCGAACGTTTGCAAGAACGGTTGCGTAAATATCGGGGTCGGTCAAGCAGGGATTGCTTGTATAGTCGGGGTAGGGGTAGGTGGTTCCTGACAATTTACCGATGGTGTGAACAAACAGGTTGCCGTAGTCGAGGTTTTGACCGCCTTGCTCCTCGGAGAGAGCAACGCCAAAGTTGGCGCCGTTTTTGACACACCAGGAGTAACTGTCGTGATAAACACCGTACCAAGTCAGGCGGCGCGGGCCGATAACGGGAACGTAATTCATCAAAACACCGTCGGTAATAACAACGTCATCCTCGGTGTAGGTTTCAAGGTCGTAGGTGAAGTAACGGAAGCCGGCGTATTCCTCAAGGAACTTGTAAACGCCAAATAGAACGTCGCGAGCAACGCCGCCCTGAATGGTCATATTTGCGTTTTCGCCAAGGGATGCCTCAACCACATAACTGCCTTCCTTGAGAGAGGAGTTGATAGAAATGTGAATCGGGAAGCCGCCATCGGCAACAACAATGCCTTTTTTGTTCAGGTATTTTACAAGCTCGGAGCCTGCCAAAACCTCGGAGGAGCTTTCACCGGTAGTAACGGTAACTGTTGTCAGCGTCAGCTCGACGGGTTCGGGAGGAGTGATTTCGGGCTCGGTAGAAGAAGTCTCTTCGGGCTCGGAAGAAGTAACTTCGGGCTCAGAAGAGGTAACTTCTGGCTCAGAAGAGGTAACTTCGGGCTCGGTAGAAGTAACCTCGGGCTCGGTAGAAGTAACTTCGGGCTCGGTAGAGAGGGTTTCCTCGGGTGTTGTTGTCGGGGGTGTCGTTGCTGTTGTGGTTGCATCTTCGTTTTCATTGGAGGTACAACCGGTTACGAGGCAGAGCGAAAAAATCGCCGCCAAGAGCATAAAGACTAACAGTTTTTTCATCATTTTTCTCCTTTTTTTCTACACCAAGGATTCGTTTTGGAATGTAAATACATTCCTTCATCTTATATCATACCAAAAAGTGTAAAAAAATGCAATAGTATTCTTTGTTTGTTTACAAAATTTATTTATTTGAAATAAATAAATAAAAAATGCAAGCGGCAAAATTGCCGCTTGCAAGGGGAATGGTATAAAATTAAGATTTGTAAACCCACTCTGTGGGAGGGAGATTGAGGTCGGATTTTTCAACATCAACGTTCCAAAGCTTCTCGCGCCAACCAACGCGGGGATTCGATTTTGCGTCGTCAATCAGCTGTTGCGCATCCTCTGCGTTCGGGTGCAGGCAAAGCTTGATGTAACGCCATTGGTAACGCGCGCGTTTGACAAAGGCGATGCGCTCGCCCGCCGCTGCCTCTGCGGCATCCCACCACTCGTCAAAGGTTGCCTCGTTTTCGAGGTATTCCTCTTGGGTAATGGCATCAAAGGGACTGCCGTTTGCGGCTTGGTGTCCGTCGGCGGAAAGCTCAACGGTTTTGTCGATAAACTTGCGAATATACGACCAACCTTCGCCGTAAAAGGCTTTGAGGAAGGCGTCTATATATGCGTAGTATTCGTCCTCGCTCATCAGGGGATTTTGCAAGAGCTTGGAGACCAGATACAAACGCAATTCACCAAATTCGCCCGTAGGGCAAACGATGTTACCTGTGCAAGAAATGCTGCCAACACCGCACTCGGCAAAAAAGCGCATATTCTCGCGCAGCGCGCCAAGGTTTGCAAACGTGGGAATAAAATCAACCGTCGAGGTCAATCCGTATTCTACGTGAACGTTGTTGCAGGCAGCCGCCCAACCGCGAACGGTTTTGGCGAATGCGACCGCCTCGGGACAGCTTTGGTCGGTGACGGGGTGCGAAATATGGCATTTTTCCATACTTAAGCGAACCGAAATGCCGTCTGCAAGCGTTGTGATTGCGGGGGCTGTGTTAAGGTATGCGCGAGCCACAAGCTCGATTTTGACGTTCGGGAATCGAGGCGCGATTTCTGCCTTCAGGGCATTGAGAAAACGAACGTATATATCGGCGGGGGTGCCTTCGTTCTCCACAACGAGCGAGCAAGCCTCACACGTGCAATAGGTGTCCTTCTCGGATGCGGGAGCAAAGCGGAGAACGTCGACCTCGGCGCCCGACAAAAGATAATCCTTGACGGTTCGAATTGCTCTTTGGAGCGTTTCGCTATCGTTGAAGCAGGGGGGCGTAGAGCCGTTTTCTACAATGTTGTTCAAATAAAAGGTTTTTACGTCATCGTTTTTGCCAACGTTGCCGCCGTTCTTTTCGGCGAGCTTTTCAATGGGATACCAAGGGTTGCGGATGATGTCAAACACAGGTTCGAGTTCATCCAAAACACCAATGTCGATAACGACCTCGCCGTCGATTACGACCGTTGTGTCGGCAGAGAGGTGATAGACACCCAAAACCTTTTCGAGGAAGGCGTAAAGACCGTAAGCAAGACCGCGCTCGTTGCCGCCCGCGAGAACAAGACCGTTCTCATCGGCAGAAATGCGGTAACCGTTTGGCGAAATCGCCGCATCTATCTTAATTTCGACCTTGTAGCCGTCGGGGGATGTGGGAATGTTCTTTTGTGCAAAGTACCACTTCAATTCGGTAGCAACATAGTTTTCGATGGCGCTTTTTCCGCAAACGATGTTTACGTTTGTGATTTTTTTGGGTGCTGCGTTATCGGTGTCGGTTTTATTGGTGGCGGAAGATGCACTGTTTGTTTTGCCGAGGTTGTTTGGCTGATGACAAGCGGTAAGCACACATACCAGCATAGCAACAGTCAAAAGGAGCGCGAATATTCTTTTTATCATACTCATCATCATAAATTCCTTTCTAAAAATGAAAATTGCTTTGCGGGTAGCTCTTACCAGCGAGTGTTATCCTTGTTGTCTTCACTCCAATAAATGCCGTAGTCCTTGACCATTTGGATAAATTCGGGTTGCAGGCTTTGGTCAAGTCTTGCCAAGAACCAACGCCATTGCAGGCTGGAGCGGCGCACGTTATCCTTGCGTGCGTCATCTGCCAGGGCTTCGGCTTTATCCCACCAATCGGTAAATGCTTGCTGCATTTCAATAAACTCTTCGGCGGGCAGTCTGTTAAAGGGATGCATATAGATATCTCCGCAATGTCCTTCAAACATTTCAGAGGTCTTGTCGATGTACATACGGATGTAAGCCCAACCGTCGCCGTAGTAGGCCTCGAGGAACTCATCCATCAAGCGGTAGTATTCTTCTTCTCCCATATAGGGGTTCATCATCAGCTTGGAAAGCAGATAAGCGCGCAATTCTCCAAACTCACCCGAGGGGCCGTTACGGTTACCTTGGGGGAACATACCTCTTGCGTTGTGCTCTGCAAAGAATTGCATATTCTCTTGCAAAACGTGCAGGGTTGCATAGGTGGGAATATAGAAAGCAAAGTTGGTGGTGTAGTCCCAAATGTGAATGTTGTCGCAAATGGTGCTCCACACTTCAAGGTCGCGGCAGAATTTTGCGTTTTTCGGGCAAGAGGGGTCGTTCAGGGGATGCGTAAAGCAACAGGTGATGGAGCACAAGCGAATGCAAACGTTCTCTTCGGGAACGATGTTTTGGGGAGGGGTTTGCGAATACGCGTATGCAAGTGTATCGATGGTTACGTGAGGATACTCTTTTGCAATCTCTTTTGCAACCTCGTTTACAAAGGCGAGAATGGTGCCGGAGGGGCTGCCGTAATAAGCATCCCACGCCAAGCAGTTGGAGCAGCGGCATTGGTCGGCATCGTTTTGCGAAACCGAAATAATGGTGGTTGTGGGTACGCTTTGCAAACGGGCTTTTACGTTTTTAATGGCTTTTGCCAAATTTGCCTGACCGACTTCGGTATCTAAGGATAGGCAGGGGTTAACCGAGGTTCCGCCACCGGTTTCGGTCAAGCCACCAAGAGTATGCACAAACAGGTTGCCGTAGTCCCAAGCGCCGCCAAGACTTTCGTCCCAAGCGTTCCACCAGCCGTCAACCATATTGACGCCGTTTTTAACGCACCAGGTATATCGGTACTGATTGGGAACCCATTTATACCAGTCGTTTACACGCATTTCGAATACGGGGTGATATTCTATCAGCTTGCCCTCTTCCACAATGATGTCGCCCTCTTCGGGGTAGACCTCAAGATAGGGGGTAAAGGCGCGCAGACCTGCGTATTTTTCAAGGAATCCGTAAACACCGTAGAGGACACCGCGTCCGTTACCGCCGCGAATATCCATACCGAGGTACTTGCCCTCAAATTCGGTTTCTACGCAGTAGCCGTCCTCGGGCAATGAATAATCGAGATAGATTTCAATGGGGAAGCCGCCTTCAGAAACGGTAATAGAGCGTTTTTCAAGATACGCGGTCAATTCCGACACTGCAGTCTTTTCCGCGGGGGTATCGCCGGCACTGATAGATACGTGTGTCAGCTTCAGGTTGCCCTCGGGGGTAAACTCCAAATTCATAGAGGGGGTGGTTTCTTCGGGAGCTGTCTCTTCGGGAGCTGTCTCTTCGGGAGTTGTCTCTTCGGGAGTTGTCTCTTCGGGCGTGGTTACGTCAAGTGTGGTTTCCTGCGGTGTTGTCTCATCGGGAGAGGAGTCATTGCAGCTGATGAGAAGACAAGAAAGCAGGAGAACTAAAACAAGGAGTATTTTAGTTTTCATCATAATACGTTCCTTTCTAAAACAGATTTGTAAAATACAGAGGAGTTCTTATAACATACATTTATTATAGCACATATTTTTTCCAAATGTCAACTGCTTTTTTTGTTTCGGTTGTTTTTGGGGTACAAAAAAGCCGCCCGAGCCGAAGCCGGGCGACTTGAAAAATCGGGGATGATTTGAGGGGGTTACTTATACGTCCACATACCGGGGCCCTTAAAGAGCTCGGATTTTTCCATATCTACGTGGTATTTTCCTTCACGCCAAGCCATTCCAAGGCCCTCGACCTCTGCAATGAGTTGTCTTGCCTTTTCCTCGTCGGGGTGGAGCATTAGCTCCATATAACGCCAATGCAAGCGAGAACGCTGCACGTATTCGAGGCGATTGCCTGCGGCGGCTTCGGTGGCATTCCACCATCTGTTAATGGTTGTTTTCAAGACGTTATAGAAATTTTTTTCTACTGACGTAAAGGGTTCGTGGTAAATGGTGTGCCCGGGGCCGCTGAGGGCAAGGGAAGAAATTTGGTCGATGTATTTGCGAATGTTTTGCCATCCCGCACCGTAATACGCGGCAAGGAATTCATCCATGTGAGTGTAGTATTCTTCCTCGGACATATAGGGGTTCATCATCAATTTTGCAAGCAGGTATGCGCGCAATTCACCAAACTCGCCCGAAGGGCCTTGGCTATTGCCTTGCTCAAACATGCCCCTTACGTTGTTGTCGGCAAAGAGCAGCATATTCTCACGCAAAACGTGCAGGTTGGGGAAGAAGGAGAGATAGTAGGTAAAGTCGGTGGTGTAATCCCAAATATAAATGTTTTCACAAATCTTGCCCCACTCGATAAGGTCGTTGCAAAACGCGGAGCAGGTAGAGCAGGTCTCTGTGTTTATGGGATGATTAAAGTGACACTCGATACTGCAAAGACGAATGCAAACGTTTTTGTGGGGTGTTGTGATTTTGGGAGCCTTGCGAGTGTATTTATATGCCAACGTATCGATGATAACATTGGGATATTCATCCTCTAATTCCTCGGCGATTCTGTTCACAAAACGGAGCAGAGTGCCTGCGGGGCTACCTTCCTCTTCGTCAATTTCCGCACAGTTTGTGCAGTGGCAATATTCTTCTTTGTCGTTTTGAGAGACCGAGATAATGTTGACCGTGGGGTCTTTTTCAAGTGCCGCACGCACGTTTTTGAGCACTGTTTGATAAACCTTTTCACTGGTCAAGCAGGGGTTAGGACCGTTTCCGGGGTAGGGGTAGCCCGATTCGCTGAGAACGTCGAAGGTGTGAACACCAAGACCTGAAGCGTAGCTCATGTGTCCGCCCATTTCCTCGGTGATGCCGCCGTGGTTGCCGTTCATGCCGCTTTTGAGGCAGAACATCGGGTCTTTGGACATGGCATTCCAGCTTGTGTAGCGATATTCAAAAACGGGCTCGTATTCGATGAGAATCGTCTCGGGCAAAAGGACAGGGTCGGCGGTGTGCGTTTCGAGCTCGTAGGTAAAGAAGCGAGTGCCCGCAAAGTCTTCCAAAAAGCGAACAACGCCATAGAATACGCCGCGGCCGTTTCCGCCGATGATGTTGACGTACTCTTCACCGTCCTGCCCTTCGGTCACGTTTGCCGCACCTTCGATGCGGTAGCAGTCGGTGCCAAGTGTTTCATCGATGGAGAGGTTGATTGGCAGACCGCTACCGGAGACGGTAACGCCCTTGATTTCCAAATGCTTTTGCAATTCGGCAGCAGCCAACAGCTCGGTTGCGCTGTCTCCTGTCGAAATGGAAGCCGCGGTCAGATTTTTTGTGGGAATCGTGATTTCGGGTTGCTTATCGGCCGTGGTTTCTTCGGGGGTAGTGTTTTCGAGGTTTGTTTCTTCCTGCGTGGTGTCGTTATCTACAACATCATCCTTCTTGCAGCCCACCAAAGCGGTGGAAAGCAAGAGCAGGATTGCAAGCAAAAAAGAGAGCGGTTTTTTCATAAGAGGGGGTATCAAAATTCCTTTCTGATTTCACAGTAAAGACGCTGCGGTAAGAGATGTTATTACTTAAACCACTTGTCGGGGGCTTGGCCGAGCAGAGCGTTGTCGTCGGAGTAGACGTACCAAAGGAGCTTGGGCCAACCTTCGCGCCAATAGATTTTGTTGTCTTCAACCGTTTTAACAAACTGCATGGCTTCCTCTTTGTTGGGTTCAAGGAAGAGCAACAGATAGCGCAGCTGCAAGCGCGAGCGTTGTACGTATTCGAGGCGGTCGCCTGCGGCAGCCTCTGCGGCATCCCACCAAGCGTTATAGTTGTCCTTCATAGAGGCAAGGGATTTTTTGGAGATAACGATGAGGGGAGAGCTGTAAATGCCCATACCGTCGGTGGAAGTGGTTGCATACAGCTTAAAGGAGTTGATGTATTTGAGAATGTTTTCCCAACCCGCACCGTAGTAAGCCTTCAAAAACTCGTTCATGTGGGTGTCGTATTCTGCCTTGGTCATATAAGGGTTCATCAAAAGCTTTGCAATGAGGTAGGCGCGCAATTCACCGAATTCACCGGAGGGGCCGGTGGCGTTTCCTTGTTCAAAAATGCCCTTTACTTTGTTTTCGGCAAAGAACTTCATGTTTTCACGCAAAACGTGGAAGTTGGGGAAGGTTGTTATGTAGTGACGGTAGTTTGTGGTGTAATCCCAAACGTAGAGGTTGTCGCAAATTTCGCCCCAATCCTTAATGGCGGTGCGGAATTCAGAACACTTAGTGCAGTCTGCATTTTTGATGGCGTGGTTGAAGTGACAGTTGATGGTGGAGAGACGAATGCAAACGTTTTCGGCAGGCTTTGTAAGCTTGGGAGCAGGCAGGGAGTAGTTGTAAGCCAGGGTATCGATGGTTACATCGGGATACTGCTTTGCAACCTCGGCTGCAATTCTGTTGACAAAACGGATGATAGGACCTGCGGGGCTACCTTCTTCTTCGATAACCGCGGTGCATTTTTCGCACTCGCAATATTCGGGGTTGTCGTTTTGAGAAACCGAAAGAAGCTTGGCATCGGGATTTTCTGCTAACTTTTTGAGCACGTTAGCAAGTACGGTGTTATAGATATCTTCATCAGAAAGACAGGGTGTGGGGGCTGTGGCAGGGTAGTCCACCTGCAGTTTTGCCAATTTACCAATGGTGTGCACAAACGAATCGGGTGCGTAGGAAAGGCTGCCGCCCAACTCCTGTCCCCAAGAGTGATTCCAACCGCTGATGATGTTAATGCCGCTTTTTGCAGCCCAAGTATATTTAGAGTCGTCTGTTTTCCACTTATACCAGTCGGTTTGGCGCATCTCAAACGTGGGGGTGTAGTCCAAAAGAACGCCGTCCAAGACGTAGGCGATACCGGGATTGCAAACCTCAAGCTCGGGTGTAAAGAAGCGAACGTTTGCACACTTTTCGAGATACGCGTAAACGCCGTAAAGAACACCGCGGCCGTTGCCACCGACAATAGAAAGGCCTTCCTCTTTGCCTTCGCCAACAACTGCTGTTACGCGATAGGCATCCTCGCCAAGGCTTGCGTCAATCGAGAGCGTGATGGGGAAATCGCCGGTGCTTGTTACCGCAACGCCTTTTTGCTCCAAATATTTTTTGAGGTCGTTTGCGGCTGTTTGTTCTGCGAGTGTGTCACCGGTGGATATTGTAACGCTTGAAAGCGCGATAGCCCCCTCGGGTAAAACATCGGGTTCTTTTACCGCGGGGGTGGTGGTCTCCGGAGTGGTTTCTTCGGGAGTGGTTTCTTCGGGGTTGTCTGTTTTTTTACAACCTGTCAGAAGGCAGGGAATCAAAATTGCTACTGCGAGTAGCAAAGACAAAAAACGTCTCATAAATGCTCCTTTCGAGTTTGTTTTTTCTATCCCTATTATTTTATAAGATAGCAAGGAAAAAGACAAGGGGAAAAACTATTTATTTACAAAAAAGTTAATAATACGGCGTGCTTTGCACAGGGAGAGAGGGGGCAGTGGAAAGATTGACGTTTTTTGAACGGATGTATCAAATTCTTGTTGACAAATCTCGAAAATTATGGTATTCTAAATACATAAAAATTGTAAAAAACTCGGGAGACGGCAAATGAAAACAGCATTTTTGAAAAAAAGCTACGACGAAGTTGTAGCAATGCCCCGCACCCCGCACAAAAAACCCAAGCGTCCCAACATTTTCTTCCGCACCTTAATTCGCATTTTGTCGGCAAAGGACCTCATTCCCATCAAGTTTTCCTTTGTCAAAAAGGATATGGAAAAGGCGGGGAAGGGACCTTACCTGATTTTGATGAATCACTCCTGCTTTTTGGATTTGGAGATTGCCTCTGCCATCTTTTATCCAATGCCGTATGGCATTGTTACCACGTCCGACGGCTTTGTGGGCAAGGATTGGCTCATGCGTCAAATCGGTTGCTTTCCCACACAAAAGTTTGTCAGCGACTTGCAACTTGTTCGCGATATCGACTATCTGCTCAAAAAGAAGAACACAAGTGTTTTAATGTATCCCGAGGCGGGATATAGCCTTGACGGTCGCGCAACGCCGCTGCCGAGAAAGATGGGCGGACTGCTCAAGCTGCTCAAGGTGCCGGTCGTTTCGGTGCACGTCGACGGTGCGTTTTTGCGTACACCCCTTTACAACGAGCTCAAAAACCGCAAGGTGCCGGTGAGTGCCGAGGTCAAATGCCTGCTCACTCCCGATGAGATTCACGATAAGAGCGTTGAAGAACTCGACGCTATTTTGGATGAAGCTTTCTCTTTTGACCATTTCAAATGGCAAAAGGAAAACAATATTCGAATTACCGAGCCCTATCGCGCAAACGGACTTGAGCGCGTGCTTTACAAATGTCCGCATTGCCAACAAGAGGGGCAGATGCGCGGCGAGGGCGAAACCCTGACCTGCCGTGCCTGCGGCAAGGCTTGGCGCCTGACCGAGCTTGGCGAAATGGAAGCCCTTGAGGGTGAGACCGAATTCTCGCACATTCCCACTTGGTTCGATTGGGAACGCGATTGCGTTCGCCGCGAGCTTGAGGAGGGAACCTACTCGCTCGAGACCGACGTTGAAATCAGTATGCTCGTCAACCACAAGGCGCTTTATTTGGTAGGCGACGGACATCTCTCCCACACCAACGAGGGGTTCGTGCTAACGGGTTGCGATGGCAAGCTCGATTACCGGCAAAAGCCGCGTGCTTCTTACAGTGTCAATGCCGATTACTATTTTTACGAGCGCGGTGACATTATTTCCATAGGCAACCGCGATTGTCTCTATTATTGTTTCATCAAAGATAACACACCCGTAGCCAAGGTAAGACTTGCCGCCGAGGAGCTGTTCAAGCTCAGCGTTCCCGAGTCGCGCAGAAAGCAATAAGGCGTGTTCGTCTCGCCCAAAAGGGCAAGCAATTTCGTTTTTTTGGAGGTTTTTATGAAAAAGTTGAACAAGAGAATTCTTGTGTGGTTTTTAACACTCGCTATGCTCATTCCCGTGTTGAGCGCTGCTGCGGCTCCCGCGTTTGCGGCAACCACAAGCGGCAATCTCAAAAACGTGGACCCTGAGCTGATTACGGGCTTGATTGCCCCCAGTGAGGAAGCAACCATCAATATGGAAAACGGTGGCGGTATTCGCTTTGCCACCAACATCAACCTAAAAAAGTTAGAGGACCTCAAAGCGTTCTGTAAAAAGAGACGTATTGAGATCATTACGATAGGAACGCTCATTGCCCCTGTGGATTACATCCAAGAGGCAGGCGAATTCAGCAAAGAAAAGCTGGATGCCTTGGAATATAAAACGCCCTATCTTGACATTACGTGTAACTCCGAAATCTTCTACAAGGGCGAGAGATTTATTGCCAACGGATATGACGAGCAGTTTACAGCATCCTTGATGAACATCAAGCTTGATAACCGCGAGCGTGATTTTGCTGCTATCGGTTATATTCAACTCACGTTGGCGCAAGGCTTTTACACCATTTACAGCTACGACTACGAGGATATGGATTTGGTGAAAAAGTATGCCACCAGCATTGCCGACCTTGCCGCCAAGGAGCTCGAAAAGGACACTTGGACCGATGACGAGCGCGCAATGATCGGTGATCTTGCCGCAAAAGCCGGCGAGGTAGAGATTACATCCGATGAAGTAGCAGACGTTCTTACCACGCGCAACCAAGTATTCTTTACCTACACCAAGGGTAGCACCGCGTTCTACAACCGTATCACCTACGACGGCGCCAACGGTTGGAGATTGCAAAGCAACGCCGACGGCTACAATTATTTTAAGGATATCAGTGCAGGTCAATCCCTTGCAATGTATCTGGATGAAGGCTTTAAGGATATCACAATGCCCCTCACCGTTGTTCAAGAGGAAGGCAAACTTATTATCAAGGCTGAGGGAACAGACACCAAAGCTGTTCTTTCTTATGATTCTTTCAAGCTCGATTTTTGCAACGCAGCAGGCGAGTCTCTCTACAACGTTACCAATATCCGTGCGCTGGATGACGGCAAAATTGCTATGAAGGGCAAAATGAACAAAACCGATGCCGTTTACGGCGGCGGTGAACGTTTTGACGAAGCCAATAAGCGCGGTCAAACGATGAACCTCTATATTTCCGATGCGTATGATGCAAAAGCAGGCGGCACGTATGCGGCAATTCCGCTCTTTAGCACCTCTCGTGGCGGTGGTATGTTTATCAATCGTTATGACCCGATAACCATCTCCTTCCCGTATCAAAACATGGAAGGCGAGTGGTCAATGACCATTACCTCCGCGTTTGTTGACTGCTACTTCTATGCAACCGGCAAAATTGCAGACGTACTGCAAGCGTATACCGATATGACGGGACACGCATCCCTGCCCGAGGAGTGGGCACAAGGATATCTTGTTTGCCGTTTCCAACCCGATTTCACCTCATTGAACGGTGTGCAAGGCGGGGCAGACGGTGTTATTTGGTATTACAACATTGAGGATATTCCCAATTACCAAAACTTCACCTACTCTATGAGATACAAATTGACCGCAGACAAGGTGAGCGAACTGGTAAACGGCGACGTTTTGACCAGCTCCACCGGCGGGTCTACCTATTACACTTACATCATTGAGGGTGCTGACGAGGACAAAAACGAAAATGGGAAAACGGGTGAAACCTATTTTTGGGATTCTAAAGCGCAAAAGTCTTATAAGACCTTTGCAGAGCTCCCTCAAAAGAACAACTGCCATTACCTGAGAACCTTGCATCTGGAAGTCGGTGCAGACGTTCCTCACAAAAAGACGTTGGTTTACGGAAGTATCCGTTATCACTACATTGAGGAAAAAGACAACGAAGACCTCAACTACAACGGTATTACCGGAGAAAAGTATTTTATTAGAATTACTGCCAAAAACGCTCCCGCAGGCGCAGGCGTAGTTTACATTGTAAACAGCCTGATTGCTGCCGGAATGAAGCCTGACGGTGTTATTTTGGAGGGCATTAGCTGGTACGATTCTTATTCGAATACGGCTACAAGGGGCAATCTTAGAAATTTTGTTACCTACCTCAATGAGCAAAACATCAAAACCATCCTCTACTCCTATATGGGTTGGACACAAAGCGGCATGGGCAAGAACTACAACGCCGATTACGTGCTTTCCGCTAACCTATATGAATTTGATGAGGAAACGGGCAAGGCAAAATTGGATGCAGACGGCAAACCGATATTCCTGGAAAAGATCACCTACCTGCCCAAGGCAGACAGAACCGACAACCCCGATACGTCCAGCGAAAGCAAGCAATACTATCTTGATATTACCAATCCCGCCGCTGTGGAATGGTACATGAACAATGTTTGGAATTCGCTGATCGACCTTGGAATTGACGGTGTTAAGTTCGACTTCTGCGAATCTTTGCCCAACGAAGGCAAATTGAAGATTGGTAGCAAAACAGTTTATTTGGAGTACAACTGGTACAACCCTGCAATGTTTACGGGCACCGAGGCACACAATGCATATCCTTCTTATTATATCTCCGCGTTCTACAAGGCAATGGAAGAAAAGGCTTCCAAGAGAGAAGGCGACACCGGTTTTGTTGTTCTGACGCGTGGCGGCGGAATTGGTGCACAGCGCAACCCCTATATGTGGGCGGGCGACCAAACACGTCGTTTTGCAAATCTTTCCACACAGCTTTCCGCTGTTATCAACTCGGGAATCTCGGGTATTCCGTTTATGTCCTATGATATGGCAGGCTATGCATATTACAAGAGCGGTTATCACTATTACGGTGGTCAAACCACCTATCTTCCCGTCGAGGCGGGCGGTGAAATGTATCTGCCCGACGGCAACGCTGCCGAGCAGTACGAATCCGAAATTTTCATCCGCGCTCTTCAATTTACCGTTTTCGGTAACCTGATTCAAACTCACGGTGACGTCCGTAACGTTTACCAAATGACCCAAGAGGTTGAGGATCTTTCGGCGCTTTACAACGCTCTTCACGGTGAACTTTCCGATTATTTGCAAGAGCTTTCCAAGATTGCTTGTGACACGGGTATGCCGATGATTCGCCATATGATTCTTGAATATCAAAACGATGCAAACGTAGCCGATATTGACGATCAGTTTATGTACGGCGATGCGCTGCTGGTAGCTCCCATTTTGAATTGCAGTATGAAGAAAGAGGGGAATTATAATGTGCTGGAATATGCAGCCACTATCACGCGCGACGTTTACCTGCCCGCAGGCGAATGGATCGACCTCAACACCGGCGAGACTATCGTCTCCGAAGGAGAAACCATTTCCGTAAGTGCAAATCTTGCGCAAATTCCCGTATATCTCAACACCGCATCCGCATACGCAGAGCAAATGCAAGAAATTTTTGCAGGGGACACCTGGCAAGCAATTCTTGCTTACGCAGAGCAGCTTGCAGATGCACAGTAAGCATTGAAACAACGCTATTTTCGAAAGGAATATACAGCGATGGAAGAAAATAAGAACTATACACAGCCCGAGAACATCGAGCAAGAAGAGCAGGTAGAACCTGTGGAGGCGGTTGCTGTTCAGGCTGATAAAACAGAACCCAAACAGCCGCAAGAAACCAAAACCGCAGCGCCCAAGAAGGAAAAGAAGCCGCTTGGCAAAAAGCAGTGGATCATCATTGGCGCCATTGCACTTGTTGTTGCGATTGTAGTCGGTGTTGTTATTTGGCTTGCTTCCGGAAACAAGGATGAAACGCCCCCCGAGGAAACAACACCTTCTATCGGAACGTGGTATCCGGCAGAGTATCCCGAGGATTATCCCTTTGATGCGGATCCCAAGCAAGAGGATGTTTTCTACGATTAAAAACATTACAAAAAACACCCCGTGGTGCATTTTTGCACCGCGGGGTGTTTTTTGTGCGAAAGTTCTTGAAAGGGGTGTGGGGGAAACTTCTCTCAAGAAGTTTCCCCCACGTCTCTATTCGTTTCCTATAAACTATTCAAAAAACGTTCAATGCGCTTGAGTGCTTCGAGGATGTGCTCGGTAGAGTAGCAATAGGAAGCGCGGACAAAGCCTTCGCCGCTCTCGCCAAAGGCGGTACCGGGAACAACGGCGACCTTTTCTGCCCAGAGCAATTTTTCGCAGAACTCCTCGGAGGACATACCCGTGGAGCGGATGCAGGGGAAGGCATAGAAAGCCCCCTTGGGCTCACGGCAGGTAAGGCCCAGCTTATTAAAGCCGTTTACAATCAGGCGGCGGCGCATATCGTATTCCTCGCGCATAGCGGCAACGGCATCGTCACCGTTGCGCAGAGCCTCAATGGCGGCATACTGCGATGTAGTGGGCGCGCACATAATGGCAAACTGATGAATTTTTGTGATTTGCTCCATAATGGGCTTGGGGCCGCAAGCGTAACCGAGACGCCAACCCGTCATCGAAAAAGTCTTGGAAAAACCGTTGATGAGCACGGTGCGTTCTTGCATACCGTCAATGGATGCAATCGACGTGTGAGGCTTCTCTCCAAAGGTCAGTTCGGCATAAATTTCGTCGGAGATGACGAGGATGTTCGTGCCACGCAGAACGTCGGCAATCGCCTCAAGGTCTGCCTTTTCCATAATAGCACCCGTAGGGTTGCAGGGGTAGGGCAGAATGAGCGCCTTTGTGCGCGGCGTGATAGCAGCTTTGAGCTCCTCGGGTGTAATTTTGAAGGCGTTTTCTGCTTTGGTTTCAATAATGACGGGCTTACAACCGCACAGAGCGGTAATGGGCTCGTAGCAAACGTAGCTGGGTTGGGGAATGATAATTTCGTCGCCGGGGGAAGCAATGGCGCGGATGCAAGCGTCAATCGCCTCGGAGCCGCCAACAGTCACGAGAATTTCGCTTTTTGCGTCGTAAGAAACACCGTATTTGCGTTCGACGTATTTGCCAATCTCCTCGCGCAGCGATTCCAAGCCGCGGTTGGAGGTGTAGCGAGTTTTTCCGCTCTCAAGCGAGAGGATGCCCGCCTTGCGAATCTCCCACGGAGTGGGAAAATCGGGCTCGCCAACGCCAAGGGAAATAACGTCTTCCATTGTGCTGGCAATGTCGAAAAATTTACGAATGCCCGAGGGCTTGATGTTTACGACGGTGGGAGAAAGTAGCTTTTGATAATCCATCACAAGAGATAACTTCCTCTCTCATCCTTGCCGCTGCCGAGCAATTCCACATCCAGCTCCTTGTAGCGACGTAATACAAAGTGTGTTGCGGTGGAGGTTACGGAATCCATAGCCGAGAGCTCCTTGGCAACAAAGTTGGCAACCTCTTGCAGAGTCTTGCCCTTAACAACAACGTTGAGGTCGTACACACCCGACATCAAATAGACGGTTTCTACCTGAGGATATTTCATCACCTTTTCGGCAACCTCTTCAAAGCCAAAGCCTGCCTTGGGAGTGACCTTGAGCTCGATAATAGCAGAAACGTAGGTGTTGTCGAGCTGGTCCCAGTCGATAACGGCCTTGTAACCGCGAATGAGACCTTCTTTTTCCATTTCGTCAATCTCGCGAACGACTTCATCCTCGCTGATGCCAAGCATGATAGCCAGGTCAGCAGGAGACGTGCGTGCGTTTTTATTCAAAAGATTTAACAGTTTGATGTTCATAATCAGTATCTGCCTTTCCAAAATTTAAGAGAAGAAAAATTACTCCTCAACAACTTCCATCTTTTCGATAACAACGGGAACGCGGGGAACGTCGTCGAACCAGCCCATACGTCCTGTGGGAACAGCGGCAATTTTGTCGACTACCTCAATGCCCTCGATAACCGCGCCAAAGCCCGCGTACTGACGGTCAAGATAGGGTGCGTTTTGATGCATAATGAAGAATTGAGAGGATGCAGAGTTGGGGTTGTTGGTTCTCGCCATCGAAAGAACACCGCGGGTGTGCTTGAGGTCGTTTTGGGGGAAGCCGTTGGTGGCGAATTCGCCCTTGATGGCGGGAGCATCGGTCTCGCCAAAGCTCTCGTTGTAGCCGCCGCCTTGAATCATAAAGCCGCTGATAACACGGTGGAAGATAAGGCCGCTAAAGAAGCCGCTCTTTACAAGGCCGAGGAAGTTTTCAACGGTCTTGGGGGCTTTTTCGGGGTAGAGCTCGGCGGTCATTTCGCCAAAATCGCGAACAACAATTTTAATTTTCGGGTTATTCATAATCATCGGTTTCCTTTCTTGTGTCCGCTTCCTCGAGATACGCGGCGCGGAAGAGTTCGTTAATGCGTTCTTTTTGACCGGATACGTGCAAATATCCAAATAAAACTTCCATTCCCGTGGCGGTGCGATAGTCGCTCACCGTTGCATTTTTGGGAACGTTTGTGTGCCCTATGTTGCGTCCGCGGCGGAAGAAGGATTCTTCCTCTTCGGTCAAGATGGGGAAGAGCTTTTTCATCGCCTCGGCTTGGGCAGAGGCGCGAACGTAGTTGAGGGCTTCTTTGTTGAGGTTTCGAGAGGTCGAAAGCCCCGAGGAGACCAAGTATTCGCGCACGCAAAGCTCAATCACGCAGTCACCGAGATAGGCAAGCGCAGGCGTGCTCATTTCTCGCAGATTCATCACTTGTTCTCCTTTCTGTGTTTTGTGACACCATTATAACCGATTTTTTATAAAAAATCAATAGTTTTATGAAAGTTATAAAAAGAAAGAAAAAAGAAAGGAGCAAAACGGGCACCTTGTGCAAGGGTTTTCCACAGTCTTTTTGCATAAAATGGAGAAAAATGGCGAAAAAAGGGGCGAAAATACAAGTTTTCCGCATAATCCACAGAGTTTTCCACAGTTTTGCACATAGCAAAGAAAAATTGCGGAAAACTTTTTTGGAGCTTAAAATCCCCTCAAATCCGTTTGACAAATGTCATTTTTTGTGGTATAATTAAGAAAACCACAAAAATTGTTCGCGTAGTAAAAATGAGAGGAGAAAATATATGACAAACGCAGAACAAGAAAGACTTCTTTTTTGGAGACTTTTTGAAGAGGAACTCGAGAAACAGGGGAATCCGTTTCATCTTGAATATCGAGCTCACTATGCGACTGTGAATCGTAAATCGGCCAATAGTGATTATTGCTTAAGTGTAGATTTTTTGCTCCGAAAACAATTTGTAAGGGTGGGGTTGTACATAAACGATGATGTTCCTGCATTTGAATACATGTTGAAGCATAGGAGCGAAATAGAGGAGCGCCTTGGTTTTCAGCCGATGTGGACACAGCGTGGCGAAAAAAACATCAATACTCGCCGTATCGAGAAACATATTTCCCTCATTCCGTACAGCCCGAGCAGCTACTTAAGAGTTATAAAGCAAACCATCGAATACATCAAACGGTTCAAAGAGGTAATTCCGTTATATTCTTGTGAATTACTTTTTGATTTTTAATAGACTCACCGCAAATCAACTCTCTTAGCGCGCGGGGTCTTGGTGGTGCCCACGCGCTCGCGACAGCCAAAGCGAGCGTTGCGCTCGCGTCGATTGTCTATTTATTACTAACGACTTACATCCATAAACCTTTTGTTAGAGATTTCTTGAAAGGGGTGTGGGGAAAACTTCTTTGCAAGAAGTTTTCCCCACAAAAAGAAAAAAATTATGCATACTATCGGTATTATCTGCGAATGCAACCCGTACCATGGGGGGCACGAATATTTAATGAAATGTGCGCGCGAGGGCGGAGCGGATGCAATCATTTGCGTGATGAGCGGAAACTTTGTGCAACGCGGAGAGGCGGCGGTGCTGTCTCCCCACGCGAGAGCCGAGATTTTGGTCTCGAGCGGAGCGAATGCGGTGGTCGAATTGCCGTTCCCGTATGCGGCATCGAGTGCAGAATATTTCGGACGCGCGGGCATCGAAATTCTCGAGCGGCTTGGCGTGGATGAGGTCTGGTTCGGCTCGGAGACGGGCGACTTGAGCGTGCTTGAACGCTATTCCGACGTGGCGGAATCCAAGGAGTTCCAAGAGGCGTATGCCGAGGCGGTCGAACGCGAGGGCGGCACTGCGAGTGCCTACTTCTCGTTGCTTGCCAAAATGGTAAACGATGAAAATGCCGCGTGCGCGCCGAATGATATTCTCGGTATTTCCTATCTGCGTGCCATTCGCGCCATGGGCGCGAATATCCGTCCTATGACCGTCAAGAGAGAGGGCAGCGCATATGCCGAAAAAGAGTTGATTATGGGTGCTTTCCCGTCGGCGACGGCCTTGCGCCGCGCGTGGGAAATGAACGAAATCGAAGCTATGATGCCTTATCTTCCTGGCGTTTGCGGTGAGGTCTCGCGCCGCGAGGGAAGAGCAAATCGAGCTCCCGCAACCCTTAAGCATGCCGAATCCTTGGTGCTCGGAATGCTTGCTTTAACGCACCAAAAGGAGCTTGAGGTTTACGTCGGCTTGGGTGGCGGTCTTGCGGGACGCATTCACGATGCGGCGCAAAAAGCCGCAACGCTCGAGGAGTTTTGGGCACTTTGTGCCACCAAAAAATATCCCGACGCACGCATCCGCCGCGGTGTTCTTCACGCGCTGTTGCGCGTAACCAAGGATGATTTGCGCGCACCCGTGTCCTACGTCCGCTTGTTGGGGGCAAACGAAACGGGCAGAAAATTCCTCTCGTCGGTTCGCAAAAAGAGCGATTTGCGCGTCGTTACGCGACAGACCGACCTGCCCACAACGCCCGAGGCACAAAGACAGTTCGAGCTTGAAGCGGCATCCGCTGCGCTCTATTCCAAATGCTTGCCGCGCGCCGTTGCCGCCGACGAACAGCTGCGCCGTCCGCCCGTAATTTTGGAGACGAAAAAATAAAAATCAAAAAAATCGAAAAAAGACTTGACAATCGGTCAAAAATCGTGTATAATTTTCAAGGATATTGCGCGCCGGGGATTCCCGCGCGAAAAAATCTTGTATAACCGGTTGAGGGGAGGGAAAACAAATGGCAGAAATCAGAGTTAAAGAAGGCGAATCTTTGGATAGCGCTCTTCGTCGCTTTAAGCGTGCAACCGCCCGTTCAGGCATCCTCACCGAGCTTCGCAAGAGAGAACACTATGAGAAGCCGAGCGTAAAGCGTAAGAAGAAGTCTGAAGCAGCAAGAAAGCGTAAGTACAAATAATTCGTATAACGCTTACAAAATAGGCGCTGACCGATAAGGTCAGCGCCCTTTTTGTTGTTTTAGGGGGATGGGGTTTTGGGGGGGAACTTCTTTCGAGAAGTTCCCCCACGCCCCCTCAAGAACTTGCTGACAAGGAGGTTATCAAAACAAGTCCGCAGTGTACTAATAGACGGTCGGCGCAAGCGGCGCGCTTGCTTCTGCTCTCGCAAGCGGCTGGGCACCGCCAAGACCCCATCCGCTAAGAGAGTTGCATTGTGTTATAGGGAGTGATGTCTTTTGCGCCTCGCTATAAACGCTAAAACGAAACAAACAATCCCAAATTAATCATATCACATTTTGTGATAAAAGTCCATATTTCAAAAAATATGTGATATAATTGTTTTTACAAGGGGTGTCGTCCCCTTAAAACCACAAAAAAGGAGCATTAAAATGAGAAGTATATTGGAAGAACTATGGTATGGCAATGTT
Organism: Eubacteriales bacterium; assembly: GCA_045658925.1. Classification (GTDB taxonomy): domain Bacteria; phylum Bacillota; class Clostridia; order Oscillospirales; family CAG-272; genus UMGS1865. The sequence continues at coordinate 51,511 of JAZOVV010000033.1, forward strand.
TGCCCGAGTGAGGGGTGTCGCGAAGTGACAAAAGAGACAAAGGTACTGATGAAATACATCGCCGAACATCACGACAAGCTATACGCAACGCTAAACGAAAAGCAAAAAGAAACGCTTGAAAAATTTGATGATTGTTATGCTGAAATTACCGACATCAATGAAAGGGATATATTTATGTATGCCTTTCGGTTGGGTGCAAAAATGATGCTTGAAGTGTTGCTACCACAAGCAGAACAGATATAGTGTGGGGTTAAGGTGTCCTTTGTAGGGGATGGCGCCCTCGACGTCCCGCAAAAAGCAAAAATCTCCGTGTGCATTGTTCGCCCGCCATTATTTGCGGTAATCGTTTGTTTTCGGGCGATTCGTGAATCGCCCCTACCGGTTGGCGTATAACTCTGCACTTTCTTAAATGTTTTTCTATATTTCTTTATATACAAAATCCCCCGCACCCTCTTGACAAGGGCTCTTTTTTTGTGTATAATTAAATAAGTATGATATACTCGGTAAGAGTTTGCTTTTTTTCATACTATATTGAAAACAAAATAAGAAAAGGGAGGTGTAAGAATGGTACCAATTACTGTTCTGGTTGTCTCCGTTGTGGCTGCAATCGCCGTTGGCGGTGGTTTGGGCTTCGTTATTCGCAAGAACATCGGTGAAAAGAAAATCGGTTCTGCTGAACAAGAAGCAAAACGCATCGTAGAAGAAGGCAACAAGAATGCTGAGGCCAAAAAGAAAGAGCTTCTCCTCGAGGGTAAAGAAGAGGTGCTTCGCCTGCGTAATGAGACCGAGCGTGATCTCAAAGAGCGTCGCACAGAAATTTCCCGTCAAGAGCGCCGTTTGGTGCAAAAGGAAGAGAACCTTGACAAAAAGACCGAAGCGTTGGAGCGCAAAAACGAGCAACTGGACGAAAAGCTGAAGGCAAACGACATTGTGAAGGAACAGATCCAAATGGTTCTGACACAACATCTGTCTCGTCTCGAAGAGATCTCCGGTTATACCGCAGAGGAAGCCAAAGCAGAGCTGATGCATCGCGTTGAATCCGAAGCAAAGCACGATATGGCTCAAAAGCTGGATGAGCTCGAGGCACAGTTCAAAGAAGAAGCCGACAGCAAGGCACGCAATCTGTTGTCCCTGGCAATTCAGAGATGCGCCGCCGATCACGTAACCGAAGCGACCGTTTCCGCTGTGGCATTGCCCAATGAGGAAATGAAGGGCCGCATCATTGGACGTGAAGGACGTAACATTCAAAAATTGGAAACTCTCACGGGCGTTGAGCTTATTATCGACGATACCCCTGAGACCATTGCAATTTCGGGCTTTGACCCCGTCAGACGTGAAATTGCAAGACTGACATTGGAAAAGCTGATCTCCGACGGTCGAATCCACCCCGCCCGCATTGAAGAAACGGTTGAAAAATCCCGCAAGGAAGTAGAAAACGTTATCAAGCAGGCAGGTGAGCGTGCAACCTTTGAGGTTCACGTACACGGAATCCATCCCGAACTGATCAAACTGCTCGGTCGCTTGCGCTATCGCACAAGCTATGGGCAAAACGTACTGCAGCACTCCATCGAGGTGGCATGGCTGGCAGGTATTATGGCAGACGAGCTTGGCGTTGATGGCACCACCGCACGCCGCGCAGGACTTCTCCACGATATCGGCAAAGCTTTCCCGCAGGATATGGAAGGCTCGCACGTAGAGCTGGGTGTCAACGCACTCAAAAAGTATAAGGAGAGCCCTGAGGTTCTTCACGCAGTAGAGGCTCACCACAATGACGTGGAACCTCAAACCATCATCGCAGTGCTCGTTCAAGCAGCAGACGCTATCTCTGCAGCTCGTCCCGGTGCGCGCCGCGAGGATATGGAAAACTACATTAAACGCCTGCAAAAGCTCGAGGAAATCGCAGCAAGCTTCCAAGGCGTCGACAAAGCATTCGCCATCCAGGCAGGACGTGAGATTCGTGTTATGGTTAAGCCCGAAATCGTTAACGACGACGGCATGAAGCTCATCGCCAGAGAGATGGCAAAGAAGATTGAAGATGAAGTAAAATATCCCGGTCAAATCAAGTTGAATCTGATTCGCGAGACAAGAACCGTTGATTATGCAAAATAATTCTTCTCCGATCCAAAACGGATTTTATCATATATTTTCGTGTGATGAAATAACAGCCTAACGGCTTCCGATAAATGCAAAACAAAAGGGAAAAACCATTCCGGTTTTTCCCTTTTGTCTGTTTATGAAAGATTTCCCCCGCACCCCCTTCAAAAAAGCACTCACAAAAACAATATTTTGTAGGGGATGACCTCCCGGGCATCCCGAAATGAGCGGCAACCGCAAATAAAAACGGGCGATTCGTGAATCGCCCCCACGGTGAAGATTATTTTTTGTAGGGCGGGGGCTTGCTCCCGCCGCCTAAAAAGGTATATACCAACAATCGGCGGGAGCAAGCCCCCGCCCTACTGTGTATGTCAAAGTCGCGTATGATGCTTGCGGTCATATATTACAATGTCGATAAACAAGCACACATATAATATCGAGTGAATGATAACAAAAGATACCAAAACGGGTTTATGGCAATTCAAAATAACATTTGCATTGAGAAGTTGAACAACAAGTGTAAAAATCAAATATAACAATGTGACAGCTTGTGCCAAGGTGCTCCAAACGTTATATTTCTTTCGACGTGAAAAGAAAAACAACAAGGCAACAGGGAATGGCAAGAAAATCATATAATTACTGTTGGCACGAACGCCATCCTGTCTGCCGATCATATTTCCATCGATAAGATGAACGACAAACACCATAATGTAGATTGTCGTTAAAACAATAAAAGCATTTTCCATTTTGATAAAAATCCTTTGTGTGATAAATTTGCTATAATTTTTTGTGGGATGTCGTCCCCTACCGAGTTCCAACAACATTCTTAGCGCGCGGGGTCTTGGTGGTGCCCACGCGCTCGCGGTAGCAGAAGCGAGCGGTGAGCTCGCGTCGACTGTCCGTTAGTATACTAACGATTTATTTTGAGAGCCCCTTGTGCGAGAGTTTTTTGGGAGGGGGGTGGGGAGACCTTTTTTGCAAAAAAGGTCTCCCCACATTCTCACCGTTTGATTTTATAACTCTTCACCTGTTGTTTGCATTTAATCATTTCTTTGTGACCGGGGCAGAGGGGGTAGAAGCCGAGGGAAGCGAGGACGTACCAAGCGGCGGTGGTGCCGTTGTCCTCGTCACCGGGGAAGCCGTCGTTATGCCAAGAGAAGGCTTCGCGGCAGAGCTTTGTTACCCAATAGTCGGTTTTCTCTTGTTCGCCGAGGGCGGCATAGAGGAAGGGGAGATGGAAGGACGGCTGATTGGAAATCGCGCACTGACCAAAGTCGGCGGCAGCCATTTCGGTCATTTCGTGAATCTCGTTGCCGTAGCCGAAAACGCGATAGCGCGGGGGCGTTGCAAAGAGCTCGTCAAGCTTTTCGATGAACTTTTCTTTTCCACCGTAAAGAGCGGCAAGACCTTCGACGTCGTGAGGAACGAACATCGAATTCTGCCAAGCAGAACCCTCGGTGTACTCACCGCCCCACGTGCAGGGGTCAAAGTTTTCCGCCATCTTGCCCTCGGTGTCGCGACCGCGCATAAAGCCGGTCTCGGGGTCAAAGATGTTTTTATAATTTTTGGAGCGTGCCGTGTATTCGTCTACCAAATCGTCGCGGCCGAGAACCTTGGCAACGGTGGCAATGCACCAGTCCCCGTAGGCGGCATCAAGCGTGAGGTTCACGGACTCGCGGTGCTCGTTTCGCGGCACGTAGCCGTATTTGCAATAGGAAAGCGCGCCATTGCGACCGTAAATGGAATTTTCGCTCTCGTGGTTGGCGTGGTGAAGCATACCCTCGAGCGCCTTTTCGAGTGTTTCTTTTTTGCCGATGCCGTTGACGGCGGCGCAAGCGATAACACTGTCAATTAAGGTGCTCGGCATACAACCAATTTCACCAAGGCCGAGCCAACGGGGCAGCCAACCGCTCTCTTTGTAGTCGTTTACAAAGCCATCGAGCATCTCGGCAAATTCTTGGCGCGCGGTTAAGGTAAAGAGGGGATAGACCGTGCGGCTCGTATCCCAAAAACCGTTGTTTGTGTAGCGAACACCCGACTTGACTTCGCCCGTGGCGGGAACGTAATGGATTGGCTTTCCGTCAGCATCCAACTCGTAAGCCTTTTGCGGAAAGAGGAACGTACGCCACAAGCAAGAATAGAAGGTTTTCATTTCGTCCTCGGTTTCGGTGGTAACTTCAACGCGAGAGAGCTTTTCTTCCCAAACGTCCTCGCTTTCCCTGCGAATTTCGTCAAAGGAGCGGTCGCCGCATTCGCGCTCAATGGTCGCGAGTGCCATTTCTTCGCTGATGTAGGAAAAACCGATGCGCGCCTCAACCACGCGACTTTTCAGCGGAATATGCGTGTTTGTAGTGTGCTTGCCACTTTGAATAATCACCTTTTCATCGTCGACAACGTCGCCGAGGAACTTGACCGCAAGATAGGACTTGAAATTGACAGCCACACCCGAGCCCGTGGCATCGTTTGTGCCAATGAGTGTGTGTGTTGCGGCATCGTAGCGGTAGGCATAATTGCCCGTAACGGGCAGAAAAGAAAGAACAGACGAGCGGTCATCGTGGAAAGTCAATCGAATAGCACCGCCGCGGTCGGTGGGGGTGAGCTCGAAGGTGCAGTTGGAGCGAAGGAATGTCACCTTGAGATAATCGGGGCGAAAGACCGACTCGCGCGGGCGGTAACCCGACCACGCACCGGGCGCGTTGTTGGAGATGACGTCGTTTTGCGGAATCATCAAAAAGGTGGCGTATTCGCCAAGCCAGGGGCTTGGTTGATGCGTCAGGCGGATGCCCTCTGTGCAAGGATGGTCGGGGTGGAAGAACCAACGTCCACCGCCCGCATCCGATTGCAGACAGAAGGGTGCCATACCAAACGGACGCTGCACAAGCGGCAACGTGTTACCGTTGGAAAATCGGCAAATCGATGCCGAACCTTGTTTTATGTTCACATAGGGGATGTATTTCATAGTGAGCTCCTTTTGATTTTTTGAAAAGGACGCGGGGGAACCTTCTTGCCAAGAAGGTTCCCCCGCACCCCTTCCAAGAAATCTCAAAAAAGAATGGAAAAAATATTTTTAAAGTTACTAACAGACGTTGATTTTGCTGTTGTCGTTAGTTTTTCACAAGCAAAACAACTTTCTTAGCGACCAGGGTCTTGGTGGTGCTCAGCCGCTCGCGACAGCAAGAAGCGAATGCCTATCGGCGTCGCGCCGACTGTCTATCTGTGTACTAACAAATCTATTTTGGTGTATTTATGAGAGCGTTTTTTGGAAAGGGTGTGGGAAAACACTTTTTTTCAGAAAAACAACGCAACGTTCCGTTGCTATGATAATATTTCGCTCGCGAAATATTATGGTTTTCCCGCGTTCCTTATCAAAAACAAACTCTCTTCACGCTGCGGACTTTCTTCGCGCTCTCGTCAACGTCAAAGATAACGCCTTGTGCTTTTACATTGCCCGAGGCGACCGAGAAGCGCGTAGGCATCATTGTGCGGAAGCGGTGAATAACCGCATCGGCATCGGTGCCGAGGATGCCGTCGGTGGGGCCGCACATACCGAGGTCGGTAATGTAACCCGAGCCGCGGGGCAGAATTTGCTCGTCAGCGGTGGGGACGTGTGTGTGCGTGCCGAAGATAACGTGAACACGTCCGTCGAAATAGCGACCGATGGCAAGTTTCTCGCTCGTAGCTTCGGCGTGAATGTCAAGCAGAGCAACGTCATAGCGGCCGTCCTCGCGTTCGAGGATGCGGTCGACCGTATCAAAAGGAGAGGCGAGCGGGTCGAGATAAACTCTGCCGCTTACGTTGATGCAAAGCACTCTCCAGCCGTTCACATCGAAGATTGTGTAGCCAACGCCGGGTGCGTCGGTGGGGTAGTTGGCAGGGCGGATGATGCAATGCTCGTTGGCATCGAGATAGGAATAAATATCCTTCATACCAAAGGCGTGGTTGCCGAGCGTGATGAGGTCAACGCCCGTTCCAAGGAGTGCCTCGGCATCGGCGGCAGAAATGCCGCGAATTTCGGTGGCATTCTCTCCGTTTGCAACGCAAAAATCAATTTTTTCTTTCGAGCGGAACGCCCAAAGCTTGTCCGCAAGATAATCAATGGCAACGTGTCCAACAACGTCGCCAAGGGCAAGAATACGCATAGATGTGCCTTTCTATTTTGTCTGTTTTGTTTTTATTTTTCTTGGAAGAATTCGATTTCCTCGCCTACGGGGCCGATGCAAAAAGCAATGCGAGCAGGGTAGGGGGGCTCTGACGGAATGCAGATGTCGGTGGGCTCCATTGTGATTTGATAGCCCGCTTCGCGGACAACAGAGATACATTCGTCAACACTTTCAACCGCGAAAGCAAGGTGACGCAGCGTGCCTTGAGCGAGTACGTCCTCGGCATTGGAGAAAATCTCCATCATGCTGCCGCCAATGTCGACCATAGCAGAGGGGAGACCATCGGCACTTGACCATTCACGCACGGTGGGCAAACCGAGAAGAGTGTGATAAAAGTGCATGGTTTTTTCAAAATGTGCCACACCGTTGCACTTGATGGCAATGTGGTGAACGCCTTTTGTTAAACGTTTCATAATAGTCTCCTTTTGTGCGCGAAAATTTGGTTTTTCCAACCGCGCCAAATCATTGGTTTTATTGTACCACAAATGTGTAGGGTTGTCAAGGAAAAAGCATTGATTGTCTGTTTTGATTTCATCGTTAGAGACGGGCGACCAATGGTCGCCCCTACAATATTTCTTCCCCCCTTGCAAACCTCTCAAATATGTGTTATAATAAAAGAGAAAAATTCAATTTAACAGGAGGACTTTATGAAAACAAAGCTATCCCCTCGTTTTTGGTGTGCGCTGACCTTGTTCAGCCTCATCGGTCAGGTGGCGTGGGTTGTGGAGAATATGTATTTCAACGTGTTCATCTACAATATGTTCCATGCGACGGCTGACGACATTTCCACAATGGTTGCGGCGAGTGCTATTTCTGCCGCGGTGACCACTATCCTTATTGGTGCTCTTTCCGACCGCGTAGGCAAGAGAAAACTCTTTATGTGCGCGGGTTACATCCTGTGGGGCATTTCCATTCTCGGCTTCTGCTTTATTCGCGTTGACCCTGCAAATGCCGGTTCTTGGTTGACCATCGGTTCGGCATCCGTTGCCATCTCCTTGGTTATCATCCTCGACTGCGTAATGACCTTTTTTGGCTCTTCTGCCAACGATGCGGCATTCAACGCGTGGTTGACCGATAGCACCGACAACACAAACCGCGGCGCCGCCGAGGGCATTAACTCTATGATGCCGCTGGTTGCCATTCTCGTTGTGTTTGGCGGCTTTATGTTCTTCGACCTCACCCTCGCTTCGAGCTGGGTTTGGATTTTTGCCATCATTGGTGTGGTTGTTATCGGCGTTGGTATTCTTGGTATCTTCCTTATTAAAGATTCGCCCAAGTGCGTCAAGTCCGAAACGGGATATTTCCAAAACATCATTTACGGCTTCCGCCCCTCGACTGTCAAGCGCAACGGCTCGCTGTATTTCTATCTCGTTGCGTTTATCCTCTTTAACATTTCCATTCAAATCTTTATGCCTTACCTCATCATTTACTATGAAAAGTCGTTGGGCATGACCGATTACGTCTTTATTATGGCACCCGCCATTATTCTCGCATCGGTTGCAACCGCGCTTTGGGGCAAGGTTTACGACAAGAAGGGCTTTGATTTCTCGGGCTTTATCGCGCTCGCATCCTTGATGACAGGTTACGTTCTTCTGTATCTGTTCAAGGGAACAGCTCTTGTGTTTGTCGGCTCGCTCTTTATGATGTGCGGCTACCTTTGCGGTATGGCGGTATTCGGCGCAAAGATTCGCGACCTCACCCCCGACGGCAAAGCGGGAATGCTGCAAGGCGTGCGCATCTGTGCGCAGGTGCTTGTTCCCGGCGTTGTAGGACCGAAGATTGGCAGCTGGGTGCTCCGAAATGCCGAGCTTGTTCCCAACAACGACGGAACCTTTTCCTTCCTTCCCAACGAGAACATCTTTCTTGCCGCCCTTGTTGTTGCGGCGGTGCTGACGGTTCTTTTGTTGGTTCTGCGTCCTAAAAAAACGTCTCGCACCGTAGAGACGAAAACCCCTTTTGAAATAGCCGCAAAGGGAGACGAGTGGGCACGGGAATATCCGCGCCCGCAAATGAAGCGTGACTCCTATCTTTCTCTTTGCGGCGTTTGGGATTTGAGCGTTGAAAAAAAAGGAGTCACCACCCCTCTTTGCGAGGTCACCGTTCCGTTTTCTCCCGAAACGAGACTTTCGGGTGTCAACCGAACACTTGAAAAGAACGAACAGTACGTCTATGAAAAATACTTTGAACTGACCGAAGCCTTTGCAAAAGAGAAGGTTCTTTTGCACTTTGGAGCGGTCGACCAAATTGCCGAGGTTTGGCTCAATGACACCTATCTTGGCGAACACGTAGGCGGTTATTTGCCCTTCACCTTTGACGTGAGCGACATTGCCGTAGCGGGCGGCAACGTTCTGCGCGTGCGCGTGACCGACAATCTCGACACCGAGCTTGCTTACGGAAAGCAACGCAAAAAACGCGGTGGAATGTGGTATACTCCCATAAGCGGCATTTGGCAAGCGGTTTGGCTTGAGGGTGTTCCCGAGCATTATATTTCCTCGCTCCGCCTAACCCCCACGCTTTCCTCTGTAAAGATAGAAACTACGGGTGGTGAAGAAAAAAAGACCGTAACGCTCCATCTGCCCGAGGGCGACAAAAAATACACCTACGAGGGCGACCAATTTGAAATTGAGATAGAGAACCCCATTCTTTGGTCTCCCGAAAATCCGCATCTTTACACCTTCACCCTTGCCGACGGCAAGGATGCTATCGATTCTTATTTCGCTCTGCGTACGGTTGACGTGCAAACGGTAGCGGGCAAGCCCTTTATTTGCCTCAACGGTAAGCCCTATTTCTTCCACGGGCTTCTCGACCAAGGCTATTACAGCGACGGCATCTACACCCCCGCCACGCCCGACGGTTACCGCTACGATATTGCCAAAATGAGGGAGCTCGGCTTCAATATGCTGCGCAAGCACATCAAAATCGAGCCCGACGTCTTTTATTACGAGTGCGACAAGCAGGGAATGGTCGTCTTTCAAGATATGCTCAACAGCGGTCATTACGACTTCCTTTTTGATACCGCACTTCCCACCGCAGGGTGGAGACGTGGATTCTTCCACGCGGTCAGCGCGCGCCGTCGCGCCGATTTTGAGGGCGGCTCAAGAGCACTTGCAGATTTGCTTTACAATCACCCCTCGGTTTGTTATTACACCATCTTTAATGAGGGTTGGGGACAGTATCTCGGTGCTTCCCGCGTATACGACGAACTCAAGGCGTACGACCCCACACGCATTTGGGATACCGCCTCGGGTTGGTTCAAGGTTCCGCGCAGCGACGTGCAAAGCGAGCACATCTATTTCAGACGTGTTAAGCTGACGGGCAAAAAGCTCCCCCTGGTGCTCTCCGAGTTTGGCGGCTACTCTTGCAAAATTGAAGGACACTCCTTCAACCTCGACCAAAATTACGGTTATAGCACCTATGCCACTCCCAAAGCGTTTGAGGATGCACTTGAAAAACTTTATTTTGAAGAGATTGTTCCTTGCATCAAGGATGGCGGACTTAATGCAACCGTACTGACGCAGGTTAGCGACGTTGAGGACGAGACCAACGGTCTTGTGACCTACGACCGCCAAGTTTGCAAGGTTGAACCCGCAAGAATGCAGGCTCTTGCAAAAGCACTTTCGAGCGCATTTGACAGTCAATTTGAAAATCTGTAAGAAAGGAATTCTGTTATGGATTTATATCTGATTTACGTAGGACAGCTATTAGGTCTGACACTTGGTGTAATGGTTGTCTGCGGTCTTGTTGCGTGGCTTGCACGCAAGGTGTTTATGTATTTTGTAGGCGACTCCGCAACCGCTGTTTTTTACGCTTCCTCGGTTGTGGGAACTCCCGTGCACGAGCTGGGACACGCCTTGATGTGTATTCCTTTTGCACACCGTATCACCGATATGAAGCTGCTCAAGGCTTCCAGCCGCCATTCCCGCACGCTCGGTTACGTGGAGCATAGCTACAACCGCAAAAATCTGTGGGCGGTGTTTGGCAATTTGTTCATCAGCTTCGGCCCCATCTTCAGCGGACTCGGTGTTATGATTTTGGTGCTCACCCTTTGCTTCCCCTCTCAATGGAACGCGTATTTAGAGAATTCTCGCGTTCTGGTCGAGTCGGGAGCCGGTATGCAGGAGTCACTTTCAAGCAGCTTTTCGCTCTTGCTCTCGCTGTTCGATAGATTCCAAGTGGATGCATTCCGCTCGGTTCTCGGCATCATTATTATCTTGTCGGTATCCCAACACATCACCTTAAGCTTTGCCGACCTGCGCGGATGCTTTTCCGCTCTTTTGATGTATACGGGCATCGTTGCCGTATTTGCAGGCGTTACTATGCTGTTTGGATGGCAAGGCGGCATTGTAAGCGCATTGATGCAGATAAACCTGCCTCTGTTCTCACTCTTCTGTGTGGCCATTGCGTTCTCGCTTGTGTGGGTCATCATCGCCCTTTTGATTTATCTCTTGCGTTGGCTGCGCGTTATCTTTTAAACAAAAAAGCAACTCCCCTCGGGAGTTGCTTTTTATTTGTTAGCAATATGCGTTCGTTTTCAGGACGCCGAGGGTCTCGCTGCAGCTCGGTCCCGCTCACGTTCTGACAGTCCACTGGACTGTCATTCATTCCGCTCGCGCCGCTTCGCTACGTCGTCCCCTACAAGAATCTCTTTCATTCTGCACTCTTTTGTCCACCATTTTCTAAACAACTTTCCTAACGGGCAGGGTCTCGGTGGCGCCTGACCGTTCGCGAAAGCAAAAGCGTGCCTTACGGCGCGCGCCGACTGTTTGTTACTACACCAACAAATTACGTTTACAGACCCATTGTCAGAGAGTTTTTGGGAGGGGTGTGGGGAGACCTTTTTGCAAAAAGGACTCCCGACATTCTTAT
>JAZOVV010000034.1:0-13100 GCA_045658925.1 Eubacteriales bacterium
ATCCGGTTCGGAACCCCCGCCGAAGCGTAGCAGAGGGCGGACTTCCGGGTGGCGCCTCCAATGCGTCTTGACAAAAAAGATGCCAACAAGAAAACCCGAGATTTTCTCGGGTTTTCTTCGTTTTTGTCCGTTTTCCTCACTTTTTTGAAATTCGGATTTTGGTGAAAATAAAAAGATGCCAATCGGCATTTTCGAGCAAGGGAGCAGAAGTGAACCTTTACCTTGCATTTTTTGGAGAAGAATATTGCAAAACATTGAAAAGTGTGATATAATACAATCAGAAAGGCGGTGTCATTATGAAAACAAGAGAAATGGACAAAATCATCAATCACTTTGATAAATATTTCGAGCAAACCGATTCTATGGTTCTTCATCCTATTGTTGACAACGGATTTCACGTTGACGTTCTTTTATATAAGCCAAACGATAAATATCCTTTCTGGAAGCTTGTGACTATGGGCGCAAGTGATTATAAAATGCCGCCCGTTCCCAATACAATATCTCAATACAATGAATACATTATGTTCGTTCATGCCGATGAGAATTTAAACAACCAAGAGCTTGCAAGTTGGTATTTTAACAAGCTTGTTATGATTGCATCGTTTGCTCACGACAATCACTGTCACATTACTTACGGACATAGTTTTGAATGGCAGAATGATGATTCTGACGATGAAATGGTCGCGGCATTTATTGAGTTCCCGCAGATCATTGAAACGGTTGAAATATTGCGTTGCAAAACGAGTTTGCTAAAAACCGTTGCTTGCCTTCAAACAGTTTTGCTCAACAAAAACGATCTTGAAAAGTTGATGGAGATTGGACCGCAGGCGTTCAGTGAGTATTTATATCCGGATAACGATGAGCAGCTGCATTTTCTTTCCGAAAAACACAGAAGCGAAAAATTCTAAGTGGCATCTTTTTTGTCAATACGACTCAAAAAGAGTAGGACACCAATAGGTGTCCTGCTCTTTTTGTCGTCACTCACCCTTCATCGTCCCGTCCTCTGCGCGCTCGCGCGCAGAATCCGGTTCGCATTCGCCGCCAAAGCCGTCTGAGAGCTTGCTCACAAGCGGCTGGGCGTGCGAATATTCGCCAAAGGCGAAATTCTGGCGAGAAATTGTTGACACGGTGATTTTTCTATGTTATACTGAAACCAGTGAACACGAAAGGCGGTATGTTTCATGTATAAATCAAAGCATATTGCAACAAAGCTTAATGAAAAACAATTTTTAAGTCGTCTCAAAACTTTTTGTCGAGAAAAAACACTTTTTGACAAAGGTTATCGCAACGAAGATATTTTTGTTACAAAACGCAAAAACAACCGTTTTTGGATCTGCAAGCATTCTGCGGTCGTTGGAAGAAGTGGCGGGTATGCTAATGACTGTATTTGTGTTCGCTACAGCACAAATAAAAACGGTTACATAGATGTTGAATACAGATTTGGAAAATTACTGTTGTTTATTATTCCTTTTGTAATTTGCTTTGCGGTAGGTATTGCCCTATGGGTATCACTTGTATATGACATTTTATGTGGAGCCGTTGCCTTTACAAATGCGCAATGGGGAGGGCTGTGTGTTACCTCGCTGTTCTGGATATTTGGATTGGTTGGAATGGTGTTTCGTTCGCGAAAAGAACGGGCGTTATTAGAAGAACATTTATTGCGAATATGTAATATTAAATCTTGAAGCCATTGCTTCACGAGGCATCTTTTCTGTCAACACATTTCCCCCAAAAAGAGACCAATCTTCGTGATTGGTCTCTTTTTTTGTGCGCTTCTAACGAATTGGAGAACTCTGACGTAGTCAGAATCCGGGTCGGAACCCCCGCCGAAGCGTAGCAGAGGGCGGACTTCCGGGTGGCGCCTCCAAAAAGAGCAGGACACCAAATGGGCAGCATAGGTTTGCAAAAAATCAGCTTCTCTTGACAAAAAAAGATCCTTATGTTATAATATATTTCGTCAAGACGATTGATAATCATTCGTTGTGACGCACGATAATTGTTCGTTACAACGAAAAACCGATATTTTCGGAGAGGGAGAGTTTTATGGAGTATTTGAAAATAGATGAAATATCTGCAAAATGGGGCATTGGCGTACGTCGTGTTCAGCTGCTTTGCGCCGAGGGGAAGATTCCCGGTGCGGTTCGTTTTGGGCGCGATTGGATGATCCCTAAGGATGCCCAAAAGCCCGCGGACGGCAGAACCAAGGCGGGGCGCTTTGGTGCGAGTGAGGATATGCCTCTGCCTCGAAAAACGCCGTTTCTTTATATGAGTGATCTTTATCATACGCCCGGTGAGGCAGATCAAGTCGGCACATCGCTATATTATCATCACGAGGCGCAAGTGCTTTTTGAGGCAGAGGTTGCCTATTCTCGCGGAAACATAGACAAAGTTTATGATAGTGCAAATTATCTTTTGAATAAGCATTCGGGTTTTTACGCTGTTATTTCAGCGGGTATGTTGCTCGCTATGTGCGCTATTTGGAAGGGTGATATTGAAATGTGGCGTCGCGCCAAGGTTCATATCGCCGAAGCCCCCGCCAAAAGCGACTATGACCGCGATGCTATGCAGCTGGCGCTCAGTGCGGTCAATATTATGCTGTATCATGTCGAAAACTTTCCCGAGTGGTTCAAAATTGGTTGTTTTGAGCCTTTACACAAAGATGCTTTTCCCGCCGCAAAGGTCTATTATGCCAAGTATTTATACACCGTTGCCTATGCAATCGCTACCGATGCTTTGAAAATAGAGGGTGTATATGGACTTTATTTGATGTCTGCCATTCCCAACACCATTGAGCCGCTTATTTGTTGGGCAAATTCCAACGGAACTGTTATGTCCGAGATTTATTTGCGCTTGACCTGTGCCGCGGTTTACCACAATGCGGGTAATGATGAGCAGGCGATTCGACACATTGATAGGGCAATTGAACTTGCTCTGCCCGACAAATTGTACGGAACGCTCGCGGAATACTGTCGCGTTCTTGATACGCTGATGGAAAAGCGTCTTTCTTTGGTGGATGAAGAAATTTGGTTCAAGGTCAAAGAGCTTTACAAGGTGTATAACGAGGGATGGTCAAAACTTTCGGGTGCGGTCAGAGGAAAAACCCTTATTACATCGTTGACAACAAGGCAGCGAGAGGTTGCCAAACTTGCCGCATTTGGCATGAGCAATAAAGAAATTGCCGATAAATTAAATATGTCGCTTGCAGGTGTTAAGCAAGCGCTTGTTGCCATTACTGATAAAACAGGAGTGAGCAGAGATCGCTTTGCCGCCTTTTTGTAAGCAACAAAAATCAAAAAAGCATAGCCGTTTGGGGTCAAAAACGGTTATGCTTTTTTTGTTTTTGGTGATGGAGGATATCGCCAAAATTTTTTGTTTTGGGTAGTGCAAAAAACAAATTTTTTTTGCTATACTTTACAAGGACACCAAACGGCGGCTCAACCGCCGTCAACAAATAAGATAGAAAGGAGCACAAAATGTTCAAAACGCTGTTATCACAAAAGGCGATGCAACAGAACACCGAGCCGCGCGAGGGCGACCTCTATCGGCAAGTGGAGCTGTTTGGCAAAACGTTTGAGTTGCGGTATGGCTACTACGAGGACAGAGACCGACACGGGCCACCCGACGTCATCTATCCTAATTTTATAGAAGAGCCCGTTTACACGAGCGATGGCAAACCGTTTGTTACCATGATGCAAGATGCCTGCAAATATTATGCAGGGAACATCGACTCGGGTGATGATAACATTTGCGGCGATTGCGAACATTTCAAGCGCGGCGAAGAGTGGCTTGGCGTATGTGCCTGCCCGGAGAACCGCAAGCGCGAATAGGAAACAAGATTTTATCATATAAACAATAGAAAACAAATCAACAAACAACTTTGGAGGAAAACAAAATGAAAACAAGAATTTTTGCACTTCTCATAGCAATGATGATGGTTCTGGGGCTGTTTGCCACCGGCGCCACCGTTGCTTTTGCAGACGAAACAGCAGAGGCGGCTTGGGGCACCGATGCCACAAACCTGACCAAGAGCGGCACTCTGCAAGAGGCACTCAATACTGCGGCAGCAGACAGCTCCATCACCTACATTCGGGTGATGAACGACGTTAGCCTTGACAGTGGCTACTTAAGAGCCATCGGTGGCAAATTTACGCTGGATTTGAACGGAAAAACCGTTGAAGGGAATCCTGATAGTAATAGTTTGCTTTACTTGAGTAACGCTGTCAACATTACCATTGCTGACAGCGGTACAGGCGGCAAGCTTTACGGTAAGGGGCATTTTGCTATTTCGATGTCGGATAGATCCAACGTTCGTCTGATTATTGCGGGCGGCACCATCGAAGCGGAAGCAGACTCTGCTATAACCTTGGCTAGTAGCGGACAAATAACCGAGGCAGAGCTTATTGTTACAGGTGGTACACTGAAGAGCAACGGTGAAACCTCCTCCGCTATCGGTGCCTCCGGTAAATCCGTTAAAATTAAAGGCGGCTCCTTTGAGAGTGGCAGAGCGGATATTTATTGGAGAGCCGGCACTCTTAATATTTTCTATCATCCAGCACCTGCAGGCATTACTATTTCCAATGGAACAAACTCTGAGGTGGACTTAAACAGTGAAAAGATCATTCTCCCGGAAGGCTGCTACATCAGCGAACGCGCAGACAGCGAGCCTGTTACTGTAATGAATACTATTGCTTCGCATCTCTATTACTATATTGCAGGTGAGCGTGTAGCTCCCCCCGAGCCCGAACCGGAAGAGACTATTCCCGAGGAAACCACTCCCGAAGAAACTACTCCCGAGGAGACTACTCCCGAGGAACCCGCTCCAGAGGAGACCACTCCCGAAGAGACCACAACCGAGGAGCCCACTCCCGAGGAACCCACTCCCGAGGAGACGACAACCGAGGAAACCACTCCCTGCGACCACGCAGACAGTGCTCACGAAAGCGCTATCGACAATGAGGATGGCACACACACCTACACCTGCACTCTGTGCGGTGAAGAAAATTTGATTGAAGAGCACAACTTTGTTGAGGGTGTTTGCCTTTGCAGCGCTACCGAGGTTATCGAACCCGATCCCAATGCAGAAGCACATTGGGGCACCGATGCCGAAAACCTCACCGCGAGCGGCACTCTGCAAGAGGCACTTGATGCGGCAGCGGCAGATGATAGCACCGTTGGCTACATTAAGGTAATGAACGACATTACTCTTGATACATATGTTGGAGTGGTGGGTGGAGACTTTACTTTTGATCTCAACGGCAAAACAATTGAACATCCTTCCTCCTATGTGATAAACATCGATGCTGCTGTTAACATCAAGATTGTTGATACGGTAGGCAACGGTGCTATAACAACCCCCAAAAGTGGTGCAAGTGCGATTGTTGTGTGGACTGACGAAATTGTCCACATTACGGTTGATGGCGGCACACTGCAAGGCGGTATGAGCGCAATTTTTACAAAAAGCAACACAACCGTAACCGTTACGGGCGGCACACTAACCGGCGGCACTTCTGCAATCGATGCCAGAGGTGACCTCACCGTCACGGGCGGAAGATTGGATGGAGGCAACAGCGACATCGAATGGTTTGGCGGCACGATTGATTTTTCTGCACACCCCAATCCCGCAGGCATTACCCTTTCGCAATTGCGCGGAGAGGATGTAGCACTTGACGGCACACTTGTAAAACTTCCCGAGGGCTACAGCTTCTACAATAATCAAGATAAGAGAGAAGATGAAGCTTTGATAGATGGGCTCTACACCATCGATCAAACCAAGTATTTTGTAACTGTCCAAGATACAACCGATGGCAGCTTTGAGCTTTCCACCGGTGCGGGCGAGATCCCGATCGGCACCCAGGTGATCGTTACGGCAACCCCAAATGATGGCTATCTGGTTGACGAAATTCTCGTAAACGGTGCAGCAATCGAGGGCAATACCTTTACCCTTACCGAGGATGCGGCAGTTACCGTTACCTTTAAGCCCCATCAGGCAAATTGGGGCACCGATGCCGAAAACCTCACCGCGAGCGGCACCCTGCAAGAGGCTTTTGACGCAGCAATGGCACTGACAAGTGATACTCCTACTGTTACCTACATTCAGCTGGTAGCCGACGTTTATTTTGAAACCGATGAGGTGTTGGATGGTCTTATCTCCGGCACAATCACTCTTGATTTAAACGGCAAGTGCATCTCCAACGGCCAAATGTTCGTGTGTGGCGCTGACCTCACCGTTACCGATACGGCAGGCGGAGGTCGCATCATTAGTGAATCCGATGCAATCCATATCGTCAACGGCAAGCTCACTATGTTGGACGGCGTTTTGGAAGGCGGAGAAGACCTCCGAGAAATCCGTTTTGACGGTGGCACGGTTGATTTGAGTAACTATCCCAATGCCGAAGGTATTTGCGTTTGCACCTTTACCGAGTCCGGCATAGATATCTCGAGCGGAAACTTTATTCTTCCCGACAGATATGCTTTCTACCACGGTGATGAAAGAGAAGATGCAGTTATTCTTCCGAGACAACCCTATACCATCAGACGCATTACCCAAGAGTTTTCTTTCGATAACGACAGTGACGTTTGGGGAGCTGTTGAATTTTCCACAAACTTTGAAGACGGCAATAGGATTCCTGTTGGCGAAACCGTAGTCATTGGCGTTTCTTTGTGGGATCACTTCTCGGTATCCCTTGTTGCAAACGAGGGCGCGGTTGAACTGACCTATGATGCCGAGAGTGGCACTTACAGCTTTGTAATGCCCGATTATCCTGTTACAATCAAAGCAACCGTTAAGTATAATGCCTTTGTTTGGGGAGCCGATAAAGACAACCTGACAAACAGCGGCGATCTTTACGATCTTGTTGAGGCTATCAATGCAGGCAACGCATCCTACGTAAAGGTCGTTGGCAGCGAAACCGTTCACTTCAACCGCGGCCCGATCAACACCCCCATCACGGGCAAGGCAATTATTGATTTGAGCAATAACGCTCTGTTTTTGAGCGATTCCGGAGAATTTTCTCTCACTCTTGCACAGGGCGCTGACATTACTCTGTATGCAGACCTGCCCGTTGACACCAATATTGGTGGCGGCATGGCTATGAAAATGTATGAAGAATCCACCTTGCGTGCTCTCTTTACGGGAACCTTTGTTGTACAGAGCGGTGCCAAGCTGACCGTTGACGGTGTTTGCTTGGACAGCAGCAACATTTACTACGCGGGCGGCGTGATTGACGTCAGCCGCGCAAACTGGGGCTCTCGGGTTTGGTTTGTCAACATGACTGAGAACGAGATTGCACTCTCCGATACATTTGTGCTTGGCACACGTCTGCGCGCACTGAGTCAGGAGCTTTCCTCTTCCTACGACATGTATCATTTGGGCGCTATTCCCTCCGTCACCACCGCCAGGGCAGGCGAGAGCTTGATGGTTCTTGCCGTATACACCGTCAGCTTTGATTTTGGCGAGGGTAGCGGACAGATGCCTTTGGTGAATGCTTTGCACTACTATGGCGGCGCACTTCCCATGCCCCAAAACGTAACGCATCCCCAAGGTCTTGCTTTGGTTGGTTGGAGATATAAATACGAGTCTAACGAAACGCGCATCTCCAACGAATATTACCAAGAGATTATGGGAGACGTAACACTCGTTGCAGAGTGGGGCGCACCCCTTTACGTAGGCGGTGTTGGAATGTTTGATGGCGACTACCTTGCAAACGGTGCTACCGAAACCACGCAAACCAAGCCCGCTTTTGGCGGTTATGCTTACTACAAAAACGGCGTACTTACGCTGAACAACTTTACCTTTACAGGTGACGGCGTTGTAACCGATGCATATAACTATGAGTTTGTAAGAAAGGCACTTATCTATTCCGCAGGCGACCTTATCATTGAGCTTGTTGGCGATAACAAATTTGCATCAGATATTTCTCTGGCATACACAAGAGGTATTGTTGCGGCAAGCAACCTGACCGTACGCGGCACGGGTTCTTTGCAAATGAATCTTATAGACAGTGGTATTTCTTGTGCGGGTAACTTCACCGTTGAAGGTGGCAATGTAACGCTTGTGCTCTCCATGAGTGACACATCCGTTTACGTTCTTGGCAATGTGACCATCAAGGGCGGCAAGCTTTCTGTTATTTGCGATAATGATGTTTTCATCAATGGCAACCTGACTATTGAGGGGGGCGAGTTTGCTCTCTTCGGTTACAGCGATGATAGCGACATTGACGTTGACATTGACGGAGATTTGAACGTTTCGGGCGGCCGACTGTTTGGCGACTACGTTTATAGCATTTACGTCTATGGTGGTTTCAATCTTTCGGGCGGCGAGGTTGTTGTTCGCTCCTACAGCGATTCCATTGAGGTTTCGAAAGACGTCACCATTACGGGCGGTAAGCTTGATATTTATTCCGATTACGGTGTCGGACTTTCTACCAATAGCTACTATGATATCGCTATGGGTAAAGAAGTTCCCGGAAAAATCACCATAACCGGTGGTGAGATCATTATCGTGGCTGACGAAAATGGTATTTTCAGCTACGCCGACGTTATCATCAGAGACGCAGAACTTTACATCGATGCCGATTGTGGCATTTATCTCGATGCTTATTACGACAACGGTGAATATCTTTCCACAAACCTTACCATTACAAACAGCCGAGTTGAACTTTATGGTTATGACGTTGGTATTTACAGCTATAATGTAACCATTACAAATAGCGAGATTGTAATCAAGGATTCTAGCAACGGTATTCGCAGCTATAACATGATCGTTACAGGCAGTACGCTTGATTTTGTTGGATGCTATGTCGGCATTACAGCATTCGGCAACATCAGCATCACCGATAGCTCCGTCAGCATTACTAACAGTAATTCTGGTATTACTGTCGCGTGGATTGACGAATCTTCAACGGGCGACATTACCATCAGCAACAGCAAACTCGAAATTACTGCTTTCCAAGGCATTGCTACGCAAGGCAACGTAACCCTTGAAAACGCTTTGGTGTATATTGTAGGGGAATATAGCGTTCTGTGCAAAGAGCTTAACATCAGCGGCACCAAGACCGTTGTTTTGATGAACTCCCAAATGAACGTGACTGACGTTCAAATTGCCGCCGAAGATTTTACTCTTCAATATTTACCCCAGACCTCTGATGAACTTCCCGTTATCTTCTTTGAGGGTAAGGACGTAACCCACTCCTGGAGCACCCAATATGTAATATATGACACGTATCACCACCTCCGTTGCACCGATGAGGATTGCTACGTTGAAGTTTTCGGTGAAATTTTCAACGAGCTTTACATGCTTCATCCCGGTTCTCAGTTTGGTGAGCACGTTATTCCCGAGGGAGAGATCGGATGCTCGATTTGCTCCCCCGAAGAGGCAGACACCGAAATTCCCGAAGATACACTGATCTCTGTGGGTGAGAACTACCACCTGACTGCAGGTCAGTATCTTACCAACAACGGCACAATCGTAACCGAAAAACCCACCGAGGGCGGCTACCTTTACGTATACGTTGACGGCACAACCGGTTATATTGTTCTGCACAACTTCACTATGGAGTTGAATGGATTGGGTATTCAAATCGGCTTCGTAGAGGGAATTACCGAATGGAAGGTAGTTCTTGAGGGGGACAACACCTTAACGGTAACTGCTTCCGATGCAATGCAAGAAGAACTCCTGGATCTAAACGGCACGGGCATCGCTATTTTTGGATGCGATGTTAACATCCTTGGCGACGGTAGCCTTACCATCAATGCAGAGAATGGTATTTTCGCGCTTACTTCCGGGGTGGCAATTACCGACGGTGCAACCGTTACCGTCAACGCAATCGAGGACGGCTTCGATTTCCCCATGGGCTATCTTTTTGTCCAAGAATCAACACTCACCGTTAACGCACCTGGCGATGATGGTATTTATGTACAGGATGGCTTCGTCGGTCTTGTAAATAGCACAATTACCATTGTGGCAGGCGACGACGGTATTGATCTGGATTCTACATACATGGTTATGGAAAACGCTGTGGTTACCATTATCTCCGAGGATGAAGGTATCGAGCTGAGTGAGACAAAATTCGAAATGACTTTTGGCACTAAGCTGACCGTTAACGCCGGAGCGGATGCAATCGATGCTGTCGATTCCATTTTCACTTGGTACGGTGGCGAGGCAAACCTCACGGCTGTTGATGAGGCGATTGAATTCAGCTTCGACGGAGCGGTTTCCGAGGAGAATTGCTACTTTGATTGTTATCAGGTTACCTTGAACCTTGTTGCAGGCGTTACGGGTATTTTGGTAGAAGAAAACCCGAACATTTGCATCGACGACAGTACAATCCATATTTCTTCTGCAGGTGCAGGTTTCAATATCTATGGTGTCATAAGCTTTTATGATAGCAAGATTAACGTTAATTCCAAAACTAACTATGTGGACGACAGCGGCAGCTTTGTCTTGTATGGCACCGAAATGAATATTTCGGCAACCGACACCGCTTTTGATCTTGCTTACGATGCATCGATTGTTATCGATGAAGATTCCACTCTTAACATCACCAATGCCCAAAAGGGTATTTACAGCGAGGATTACGCTTATGTCGTTGTCTATAGCGGTACGCTTTCCATCAATGCCGAAATCATCGGTATTGGCGGCGAAGACATGAACCTTTACCTCCAAGATGAGGGCTTCAGGGTATCCGTTAAGGCGGCACAGGCAATCTCGCTCAACAGTCTTTCTACCTGGTCCGATTTCGTCTCCAACGTCCAAATGCAATACGATCACAAAGAGGAGTATGATGGTGAAACCTACTATGAATGCATCGACTTTGTTGATGAGGCAGGCTTCCTGGCAAGCTACGTAACCATTCAAGATTGGCAAACCCTTGCAAATGATGTTTACACAAGCATTGATGAATTGAACCATCTGATCGGCGAGAACGGTGAAATTCAAGAAATCACGGGTCTCATTTCCGACATCAACGGTATGATCGACACCCTGACCAACACCGAGGGCGAGGGCAGACTTGATCTCTTAGAGGCGGCAAACACCGCTATCCAAAGTGCACTTACCGCGCTTGACCAAAAACTCGACACCGCACAAAAGGAACTCTCCGATGCAATTGCAAGCGGCGACGAGGCACTCACCGCAGAAATCGAGGCTCTTAACAAGGCACTTGATGATGCACAGGCAGCATACGCAGCAGCCGATAAGGCAATTGATGATAAGCTTACTGCGGCACAAAGCGCTCTTGATACTGCAATTAAGGCTGTTGACAAGAAGCTTGATGATGCAAAGGCAGAGCTTGAAGCATCGATTGCGGCAGGCAATGCAACTCTTACCACCAAAATCGAGAACCTGAACAAGGCACTTGATGACGCAGAGGCAGCATACGCGGCAGCCGATAAGGCGCTTGACGACAAGCTGACTGCGGCACAAAGCACTCTTGATACTGCAATTAAGGCGGTTGACAAGAAGCTTGATGATGCAAAGGCAGAGCTTGAGGCATCGATTGCGGCAGGCAATGCAACTCTTACCACCGAAATTGAGAACCTGAACAAGGCAATTGAGGACGCAGAAAGCGCATACGTAGCAGCTGATAAGGCTCTTGACGACAAGCTGGCCGCGGCAGAAACCACTCTCAACGCGGCAATCGCAGTAGTTGATAAGAAGGTTGACGACGCAAAGACTGCACTTGATGCTGCAATCAAGGCAGGCGACGATGCGCTCACCGCAGAAATCGAGACTCTGAACAAGGCACTTAATGATGCCAAATCTGCATACGCTGCAGCCGATAAGGCGATGAGCGACGAGGTGAATGCAAAGATTACTGCTGCAGAGACGACCGTTGCAATCGTTCAAGCAAAGCTTGAGACCGCCGAGAGTGCAATTAGCGCCCTGCAATCCGCCGTTGAGGCGCTCGAGCAGGCTAATGCAGCCAATGCAAACCTCAAAGCAGAGCTTGATGCCCTCAAGGGTGAAGTGAGCGGTGTAGATGAGAATAAGGCATCCGGTTGGCAAACCGCTACCACCGTCATTGCAATCGTCGGCTTGGTCTGCAACGCAGGTCTGATTGCTGCTGTTATCATCTTTGAGTGCAAACACAAAATTTTGATTCCTGCTTTCAAAAACGGATTTGGTAAGGTAGTCTCCAAGTTTAAAAAGTCCGAAGAGCAGAAGTAATCAATCTTCTCGCAAAAAGCAAAACGTGTTCTAAAAGTGAACATCAAAAAAGGGGGCAAAGTGTGATTTGCCCCCTTACTATCAGTTCGAATTTTTATAATTTTAGTATCAAATGGTGCAAAAAACGCCATAGCCAAGCGGTAAGGCAGAGGTCTGCAAAACCTCTATCCCCGGGACGGAACCCCCGTCGAAGCGCAACGGAGGGCGGACTTCCGGGTGGCGCCTCCAAAAAAGAGACCAATCTTCACGATTGGTCTCTCTTTTTGTGCGCTTCTAACGAATTGGATAACTATTTTCGTGTGAAGGCGCCAAAGCTTTGAGTGGACTTTTTACTAACATTTTGTTAAACTGGTTTCTAGGTGGCTACGAATTGAGAACGCAAAACAGCACAAAAACAGCAAGCGGAAACCGTACCATCCCGATGAACCGCTCAGCAGAAGTGGCACTCCTAGAACTCAAAAAGAACAACCATACGCCTCACGTAATCGTCAACAGCAGACAACACTCAGTTCTGCCAAGCAACTTTGAAAGGTCCTTCCAGGGCATCTTAAAACGAGCCGAAATGGCATCCTACGGCATCCACGCGCTCCGCCACACCTTCGCGAGTATGCTCTTCTCAAAAGGTGTAGATGTTAAAATTGTGAGTAAACTCTTGGGGCACTCTTCGGTTAAAATCACTTAGGGAAGGGAGATTGTTAGCGGAAAGGTTGCGATTCCAACCGATTATATTACAATGTTGAATTCAATAACTTTTTGTGTTGGTTCGCCTATAAAACATAATAACTAACCATAAAACATTGAAAAGTGTATTAAAATGTCGAAAAAATATATTGAAAAGTGTATGAAAACATTATAAAAAAGTATTGAAAAGTGTAAAAACGAAAATTTCAATTGAAAACAAATCACGAATTTTTCAAAATTATCATTTGCAAAT
>JAZOVV010000035.1:0-40150 GCA_045658925.1 Eubacteriales bacterium
CGTAAAAGTTTGGATTGTCATAGGAATTGTGCATATCTAAATTCGGCACTTTTTCAAAACGGTAACGCGAGTTTATCTCTAAAACTTTCTTAATGGAAATGCTATGCTCAAATATAAAACGTTCATACCTCTTATCAATGTATTTGTATAGAGCGTATCCACCGAGCGCTATAATAATCAACACAACAACAAGCAAAATGAACCAAATGCTATTTACTAAAAAATTAACGATTGCATTTATCAAAACAAAGCCAAAAACACAAATTAAAAGCAGAGCCATAACGGTTGAGTTGGCTTTATTCGCATATGATCGCCGACGACGTCTATAGTATCTTTTCATTGTTTCACCTACAATTGTTATTTCTTTTTAACATTTTATTCTTTAGAAATGTCACACTCAATTTGACAAAAACGTTACATTCAAGCCTTTCTTGTCAGACAAACGACACTTTCGACGTGACCTGTGCGTGGAAAAAGGTCTACGGGAGTTACTTCGCCTATCTCGTAGCCAAGTTCCTTGAACAGCACACAATCTCTTGCGAGGGTATCAGGATTGCAGGAGACGTAGACGATGCGCGCGAAGTTGCGCTTGGCAAGGTAGTGGATGAGCTCGGGTGTGCTTCCCTTGCGCGGGGGGTCCATGATGACCGTGGCACCCGATACGTCGCCGTGTGCGGCTTCGGCACGCTCCAAAAGCTTTTCGGCATCGGACGCGTCACCGCAATAGAAATAGGCATTTTCGATGTTGTTGCGCGCGGCATTTTCGGTGGCGCGTGTGACGGCTTCTTCGACAATTTCGATGCCGATGACCTTTTTTACGTTCTTCGCCATCGAAAGTCCAATCGTACCGATGCCGCAATAGAGGTCGAGGACGGTCTCTTTTCCCGTCAGCTCCGCGCGGTCGCGCGCGATGCTATAAAGCAATTCGCAGGCGTTGTGGTTGACCTGATAGAACGCACCTGCGGAAATGCGGAAGGTCAGTCCGCACAAAACATCTTCGACGTAATCGCGTCCGCCGATGCAGCGGTAATCGTCACCGAGAACGACGTTTGTGTTCTCGCGGTTGACGTTGAGCATAACGCTCTTGACAGAGGGAAACTGCTCCATCAATTCGCGCGAAAGCAATTCTTCGTTTTTGAGGTGCGTGCCGTTGACAACGAGGCAAACCATGACCTCGCCCGTCTCGGCGCCCATGCGCAGATAGATGTGGCGCAACTCGCCGCGTCCGTTTTCCTCATCGTAAGCGCAAATGCCCTGACGGGTACAGAACGCGCAGATGTAATTTACAATTTCACCAAAAACAGCAGGCTGCAGTGCGCAATCCTTTGCGGGCACGATGCGATGTGTGCCCGTTGCGAAAAAGCCCGCGACCATTCCCTCTTTGCCGTTGGCAACGGGATACTGCGCCTTGTTGCGGTAGCGTGTCAGCTCTCCTGTATGGCGCAATTCACCCACACGCACGTCAAAAAGCCCCGCCTTGCGGAATGCGTTTTCGACATAATCGCGTTTGAGCTTTGCTTCGTGCTCGTATGTGATGTGCTGATAGACACACCCTCCGCATCCCGCGGCGGTGCAGACGCCCTCGGTTGCGCGAAGCGCAGAAGGCTCTATCATCCTCTCGATTTTTGCAATGAGATAACTCTTGTTGACCTTGATGATGCGTGCATCCAAGAGGTCATCGGTTACGGCATCGCGCACGAAAATGACCTTGCCGCGCACGCCGTTTTTCTCTTCTGCGTGTGCCACACCAAAGCCGAGATTGTTAATCTCTTCGATGCGGACGCGCAAAATATCGTTCTTTTGCATCAGACGTAGAACTCCTTGCCACTCTCAAGGCAGAGGCAAGCCAATTTTGCACCGCAGTTGATGCGAATGACGTTTCCGTCTCGCTCGATTTTGCCGCTCTTGGTAGGCTCTCCGCCAACAACAACGATGGCATCCTCGATTTCGGGTGCTTCGGCATCGTCTGCGAAGAAATCCTCGGGCTCGTAGTCCTCAAGGTCGGTATCGGCATTGTAGTTGGCAATGCCGCGGCTCATCAAAATGTAGGTCTTGCCCTTGATGTTTGCTTCTTCGTAAAGGGTCATCTCGGTCAAGTAATCGAGAACGCCCTCGCGCGCATCTGCATCGAGTGCGCGGAATCCGTCAAGGGTGGGTTGTCCGCCTTCGGCGACCCAAGCGGTCATTTGGGAAATATAATCCGCATCGGGAGTGGTGCCGCCCTTGAGCATTTTGTCAAAGCCGTAAAGCATACGGGCGGCAAGATAGTCGCGCGCGCCCGCTACCGCGTAGACGTTGGCACGCATACTGATGTCCTCAAGAAGCTCCATCGGCTCGTCACCGAAATCGACGGTGTTGCCGAGGATATAAAGCGTATCGCTATCGTTGATGAGAACGTTGTCCATCAACTCCTTAAATTTTTGGTAGTTACCACAAATATCCGAAATTACGTAGGTCATTTTAACTCTCCTTGCTATCAAACAAATTCTGCGGGGTAGCTGTTGACGACGTCGACCGTAAGGCTTGCATCTGCTTCGAGCAAAAGCTCGCGAATGCGGTCGCATACGAGGTTTTCAGTAAAGAAGTGACCGCCCATAACCAAATTCATGCCTCTCTCGGGAGCTTCGGTCAGTTGGTCGTGCTTCAACTCACCCGTAAGATAGGTATCCGCGCCTGCGGCAGCCGCAAGTGCGACCTCACCGGCACCGCCACCGCCCAAAAGAGCTACGCGAGAGACGGGCTTGCCCGCATCGCTGATTTGTACGTGCTCGGCACCCGTAGCGCTCTTAACGAGCTCTGCAAATTCGCGCAAGGAAATCGGCTTTGCAAGATTGCCGATGCGTCCCATCTCCTCGCCATCCTTACCGAAGGGGGTGATATCGGAAAGTCCCAAGGTGTTTGCAAGAACGTCATTGACACCGCCCTCTACGGCATCGAGACGGGTGTGAAAGCTCATAGCAGAAACACCCGAAATTAAGAGACGAATGACCTTGTTTGCAACGGTCTCTCCAACAGAGACCGCCTTGATAGGACGGAAAATGAGCGGATGGTGCGATACGATAAGGTCGTATCCATCACGGATAGCTTGCTCTGCCACTGCGGCAGTAATATCGAGGGCTACCAATACGCGGCGTACCTCGGCTTTATCGTTGGCACAGACCATCAGTCCGTCGTTATCCCACTCGCAGGAAAGGGAGCGGGGGATTCTTTCTTCCAAAAACGCATACAGTTCTCTTACCGTCATTTCAGTGTCTCCAATCTTGCCTTTAAAAAATTCAGTACACGCTCTTCGTCGCGTGTATCAGCGCCCACCGCGCGAGCCTTGCCTCGCAGGATGGCTTCCCAAACGCCAATCTCGTGCTCTACAAACCCGCAGAGGTTTGGCGCGTTGTTTTGTATATTCCATCGACCGAGGAGCAGTTCTTCCTCGGTGTACTCTTCAACCTTACCGCAATAACGTGCGGCAATCGTTTGGTAATATCTATCCTCGTGTGTGATGGTCTCACCCACGATTTCAAAGCCGTTCTCAAGCAGCCAACGGCGCAACAGATGCGCGCGCGTCATCGGTTGCAGAACCAAGCCGATATTGGAATCCTTTACCCAAGGTACCTCTGTGAGAATGCGAATAATCAGCTCTCCGCCCATGCCGAAAATCAAAACGTTGTCGGGGTCAAAGTGCTCTGCTCCGTGAAGTCCGTCGGTGCAAAGGGTATCGATTTTTTTCGTCAAATGCGCGGCGGCGATATTGCGTTGTGCACTTTCTATCGGTCCGCGGTTGATGTCGCACGCGAGCGCGCGCGATGAAATGCCCTGCCCAACCAGATAAATGGGCAGGTATGCGTGGTCGGTTCCAACGTCGATCACAGCGCCTCCCTTCTTCAAATATGGAAGGGCACTCAAAAGACGTGCCGACGGAGTAATGTTCGTTTGCATAAAAAATCCTTTCGGCTTTTGATTGTGAAAATAGGGTGCCGCACTCACAGTACGGCACCCCTGTGCCAATTACTTATTCTTTTCTGCCAAGAACTTGTTAATAGCTTCTACCAGAGCGTCAGCGTCGGTTCCGTGTACGGCGCATGCAGCCTCAATGGACTCACCGCGAGATGCGGGGCAGCCGAGGCAGTGCATACCGATAGCAAAAAAGAATTGCGCGGTTTCGCGATCGTAATCAAGAATATCGCCGATGATGGATTGCTTTGTAATTTGCATTTTGCAATCTCCTTTCTTTGTGGCTGTATTGTATACTTACGATATACATAAAATATTATAACCTATTTTTGATGCAATGTCAATGATTCTGCTATGAATTTTAGCAAAAACATCAAAAAAACAAGCATTACCAACCGCTCGCGTCTTGACAAAGAAGAAAAATACTGTTATAATTTATATTGGAGTGATATGTCGCTTTGCGACAGAAAGGAGGTGTGCATATGCGCCAAATACTGCGTGACGTTGTTGCAAATGAGCAGCTCCGTTCCCGTCTTGGTAACGAGCTTTTGGCAGGCAAGCTTTCGCACGCCTACATTCTTTCGGGCGAGCGTGGATTTGGAAAGCACACCCTGGCTCTCCACCTTGCTGCCGCATTGGTTTGTGAGCGTCAAAAGGATGCACACTCACCCCTGCCCTGCCTCGAATGCCCCACCTGTCGCAAGATATTCTCGGGCAACTCCCCCGACGTCATCTACATCAATCGCGGTGATAAGGCAACGCTTGGTGTTGACCCCATTCGCGAACTGCGACAGGACGTATACATTCCGCCAAACGATCTTTCCGTCAAGGTATATATCATCGAAGAAGCACACCTGATGACACCGCAGGCGCAAAATGCTTTCCTGCTCACACTGGAAGAGCCCCCCGCTTACGTGTTATTCCTGTTGCTTTGCGAAAACCCCGCCCTGATGTTGGAGACCGTTCGCAGCCGCGCACCCGTTATGCGCCTTGAGCCCGTGCCAAGCGATATGATTTTGCAACACATCTGCAAAACCGTGCCCGAAGCCAAACGAATGTTAGAAACCGACAGAGCCGCCCTTGAGGAGATTGCGGTTGCCGCCGACGGCAGCATCGGACGAGCGTTGGAGCTGCTTGACCCCAAGCTCTACAAGCCCCTCTTTGACCGCAGGGAGCTGGCGCGCACCTTTGCACGCTTGTGTGCCTCCCCCAAGAATACGGGAGAAACGATGCGCCTTTTGAACAGTCTCGGCACCCGCCGCGATGAATTGATTGAGCAGCTTAGCACCGTTTTGCTTTGTTTGCGTGACCTTTTGCTCTGCAAGCAAACCGAAAACGCTCCGCTTTGCTTTTTCTCTGACCGCGAGGAAGCATCCTCTCTGTCTTATACCTTTACTACCCCTGCGCTCCTCTCGCTTTGCGATAGCGTGAGCGATGCGACCGACCGATTGCGAGCAAACGCAAACGTGCGCCTGACGGTGATTGCCATGGCGCAAAGCTGCAACCTGCTCTAAGTGATACACGTTTCCTCTGTGTGAGGAAAGAAAGGAAACAATATGGAAGACAACAACAAGACCGCTCCCGCGCAGAATACACAAGCGCAAAACTCCCCTGCAGGTGGCGGTGAAAATAAAAACCGCCGTCGCAGAGGCCATCGCGGTGGCAAAAAGCACCAAGAAAAGAAGCAACGCGCGGCGGCCGCCGCAGCGGCTGCCGAAAACGCGCAAAAGAGCGAGGGGGCACCGCAAAAAAGCGAGAAAAACGCAGATACGGTATCAAAAAACGCTCCCAACAAGAACCAAAAGAACGATAACCGCAACCGCCACAACCACCACAAGAAGGATGGTAAAAAGCACCACGACCGTCTGCCGCAAAAGGATGACGTTTACGGTGACCCCAAGGAAGAAAAGGAGCTTGCCGAATGGCGCTCCAAAATCGTGCTCAATGCCGCTCCCTCTCCCGCTCCCGCAAAGGAAGAGGAGCCTCTGGATGAGCCTATGCCGCAGTTGAGCGACGAAGAGCTCTTTGCATCTCCCATTTCTACTGCTACCCCTGCAATCTCCGCGGAAAACGAAGAAAAAGTCGAGGTCATCGGTATTCGCTTCCGCTCTGCGGGCAAGGTCTACTACTTTGACCCTCGCGGACAAAAGCTCAAGAAGGGCGAGTTTGCTATTGTAGAAACGGCAAGGGGGCCCGAATTCGGTGAAGTCAGTCTCGAAAATACGGTTGTCAACGTCAGCGAGACGGTTACTCCTTTGCGCCCCATCATTCGCGTAGCAACCCCTGCCGACGTGGAACACAACGCGGAAAACCGCGAAAAAGAAAAAGAAGCGCTCGTGATCTGTCAACAGAAGATCGAAGCGCATAAACTGGATATGAAGCTGATCGACGTGCAATATGCCTTCGACAACTCCAAGCTCCTCTTCTATTTCTCGTCCGACGGACGCGTCGATTTCCGCGAACTCGTCAAGGATTTGGCATCGGTCTTCCGCACGCGCATCGAGCTGCGCCAAATCGGTATTCGCGACGAAGCCAAAATGCTTGGCGGTATCGGCTCTTGCGGCCGTATGCTCTGCTGCTCGACCTTCCTGCCCGATTTTGCACAGGTATCTATTAAAATGGCAAAAGAACAAGGTCTCTCGCTCAACTCCGCAAAAATTTCGGGTATGTGCGGCAGACTGATGTGCTGCTTGCACTTCGAATCCCAAACCTACACCGAGGAAATTCGCCGAACCCCCGCCATTGATTCTCAGGTAAAAACCGAGGATGGCATTGGAACGGTCATTTCTATCAATCCCTTGGCAGGAACCATTCGCGTCATCTTTAAGGATTCTCCCGACACTCCGCCCAAGCAGTATCACCGCAGTGAAGTAACCCCTTTGGGAAAGGCTCCCAAAAATACCGAAAAACCGGAAGAAAATGAAGATTGATACAGAGATTTCTTCGACAAAAACCCCACTTTTTCGATTTCTAATATTTTTTTAAAAAAAATATCAAAAAACAGTTGCAAAAACAAAAAAATTGTGATACGATATAAGTATCCCAAATATAACAGGAGGAAAATAAGATGGCATACAAGATCAGTGACGATTGCGTAGCATGCGGCGCTTGCGTTGAGGCTTGCCCTATGGGCTGCATCACCGAAGGTGACGGCAAGTATGAGATCGATGCAGATACCTGCGTATCTTGCGGTGCTTGTGCTGAGGCTTGCCCTGTTGGCGCTCCCCAGGAAGCATAATACATCTTTGCTACCTAAGAGCGAAGCGGGCGGTGAACATTGCCGTTCCTCTTCGCTCTTCCAATTCTATCAAGGAGTCGGAGTATGACAGACCTTCCTCTTCCCCCCTTTTCTTCCACACGTCTTGCCGATGATGAACGGTTCGATGTCGTCAACGAGCGTATTCGACTGATTCAAAAAAAGCAAGGACTTACGTTTGGGACCGATGCATTTTTGCTTGCGGCTTTTGTAAAGTCTGCACCAAAGGTGCACGCCATCGACCTTGGCAGCGGCACGGGTATTCTTCCCCTTTTGCTGTTGGCAAAGGGAAAGGTCAAGTGTGCAACCGCGGTTGAGGTACAACCCACTTTTGCCGATTTGATTGCACGAAACGCCGAACTAAACGGTTTTGGCGATAAAATTGCCCCCCTGTGTGCCGACGTACGCACCTTGCGCCCCGAGGATATCGGCGGCGAGGTCGGTTTGGTAATTTCCAATCCGCCTTATATGAAATGCACGTCGGGCAAACGAAACGAGAGCGATGAAAAATACATAGCCCGCCACGAGGTGTGCGGTAGCATTGCCGATTTTTGCGCATCGGCTGCGCGACTCCTCAAGCACGGCGGCAAATTTGTGTGCGTTTGGCGCCCCGATCGCTTGACAGACCTTCTTGGTGCAATGCACGATGCCCGACTCGAGCCCAAGCGAATGACCTTTGTTCACGCCGATGCCGAGAGCGAGCCTTGCAGTGTACTGATTGAAGCCGTAAAGGGCGGAGCCCCCTCGGTTCGCGTATCCAAGCCACTCATCCTGTATGAAGCACACAAAGAAAACGAAAAAACGCGCCGCCTGACAGACCGCGCGCAAAAGATATACGACACTTGCAGTTTTGATGATTAAAATGCACCGCATCTGCAAAAACTGAACGTTGAACTCTACTAAGTTAAAATAAATCAAACATAAAAAGGAGAATAAGACTATGAAAAAACGCACCGTTGCAAAGTGGATCATTGCATCCGTAGCAATTACTGCCGTTGCCGCTTTTGCTGCCGGCGTAGCTTTTGAGCTCAGAGCCATCAAAAAGCTGACCGTTGACATCGACAACGAAGAAGAACCCCAAGCAGAGGAGCTCATTGAGGAAGAAGTTGCTGAAAAAGCAGTAGAAGCTTAAAAAACACAAAAGGTGAACAAAGAGAGAACCTTCACGGTTCTCTCTTTGGCTATTGGAAAAGAATGGAATATATCAAACGAATTTTGAGTTACACACGCAGGGCTTTGGATGATTACGGAATGATAAAGCCCGGAGATAAGATTGCTGTGGGGGTTTCCGCCGGAAAGGATTCGCTCACGCTTTTGTGCGCCATGGCAGAGCTGCGCCGCTTTTATCCCGTTCCCTTTGAGCTTGTCGCCGTCACGGTTGATATGGGTTTTGAGGGTGGAATGGATTTTTCTCCTATTCAAAAATTGTGTGACGAGTTGAACGTTCCCTATCATATCACAAAAACCGAAATTGCGAAAATCATTTTTGACATTCGTCAAGAGAAATCGCCCTGCTCTCTTTGCGCAAAGATGCGCCGCGGGGCTCTCCACCGCGCGGCAAAGGACCTTGGCTGCAACGTAGTTGCTCTCGGTCACCATTTTGACGATGCCGTAGAGACTTTTATGCTTAATCTCTTTTTTGAAGGACGTCTTGGTTGTTTCTCCCCTGTGACGTACTTATCGAGAATGGATATTACGCTCATTCGCCCGATGATTTACATGCCCGAAAAAGAGGTACGCTATTTTGCCAACAAGGTGGACTTGCCCGTTATCAAGTCGCCCTGCCCTGCCGACGGAAACACGCAACGCGAGGAAATGAAACAGCTGCTTGCAAAGCTCGACCGCGAGCACAACGGATTGCGTTATCGCATCTTCGGTGCGATGCAGCGCGGCGAAATCGACGGCTTCAAAGCCTTCCCCGGTATGCAAGGCATTAAGGCGTATGAGGAAGAAGACGGCGAGTGACATCGTTCAAACTTTAAGTGACCCCGTAAGAGAAAGTTTTGGTCAAGCTTTTCCAAAAGCTTGCGGGGTGGAGGGGCGGTGCCCCCCATTTGCGGCGCTTTTCTTTTTAATAGCTTTTTCTTTTGCGCCTATTTCGTCAAAAGAAAAAGCGGCTAACAAGTTTTCGCAAACGAGCAAACTGTGAGTAGCATAAATTCCATAGCCGCCTTTTCTTTGCAAAGTGGAGGCGCAAAGAAAGAGGTTTAGGCTACGTTTTACTCCGCCGCATTGGCTTCGACAACGCACGAAAAGATACGCCGAGGATTTGTTTCGCGTGTTGCGACACGCGACAAGGGCTTCGCGCCCTTGACGGCGGAACCTTTTTGAAAAAAGGTTCATCAAAAACTTTCCACATTTGACACTAAATTTTAAGAGAGGAACCACAATGAACTTTTTACCGCTCTCGCGCGCGGATATGGTGGCGCGCGGTTGGGATAAACCTGATTTTGTATACGTTACGGGTGACGCTTACGTTGATCATCCGTCCTTTGGCGTCTCCATCATCTCCCGCGTGCTCGAAGCCGCGGGCTATCGCGTTGCTATCCTCTCGCAACCCGACTATAAAAGCTGTGACGCCTTTCGCGAATACGGCCGTCCGCGCCTTGGTTTTCTTGTAACGTCCGGCAATATCGACAGTATGGTGGCGCATTATACCGCTTCCAAAAAGCGCCGCAGCTTCGACTATTACTCCCCCGGTGGGGAGATGGGAAAACGCCCCGACCGCGCCGTAATCGTCTACTCCAATCGCATCCGCGAAGCGTACGGCGACGTGCCGATTATTATTGGCGGTCTTGAAGCTTCGCTCCGCCGCTTTGCTCACTACGACTATTGGGATAACAAGGTGCGCCGCTCGGTTTTGGTCGACAGCACCGCCGATATTCTCACCTACGGTATGGGCGAAAATATCCTTTTGCGCATCGCGGAGCTCCTCTCACGCGGTGTTCCGATTAAAAAAATCCGCGACGTGCGCGGAACCGTTTATCTTTGCAAGCCCGAGGATGCCATCCACTACGAGGTGGCGGCAACCTTTGATTATAACGAACTGAAGAACGACAAACGCAAGTATGCCGAGGCTTTTGGTGTGCAATACAGAAATCAGGATGCCATCAACGGTCGCGCGATTTGCGAGCTCTATGACGGCAAAATGTTGGTTCAAAATCCCCCAATGCCTCCTCTTGAGAGAAGCGAACTCGACCGCGTTTACGCCCTGCCGTATATGCGCGATTATCACCCTACGTACAAAGAAAAAGGCGGTGTGCCGGGCATCGAAGAGGTCAAGTTTTCGATTACACACAACCGCGGTTGCTTTGGCGGCTGCAACTTCTGCGCCCTCGCTTTCCACCAAGGCAGAACCGTTCGCTCTCGCAGTGAAGCAAGCGTAATTGAAGAAGCGCGCAAGATTACCGCGCTCCCCGATTTTAAAGGCTACATCCACGACGTTGGCGGCCCCACTGCCAATTTCCGCTACCCTGCTTGCAAAAAGCAACTCGAGGATGGCGTTTGTGCAACACGCAAATGCTTGGCTCCCAAGCCCTGCCCCAATCTTGAGGTCGACCACACCGAGTATCAACACCTCATCGAACAAGTCGAGGCTCTGCCGCGCGTCAAAAAGGTGTTCATTCGCAGTGGCATCCGTTTTGACTATCTACTCGAGGACAAAAACGATGCGTTCTTCCGCAAGCTCGTGAGAGATAACGTCAGCGGTCAGCTTAAGGTCGCGCCCGAGCATTGCTCGTCGGCGGTGCTCTCTTGTATGGGCAAGCCGAATTTTGAGGTCTACGAAAAATTCCGCGAGAAGTTCTTTGACATTACCCACGCCATTGGAAAAGAGCAATACCTTGTTCCCTATCTAATGTCGAGCCACCCGGGCTCGACACTCAATGATGCCATTGAGCTTGCCGTGTGCCTGAAGAAAAATGGCTACGCGCCCGAGCAGGTGCAGGACTACTACCCCACCCCCGGCACGGCATCGACGGTGATGTATTACACGGGCATTAACCCTTTGAATATGAAGCCTGTTTACGTTGCCACCGACTACCACGAAAAGCAGCTGCAACGCGCGCTGTTGCAATACAACCGACCGCAAAATGCCGACCTCGTGCGTGAGGCACTGACAAAGGCAGGACGCACCGACCTCATCGGTCACACGCCCGACTGTCTTGTTCGTCCTGTGAACACATACACCCCGAAGAGGGATGGCAAAAAGCCTTCCCCCACCGCAAAGGGCGCGCAAAAGAGCGGTAAACGCGACACAAAAGGCACAAAAACCGCTACACGTGGTGCAAAAACCGATCCCCGTCCTCTTCAAAAGACGGGCGCTAAAAAGAGCGTTCAGGGGAAGAAAAAGAGATAAAAACACAAAAAAAGACCTTGCCAATCTTATAGATTGGCAAGGTCTTTTATCTTTCATTATGCTTTTTTTATCCGAGATTAAACTGTTTGGCAAATCATATTGACATTCATCCGCATTTATGCTATACTGACCTCACAACATAGCATTCTGCTTCTCATTGGAAGGTAGAGGCAGCAAATCATTTTCAATATTAAAAAGGAGAAACACAAAAATGAAAAAGACTCTTCGCTTTTCCTTGCTTTGTTGCTTACTGCTTGCCGTAATACTCACAGTTTCGGCATGCCTTGACACACAAACACCCGAAGAAACAACTCCACAAACCTCCACTTCAAACGTCACCATCCCTGAAGGAACAACACCCGAGGAGACCACTCCTGAAGCAACCACTCCTGAAGCAACCACCCCCGAAGAGACTACTCCCGAAGAAGTCCTCGACCCCGATAAGCCCGAGGGTGCGGTTCTTGTTGACTCCATCGGCGGCAAGAGTGCCAAAGAGGTCATGGAAAACTTTGTTGACAGCTTCAACAATGCAGAAAGCTACGACTGGTCTGCTACTATGGAATCTATCGAGGACGGCATTGTCGTCTCGCAATATATGTCTATAAAGTTCTACAACGGTGAAGTCGCTGTCATTATGCAAAGCGATGATATGACCAACGAGGTCTACTTTGTTAACGGTGTGCTCTATATCAACAATAACGGTCAAAAAATGAAGCTCTCCTCCGATAACCCCGAAGAAATGTTGGGAGAAGGCTTCTATGACGGATTGTTCGACTTGGTTCCCGATTTTTCCGAAGAAAAGGAGCTTGCGTTAGAGGACACAAAGATTTATCTGCTCAATGGCATTTATTACATCACCCTTCACAAGGTTGATGAGGATACCAACGAGGAAGAAATCTACTGCTATCAATTCAACGAGGCAGGCGATCTAGTAAAGGCAGAAAGCACCTCCAATAACGAAAGCGCAATTCTCATCATTAACAGCTACGGCAAGCCCGTACAGATCAATCCCCCCGCAGATGCCGATGAATACACAACAATCGGCAATGCGGTCGCTCCCGAGGGCGCTGTTGCGGTTGATACCGTAAACGGCATGAATGCAACCCAGCTGTTTGAAAAATTTATTGCGGAATACTCCGCATCCACTGCGTATGACATCAGAATTTCGATGAAGCAGACCTTTGCCGAAGAAACCGTAACCATATCTATGGCTGTTATGCTCACCCAAGATGCCGTCTATTACGGTATGGCATCGGAAGGAAGCATCGTAAAAATTTGGGTTGTGGATGGCACCGCTTACATGTTCTCCGACGGTGAAAGAATTAAGCAGACAGGTGTCAGCATTGAAGATGTTTTTGTCGACGGCACCTTTGAGTCCCTCATTGGTTCGGTTGTTGCCGACATTCCCGACGAATACTACACCCAGCTTGCCGAAGCACAGCTTTATTATTACGAAGGTCTTTACTTCTATACTATTACGATGTTCCAAGCAGACACCGGTATGACCACCGAGATTGTTTTCTTTGACGAGACCGGAACGGTTGTTCGCGTAATCGATCAAGCAGATGGACTCTCTATGGATCAAACTATCAACTCATACGGCAACAAGCCCGTTTTGATCACTCCCCCCGCAGATGCAGATCAATACGTTGATGCAAACGCAATTCCCGAGGCTCCCAAGCTTCCCGAAACCGAGGATGAAATCTATGATCTTTATTCCGATATGTGTACTATGCTACAAGATTCCGACCATTTTTCGGTATACATCGATATTGGTGGGGTGTATTATGTAGTTTATGAGATTGCGGGAGACAACAAACATCTCATGCTCGACGGTGAAGAAAACGTTGAACAGTGGCTCATCGACCAGGCAGGATACATTTCCGTCGATTACGAAGCGATTTTAGAGGTCGACGTAGATGTTGCATTCTTGGAATCGTTCGTTTCTTTTGAAGAGGTCTTCCCCATCGATGTGTTTGCTCAAGAGGAACTTCAAAATTTGCGTTGCTCCTACGATGAGGAATGGGGCGAGATCGTAATCGAATTTGAATATGCAAGCGATTCCGAACACCTCTCCCAATGCAAATATGCCCTTGCAGCGGATGCAAGCTATGTAGATATTACTGTTATCGAGTTTGTAAGCGGCGAAGAAGACGTCACCTGTAACTTTTTCTTTACAATCGACCCCGAGCTCGAAATTACCCTGCCCGAGATTGAATAATTGCAAAACGAAAAGGGGTACCGATTTTATGATTGTTACCAACAAGCTTTGGTAATCTTTTTTTGAAATTTTGAGTGATATCTGCATCATGTTTTCTGTTTATTGAGGTATGTCCCCAAAAACAACAAAAGGAGAAAACAAAATGAAAAGAGCTTTTCGAGTTGTGCTATTGCTTTGCTTGGTGCTTGCTACCGTACTCATTTTTGCGGCGTGTAATAAAACACCCACAACACCCGAAACTACCACACCCGAGCAAACAACACCCGAACAAACAACACCCGAGACCACCATTCCCGCAGAGATTCAAGACCCCAATGTTCCACAGGGCTCCGTTCCCGTTGACACGCTCAACGGTATGAATGCCACCCAGCTGTATGAGAGGTTTATTGAGGAGTATTTTTCTTCTGCACAGTTCGACATAGAACTGACCATTGAACAAACCGATGGAGACGACGTCGTTTTTGCTTCGTCGATTGCCACCAAAATCAGTGGGAATGGCGTATACTATTCTTTGGTGGTAGACGGTTTGATGGGTGGCAAACCAATGGAAGTTTGGTTAATTAACGATGTTGCTTTCGTCAACAGTTACGGTAAAAAAATCAAGCGCGAAAACATTGCTACCATAGACGAGATTATCGGTGAGGGTGCTTTGGATGCCGTTTGGAGTTCTTT
The DNA here is from genome assembly GCA_045658925.1 of Eubacteriales bacterium. Classification (GTDB taxonomy): domain Bacteria; phylum Bacillota; class Clostridia; order Oscillospirales; family CAG-272; genus UMGS1865. Next base: position 14,455 of record JAZOVV010000035.1, read on the forward strand.
TAAACAAGACCTTCCCAAAGAATACCTCGATGCCCTTGCAACCGCACAGCTTTATTGCTTAAATGACGTTTATTTTTATACCGTTACTGTTTCTATGCCGAGTATGGGATATGACTCCATTACCGAAACCGTTTCCTTTGATAAAAACGGTAAAGTAATCAGTGTTACGGACGTTGCCGACGGCTACTATACCAAAGGCATCATCCATTCCTACGGCAAGTCCTTTGAAATTTTGCCGCCCGAGGATGCGGATGAATATATGCCCGAGTTCATCCCCGTTGATGCACTCAACGGATGGAATGCCGCACAGCTCTATGAAAACTCCGTGCAAGAATACAACAACAGCACCACATATGATATTCAATTCACCCAAATCCAACTCGCCGGATCCTTTACAACCTCAAAAAATATCACAGTCAACGGGAATAACCTATACTACCGTTACGCAAGAGGCGGCTACACCCAAACCGAAATTTATTTGATTGGCGATGCTGCCTACATCAACGTAGAGGGCAACAAAATCAAGTATTTCCGCACCGACGTTACCGGTGTTTACGGCGAAGATTTCCTCTATCCCATCGAACAGCTGACCAATCAAAAAGTTCCCGCGGCGTATTACACCGCATTGGAAACAGCTCAACTCTATTTTGATACGATGAACGATGCTTACTACTATACCGTTACGTTTTTTGCAACGGAAGAAAGCACCATCCCCACAACCGAAACCGTCTACTTTGACAAGAACGGAAAGCTTATAAAAATAACCGACACCGATGGCGTCTTCGACAAGGAAATCGTTATCAAATGCAACACCCCTGTTGAAGTTTTGCCCCCCGAATATCCGGGTGAGTATTATGTAGCTCCAAAAATTCCACTAACCGAAGAAGAAATATATCTGTTTTATGTTGATGCTTGCACGTATCTGCAAAACACACAATTCCTTGAGGCACACATTGATGCTCCCGACATAGACACCGATATTTACCGTCGTTACGGAGAGAACAAATACATTGGTGCCTACGCTGGCTCACAGTCTACCGAGGAGCGCTGGATTTTAGACAACACAGGATTTATTCAAATCGGTTGGACTACCGCCGCTTCGAAAACACCCGTTGATGCTGCCTTTTTGAAACACTTTACCGATACAGAAAACTTTTTCCCTATCTATCCGTTCCAACAAGAAGAGCTGCAAAACATTTCTTGCTTCTATGATATGCGCGTGGGCAGAATTTTTGTTACGTTTGAGCGCGTAGACGAATCCGGCGCCCTTTTCCTTTACGAATACACAATTTGGGACAATCAAGAATGGATTGACGTCGATATTACCAAGTACGTGGACGAAGTTAAAGTAGAGACCTCTGCGTTTGGCTTTATCATTGACCCCCTGCGCACAATCAACCCACCCAATTAACTTTAACACAAATAAAACAAAAAGGTTTTACCGCTCCTGTGATTGGTAAAACCTTTTATTTTTTATTCTCTTCTCTGCCAAGCAGATAGTCAATGGAAACATCAAAATAGTCCGCTAATTTTATCAGCGTTTCATAGTCCGCCTCGCGTTCCATCGTTTCATAGCGAGAGATGGTGTTTTGGTTCATATTTAAGTCAAGAGCCAATTTAAGCTGTGATATTTTCTTCCTTTTTCGCAATTCTTTGAGCCGAAATTCCATTTTGTCTCCTTTTTTCTCAAAATCCTCTTGACATTATTATACCATTGTGGTATAATTCTAATATCCCGATTCGGTATTTTTTGATTTCCATTTATTAAGGAGGAAGAAATGGATTACGAAAAATTAGGAAAAGCAGCAGAAAATGTTTCTGAATTTGCTATATCAGCAGTAAAAATGCAAACAGCAAAACAAACTAGCACAATAGTAAAAGGCATTAAAACAATATTTACACTATTTTTAATAATTGTATTGCTTATGGCAGTTTTAATTGGTGCCATAGTCACCCTTTATTTCGTTCCAAACGATACTGCAAATGAAGTAGCTTATCAAATTATTTTTACGATATGCAATTTTTTGCATATAGATCCCCCGCAAAACATTATAGAGTTTTACTCGTACTATGTCAATTATGACGCAAACGGTGGAGTAGGCAGTATGAATACAACTATGCACCTTGTCAATGAAAGCTCAAATTTAGCAGAAAATCAGTTCACCAAACTCGGATATGATTTTGTTGGATGGGAATTGGTAAATGAGGGTGGTGTAATCCGTTTTTATGATGAACAATCTATAGAAAACCTTGCGACTAAAGGTCAAAGCATCACTCTAAAAGCTATTTGGGAGATTCACACGTATAAAGTGACGTACCATCTAATCGGTGGTGTCTACATTGCCGAGAACACTTATCCTACAGAATACACCATTGAAAATGCCGCCATCAGTATCCCTGCAATTGAATATGCAACAAAACCGGATTCTATCCTTTTCTTAGGATGGTACGAGGATAGCACTTATACTATTCCGTTTAACAATGATTTGCAATCAAAGCCTCGAGAGTTGAATTTATATCCAAAGTGGAAAACGGTAACCTATCATTCTATTGATTCTATCCCTGCAAAATTACAAGACGGTCCTGTTACCCTAAACCTGTCTCAAGAAAACAACACCGACTTTTTGAATCATACCGCGAGAGAAGTAGTTGATTCCAAATACAACACCATCGTGGTAGAAAACTCTGTTAGTCAACTTATTTTAATTGGAAATTCTCAAAAAAACTTCCAAAATCTTTGCATTGAATTGTTTAACTTTAAAGAAGGTCAGGAGTTGATCGTTCTTTTAGAAAATTTCAACCTTGTAACAAATGAAAGTTCAGCGTTCATCCTCTCCAACAGTGGAAACGTAAAGCTCACAATAGCAGCAAGAGGAGCTTCTTCCATTAAAACATCTTATTCTACCGCTACTGCCGGTGGCAACGCTATCGACATTGGCACGTCTGATTTAGAAATCAAAGGCACCGGAAGACTCACCATCGTGGCAAAAGATGGCGAAATTGGTGCAGCCGGTGCAGATGGAGCAAACGGCGGTACGGCTATTATTGCAAATGCAGTTACAATATCCGAAAACGTATCGTGTGATATTATCGGCGGTAATGGCGGTAATGGTGGTGATGGTAGCAATGGTGAAACCGGATGCGATGGCGGAAAAGGTGGAAATGGCGGCTTAGGTGGAAACGCTATAATTGCTTCTGAGTTGTTTATAAACAATGGAACAATAAATGTTTTTGGAGGAAAAGGCGGTATCGGCGGTGCTGGTGGCACCGGTGGCACCGGAACGGTTGGCGCTACAGGAAGTGCTGTTGGCATGTCGGGTTGGGCGGAAGCTTTCCCCAGAGAATTAGTGCACGGTGGTAGAGGCGGCGATGGTGGAACCGGAGGCGCTGGTGGAAAAGGCGGAAATGGCGGTTTTCCTGTAGTAGTTACAAAATTAAAAGCTATAAATGGTTCAATCAATTTCTATGTCGGTTCGTCCGGAGACGGCGGTAAAGGTGGAAAAGGTGGCATTGGTGGCGCTGGTGGCTATGGCGGTTATTATAAGCAATATACTACAGCTGTATTAGAACTTGCCAATGGCGGCGATGGAGGAAAAGGTGGAAACGGTGGAAAAGGCGGAGATGCTGGTGTTTCTGCGTTAAATCAAGAAGAAATTATAATTGAAAATGATTGTGGTATTAATTGGTTTTTAGGAGAAACAGGAACTCGTGGTACCGGTGGCGCCGGTGGCGATGGTGGTAAAGAAGGTTATAGGGGTGAATTTCATCATATAAGTATTATTGGCACTTTGAGCACTTATAAGTGTGGTGAAGATGGGGAACCAGGACAGTCAGGTGCCCCGGGTGATAACGGACAATAAACTGAATGTTAGCTTAATGGCAAAAACCTATAATCCTGTGGTGCCAGATATCCTATACTCAACATTTGTAGCTGCGTCTGCTTACTTATATCCTTTCTTACATACATATAAAAGCCACCCATCAGGGTGGCTTTTGCTTTATCTTTTTATTTACTTCCCTGCCTTATTTCTTGCGGCGGTGAGTGTGTTTTTGAGCAGCATTGTGATGGTCATCGGTCCCACTCCGCCGGGGACGGGAGTGATGGCAGAGGCGATGGGCTCAACCGATGCGAAGTCGACGTCGCCCGTCAGCTTGCCGTCCTCGCGGCGGTTCATTCCAACGTCGATGACGACCGCTCCGGGCTTGACCATATCGGCGGTGACGAAATCGGCTTTGCCGATAGCGACCACCAAAATATCCGCCTCGCGTGTGACCTCAGAAAGGTTCTTGGTGCGGCTATGGCAAATGGTGACCGTTCCGTTTGCGTGGAGTAGCAGCATTGCCATCGGCTTGCCAACAATGTTGGAGCGCCCAATGACTACGCACTTCTTGCCCGAAATTTCAACGCCCGTGCGCTCGAGGAGCGCCATAACGCCCGCGGGGGTGCAAGGCAAAAAGCTGTAATCACCTATCATAATTTTGCCCACGTTATAGGGGTGGAAAGCGTCAACGTCCTTTTCTGGGTTGATGCGAAGGAGCACTTCATTTTCGTCAAGATGCTTGGGGAGCGGCAGTTGCACGAGGATGCCGTGAATTGCCTCTTCGTTGTTGAGTTCATCAACCAGAGCATTGAGCTCGGCTTGCGCGGTGCTCTCGGGTAATTCGTATACACGGGAATAGAATCCAACCTCTTCGCAGGCTTTCTTTTTGTTGCGAACGTAAACCTGCGACGCGGGATTTTCGCCCACGATAATCACCGCGAGTCCGGGCAAAAAGCCGTTTTCCTTTTGGAAAGCCGCGGTTTCCTCTTTGATTTCCTCGCGAATCTGTGCAGAAATCAGTTTGCCGTCAATTCTTGTTGCCATTTTATTTATCCTCTTTTTGAAACAGCTTCTTTACACCAACAACGATTTTCTCCCAAGCCTTTGCAACGGTATCGGAGAGACTGTCGGTTTTGGTTTTGGTCTCTTCTGCTTTTTCTGCTTTGTCGCCTGCGAGCTCGGCCTCTACCGCCTTTGCCGCCTGATATGCTTCTTCCTCAAGAACAAGCAGGGGTTTGCGCTTATGGGTGAGAACGGTGAGCACCAAAAGTGCGACACCGCAACCGATAAAGCAAAGGAGTCCTACAAGCTGTGAAATGCGCACGTTTGTGCCGGGAACGTAAAGGCTATCGGTACGGAATCCCTCAATGAACATACGTCCAAAGCCGTACCACGTAAAGTAAAACAACGCGATTTGACCGTGGAATCTCTTGTGCTTGTAAATGATATTGGCTACTGCAAAGCCAAGAATATTCCAAACACTCTCATAAAGGAACGTGGGGTGATAGTAAGTGATTTGTCCGTACCAATCCTGCAATCCCATACGGAAGGTGTGGAAGATAGTGCCCTCGCCCGAGGTCAGTATCAATTCCTTGTTGAAAAAGAAGAAGCGCGTGGTATCCTCAATGGCGTAGCCGTATGCCTCACCGTTGAAGAAGTTGCCCCAACGTCCCATTGCTTGCGCGAGCATAACACCGGGTGCTGCCATATCAAAGAGCTTTCGCCAAGAAATCTTTTTGATAAGACACATAATCACAATACCCAAGCATCCGCCAATGATGCCACCGTAAATACCGAGACCGCCGTTCCAAATGGCAAGCGCCTCATCAAAGGTCTCGTATTGGTCAAGCGTGGTCAACACGTAATAGGCACGCGCGCCGATAACGCCGAGAACGACCGTGAGGAGACCAATGTCGATGATGTCATCGGCAATAACGTGCTCATTGCGCTTGCCACGGAAGATAACATACAAGGCGGCACAAAGAATGCCAAGGGTAATAATGAGACCGTACCAACGCACCTCGAGCTTGCCAAAGAGCGTAAAAACGATTTTGTTCAGTTCTGTTTCCCCAATGCCAAGGCCCGGGAATGATACAACAGTTTTTTCAAGCATAGTTTATCCTTTCCGTCTGTTTTGCCTTACAGGGGGCGAACAACAGACATTGCAAAGTACTGCGGTTGATAGAGCGTGTGCAAAAGCTCTTCGAGCTCTTCTTTCTTAATCGATTGCAGAACTGCGGGAACGTCAAAGAGCTCCGAACCGTCGAAAACAAAGGACAGGAGTCGGTTTGCAATCTCGTCGGTGGAGTCGTAGGCGCGAATCTCGTCGGAATACATCACGCGGCGGCAACGCTCAAAATCCTCGGTGGAAAGCCCTTTTTTCTTGGCGGCTTCCAAATATTCGATAAGGTAATCATAAACCGCCTCGGGATTTTGGGAGTCGCCCGAAATGCAGGTGAATGCAAATCTCTCAGTAGAAGAATAGCCAAACGAGAACGAGGGTGAAATTAGGCCCGCATCGAAGAGCTCCGCGTAGAAGGGACCCGCCTGTGAGAAAAGGATTTCGTTGAGCAGCGTGATAGAAAGGTCACGACGCAAGCGTGCCTCGGGCGCCTCGGGCAGAACGTTATCCTTGATGCCAATGTTAAAGATGGGCTTTGCCGCTTGCATTTTTGCCTCGATTCGCGTGCGGTGTACTACCTCGGGTTCTGCGGGATAGATGCGACGCACGGGCTCTTTTTCCTCTCTCGTGTTCGGCAAAACGCGGTCGGCAACCGCCAAAACCGCCTCTGGGGTGACGTTTCCGCACACCACAAGTGCCATATTTTCAAGTCGGTAAAAGGCGTCGTAGCACTGATACAAGAGCTTTGGAGTGATTTTTTGAATCGATTTGACCGTGCCGCCAATGCTGATGCGCACGGGATTTTTATGATAAAGCGCGGTGAGCAAATTCAGGTAGGCGCGCTCCCACGGACTATCCTCATCGTCACGAATCTCCTCGGCAATGATGCCACGCTCGCGTGCGACCGATTCCTCGGTAAAATGCGGCTCTGTAACAAACGTAAGGAGCTCTGCAAGGGCTTCCTCTACGTTTTCGGTGCAGCCGAAAAGATATGCCGTTTTGCTATAATCGGTGTATGCGTTGGAATCGGCACCGAGTGCCGAAAAACGCGCAAATGCATCGCTGCCGTCGGGGGCTTCAAAAAGCTTGTGCTCCAAAAAGTGAGCAATGCCGTGAGGAACGATCACAGGCTTCCCTTCTCCTATTGCAAACGTGGTATCCAGGGAGCCGTATTTGGTGGCAAACAGCGCGTACGTGCCGCTCATTTGTTTTGGAAAAACGTAAATGGGCAAGCCGCTTGCGTGCTTGATATAGGTGTATTTTTCGCGCAAAAGCGCGGATGTGTACTCAATTTTCTTCATCGTCTCTCTCCTCTCCCACAGCGGTTGGATGCAGGACAAAAACGGTGTCTATCTTCATCCCTTGCGCTACACGAACAACGTCCTCTCGCGTGAGCGATGCGATACGGGCACTTCCCTCCTCGGGAGAAATCGAAACGCCTGCAAGCGCGCGGCCGAGGAAATAGACCTCCATAGCAGAGGGACTGTCCGAAAGCTGACGGTAGGCGTTTGCCATAGACTGTTGCGCCGCTTGCCATTCGGCATCGCTGATGTCTCCCGCGGCAAGTGACGCAAGCTGACGGCGAATTTCGGCCTCCGCCTCCTCTCGGCGGTCATCCTCAAGACTGCAACAAACAGTGAGTGCCGCCTTGTAGGCATTGTAAGCGGAAAAGCAGGAGTAGCAAAGCCCCAACTTTTCGCGCACGTTGATAAACAGTTTGGAAACGGGCGAGGACGAACCCAACAGCTCGTTGTAAAGAGCAACCGCAAAAAAGTCCTCATCCTGCACAGCGGCAGGGGTGCGCAAGCCAAGAACAAGTGCACTTTGGTGCACGGGCAAATCCTCGCATACGCGCAATTCCTCCGCACGGTGAGGAATGCTCGCCACGTCGGTGAGCGGAATGGTGGGGGTGTTCTTCTCTATCGGCTTCGGTGCAACCTCTTCCACTGCAAAGCCCTTGACAAAAGCATCCATAACACTCTCGGCATCGGACGCTCCTACGTAGAAGGCGTGCAGGGATAGATTTTGATAAAGCTCTTTCCAATATGCGGTCAGCTCCTCGGGAGTAACCGCCATAACCTCTTCTTCACTTCCGTAAAGCGGAATACCGCAGGGCTCGCTACCGAACATCAGCTTACGGCATCTATCCATAGCATAGCTTTGCGGATGGTTCTTTTTGGCGCGAATGGCATCGCGCTGCAGCTGTTTTTCGCTTTCAACGTAGTTAGCGCAAAGAAGTCCGTTCTCATCCAAGGCGGGCGAGAAAAAGACCTCGCGCATAATCTCGGCTACGTCGCAAAGCAGCGTTTCGCGCTCGGGAGCACCGTCGGGCAGATATTCCTTGCCCAAAATGTTGGCGCAAAGGCCGAACACCTGCGCATCTCCGCGATAGAAGTTGCGCACCGACAGCTCTGTGCCAAACAGATAATCGAGACGGCGGTTGATTGCGGAAATTGTGGGATAGCTCTTGGTTCCGCGCAAAAGCACAGACAACAAAAGAGATGTCATATATGGCTTTTGCTCACAAATCGGCACAACTGCCGAGACGGAGAGCATTTCGGTTTTGAATTTTTGGGTTTGACACAGTCGCAGTGTCATATTTTTGCCGAGATGGAGCTCGATTGGAATCATATCGTCTTCCTTTTTGTGGGAATTTGGCACGCCAATACCGCTTGGTGCCATCGGGGTCGGGCGGGTTGGAAAAATCAGGCTCGGTAACGATAGGAGTCGTTTCTTCGGGAGTTGTCTCCTCGGGAAAAGTCACTTCTGGCGTGGTTTCTTCGGGAGTTGTCTCCTCGGGGGTGGTTTCTTCAGAAGTTATCAATGCAGAACCGGTATTCGCAATGTCATCTCCCTTTTGAAAGAGCTGCGAAAAGAACGCACAAGACACCAAGCCCAAACAGATTGCAAGAACCAATACCGCCGCCAAAAATTTGGTCGTATAGCGCATTAAGCCTCCAAGGAACGCAGATAGTTGATGCAGCGCTCAACCTCTTTGATACCCGTGGGATTGAGGGTTTCACTTTCAACAACCATCTTCAGCCCGTGAGCGATGGCGTATTCGCGAACGGCGGCAACGGGAGCAGTTCCCTCGCCGAGTGCGCGACCTTGTCCGCCGGCAAGTCCGTCCTTGAGGTGAATAACGCTGACACGGTCGCCAAGGCGCTCGAGGAGCGCGATGGGGTCTTGTCCTGCGGCGTAAGCCCAGAAGGTGTCGATTTCAAATTGGATATTGGTGCAACGCTCGAGCACTTCGTGCGGAATTTGACCGGCTTTGTTGGGCAGGAACTCATCCTTGTGGTTGTGGTAGGAAAGCGTGATGCCGTGTTGCGCCAAGAGCGGTTGTGCCTCATTGACAAGGGCGACGAATTGACCGAGCTTGAGTCTGTCGGAAAGGTCTGCCCACGGAATGATGATGTTTTTGTTGCCAATAATCTTGTGGTAAAGAATGGTGTTCATAATGCGACTCGAGGTGAGCTCTTCCCAACCCGTATGCGTGCCACTGACAGTGAGACCCGTTTCGCGGAGCATTCTGCCAACCTCGGGTGCGGAGTTGCCAAAGAAGCCTGCAAACTCAACAAAACTGTAGCCAAGGTCTGCAACCTGCTGCATCGCTTTTTGAAGTCCCTTTTGGGTAATGTCTCTAACACTGTATAATTGCAATCCGTATTCCATAATCTGTCTCCTTTTTTGTGCGGCATTTTTGCCGTTTAATCTTGTTAACAAGATTATTATACCGCATTTGGTGAGAATTGTCAACAAGATGTGGTTTTTTCACCTACAAAAACTTTTAGCGGCGGGAGCAAGCCCCCGCCCTACAATTACAACACAAACTCTTTTGCTACCAAACAACTCTCTTAGCGACCAGGGTCTCGGTGGCCCCTGGGAGCTCGCGACAGCAAAAGCGAGGGCTTGTGCCTCGCGCCAACCGTCTATCCGTAAACTCAAAACCCTGTTTCGACATTTTATGTGCGAGAGTTCTTGAAAGGGGCGTGGGGGAAACTTCTTGCAAGAAGTTTCCCCCACAATCTTTATCCTGTTTTCAAACTTAAAATAATCCCGAAATCTTGCCATCGTCGTCGACGTCGATGCGTTCGGCGGCGGGTGATTTGGGAAGACCGGGCATAGTCATAATATCGCCCGTCAGGGCTACGATAAAGCCGGCTCCGGCAGAAACCTTAACGTTGCGAACAGTAACTGTAAAGTTTTCGGGTGCGCCAAGCTTGGTCATATCATCCGAAAAGCTGTACTGCGTTTTTGCCATACATACGGGCAATTTATCAAAGCCGAGAGACGTCAGCTTGTCGATTTCCTTCTTTGCCGCGGGAGCAATCACAACACCGTTGCCGCGATAAATGTTCTTTACGATAGCCGTAATTTTATCCTCGATGCTACCCTCAAGGGAGTAGGAGAAACGGAAATCGTGGGGTTGTTCACACAGACGCACAACCTCTTCGGCAAGTGCCATACCGCCCTTGCCGCCCTCTGCCCATACGGTGGAGAGAACGACGTTCACGCCAAGCGCGCGGCACTTCTCAATAACGAGTGCGATTTCGGCATCGGTGTCAGTCGGGAAACGGTTGACAGCCACTACGCAAGGCAGTCCGTAAACGTCCTTGATGTTGGAAACGTGGCGGAGAAGGTTGGGAATGCCTGCGCCGAGTGCCTCGAGATTTTCTCCGTTCAGTTCGGTTTTCGGCACACCGCCGTGCATTTTGAGCGCACGAACGGTTGCGACAACAACAACTGCATCAGGGTTCAAGTCTGCCATACGGCACTTGATATCGAGGAACTTCTCAGCACCGAGGTCTGCACCAAAGCCCGCCTCGGTGATGGCATAGTCGCCAAGCTTCATTGCCATTTTGGTAGCGATAACCGAGTTGCATCCGTGTGCGATATTGGCAAAAGGACCGCCGTGAACAAATGCGGGAGTACCCTCAAGCGTTTGCACGAGGTTGGGCTTGAGCGAATCCTTGAGGAGTGCCGCCATAGCGCCAACGGCGCCAATATCGCCTGCAGTAACGGGTTTTTCGTCATACGTGTATGCAACTACGATGCGAGAGAGACGCTCTTTGAGGTCGGCAATCGAGTTGGCAAGGCAGAAAACTGCCATGATTTCGGATGCTACGGTGATGTCGTAACCATCCTCACGCGGTACACCGTTGACGCGTCCGCCAAGGCCGTCGGTAACGAAGCGGAGCTGACGGTCGTTCATATCGACACAACGCTTCCAAGTGATGCGGCGAGGGTCAATGCCGAGGCGGTTGCCTTGATAAATGTGATTATCAAGCATTGCCGCAAGCAAATTGTTTGCCGCACCGATGGCGTGGAAGTCACCTGTAAAGTGCAGGTTGATATCCTCCATGGGAACGACTTGTGCGTATCCGCCGCCTGCGGCGCCGCCCTTGATACCGAACACGGGACCGAGAGAGGGCTCGCGAAGAGCGACTACACAGTTTTTGCCAATACGACGCATACCATCGGCAAGGCCGATGTTTGTTGTGGTCTTACCCTCACCCGCAGGGGTGGGGGTAATTGCCGTTACAAGCACGAGCTTGCCGTTCTTACGCTTGCTGTTCTTGAGCAATGCGTAGTCGACTTTCGCCTTGTATTTGCCGTACTGTTCGAGATATTCTTCATCCACACCTGCGACCTTTGCGATTTCGGTGATGGGTTGCATTTTTGTGCTTTGTGCAATTTCAATGTCGCTTAAATATGCCATAGTATGCCTCCGTTAAGAGAAATATTTGACTGCAGATTCAAAGAGCTTCATATCGTATTTGCCGTCTACGTTCTTGTAAAGACCGTTTCCAATACGCTCGCTGTGCCCCATTTTGCCGAACACACGACCGTCGGGCGAGGTGATGCCCTCAATGGCAAATGCCGAATCGTTGGGGTTGAAACGAATATCGTCGGTGGCGTTGCCTTCCAAATCGACGTACTGTGTTGCGATTTGTCCGTTTGCCGCAAGAGAGCGGATGAGCTCATCGGATGCGAGGAATCTGCCCTCACCGTGAGAAATCGGTACGGTGTAAACCTCACCAACCTCGGTTCCTCTGAGCCAAGGAGACTTGTTCGATGCCACACGGATGCGAACCAGCTTGGATTGGTGGCGCGCGATGGTATTAAAGGTTAAGGTTGGGCAGTTGACGTCTGTATCAATAATCTTTCCGTAAGGCACCAGACCAAGTTTGATGAGTGCTTGGAAGCCGTTGCAGATACCTGCCATCAGTCCGTCACGGTTGTCGAGCAGGTCGTGCACACCCTCGCGGATGGCGGCATTGCGGAAGAACGCCATAATGAACTTACCCGAACCGTCGGGCTCGTCACCGCCGGAAAATCCGCCGGGAACGAATACCATTTGCGAGGTTGCAAGCTCTTTTGCAAATGCCTCTACGCTGCGCGAAATTCCATCGGACGTGAGATTGTTAATAACGAAAATTTTTGCATCTGCGCCCGCGTCACGCATCACCTTTGCAGTATCAAACTCGCAGTTGGTGCCGGGGAATACGGGAATGAGCACCTTGGGCTTTGCAACCTTGATAGCGGGTGCTTTTGTGCCCTTTTGGGTGTAAGAGAAGGTCTCGAGCTTCTTGGCATCGGACTTTTCGAGCATCGGATATACACCTTCGAGTTTACCCTCGTAAAGAGGTTCCAATTCACTCATAGCAACAGATTCCTCGCCCCAAGTCATCATACCGTCATCGGTAAAGTAGCCGATGGTCTGACCCTTTTCGTCAGCGTCAACTTCCAAAAGGAACGTGCCATAGTTGTATTCAAAGACGTTGTTAAGATAGAGATATTCAGAAAGATAACGGAAGCCGAGGCCATTGCCGATACACATCTTGTAAACAGCTTCTGCCATACCGCCAAAGGTGGGCGTGTATGCAGAATAGACCTTGCCTGCGCGCATCAGTACGGTTACCTTGTTGAAAGATTCCAAGAGGGATTCTGCCGTAGGCAGACCGTCCTTGCCGTAGCGAGGAGTGATGGCAATGAGCTTGTGCCCTGCCGCCTTGGCATCATTGGAAATAACTTCATTTACGTTACCCGTAGTAACTGCGAAAGATACGAGCGTAGGGGGAACGTCGAGCTTCTCAAAGGAACCGCTCATCGAGTCCTTGCCGCCGATAGCCGCAATACCAAGCTCCTTTTGTGCGCGGAACGCGCCAAGAAGTGCCGCCATAGGCTTGCCCCAACGACGTCCGTCCTTGAGGGGCTTTTCGAAATATTCTTGGAAGGTCAGGTATACGTCCTCAAAGGAAGCACCCGTTGCAATCAGCTTGCACACACTCTCTACAACTGCGAGGTATGCGCCGTGATAGGGGCTCTTTTCGGTGATGTAAGGATTATAGCCCCACGCCATATAGGAGCAGGTGTCGGTATGCTTTTCTTCAACAGACACCTTGTGCACCATTGCTTGAATGGGGGTTTTTTGATACTTGCCGCCAAAGGGCATCAGCACAGTTCCCGCACCGATGGTCGAGTCGAAGCGTTCGGAAAGTCCGCGGCCCGAGCAAACGTTGAGGTCGGAAACGAGCGCGCGATAGCCTTCGGTAAAGCTCTTAACTTCGGGCTTTTGGTAATCTTCGATTTTTGCGGGAGCAATATCAATATGCTTCTCTGCTCCGTTGGAGTTGAGGAATTCGCGGGAAATATCAACAATGGTCTTGCCGTTCCAATGCATACGGAGTCTAGGCTCTTCGGTAACGCGAGCAACTACGTTGGCTTCGAGGTTTTCGGTCTCGGCAAGAGCCACAAAACGCTCTACATCTTTTGCTTCAACAACGACTGCCATTCTTTCTTGCGATTCACTGATAGCAAGCTCGGTGCCGTCAAGGCCCTCGTATTTTTTGGGAACTGCGTTCAAATCAATATCAAGTCCGTCGGCAAGCTCGCCAACGGCAACGGATACACCGCCTGCACCAAAGTCGTTGCAGCGCTTAATCATACGGCAAGCCTCGGCGGAGCGGAAGAGGCGTTGGAGCTTTCTTTCTTCGGGTGCATTACCCTTTTGTACCTCTGCGCCGCAGGTCTCAACCGAGTGAGAGTCGTGTGCCTTGGAAGAACCGGTAGCACCGCCGATGCCGTCACGGCCCGTTCTACCGCCAAGCAGAATGACGATGTCGCCATCCTCAGGGCGCTCACGACGAACGTTCTCTGCGGGAGCGGCAGCGATAACCGCGCCAATTTCCATACGCTTTGCCGCGTAACCGGGGTGATACAGTTCGTTAACCATACCCGTTGCAAGTCCGATTTGGTTACCGTAGGAAGAATATCCCGCGGCAGCGGTTTGCACGATTTTGCGTTGGGGGAGCTTGCCGGGAATGGTTTCGCTGACGGGAACGGTAGGGTCTGCCGCACCGGTAACACGCATTGCCGCATAAACGTAGGAACGTCCCGAAAGAGGGTCACGGATAGCACCGCCAATGCAGGTAGCCGCACCGCCAAAGGGCTCAATTTCGGTGGGATGGTTGTGCGTTTCGTTCTTAAAGAGCAAGAGCCAAGGCTCTGCTTTGCCGTCCACTTCAACGTCCATTTTGACCGTGCAAGCGTTGATTTCTTCGCTTTCGTCAAGCTTATCGAGCTTACCAACCTTGCGCAAATACTTTGCGGCAAGCGTGCCGATGTCCATCAGGTTAATGGGCTTGGTTCTGCCAAGAGAGCGACGGGTTGCAAGGTAATCCTCGTAGGTCTGTTGCAAAAGCTCATCCTCGAACTTGACGCTATCGATGGTGGTGTTAAATGTGGTGTGACGGCAGTGATCCGACCAATAGGTATCGATCATACGAATTTCGGTAATGGTGGGGTCTCTGTGTTCTGTTTTGAAGTAGTCTTGACAGAATGCAATGTCGTCGGCATCCATTGCAAGACCGTAGTCGCGCACGAACTTTTCAAGTCCTGCGCGGTCAAGGTTAAGGAAGCCATCCAGAGTGGCAACCTCGCTCGGGATATCGTATTGCACCGTAAGCGTTTCGGGAAGAGACAAGGTCGCCTCTCTCGCTTCAACGGGGTTGATAACGTACTTTTTGATTTCGGCAAGTTGAGCATCGGTCAGGTCGCCGCCAAGCAGATATACCTTTGCGGTGCGAATGATGGGACGCTCGCCCTGCGAGATGATTTGAATACACTGTGCGGCAGAATCGGCTCTTTGGTCGAACTGACCGGGCAGATATTCGGTAGCAAATACAACCTCACCCTCTCTTTTGGGAAGGTCGGGAGTGGTAATGTCGAGCTGAGGCTCGGAGAACACCGAGCGAACCGCCTCGCCGAAGAGCTCGGGGGTGATATTCTCGGCATCGTAACGGTTGAGAACGCGTACCGAGGAGAGGGTGGAAATACCCAAAAGATTCTTCAGTTCCGAGTAGAGTGCGTTTGCCTCGTGAGCAAGCTCTGCTCTTTTTTCAACGTAAATTCTGTAAACCATATCTTATTTCTCCTTTGCGCGAAGAGCTCTCTGTCCGATATCGTTGCGATAATATGCGTTTTCAAAATGGATTTTTTGAACCATTGCGTATGCGCCGTCGATGGCACTCTCGAGCGTGTCCGCTACTGCGGTAGCACCGAGAACGCGACCGCCGTTTGTAACGAGCTTGCCTTCCTTCATAGCCGCGCCTGCAACGTAGACACTGTCAGCAATCTCCTCGGGAACGGTCATTTCAAATCCTTTTTCGTAGTGTGTGGGGTAACCGCTTGATGCCATAATGACACAGCAAGCGTTGCCATCCGAGAATTCTACGGGGCAATCGGCAAGCGTGCCGTTTGTGGTGGCCTGCATCACGGTGAAGAGGTCGCTCTCAAGAAGCGGCAGAACAACCTGCGTTTCGGGGTCGCCAAAGCGGCAGTTGTATTCAATGACCTTGGGCCCGTTTTCGGTCAGCATCAAGCCAAAATAGAGGCATCCCTTAAAAGTGCGACCCTCGGCGTTCATTGCCGCTACGGTGGGCAAGAAAATTTCCTGCATGCAACGCTCAGCAATTTCGGGGGTGTAATAGGGATTGGGAGCAACCGTACCCATACCACCGGTGTTCAGACCCGTGTCGTTATCTCCTGCTCTCTTGTGGTCCATAGAGGAAACCATCGGCACGACAGTCTTGCCGTCGGTAAAGGAAAGCACCGAAACCTCGGGGCCTGTGAGGAATTCTTCAATAACGATGTGGTCACCGCTCGCGCCAAAGACCTTATCCTGCATCATCGAGCGGACGGCATCACGCGCTTCGTCGCGCGTCATGGCTATGATAACACCCTTGCCAAGCGCGAGACCGTCGGCCTTAATAACGGTGGGAATGGGCGCACTCTCAAGATAAGCAAGTGCCGCATCCATATTATCAAACACCTCGTAAGCCGCGGTGGGAATGTTGTATTTTTTCATCAAGTTCTTGGAAAAGACCTTGCTACCCTCAATGATAGCCGCGTTGGCGCGAGGACCAAAGCAAGGAATTCCCTTCTCTTCAAGTGCGTCAACCGCACCGAGTACGAGCGGGTCATCGGGAGCGACCACCGCGTAGTCAATGCCGCTCTGAACCGCAAACTCAACGATTTTTGCAATATCTTTTGCACCGATATCTACGCAGGTGGCATCCTTTGCGATGCCGCCGTTGCCGGGCAGTGCGTAAACTGTGGTGACGTTTTTATTCTCTTTTAGTTTTTTGATGATGGCGTGCTCTCTTCCGCCGCCACCGACAACCATAATCTTCATCAAAATTCTCCCGTGGGTAGTCAATTAGTGGTGGAACAAACGCATGCCTGTGAATGCCATGGTCATGCCGTACTTGTTGCAACAATCGATAACAACGTCATCGCGAATCGAGCCGCCGGGCTCTGCGATGTACTTAACGCCGCTTCTCTTGGCTCTCTCAATGTTGTCGTCAAACGGGAAGAAGGCATCCGAGCCGAGGGCTACACCGTCGATGGTAGCAAGGTATGTAAGCTGCTCCTCGCGCGTAAAGGGTGCGGGTTGTTCGGTAAAGTATTTTTGCCAGTTGCCGTCGGCGCAAACGTCCTCTTCGTTTTGGTTGATGTAACCGTCAATGACGTTGTCGCGGTCGGGGCGACCGAGGGTGGATTTGAAAGGAAGTGCTAACACCTTATCGTGCTGACGCAAGAACCAAGTATCTGCCTTGCCGCCTGCCAAGCGTGTGCAGTGAATACGCGATTGCTGACCTGCACCTACACCGATGGCTTGTCCATCTACTGCGTAGCAGACAGAGTTGGATTGCGTATACTTGAGGGTAATAAGCGCGATGATGAGGTCACGCACGGCACTTTCGGGCAAATCCTTGTTTTCGGTTACGATGTTGGAAAGCAACTCACGGTTGATTTCAAAGTTGTTTCTTCCCTGCTCAAAGGTGATACCAAATACCTGTTTGGTTTCTTGAACAGCGGGGATATAGTCAGGATCAATTTGAACGATGTTGTAATTGCCCTTTCTCTTGCTCTTGAGAATTTCAAGTGCTTCGGGCTCGTAGCCGGGAGCGATAACGCCGTCGGATACCTCGCGCTTGATAAGGAGCGCGGTAGTAACGTCGCAAACGTCGGAGAGGGCTACCCAGTCGCCAAAGGAGCACATACGGTCGGTGCCGCGCGCTCTTGCATAGGCGCAAGCCAAGGGAGAGGCGTCAAGACCCTCGATGTCGACAACGAAGCAAGCTTTCTTCAACTTTTCGGAAAGCGGAATACCGACAGCCGCCGAGGTGGGGCTAACGTGCTTGAACGAGGTAACTGCGGGGAGTCCGAGAGCTGCCTTGAGCTCCTTAACAAGCTGCCAAGAGTTGAAAGCATCGAGGAAGTTGATGTATCCCGGTCTGCCGCACAGAATTTGGATAGGCAATTCACTGCCGTCCTGCATATAAATTTTTGCAGGCTTTTGATTGGGGTTACAACCGTATTTGAGTTCAAATTCTTTCATTTTGCGTCACCTCACACGTTTTTATTAACGATTCTTGTTTCGCTTTCGCCGCTCGCAATGTCGATGTAGCGAACGAAGAGAGAAACCTTGTTATCTTGGTTCAAATTCGTCCAAATCAGGTCGGTCAGAGCATCGATATCTACGTCGGGAAGCTCCAAGGTCTTGGGCTCGCCCTCAAAGGAAGGCAACGGATTGCCGTCACCGTTGTAGGTATGGATGAATTTTGCTCTGCCCGCGATGGGGTTAGAGTATGCGTATGTAAATCTTTCGCAGGAGCTATCGTCGCCCTCGGCACTTTTGAGAATGGACATTGCGTAATTCATTCCGTCCTTTTCAAGGCGGATAATGCCCGAAATGCGAGGAGTAAAGTTGGGCTTGTCGTCCTCGAACTCACGTGTGCGGAGTGCTTGCTCAAAGGTCATTTGCTTGTCCATTAGGTCGTAAATAGTATCGGTCTGGTCACCGTTGGTAACAATGGTCTTGTTGCCCAGCACACGCACGGGATAGTAAATAATGAGGTGCGGGTCAATCATTTTGGATTCGTCATACGCCTTGGTACGCATAGCGTCGCCCTCTGCCACGAATACGCGGTTGCGGCTGTTTTCGCTTCTACCCATAATAAAGTAAGCAGTTACCGCCTTTTTGCCGTCGGCACTCTTGCCGATGATAATTCCTCTGCCGTGATAAGCGAGAGAGTTGAGCTCCTCACGAATATTTGCGATTTTCATACCATTATTCTCCTTTCAGATAAACGCGGTTATCCTTAACCGTTATGCGGTCTTCGCAAAACAGCTTGACTGCGGCGGGAAGAATCTTCCACTCCGCTTCTTCCATAATTCTTTTTTGCAACGTTTCGGGGGTGTCGTCATCCTTGACCTCGACCGCCTTTTGCAGCACGATAGGCCCTGCATCACACTCGGGGGTGACGATGTGAACGGTGGCTCCCGAAACCTTAACGCCCTTCTCGAGTGCCGCCTCGTGCACGTGCAAGCCATAAAAACCTTTTCCGCAGAAGGACGGAATAAGTGCGGGGTGCACGTTGAGAATGCGGTTGGGGAAAGCGTTGTAGACCTGCTCGTCGATGATGGTCAAAAAGCCTGCCAACACGACAAGGTCAGCATCAGCCGCCACGAGCGCATCGGTGAGCGCTCTCGAATACGCGGCAATGCTTTCATATTCTTTTCTTGCAAGCACCAAGGAATCGATGCCGTGGTTCTTTGCTCTTTCCAAAGCGTAAACGCCCGGCTTGGATGCGATAACGAGTGTGATGCGTCCACATCCGAGCTCGCCTCTCTCCTGCGCGTCAATAAGTGCCTGCAAATTGGTGCCGCCGCCCGAAACGAGTACGGCTATTTTTTTGATTTGTTTCTTCATTACAGCAATACCACCCCGTCGTCACCCTTGACGATTTCGCCAATAACGTAAGCATCTTCGCCGTGTGCCTTGAGGATTTCGAGTGCGGTTTCTACCTCAGCGGCAGGAACCACAACGCTCATACCAACGCCCATATTGTAGGTGTTGTACATATCGCGCTCGGGAATGTTGCCCGTCTTTGCAATCAGGTCGAAAATAGGCAGAACCTTAACCGCGGATTTTTCAATCTTTGCAGTCAAGCCCTTCGGGATAGAACGCGGAATATTCTCATAGAATCCGCCGCCTGTGATGTGGCTGATGCCCTTAACGTTGACCTTTTCGAGAAGAGCGAGAATGCTCTTAACGTAGATACGGGTGGGGGTAAGGAGTGTTTCGGCAATAGTCTTGCCACCAAGTGCCTCGCACGCTTCATAGAGTGCGGGGTTGTTGTTATCAATATCGAACACCTTGCGAACCAAGGAGAAACCGTTGGAGTGAACGCCGCTGGATGCCAGCGCAATAACCACGTCACCCTCGCTCATTTTGGTGTTGTCGAGAATCTTCTTTTTATCAACGATGCCTACGGCAAAACCTGCAAGGTCATAGTCCTCAAGAGGCATCAAACCGGGGTGCTCCGCGGTTTCGCCGCCGATGAGTGCCGCGCCGGACTGTACACAGCCCTCGGCAACACCGCCAACGATGGCAGCAATCTTTTCGGGGTAGTTCTTTCCGCAAGCGATGTAGTCGAGGAAGAACAAAGGACGCGCGCCGCAGCAAATGATATCGTTGACGCACATAGCAACGGCATCAATGCCGATGGTGTCGTGCTTATCGAGCAGAATTGCCATTTTGACCTTGGTTCCGCAACCGTCGGTGCCGGAAACGAGAACGGGCTCTTCAATGCCCAACAGATTGAGACCAAAGCAGCCGCCAAAGCCGCCAACGTCATCAAGACATCCCTCGTTTTTGGTGCGAGCGATGTGTTTTTTCATCAATTCGACGGCTTTGTAGCCGGCAGTAATATCTACGCCCGCTGCAGCGTAGCTTTCGGATTTTGAATTGTTATGCATATCGTTTTATTCCTTTCCGTTCCAGCAGTATGTGCAAAGCTTGCAGGGTTCGATTCCGATTGCCTTGATAACGCCCTCGAGCGTTTGGAATTCTACGGAATCGAAGTGAAGTTTTTCGCAAATGGATGCGCGCAGCTTTTTGCCGCGCTCGGTGTTAGAATCGCTGTATTCTTCGAGATGAGCGAAGCCCTCTTCCCCTTCGAGCTCCATTACGATGCGGCGCGCCAACAGCTCCATCTCACTTGTTGCACGGGAGAAATTGAGGTATTTGCAGCTATACATAATGGGTGGGCAAGCGGAGCGCATGTGAATGGCACGCGCGCCGTTTTGGGAGAGGAAATCAACCGTCTCCTTGAGCTGTGTGCCGCGCACGATGGAGTCGTCAACAAATAAAAGGTTTTTATCCTTGATGAGCTCGTGTACGGGAATCTGTTTCATCTTTGCCACCTTTTTGCGGTCGGCTTGGCTGTTGGGCATAAAGCTGCGCGACCAGGTAGGTGTGTATTTGATATAGGGGCGTGCAAACGGAATATCGCTCTCGTTTGCATAACCGATGGCGTGGGGCGTACCCGAATCCGGAACACCGCAAACGTAATCGATTCCCTCGTTGTTACCGAGAAGTGCGTCGTTTTGTGCCATAATGCGACCGTTGCGGTAACGCATTACCTCAACGTTGACGCCCTCGTAGGTAGCGGTGGGAAAACCATAGTAGGACCACAAAAACGCGCAAATACGCATCTCCTTGCGTGCGGGAGCCAGCTGCTTGATGCCGTCGGCAGAAATTTCAACAATTTCACCCGGACCGAGCTCTTGCTCACTCTCATAACCCAATTTTTGATAAGCAAAGGACTCAAAGGTGACACAGTATCCGTCCTCGCTCTTGCCCACCAAAATCGGGAGGCGTCCCATACGGTCACGCGCGGCAATGAGTGTACCGCCGTCGCGCAAAATCAAAATGGATGCCGAGCCTTCAATAACATCCTGTGCAAAGAGAATACCTTCGCAAAAAGTCTTTTTTTGGTCGATGAGTGCGGCTACCAGCTCGGTGGAATTGACCTTGCCGCCCGTCATCGCGTTAAAGTGTCCGCCACTTTGCGAGAGATGCTTCGCAATCAACTCCTCGGCATTGTTGATAACACCAATGACGCAGATGGCATACTTACCAAGACTCGAACAGATAAGAAGGGGTTGCGGGTCGCTATCGCTGATGCAACCAATGGCTGCCGTTCCCCTCATCTCGTCAAAAATATGCTCAAAGCGCGTACGGAAAGGAGAATTGGAGATGTTGTGAATCTCTCTCTGTAATCCGATATCAGTATCGTATGCTGCCATACCGGCGCGCTTGGTTCCTAAGTGTGAATGGTAGTCTGTGCCGAAGAATACGTCAGAAATCGCATCCTTGTGACAGACCGCTCCAAAAAATCCGCCCATTTGTTTGTCTCCTTGTTTTGATGGTTGGTTTCGAATAACTTACTTGTTGAACTCTGCGGCAATTTCCGCATCCTTTGCAAGCACTGCCTTGGCATCCGCCTCGCGCTTGGCGATGAGTTTTTGCGAGAGAGCCTCATCGGAAAGTGCCAAGATTTGTGCCGCCAACAGAGCCGCATTGCCCGCACCGTCGATAGCAACGGTTGCTACGGGAATGCCTGTGGGCATTTGCACAGTGGCAAGGAGTGCATCCATACCGTCAAGCTGTGCCGACTTGCAAGGAATACCGATAACGGGCAACGTGGTGTTTGCCGCAACGGCTCCTGCCAAGTGTGCCGCCATTCCTGCGGCGGCAATGATTACGCCAAAGCCGTTCTCGCGGGCAGATGCGGTAAAAGCCGCCGCCTCACGGGGGGTGCGGTGTGCCGAATAAACATGTACCTCATAGGGGATATCCAAAGAGGTCAGCATATCGATGGCTTTGCGTACAACGGGAAGGTCGCTTGCGCTTCCCATAATGATGGCTACTTTTTTCATTCGATGTTCTCCTTACCTGTTTTTTGAGCAAAAAATACAAAAGGGCGCACTGCTCCAAGGGGAGGAAGTGCGCCCAGACGGTCGGCCCTAAAAGATTTCTGTTCCACTGTGGTATTCCACATTTATCCGTCAGTCGCAGAAATCTCACTTACATGTCTATATTATATCACGCGCACGCGTTTTTGTCAAGTAAAAAAATATGTTGTTTTACATTGAATCTCTATACAAAAGTGACAAAAGAAAGGCATGGGAAGAATGTTCTCGTAAATTTGTATGAACTTTTTGTAAATACTCAAAAAACATCTTGACTTTAGCGTGATAAAGTGGTAAAATGCCGTTATCAACAAATTTTGGAGGATTTTGAAATGCCTAATATTCGTTCAAAATCGATCGATCGCCTTTTTGAAACCATTATCAGCCTTGAGAGCGTTGAGGATTGCTACAGCTTTTTTGAGGACGTTTGCACCATTAAAGAGTTAACCGATATGGCGCAACGCTTGGATGCTGCATTTCTTCTTGACGAAGGCGCAAACTACCAAACCATTTCGCAAGAGATCGGCTTGAGCACGGCAACCATCAGCCGCGTGAGCAAGTGCCTCAAATACGGCACGGGCTACCGCCAAGCCATTGACAAAACCAAGGAGACCGACGCACAATGAAACAAGAACAGCAAGCCCTGCTCGATTTGCGCGAGCTTTATGGCAAATTTGGATATACGCAATACAAAATGAGCAAGTTTGAGGAATACGACCTCTACGTGCGAAACAAAAGCTTTTTGGTATCCGATAGCGTTATCACCTTTACCGATACCAACGGCAAGCTGATGGCTCTCAAGCCCGACGTCACGCTCTCTATCGTAAAGAACAGCCGTGACCTTCAAGGCTACGTTCAAAAGCTTTATTACGACGAGCACGTCTACCGTATCTCCGACAAAACGTCCGCCTACAAGGAAATTCCTCAGGTTGGTCTCGAATGTCTTGGCGACATTGACGACTACTGCATCGCAGAGGTGCTCACCCTTGCCGCAAAAAGCCTTTCTACCTTTGACAAGGATTACATTCTCGATATTTCGAACTTGGATATTCTCTCTTTGGTGCTTGACCGCATCGGTATTTCCGAGGCAGGTCGCCGCGCGCTGATTGAATGCGTTTCCAAAAAGGACATTCACGATGCCGAGCGCATTTGCAGCGAGGAAGGCATCGATGCCGAAAAGGCTTCGCTGCTCTCCCGCTTGGAAGCTTGCAGCGGAGAGGTCGATGCCGCACTCGAAGGCCTCTATTCCCTCTTTGATGATGCGGAATGGACTGCCCTTGTAAAACGCTTTGGCGATATTCTCGCACTTCTTCCAAAAGAGAACATTCGCATTGATTTTTCGGTCATCAACGATATGAATTACTACAACGGCATCGTTTTTCAGGGCTTTGTGCCCTCCATTCCTACCGACGTGCTCTCGGGCGGGCAATACGACAATTTGATGGCACGTATGGAAAAAAAGTCGGGGGCTATCGGCTTTGCCCTTTACCTCGACCGTCTTGAATCTCTCGTCTCGCCGCGTAAGGAATTTGACGTGGATGCGTTACTGCTCTATGGCAAGGATGCTTCCCCTGCCACGGTTTTGGCGGCTGTGGAAAAGCTGACAGACGAAGGACTTTGCGTGCTTGCACAAAAATCCATTCCCGAAAGGCTGACATACCGTCAACTCCTCAAACTCTGTGAAAGTGGGGTACAAATCATTGAAACAAATGCTTAACGTAGCCCTGCCAAAGGGTAGACTTGGAGAAAAAGTTTACGCAATGTTCGAAGCCGCAGGTTATCCCTGCCCTTCGATTAAAGAAAACAACCGTAAACTCATTTTTGAAAACCCCGAATGCGGCGTTCGTTACTTTTGGGTAAAGCCCTCGGACGTCAGCATCTACGTCGAGCGCGGCGCCGCTGACATCGGTGTTGCCGGCAAGGATATTCTTTTGGAATACACCCCCGACGTATATGAATTATTGGATATGAAAACAGGCATCTGCCGTATGGCGGTCGCCGCCCCCAAGGGCTTTCGCGATGACACCAGACGTGCTCTTCGCGTTGCCACAAAGTTTAGCAAAATTGCCAGCGACTATTACGCATCGCGCAGTCGCGAAATCGATATCATCCACCTCAACGGCTCTATTGAAATCGCCCCCATTCTCGGGCTTTCGGACGTCATCGTTGATATTGTGGAAACAGGAACGACACTCAAAGAAAACGACCTTGAAGTCATTGAGACCGTTGTGCCCATCAGCGCACGCCTCATTGCCAACAAGGCAAGCTACAAATTCAAAAACGAACAAATCAAGGCTCTGGCGACACATCTTGCCGGCCAGCTGCAAGCGGAGGACTAAGCTATGATTCGCATTCTCAAATACGGTGAAGTGGCAAACGATGAGATTTTTGCCCGCACTGAGTCGGCACTGAACGTAGAGGGCGTAGTTGCGGATATTATCGCAGACGTACGCAAAAACGGCGATGCCGCGCTTTATAAATACTGTGAAAAGTTCGACGGTGCAAAGCTTTCTTCCCTTGCCGTCACCCCCGAGGAAATCGAGGAAGCCGTAGCGGCAGTAGAACCCAAGTTTTTGGAGATTTTACAGGCCGCTGCAAAGAATATTCGCACCTTCCACGAGCGTCAGGTACGCAACAGCTTTATCATCAACAACGAAAACGGCATCGTCATAGGTCAAAAGGTCATTCCCGTTGACCGCGCAGGACTTTACGTTCCCGGCGGTACGGCGGCTTATCCTTCAACCGTTTTGATGGACTCCATTCCTGCCAAAATCGCAGGTTGCCGCGAGGTCGTTATGGTAACTCCCCCCGGCAAGGACGGAAAAGTGAACCCCGTCATTCTTGCCGCGGCACAAATCGCAGGCATCGACCGCATTTTTAAGGTTGGCGGTGCGCAAGCCGTTGCCGCTCTCGCCTACGGAACCGAAAGCATTCCACGCGTTGACAAAATCGTCGGCCCCGGAAACGCATACGTTGCAGAAGCAAAAAAGCAGGTGTTCGGTCAGGTCTCCATCGATATGATTGCGGGACCGAGCGAAATCCTCATCGTTGCCGACGGGGGGAGCAATCCCCGTCACGTAGCGGCAGACCTGCTCTCCCAAGCCGAGCACGATAAAATGGCGAGCGCGGTCCTCGTGACCGACAGCTACGAGCTCGCCCTTAAGGTGAGTGAGGAGCTTGAAAGACAGATACCTCTTCTCCCGAGAGCCGAGATCGCAAGATATTCGATAGACAAAAACGGAAAGATCATAGTTGCCGAGAACGATCTGTCACTCGCGATCGAAATCGCAAACGAGATAGCTCCCGAGCATCTTGAGCTTTGCGTCGATAATCCCTTCGATTACCTCGACTCGATCCGTCACGCGGGCTCGATCTTTATGGGTAGAAATTGCCCCGAGGCACTCGGTGATTATTTCGCAGGTCC
>JAZOVV010000036.1:0-10858 GCA_045658925.1 Eubacteriales bacterium
GCTTCGAAAAGTCGTGGTTTTTTGCATGTTAAAAAAACCTATTGACAAACCAATCGAATGAGGTATAATGATATTAAAAGAAAAACAATTACAATCCAATCAAACCAAGGGGGGGTCATATAATGATTATCTCCGAAAATATCGCGCAGCGCGAATGAAATTCAACCAACGCGTGATTGATTTTGAATTAGTCCTATGGTATAATAATATACATAACAGATTTTGCGAGGAAACAGAAAATGTCAAAATTCAAATTTTCAAAATCAGAAATTGCATTGTATGGAGCAATTACGTGTGTCGCTAATTTGATTGCAACATTTTTAGTTATATTGATATTAAAACCGATTTTGCCAACAATTAACAACAATACAACCATATTTATTATCCTACTTGTAATTGGTGTTTTGGCGGTTTCTTTGGGAATTATTGCTTTGTTTTTCAAAAGAAGAGTTCCGCAGCATTACCAAATAAGCGATAACAAATATTGTTGGTTAAAGCAAGGACTCCTATTGGTTTTGCCGGGTGAACTTTTTCGCTTTCTTTTGTCTCTTTTTACCTTGGGGAATAGCAACAGCACCGGCTTGTTGAGCATGCTTCCGACTTTTTTGTTTGAAAACACGTATATTATTTGGTCGGGACGCCATGAAGCGATCAGACAAAAGTTGAATTTTGTTTTCTTGGATTTTATTGCTTACATCGGTGCTTATTTACCGTATATAGTTGTTTATTTAATTGCTGTTTTGGCTATTTATCGCGCCTTTTGGAATGTTGGCAAAAGAGAACGCGAAGAAATGATCGTTCACGAATCGCGCCCTCGTTTTTATTGATTCTTATCAAAGCAAAAAAAGAAAGGGGTATTTTATGTACATACTGACATATGCGCTCGTTTTTGGGTTGCTTTTTTCAATTATTGCGGTTTTCGTGCTTTACAAATTTGTTTGGTATATTGTAAAACTTTCTGCGCTTAAATCAATGCTCAAGGACTTTAATCAAGGAAACATCAAAATTATATTTCTAAACTCGATTTTTTCCATAAATCGCAAACAAGGAGAAACCAATTTTGTTATTCAAACGCCAACCCAAACCGTTAATGTGAGTTTGATTTCCTTGTTTTCTGCCAATAGCCGTTGGAATATTGAAAAAACAAAGCTTGGATATTATGTAGAGTCCAGATATAAAGATAAGCTTTTCTATAAAACCGAAAAGAATTCGGGAACAGAGCCGGAGTTTGCACGAGAATATCGTAGAGAAACAAGAATTCAACGCGCAAAACTCCATCTTTCGCCCGAAAGCAAATCGGGAGAAAAGAACGTTCTTCTCATTTATCCGCGCCCAAAATTGATTACCTATACCGATAACCAAATCAACTATATCAAAGCCGGAGACAGAATTGAGAATTACGAAATTATGTTTGCCGATGAATTGGTCGCGCTTTTGGAGAAGGAAGAGAATAACTAAAAAAATGAGGGACAGATCTCAAATCTGTCCCTTTTTGCGTGCCAAACGGGCGATTCACGAATTGCCACACAAATACAAAGGTAGGGGTGACCATTGGTCGTCCGCCTCTAACGATAAAGGCGAAATAATGGGATGCCGAGGACGTCATCCCCTACAAAAATCACATCCTTATCCCGCCTCCGCAATATAAATTCTGTTCGAACTGATATGAAAGGTTGCGGAGAGAAGAGCAATCAATTCACGCCGAATAGTATCATTCGAGCCCCCCGAGCAGACGATGCCGATGCCGGCAATTTCGGGCGCGGAGCGCGAGAGGTAGATGGGCGAGGCGGAGGAACCGCTGCCGAGGATGACGTATTCCTCGTTTCCGTCGGGCCACTCGGTGGCATAGACCGATTCAAATGACCCCGAAAGCGTGACAACAACGGTCACGTTGCGCACGCCGCTGACCGACTCGCAAAGCTTTTTGATGCGAGATTCGAGATAGTCCTGATAAATGACCAATTCGTCACTTGAGGTGCTATATGGGGGTTCTTCGGTTGATTTTTCTGTCTTTTTTCCACTGCTACCGAACAAAATCAATAAAATTCCAAGCAGACCGCATCCCAAAAGAAGATACAGTCGCAACCGCCCGTTCTCCTTGAAATTTCCTTTTTTCAAAAAATCGAACATAATAACTCCTATATGTTTGTGATTTTTATTCAATCGCACTCACGCAATCGCAACCCAAAAGGGAAGTAACGTATTCTTCTATTTTTGCAGAGTTCTTCCAAATTGCCTTGCCCGAAAGAATGACCGTCACCTTTTGTGGGTGTGGGGTTTCGCCATCGTTGTTCCACGCAACGTGTGTGCGAAGGTCACCTTCGGCAATTTCAAACTCTTCGCAAAGCGTCTGTTTCAGCATTTCTTCAAAGTATTCTTTCGAGGCATCGTCAAGTGCGTTTTGCAGTTCTCCTGCATAGTGATTTTCTATGTCGCCCTCTATATCAAAATTCCAATTTCCGTTTGCGAATTCTTGAATACGCTCCGCTAGCGATATGGTGGGTGAAATGAGAATACAAACAAATACAAGCGACGTAACGAGCTTGAGGTGCTTGGAAAGCCCACCGCCAGTTCCTGCGGGAGCAAGAATGTCCACTATTGTAATGAGGAGCGCGGTGGCGAAAATAGAGAGGATATATGCCTTGATATCTTCCATAAGTCAAGCGAGCGCAGTGGCGCAATGGGTAAAGAGTGTAAAGGTGAGAAAGAGAACCGACGAACAAATGGCAACCGCCGCAATTAGATAGCCGTTGATGGATGCGAACTCGTCAAGCAATCGTTTTTCACCGTCGCAGCCCAAAATTTCGGCAAAAAAGGAGCATATCTGCCACGTTGCACGAGCCAAAAGGAGCTCTATGAGCGTGGGGAGCATCAAAAGGAGCAATAACAGAACACCGCAAATGCCAACCGAGGTACGCATATAGCCAACGCTCGCACTCACCGAGCGCAAAAGCTCGGCAACCGAACCGCCCACAACGGGAATCATACTCCCCGCCGCAAATTTTGCACTCCGCATAGTGAGTGTGTCTTGACTTGCTCCCAAAACGGTTTGTGCGGAGAGCATTGCCAAAAGCAGCATCATAAAAAAAGAGAGCATCAAGGTATAATTTTTCTTAAGGCTTGTCAAGAGCCCGCCCAAGCGAGGCCCACCCTCACACGCGCCAATCAGAGAGAGCGCCAAGCAAATGCCGCAAAAGGGAACAATACTCCTGCCCACGATTTCCTCGAGAACCGTCATAAACAAAGAAAGCCCCGCCGAGGTCGCAACCGCCGCTGCGGCATTGCCGCCCATTACGTACAGACTTCCCATCAAAGGTACAGTGGCAGAGGTAAAGGTGTTGAGTGTATGAAAATAAGAGACCGTACTCTCAATCGTGCCAAATCCAGCCCCGAAAATGGTTACGGTAATGATGAGCGTCATCATAAACGAAAAGGCGCGGGCGATTTCGGGCTTTTTGAGCGAAGAACAGAACGCGCGGCAAATGGAGGATAAAATTAAAATTCCAACAATCGAGCATAGCAATTTTACACAGTCTCCCGAGCGAAGCCCAGCCAACGAGAGCACTGTTTGCAAAAGAAAGGAAAAACTGCTCATTTCTCCCACAGCACCGCCAACCTCTTCCGTCTTGTTCGAAAGTGCTCCTTGTGGGAGTCTTTCCAAAATGGCAGGCGGCAAGCTGTTCAAAAAATCCCCATAGACGTCGGGGAGCGTTTGGGCGTCCTTGTTTTCATCCGCAAAAGCGATACAAGAGAGAAAGGGAAGTAACAATAGAAGGGAGAAAAAAGCCAAAACCAACCGTTTTTTCATTCTATCCCCCCATTTCCAAAAGTTTTTCGGCAGTAGCGAGAATTTCCCCAATGAGAGGAATGCACAAGAGCAAAAGCTCGAGCTTGCCAACCGTTTCTATATGTCCTGCAAGTGTGCCTTCGCCGCTATCTCGACAAATATCCGCAGAAATTTGCGTCAAAATGACGATTCCGAGTCCTTTGAGTATCGTTTCTACGTATTTCAGAGTGCTCGATTCGCCGGCCAAAGTGTTTATGAGTGAAAAGAGTGGTTGGGCACTCGCAATTAAAAGCGTGCCAAACAGAACCGTAGCACCAATGCGAACAAGAGGCAAAAAATCGGATTTCCATTGTTTGATAACGGTGGAGCTTGCCAAAATCAAAAGCGCCACCATACACAATTTGAGAACTGTCATTCCTACATTCCAAATGCCGAAACAATCATATCAAACAGCTCGCTGATTTGCGAAATAAGGAGCATCAAAGCCGCAATAATTCCCGCAATGGTTACAAGCATTGCTTGTTCGTCACGTCCGCTTTTGCTCAAAATCTGTGAGGCAACCGATACCAGCATACCAATGCCTGCAATTTTTATAATCAAGGAAATATCCATCTTATTTCTCCGAATCTTTCTAATTTACCATAAGAGAATAGCCGTTGCAAGGGAGATGCAGATGCAAAGCGTTGCACAAAGGCGCACACGCAAGGGGAGTGCGGCGGCAATTCGCTCGCGCTGTGCGCGCAAGGAAGCAACAAAAAAGTCGCACCGTTTGATTTGCTCCTCGCGGTATCCCGCACCGATTTCGCGCACAAAGCTTTCCAAGGTGCGCTTGGCATCCCCGTCGAGATAAATCTGCGAGGCATCCAAAATAGCAGGCAGGTCTGCCGCATTCGAGGGGGACATGCAAGCCTCAAAAAGGGCACGGTCTCCGCCCGACAGAATGTCATCGAGGGGCAAAAGGTAGCAATCGATTTGCCCCCGAATGTAGAGGATGAGGTCAATCCAGCCGTCCACAACCGTTAGCCGCTTTTTTTCATACTGCACCGAAACAAAGGCGGCAAAAACGCCGACCGAAAGCACGAGCAAAGCTCCTAAAAATTTCAGCATTTTATCTCTCCTTGCGCAAAGGGATATCGCGCCAATCACTAATATCGTAATCGAATCCGCCAACGGCGCGGCGCGAAAGACCGACGTACTTTCCAAACACGTAAGCCCCGTGTAAAATCTTGATTGCGGGACGCTCCAAAAGCTCCCCAAGAGAGGCGGCATGCGCCGAAGCAATGAGCGGAACCCCACAGTTTGCTGCTCCCAATGTGGCGCGGGCATCTGCCATACTGCCAATTTCATCGCAAACAATGAGTTGCGCCCCCAAGGTCCGCACGGCAATCTCAATGCCAACGTCGCGCGGATATCCGCTCATTACGTCAAGGTTGAGCGAGGAATCGTTCAATTCTACGTTCAATTCGCCGCGTGTATCCACAATTACGGTGTGCCGCCCATAACGGGGCGAGGAGAGGTTTTTGGCTATTGCACGCAAAAGGGTGGTCTTTCCAACGCCCGGCGGAGCATATATCAGCATTCCGCGCTGTGCGCGGTCGGCAAAAAAAGAGTGCAATAAAGTCTCTGTATCAACCGCTATCGCGTGCGGAATGCGAATCATCAGCCCTGTGATGTTGTGCACACCAATGATTTTTCCGTCCTCGCAAGCGGCACTTCCGCAAACACCTACGCGAATACCGCCCTCAAGAGGAATGTATCCTTGCCGAATGGTCTGTTCGTAAGCATAGAGGGAGCCACCGCACATGCGACTGAAAATCTCCTGTATTTCGCGCTCGCTCACCACAATGCCGCAACCAAGATTTTTTTGTCTTGAGGTTACAGTCAGGGTGCGACCGCGGTGCAAGCGAATCTCCTCAAGGGGATTTGCCCCCGTGCGCAAAATCGCATCGCAAAAGTGCAAGGGCAAGCATCCGCGCAAGATGGCGGGAAGGGAGGACGGCTTGTATGCAATTTGAATATTCTGCATTCTGTCTCCTAGGTCTTTTTGATTTACTATATGCATTCCCCCAAAAAAGTAGAACATTTCTCATACTCGCGCATACAATAATAGCAAAACAGAACGGGGGAGAATGCATATGAGTATTCAAACGACAGGTAGGGATGCCTATTTTGCCGCATCAAACAGCACCAAGGGCTTTATCAGCTATTACGAGGAGGTCTTTCGTGCTTCGCGCATAGGACATATCTGGGCAATTAAAGGAGGGCCGGGAACGGGCAAGAGCCGATTTTTACACGAGGTTTCCGAAAGTGCTATTGCTAACGGTTGGAGATGTGAATATATCTATTGCTCATCCGACCCCGACTCGCTCGATGCCATCGTCCTTACAAAAGAGGGCAGAGAGAGCATTGCGCTTTTGGATGCCACAGCACCGCATCCCTTTGAGCCTACCTGCCCCGGAGCCTGGGAGGATATCGTAAACCTTGGACAGTTTTGGAACAGTGATGCGCTTGGTGCACGCCGTGCAGAGATAGAGCAGCTCAACCGCGAAAAAGGAGATGCTTACCGTCGCGCTTACCGCTATTTGAGCGGATTTGGTGATATGCGCGCCAACCGCGATTCGCTTGTTGCCCACTATATCAACCGCAAAAAGATTGCGGCATTGGCACAAAAGCTATTCAAAGACCTGCCCGAAGGGGACTTCTATTCGGCAGAACCCGCACTGATGCATTCGGTCGGTATGCGCGGAGAGGTCGGGTTGGATACTTATTTCTATCAAGCGAAGGAAATCTATATTGTTGCCGATTGCCACGGAGCGGCACAGTATTTGATGATGGAGCTCGGCAAGCTTGCGGTCGAAAAGCACCTTTCTGTTCGTATCTCGCACGACCCCGTCGAGGCAGAAAAAATAGACGGTTTGTTCTTATGTGAGAGTGGATTGGCTTTTGCGGTTTGCCCCGAGGAAGAATGTGACTATCCGCACCACCGCATTTCTATGCGCCGCTTTGTCGATACGGCATCGATGAAGCGTGTGCGCTGTGAGCTTCGTTCTGTCGACCGCATCAGCCGCGCACTTCGTGCAGAGGCTCTCGATGCCCTCGAAAAGGTGAGAGAGGTGCATTTCCGTCTTGAGGATATCTACTCCTCGGCAATGGATTTTGCAGCCAAAGAGGCCTTTACAAAAGACTTTTGTCAAAGGTTGTTTGATAAGAAAGAATGATTTCCTTACAAAAAAGAGGGCGAACTGTGTTCGCCCTCTTTACTTTTGTTCTTTTTCGTGCTATAATACAAAAGAAGTAACCGAATGGAGACAGAAAATGAACGCAAACCGCTATCTTGAACGCATTGGTATGGCATCCTCGGACGTATCGCATACATACGAATTTTTAAAAGTCTTGCAACACAACCATATCTGCACCGTTCCTTATGAGAATTTGGATATTTTGAACGATGTGCCAATCAGCCTCTCAAAAGAAGCACTTTTTGAAAAAATCGTCACAAATCGCCGCGGCGGCTATTGTTTTGAGCTTGGCGGTGCTATCTCTGCGCTTCTTTGCGAGCTTGGCTTTGCTACGAAGAATTATTTTGGTCGCTTTTTAAAAGGGGAAAAGGAAATTCCCGTGCGCCGTCACCGCGTCATCGTCACCGAATGCGAGGGCAAACGCTACGTTGTTGAGGTCGGCATCGGCATCGAAGCACCTCGCGACCCCCTGCTTTTGCAGGAGGGCATTGAGCAAACCTGCTCCAACGGCTCTTTCCGTTTTACCAAAGACGCTTTTCTCGGTTGGGTGCTTGAAGAAAAGGTAGACGGCGAGTGGCAACCCTATTATGCTTTTACCGAGGAAGAACAGCTCGATATCGATTTTATCCAACCCTCGTTCTATTGCGAAAAGCATCCCGCATCTCCCTTTAACAAATCACCTATGGTGGCTATCAAAACTCCAAACGGTCGCCGCGCCATCAACGACCGCGACTATAAGGTTTTTGAGAACGGAGAGCTTATCCACATCGAAGAAAACGTCACCGATGAACGCCTATACGAAATCTTAAAAACCGATTTCGGCATTGTATGGACTTATAAAAACTAAAACCAAACCAAACGAAAGGAGGGGAGCGTATGAAAGTCGTACTGTTTGGAATCAACGGCTCTTTTTCCCATTCCAATTTAGCCATTCGCTGTCTGCGTGAACCTCTGGAGCGTGCAGGCTTTGAAGTCGTGCTCGTGGAGCACACGCTGCGTGACCGCACCTCGCACATTTTGGAGCATTTGTACCGAGAAAATGCCGATATTTACGGTTTTTCCTGCTATATTTGGAACATCGAGCCTATGCTCACGCTTGCCGAAACGCTCAAAGGCTTAATGCCTTCGAGCCACATCGTGCTTGGCGGTCCCGAGGTCTCCTTTGGTCTTGAACGCTTTGGCGACCTTGATTGGATAGATGCCATTGTGCGCGGCGAGGGGGAGGAAGCAATGCTTTCCTTGTGCCAAGCCATCAAAGAGGGGAGAGAGTATCCCCGCATTTCGGGCGGTGATGCCGTCACCTTTGCTGATGCGGGCATACACTACCGAGAGGGAGAAGAGACAGGCGGAATTTTGTATTACGAATCCTCGCGTGGATGTCCCTATTCCTGCGCGTATTGCCTCTCGTCTGCTACCCACGGCGTGCACTTCAAAAGCGTGGAACAAACGCTTGAAGAACTGTTAGAGTTTGAAAAAATACACGCAAATTGCAAGGTTATCAAATTCGTCGACCGCACCTTCAACGCAGACGTCAAACGTGCCAACGCCATCTGGCGCGCGCTTTTGGATGAAAAATACACAAAGAGTTACCATTTTGAAATCTGCGCGACACTTCTTAACGAGGAAAGCTTCAATATTCTCTCACGTTTTCCCAAAGGAAAGGTGCAGCTTGAAATCGGTTTGCAAAGCACCAATCCCCAGACGCTTGCAGCATCCTCACGCCATATTGATGCACACAAGGTCATCGGTGCCGCAAGACGCATCCGCGAGGTCGGCAACGTGCACGTCCACCTCGACCTCATTGCAGGGCTTCCGTATGAGGATTACGCATCCTTTGCAAAATCCTTTGACGATGCCTATGGCTCGTCGGATATGCTACAACTTGGTTTTCTCAAATTGCTACACGGCACCGAGCTACGCAAAAGGGCAGAGGAATACGAATATTGCTATCTCCCCACACCGCCCTATACGGTTCTGCAAAGCAAGTGGATAAAATACGAAGAGATGCAACGCCTCACACACATCGCAGAGGTGCTCGACCGCTACCTTGAGGGCGGACGCTTTGCACACGCCTTGTGGTATCTCACGCCCTTAATGACCTCTCCTTTTGTTTTTTGGGAAGGATTGAGCCTCTATTTGGAGGAACACGACACACGTCCTCTCCAACGCATCTCCCAACCCGACGCCTTCCGCTATCTGTTGGAATACGCAAAAGAGAATATCAAAGACGTAGACATTTCCCAACTCAAACAAATGCTTGCGGCAGATTTCTCTCAACACGAAAATAAAAATCCACCTACGTTTTTACGTTGAGCAGGTAACTTTTGTTGCCTGCTTTTTTATTTTGGATTTTTTGATAATCCAAGCAAAAACAAAGGTCACCGCATCCGCCGCAGGCTGTGCCAAACAAAGTCCCAAAAGCCCGAATTTTGCAGGCAACAAAAAGATGAGCGGCAAAAAGAAGAATCCTTGCCGCGCGGCGGCAAGAACCGTACCAAGAAACGCACGCCCGATAGCTTGCAAATAGAGAATGGTGCAGGTCACAAGTCCGTGTGTAAAGAGAATAGCACTTTGTGTGCGCAGAGCAAACGCCCCTATTTGGATTACCTCACCGTCATCGCGGAATAGGGAAATGACCTCGGGCGCCCAAATAATCAGCGGAATTGAAATTGCAAACATCACCGCACTCGAAAGCCGCACGGCAAAACGGTAGGCATCCTTTTGCCGTTTTTCATTTCCCGCACCGTGGCTGTAACCTACCACGGGCATCATCCCTTGGCCAATACCAAGGCAAAGGCTGAACACGAGCAAAAACACGCGCGCCACGAGCGAGAGTGCCAAAACCGCCGCGGAGGAATATTCCTTTGCCGCGTGATTGATGAGAATAGTCGCTACCCCCGAAAGTCCTTGCCGCGCAAGAGAGGGAAGTCCCGTTACAAAGATTTTTCCAAAGAGCAAAAAACTTCGTATTCCCAAATGCGAAAGCGGCCGCAGATGACTTTTGTGAAAAACGTAAGCGGATAATAATATGACAGCACTCAAAATTTGGCTGATGAGCGTTGCCGTCGAAGCACCCGCAATGCCCATTCCAACCCTTGATATGAGAATGGGGTCAAGAATGATATTGCAAATGCTGCCTGCGGCAAGACCTATCATCGAATAGGTTGCCAAGCCCTCGGCACGCAAAAGCTGACTGAGCACAAAGGTGGCACACATCGCGGGAGTCGCCCAAAGCAGAGGTGTCAGGTAGGCGCGTGCGGTTCCGATAATCTCCTTGGATGCGCCAAACAAATGCAGCAGAGGCTCTTCTTGCCAAAGTCCCAATGCGGCAATGCCACAACCGAGTATGAGCGACCAAAGAATAGCACTTGCGGCAAGCGAGGATGCCGTATCACGGTCACGCTTCCCGAGCGCGCGAGAGAGCCGACTGCCCGCACCCAATCCCAAGGTGTATCCAACCGCTTGAATGAGCACAGGGAGAGGAAAGACCACGCCAATAGCCGCCCCCGCCTCTGTTCCCAATTCCGAAACAAAAAAAGAATCCGCCAGTGAGTATGCCGCTATTACCAAAAGCCCTATTGTGTTGGGGAGAGACAATTCAAGAATCGTTTTGCCAACGGGAGATTTTGTCATTTTTTGATATCTTACGTTATTTTCCAAGTCTTTCACCTCGCATACTTCTACAAAATACGAGCATAGTATGCCGCCTTTTTGGTCACATCATCAAAAATTTATAAAAGTTTTGCATAAATCAAAAAAAGGCTTGATTTTTCTCTCATTTTGGTATATAATGTTATTGTTATTTTGAAGAAAATTCAGGAGGACTTAAAAT
>JAZOVV010000037.1:0-14140 GCA_045658925.1 Eubacteriales bacterium
TTGGCCCGTCGGAGATTCTCGTGGTTGCGGATTCTACCTGCAATCCAAAGCATATAGCCGCTGACCTTCTTTCTCAGGCTGAGCACGACAAAATGGCGAGCGCGGTTCTCGTAACCGACTCCCCCGAGCTTGCTTTGGCTGTTCAAAAAGAGCTTGAAGCGCAAATTCCGCTCCTTGAACGCGCCGAAATCGCACGCACGTCTATCGATAATAACGGAAAAATCATCGTTGCTCCCACGCTTTCTCTTGCTATTGACATTGCCAACGAGCTTGCTCCCGAGCACCTTGAGCTTTGCGTAGATAACCCCTTTGACTATCTCGATAGCATCCGCCATGCGGGCTCCATCTTTATGGGACGCAACTGCCCCGAGGCGCTTGGCGACTATTTTGCAGGCCCCAACCATACCCTGCCCACCAGCGGCACGGCAAAGTTCTCCAGCCCCCTCTCTGTTGACGATTTTGTCAAAAAAACGCAGTACACCTACTACACCGCCGATGCACTTGCTCGCGTTGCTAACGACGTTGCCTACTTTGCTACCAAAGAAGGTCTCACCGCACACGCGAAAAGTGCTACCGTGCGTTTGGAGGATGACAAATGAGCCGCTTTTTTAGCAACAAGTATCAAAATTTGACTCCCTACACCCCCGGTGAACAGCCAAAAGATATGCAATATATCAAGCTCAACACCAACGAGTCTCCCTTCCCACCCGCGCCTCGTGCTGTGGAACTTGCCGCAGAAGCGGCAAAGAAATTGCAGCTCTATTCCGACCCCGAATGTCGCGATTTACACGCGATTTTTGAGGACGTGTTCGGTTTTTCCAAGCAAGAAGTCCTTTTTACCAACGGCTCGGATGAAATTCTCAACTTTGCTTTTATGGCATTTTGCGACGCGGAACATCCCGTTGTCTTTCCCAACATCACCTACGGCTTTTATCCCGTTTTTGCAGAACTGAACGGCATCCCCTATGAGGAGATTCCGCTCCGCGAAGATTTTACAATCAACGTCGAGGACTATATCGGCATTGGCAAAAACATTTTTATCGCCAACCCCAACGCACCTACGGGCATCGCTCTCCCCCTTTCGGATATTGAAAGAATCGTGGCATCCAATCCCGATAACATCGTGGTAATTGACGAAGCCTACGTCGATTTCGGTGCCCAGAGCGCGGCTCCGCTCACGAGAAAATACAACAATTTGATTGTTACCCAAACCTTTTCCAAGTCTCGCTCCATGGCGGGTGCGCGTCTCGGCTTTGGCATCGCCTGCCCTGAGCTCATTCGCGACATGAATACGGTCAAGTATTCCACTAACCCTTACAACGTCAATTCTATGACGACGGCGGCAGGTATCGGGGCACTTTCCTCTGAGGATTACACCCGTAAAAACTGCCAAACGGTGGTCGAAAACCGCGTTTTTTGCACAGACGCTATGCAAAAAATGGGTTTTGTGACAACCGACTCAAAAACCAACTTCATTTTTGCCAAGCACCCCAAAATCGACGGCGGCGTTCTTTACGCGAAGCTGCGCGAGCGCGGAATTTTGGTGCGGCACTTTAACAATCCCCTCATCGCACAGTACAACCGCATTACCGTGGGAACACGCGAGCAAATGCAGGCTCTCTTGGATGCGGTGGCAAGTATTTTGGAGGAAACCAAATGAGATACGCAGAAATCAGCCGCAAAACGGCAGAAACCGACATCCGTCTCTCTCTCAATTTAGACGGTGACGGCACATCCGAAATCGATACCGGTTGCGGTTTTCTTGACCATATGCTCACCCTGTTCGCCCGCCACGGTCGCTTCAATTTGACCGCAAACTGCAAGGGCGACACTTGGGTGGACGACCACCACACAGTGGAGGACGTGGGCATCGTTCTCGGCACCGCTTTTGCCGAAGCCCTTGGCAACAAGCGCGGCATTTGCCGCTACGGAGATACCGTTCTCCCTATGGATGAATCCCTCATCCTCTCGGCAGTCGACCTTTCAGGTCGCGCCTATCTCGGTTATGCCCTTGACATCCCTACCGAAAAGGTTGGCACGTTTGACACCGAGCTTTGCGAGGAATTTTGGCTCGCATTCGTTCGCACATCGGCCTGCACTTTGCACATCCGTCAGTTGGCAGGCAAAAATTCGCACCACATCATTGAGGGAACATTCAAGTCGGTGGCACGCAGTCTGCGTGACGCGGTAGCAATAGACCCCCTCTTTGCAAACGACATCCCCTCAACGAAGGGAGTGCTTGCATGATTGCGATTATCGACTACGGCGTAGGCAATCTCTTCTCGCTCGCTTCCTCTTTTTCCGCAATCGGCATCGAAGCTGTTGTTACGGCTGACCCCGCCGTGATTCGTGCCGCCGACCGCTTGATTTTGCCGGGCGTGGGTGCGTTTGAGGATGCCGCGCGCAAATTGCGCGAGAGCGGAATGGCTGACCTTGTAAAAGAAGAAGCCGCCCGCGGAAAGCCCATCATGGGCATTTGCCTTGGTATGCAGATGCTGTTTGAGCGTAGCTTTGAATACGGTGAACACGAAGGACTCGGGCTCATCAAGGGTGCGGTTCGCCCCATTGCCGACGTTATTCCGGGAGGGCTCAAAATTCCGCACATCGGTTGGAATTCTCTGCATTTTACGTGCCCTCATCCACTTTTTAAATACCTCAAAGAGGGCGATTTTGTCTATTTTGTTCATTCTTTTTATGCCGCCGATTGCGACGATGCCGTGATTGCTACGTCGGAATATGGCGCACCCTTGACCGCCGCCGTTGCGAGCGGCAACGTGATGGGATGTCAGTTCCATCCCGAAAAAAGTGGCGAGGTAGGTCTTTCTATCTTACGCGCGTTCTGCGAATGGGAGGTAGTAGCGTGAAGGTTATGCAATCAGAAAACCCAAAGCGTACCTCTTTCACGCGCAAAATTTCCTTAAAAATGGGACCCAACCCATTTTTGTCGCAAGCGACACCGGAAATTTCATCATTTTGTGCCGCTGTGGCGGCGAAATGGAGGTTAAAATGAAACTCTTTCCCGCAATCGACCTCTACGAAGGCAAAGCGGTTCGTCTTTTTAAAGGCGACTACGCACAAATGACCGTTTATAACAATGACCCTGCGACGGTTGCCGCCGACTTCTTGGCATCGGGCGCCGAGTGCATCCACATTGTGGATTTAGAGGGTGCAAAAAGCGGAAACACCCCAAATTTCGATACCGTTTGTAAAATCAAGGCCACGTCGGGCCTGTTTTGTGAAATCGGCGGCGGCATTCGCACGATGGATGTCATCGACCGTTATCTCTCAGCCGGCATCGACCGCGTCATTCTCGGTACGGCTGCCGTTGGCAATCTTGACTTTGTAAAGGCCGCCGTTGACAAGTACGGTGACCGCATTGCCGTGGGTGCCGACCTCAAGGACGGCTACGTTGCCGTAAAGGGTTGGGTAGAGAAAACCGACCTTTCCTATGAGGATTTCTTCCGTCAAATGCAGGACGTGGGCGTAAAAACCGTCATTTGCACCGACATTTCCAAGGATGGTGCTATGATGGGAACCAACCTCGCTCTCTACCGCTCGCTCTCCGAGCAATTCTCTATGCAGATAGTTGCATCGGGCGGTGTCTCCTCTCTCGAGGACGTCAAACGCCTTGCCGAAATGGGACTTTACGGCGCTATCATCGGCAAAGCATACTATACCGGTGCAATCGATTTGCGCCAAGCAATCGAGGTGACCAAATGATTACAAAACGAATCATCCCTTGTCTGGACGTCAAGAACGGACGGGTTGTCAAAGGGGTTAATTTCGAGGGCCTTTCGGACGTTTCCTCGCCCGTAGAACTCGCCAAATATTACAGTGCAAACGGCGCCGACGAGCTTGTTTTTTATGACATCACCGCATCTGCCGAAGGCAGAGCCCTTTTTACCGATATCCTTACCGAAACTGCAAAAAGCGTGTTCATTCCCCTCACCGTAGGTGGCGGAATCAACACCCTTGCCGATTTTGACCGTGTGCTCAAATGCGGCGCGGATAAGGTCAGCGTCAACTCGGGCGCTATCCGCAATCCCTCACTCATCTACGAGGCAGCCAAACGCTACGGCGACCAATGCGTGGTTCTTTCTGCCGACGTCAAACGCGTGGACGGTGTCTTTCGCGTTTTTGCCAAGGGTGGAAGAGAAAATACGGGTATGGAAGCCATTGAGTGGATTCGTCGCGGCGTCGATTCGGGCGCGGGCGAAATTGTGCTCAATTCCATCGACACCGACGGTGTAAAAGGCGGCTTCGACCTCGAAATGCTCGAAGCGGTCACCTCGGCTGTTTCGGTTCCCGTTATCGCCTCGGGCGGCGCGGGCTGCATCGAACACTTCATCACGTTATTTAACACGCTTCCGCGCGTGGACGCGGGACTTGCTGCCTCTATTTTCCACTTTGGTGAGGTCAGCATTCAAGATTTAAAAGAAAAAATGGCAGAAGCGGGCATCTCCGCCCGTCTGTGAACCAAGGAGTAAAGCGCGAAAGTTGCGCAAGCATAAATCTCAAAAGAACTTCTTTCACGCGCAAAATTCCCTAAAAATGGGGGGCAACCCATTTTTGTCGCAGGCGACACGGGAATTTTATTATCATTTTGTGCTGCCGCACAGCGGCAGAATGGAGGATTACTATGTTGAACATTGACGAACTGAAATTTGACAGTCAAGGGCTCATCCCCGCTATCGTTGTCGATTCCATCACCAAAAAAGTGCTCACGTTGGCATATATGAACAAGGAAAGCCTGCAGATCTCTATGGAAAAGGGCTTGACCTGCTTTTGGAGTCGCTCTCGCCAAGAGCTGTGGCTCAAGGGCGAGACCAGCGGCAACTATCAGCACATCGTCTCCATCACCGCCGACTGCGACAAAGATGCTCTTGTTGTCGTCGTTGAAAAAGACGGTCCCGCTTGCCATACGGGCAGCGATTCTTGCTTTGAAACCCCCGTTTGGGAAAGCGACGAGCTGCAAGAATTCTCGTATGAGGGCTTGATGAAGCTCATCGAAGGCAGAAAAACCGACAAGAAGGAAGGCTCTTACACCACCTATCTCTTTGAAAAGGGCTTGGATAAGATTTTGAAAAAGGTTGGCGAGGAGTCTACCGAGGTCATTATTGCCGCAAAAGCGGAGGACCGCGCCGAGACGGTTTATGAAATTGCAGACCTTGCCTACCACGTAATGGTGCTGATGATTGAGGCGGGCATCTCCCTTGAGGATATTCACCGCGAATTGGCGTCTCGCCACGTAGTGGATAAGAAGGTAAAGCAGGAAAAAATGACGAAATAATGGGCGGCATATATCTTGCGTCAAAATGCACAAATTTTCCAAAAAATACACAAGGGGAGCGATGTTTGCTCCCCTTTTTCACCGTTTTTTTCGCCAGGTCACTGTACCTTGTTGAAGTGTCATTGTGCACAATGACGATTTTTCAGTCAAGTTATCTAAAAAAGGAAAAGGGTGTTGCATTTTGTAAGGTAGTAGTGTTATAATATAATCAGTAATTTATGTGAAGTCGCGGGTGCGCCCGCGGCTTTTCATCCGCGCGTATGCGCGAGAAGTGCAAAGGCGGAGGATTTGCTATGATTTATGATTTACAAAAAGCGAGTATGTGGAAACGTATATCCGCTTTTTTGTGTGATATCATCCTGTTTTTCATTGTGGCAGTTGGAATAGCGCTCCTGCTTTCCACTATGCTTGGCGTGGATGCGCAACAGGAAAAAATGATATCGCTTTGTGCTCAATACGCCGAGGAATACAACCTTGACGAATTTATGACGAAAGAAGAACTCGACGGTGCTCTTTCGATTGCAATGACGCAGGAACGTTACGACACACTTACCGAAGCACAAAAGGAGACCTTTAACAAAGCTTCCGAGGCTCTCGCCAATGACGGTGAGTTTCTCCAAGCTTACGGTCTTGTCAGTCAGTTTATTTTGCTCGTTATCACCTTTTCCGTTTTGATTTCGTATCTGCTTTTGGAGTTTGTCGTTCCCTTGCTTTTCAAAAACGGGCAAACCCTTGGCAAAAAAATATTCGGTGTTGCCGTTATGCGTATAGATGGCGTTAAAATTTCCCCTCTTGTGCTGCTCGTGCGCACCCTGCTTGGCAAGTATGCGGTTGAAACGATGATTCCCGTATTCGTTGTAATCTCGCTCTTTCTCAACACGGCAAGCATCGTCACCGTTGTTCTTTTGTTCCTGCTTATCGCCGCACAAATCGGTCTGTTGCTTTTCACACAGGCACGAACTCCTCTGCACGATATGTTGGCGGGAACGGTTACCGTTGATTTCGCAAGCCAAATGATATTCGATTCCCCCGAGGAACTGTTAGAGTACAAAAAGAAGCTGCACGCCGAATCGCTTGCAGAAAAAGAAACAAATCCGTAATCAATCAAAAAAATTATTATATAAGCGAACAGAAAGGAAGTCTTGTATGAAAGTTGTATTGGAAAACGTAACAAAGATCTTCCCCCCCCGTAACAAACGCGAGAAGGAATTCATGGCGGTAAACAACTTTACCTTCACAGTTCCGGATGGCAAGCTGATTGGTCTGCTTGGTCCTTCCGGCTGCGGTAAGAGTACCACACTCTACATGATTAGCGGCTTGCAAAAAGTTTCGGGCGGTAAGATCTACTTTGGTGATAACGACGTCACCAACCTCCCGGCAGAAAGTCGCGGAGTCGGTCTTGTATTCCAAAACTACGCACTCTACCCCCACCTT
Source organism: Eubacteriales bacterium (assembly GCA_045658925.1). Classification (GTDB taxonomy): domain Bacteria; phylum Bacillota; class Clostridia; order Oscillospirales; family CAG-272; genus UMGS1865. The sequence goes on from JAZOVV010000037.1 coordinate 6,725, forward strand.
ACGGTTAAGCAGAACATTTTGTTCCCTCTGCAAAACCTCAAAGGCTCCGACAGGCTCTCTAAAAAAGAGATGCTCGAAAGAGCTTACCAAGCAGCAAAGCTGGTACAAATTGACGAGCTGATGGAAAGAAAGCCCAACGCGCTTTCCGGCGGTCAGCAGCAACGTGTTGCTATTGCCCGCGCACTCGTAAAAATGCCCGGCGTGCTCCTCTTGGACGAGCCCCTTTCCAACCTCGACGCCCGTCTGCGTCTGCAAACGCGTGAAGAGATCCGCCGCATCCAAAAGGAAACCGGCATCACCACCATCTTCGTAACCCACGACCAAGAAGAAGCAATGAGCATCTCCGATATGATCGTTGTTATGAGAGACGGTGTTATTCAACAAGTTGGTAAGCCTCAAGAGGTTTATGACAACCCCACCAACCTGTTCGTTGCAAAGTTCTTGGGTACTCCCCCCATCAACGTATTCAACGGTGAAGTAAAGGGCGGTAAGCTCTACATCGGCGATGAGGCTGTACTCGACGTTGCCGATGTTGCAGATCAACCCGTAACCGTTGGCATCCGTCCCGAAGGCTTTATTCCCTCCGAAAACGGTGCTATGACCTGCAACCTTACAAGCCTTGAAATTATGGGCCGCGACGCAAGCGTTGTTGCAACCCATCCCGCATCCTGCAACCCCACAGTTCGTTCCATCATAGACGGCGACTGCAAGATTGATACATCTTCTGCAACCGTTCGTTACAACCTCAAGCCCCACAAGGTATTCCTGTTCAGTAAGCTGAACGAAAAACGCATCGAAGTTGCTGCACAGAACAACGATGACTTTATGACAGCGGCTCTGAAGAGAAAATATTCCAAACGTTGAGGTGAGGCACTATGGTAGGAAGTAAAAAACCGTGGAAAGCGTGGTTATACCTTTCCCCTGCGATCGTGCTTTTGCTGATCTTTACCGTATGGCCTATCATCAACACGGTTCGCATCGCTTTCTTGGAAGATTACAACACGATGGATTACGTCGCCGGCACAAAGTTCGACGTTGGTATCGGTAACTTTATAAAGGTTATTCAATACGATACACGTAACGGCTTTACAACCTGTTTGATGAACACCATCCTGTTATGTGTACTGACAGTACCGATCTCCACTCTTTTGGCACTGATTATTTCGGTTTGCCTCAATGCAATCAAGCCCTTTAGAAGATTGCTCCAAACCATCTTCTTCTTGCCCTACGTAACCAACTCCATTGCAATCGGTATGGTATTTGCCGCAATGTTCAAAATGGTTGGTAACAACTTTGGCAACGAAAACGAGCTGCTTATCACCGCAGGTATTATCAACAATATCATTGAATTCTTCGGTGGCGAGGCTATCAACTGGATCAACACCGGTTCTACAAAGCTCGCCAATATGGTGGTTATGGTTATTTACATTGTTTGGAACGCTCTGCCCTTTAAGATTCTCGTTCTTTTGGGTGGCTTGCAAAGCGTAAACAAGCAATATTACGATGCTGCAAAGGTTGACGGCACTTCCCGTCTGCGCACCTTCGGTCGCATCACCGTTCCGCTTCTTTCTCCTATGATTACCTACGTTGTTATCACAGGCTTTATCGGCGGATTTAAAGAATACTCCAGCATCGTTGGTGTTTTTGGCGAAAAGATGGGCCCTCCCGGCGACGCCGGACGTCTGAACACAATGGTTGGATATATCTACGATGCACTTAGCACAGAGCGTTTGGGAAGTGCAAGTGCTGCCGCATTGATTCTGTTCGGAATCATCTTCGTGGTCACAATGCTGAACCTCTATATCAGCAAAAAGAACACGCACTATTAAGGAGGTGAGACGATATGGCAAATCAAAAAACATTTGAAGTGGATCTTCAAAAAGAAAAGAGTCGCCAACGCGTTATGCGTGTTGTTGTTCAAATTCTTTTGTATGCATTCCTCATTTTCATCGCGTTCATCATTGTCTTCCCCTTCTACTTTATGCTCATCTCCTCTGTAAAGACGCTTGACGAATACAAGCTGCCTGTGCAAACGCTCTGGCCGAACAAAATCGTCTTCCACAACTACGTTGAGGCGTTCAACACCGCAAGATTGGGCTTGCTGTTCCAAAACACCCTGTACGTTGGTGTAGTATCTACGGCTCTTTCGTTGGTTATCACCGTTATCACGGCTTTTGCTTTTGCCCGTTTGGAATTCAAAGGCAAGAACGCTCTGTTTGCCGCTCTCTTGGCAACTATGATGATTCCCGGTGAGCTCTTTACCATTACAAACTATCAAACAGTAAGTGACTTTTTGGGATTGACCACCCTGGGACGTGAACAAGGCATTCGCGCTCTTACAGAGTTGGGTAACTGGAAAGACTCCTTTACCGTTTTGATCGTTCCCTTCCTGGTTAGTATTTTCTATATCTACCTGCTCCGTCAAAACTTCCTGCAAATTCCCAACGAATTGTATTTGGCAGCAAAAGTAGACGGCACCAGCGACCTGAAATACCTTTGGAAGGTCATGATTCCCTTGGCACTCCCCACTCTCATCTCCATTACCATTTTGAAGATGATGGGCGCGTGGAACTCCTATATGTGGCCGAAGTTGGTTACCAAGGACGAGGCATACGAACTGATTACAAACGGTTTGCGTAACTCCTTCTCCGATGCGACCGGCGACGTCAACATTCCCGTACAGATGGCAGCGGTTGCCATCGTATCTGCCCCCCTCTTCCTCGTATTCATCTTCCTTCGTAAGTACATTATGAAGGGTGTTTCGAGAAGCGGTATCAAGGGCTAATCACTCACAGGTAATAACAGCTCCCCTGGCTGTATTATAAAAAAACAAAAAACAAGAATTAGAAAGAGAGGATTTTCACCGTGAAAAGAAAAATCATTTCCCTTTTGCTGGCAATCGCTATGCTGGCACTGCCCCTGCTTGCAACCACCTCCTGTGGCCTGTTTGGCAACGATGACGATGGCAAGCTCCACATCACATTCTACCACACAATGGGCGCAAACCTGACCGAAGTTCTTGACAAATATGTGGCTATTTTCCAACAACGTTACCCCAACGTTGTAATCGACCACAAGCAAGTTGGCGGCTATGACGATGTTCGTGACCAAATCAAAACCGACATCCTCACCGGCGAACAACCCAACATCGCTTACTGCTATCCGGACCACGTAGCTCTTTACAACAAGGCTAACGTTGTTATGACTCTGGATGACATGATCGCTTCTACCGATACTGTTACCTACGCAGATGGCACCACCGAGCAAGTTGGCTTGACTCAAGCACAAATCGACAACTTCATCGACGCTTACTACAACGAAGGTAAGATCTACGGCGACGGCAAGATGTACACACTGCCTATGTCCAAGTCCACCGAGGTTCTTTACTACAACAAAGACTTCTTCGCAAAGCACAATCTCAAAGTTCCCACCACTTGGGCAGAAATGGAAGAAGTTTGCGCACAGATTAAGGCAATTGAAAACGATTGCATCCCGCTCGGCTATGACTCCGAGGCAAACTGGTTCATCACCATGTGCGAACAAATGAAATCCGATTACACCAGCGCAACCGGCGAACACTTCCTGTTTGATAACGAAACCAACCGCAACTTTATCGCTACCTTCCGTTCTTGGTACGAAAAGGGCTACGTAACCACCCAAGAAATCTCCGGTGCTTACACCTCCAAGCTCTTCACCATGAACTCTGCTGAAAAGGGTAACTGCTACATGTGCATCGGTTCTTCCGCAGGTGCAGCTCACCAAATCCCCAAGGATAAGGACACCGGCGAAATCATGTTCGAAGTTGGCATCGCTCCCATTCCTCAGTACGACGCTGAAAATCAAAAGGCAATCTCCCAAGGTCCTTCTCTCTGCATCTTTAAGAAGGCTAGCCAAGAAGAAATGCTCTACTCTTGGTTGTTCGTTAAGCTCCTCACCACCAACGAGGACTTCCAAGCAGCATTCGGTATGGCTTCCGGTTACATGCCCGTTCTTGAAAACATCAACGAACATCCCATTTACAAGGAAGAGCTCGCAGCAGCAGACGGCAAATTCAATTTGGCTATGCTCTCCGCAAAGGTAGCTCTTGAACAAGCAGACACCTTCTACACCTCTCCCGCATTCAACGGTTCCTCCGTTGCTCGTGACCAAGTTGGTGCACTCGTACAATTCTGCATGACTGACCCCAGTGCAGCCACCGCAGCCGGCATTAAGAAAGCATTTGAGGATGCTATCAAAGAGTGCAAGCACCAAATCGGCCAATAATTTTCTTTCATCATTAATATGAAGAACACCACGTTTCAAAAAGGGCGGGTAACCCCCGCCCTCGGAATCATCCGTTTTCTTATCGGCATGCTTGCCCTTTTGATGGCGTTCTCCAGCTTTGTAGCTTGCGGCAACAACACCAAACACGTTGACTATGTTGCAGAGACCAAGTTGGATCTGGCATCCGACACCCTCAAATTGGAAGCAACTGTTAAATCCTTTATCGACGGTGATACCACACACTTCTATGTAGAAGAGTGCGAGGAATTCCCGGACGGTATTGTAAAGGCAAGATATCTTGCTATCAACACTCCCGAATCCACCGGTAAGCTTGAGGTATGGGGCAAAGCAGCTGCTGCTCATACAAAGGATAAGTTGAAGGATGCTTACGCCATTATGATTGAGTCTGACACCAACCAATGGAACACAGACAGCAACGGTCGTCACCTCTTGTGGATTTGGTATAAACCCGACGCAAACAGCGACTGGCGCAACCTGAACATCGAAATTTTGCAAAACGGATATGCTGTTGCTTCTAACTCCGGTCAGAACCGCTACGGCACCACCTGTTTGGCAGCTTTGGATCAGGCAGCTAAAGAAAAACTCTACGTACACTCCAACGAGAAGGATCCTTCCTTCCCCTACGGAGCTGCAACCGCTATCACTCTCAAAGAGCTTCGCACCAATCACGAGGCATACGTTGGCGTTAAAGTTGCCGTTGAAGGCGTTATCGCACAAAACACCAACGGTACCCTCTATTTGGAAGAATACGACGCTGAAGAAGGAAGATACTACGGCATGCAAGTCTTCTACGGCTACAATATGCCCGGAAGCGCGAATAGATTCCTTGTTACCGGCAACCGTGTTTATCTCGTAGGTACATACCAATATGCTGAGGCAGTCAATGCTTATCAGATTGCAGGCTTGGAATACGATATGATGAAGCCCAATGACCCCACCTTGACTCACCTGGTTGAGAAAAACCAAACCATTCCCTACACCGAGATTGCAGACCTCGCAACCCTGACAACGGGCGAAACCCTGCAAGCCTCCCCCGAGGGAGACAATGACATTACTATTAAAGGTAACTATTCTCTCCTTCACACATCCGTTTCTTTGAAGGGCCTGACCGTTATAGACTCCTACGTTACCCAAAAGGGCGACAATACAGGCGCTATTTCGCTGACTTGTGAAAAGGATGGCAAACAAATCATCGTTCGCACCGGCGTATTCTACGAGGAAGGCGAACTCGTAACTCCCGACCGTTTTGTTGGCAAAACCATCGACGTAGATGGTATTGTAGATTGCTTTGAAGGAACAGTACAGGTAAAAGTGTACACGTTAGGCGCAATCACCATTCACTGAATTTAATTTTAAAAAATTAAATAAAAAAACACAATTAAAGGAGAAACCACCATGAAAAAACTCTTAGTAGTTCTGTTGACCCTGGCACTGTGTGTAACCACCCTCGCTTCTTGTGATTTTCTGAAAGAATTGAAGGATAACTTCAATGACATTCGTGGCAATGACGAGGTAACTTACAACGTAAATGCCGCTGCAGATTACATCTTCAACCTCTACCAAGGTAAGAACATTACCGCTGCAGATTTTGAACTGACTGCAAAGGTTGCACTCTTTGATGATGCCACCGCAAAGACCGTTTCCTATGACGTTACTTGGGCCCTTACCGGCACCGACAAGCTCACCCTCTCCAAGAAGGATGACCTTAACTACGTTGTAGACGTACCCGATGAACCCGCAGAAGATATCCCCTACGTTCTGACCGCTACCATCAAGGCAGCAGACGGCACCACCGCAACCAAGACCTTCAACTTCACCGTTCCGAAGTATGTGCTGAACACCTTTGAGGAATATATGGCAGCTAAGAAGGGCGAAAACGTTGTTGTTAGAGGTATCGTTGTTGCTATCAACTCCAAATCTGTTGGCAATAAGTACAACCACCTCTTCCTTGCTGACCTCGAAGGCAAGGGCGGTTACTACTGCTACAGCGTAGCTAAGGATCCCATTTCTGAAAGCAAGCTCGAAGTTGGTATGACTGTTGAAATTTCCGGTCCCATCGAACCCTACTCCGGCATGCAAGAAATTAAGGGCGGCTCCGTAGTAAAGATCGTTGACTCCAACAAGAAAGAAGTTGCTCCTCTCGACCTCACCGATAAGTTTGCTGCAGGCGAATCCTTCGCTAACTACGTTGGTATGCCCGCAACCATTAAGGGCGTTGAAATCGGTACTCAAGATATGTCCAAAGACACATCTCAATACCTCTACTTCAAGCTCAACGGCAGAACTGCTTACGTTCGTACCTATGTAAGTGATTTCCCCACCACCCTCAAGGTTAATAAGGATGGCGAAACTTACACCAGCCCCGACAAGGCTCCCATAGACAACGCTCACAAAGAAAAGTTCGGCTGGAAAGCAGACGTAACCGGTATCGTTGTTCTTTACAACAGCGAACCCTACTTCATTCCCATGAGCGTTACCCCCTTCACCAACTTCCAAGAAAACATTAAGACCCCCGCAGAAAAGGTTGCAGCTGAAAAGGAAATCCTTTCTGTTACCGAAACTATTACCGAAAACACCACGCTCACCCTCGACGCAGTTGGCAAGTACTATGATGATGTTACCATCACTTGGGCTCTCGGCGACAAACCCGTAGAAGGCGGCAAGCTCGACATCATCCTTGGCGAAGAGAAGGTTGAACTCACTCTGACTGCTACCATTACATGCGGTGAAGCTACCGACACTAAGGTATTCACCATTAAGGTTGATGCTGCATCCAAGGATCTCTATGTTCCTTCCAACGTTGCAACTCCCACAGCAGGCGTAGCTTACAAGTTCTACCTGAACCAGGTTACTCTTGGCAAGACCCTCTACATCACCGGCGAAGTAAGCGGCAGATATCTTGCTACTACCGACAAGGCTGACCAAGCTATCGACGTATACGTAGAGACCGTTGAAAATGGCGTTAAGTTCTACATCCTCGTAGGCGAAGAGAAGCAATACATCACCGTTTACAACAACGATGAGGGCAAGCTCTCCGTTAAGTTCGACGCTGCCGGCACTTCTGTATACACTTACAATGCAGAAACCAATTCTTGGGCAACCACTCTTGATGGCGAAAACTACTACCTTGGC
>JAZOVV010000038.1:0-18323 GCA_045658925.1 Eubacteriales bacterium
AATTCCAATTTATCAAACAACCAGTATTAAATTATCCCCCACCGTTTATGTGGGGGATTTTTTGTAGGCGAAGACCATTGTTCGACCGTTTCTATGAGCGATAAGCGTTTGCTTTCGGTCGATTCGTGAATCGACCCTACAATGTGCTTTTTTATATTCCGTAGGGGCAATTCACTTCATCCGCATTTATATAAATAAATCTATTTACAAACAGAAGATTTTGTGATATAATAGGTTTTTGTAAGAACAAAAGACATTTTGGATATGATCCTCACAAGGAGACTGTATGACAAAACCGAAAAACTACAAAAAAACGCTGATTGCTTGCTATCTTGGTTTTATTACGCAGGCGATCACTTCAAACTTTGCACCGCTCTTGTTTTTGACGTTCAAGAGCAGCTATGGGATTTCTCTCGAAATGATTGCGCTGATTCCATTAGTGTTCTATATGACACAGTTGCTCGTAGATTTGGTGGCAGTTAAGTTTGCCGACAAAGTTGGTTACCGCCCCTGCGTTGTTGTTTCGCAGTTGGTTTCGGCTCTGGGACTGATTTTGATGGCATTCCTGCCCGAACTCCTCCCAAATGCTTTTGTTGGCATCATCATTTCCGTAATGCTTTATGCCGTTGGCAGTGGACTCGTTGAGGTTTTGCTCAGCCCGATTGTGGAAGCTTGCCCGTTTGAAAACAAGGCAGGCGTTATGAGCCTTTTGCACTCCTTCTTTTGTTGGGGTTCGGTTGGCGTTATTTTGGGTTCGACGATCTTCCTTGCAATATTCGGCATTGAAAATTGGAAGTTCCTTGCAATCATTTGGGCACTTGTTCCTCTGGTGAACACCGTAAACTTCCTCTCCTGCCCCATTGAGAGATTGGTAGAGGATGGAGAAGGTATGCGCACCGCTCAGTTGCTCAAGCACCCCGTATTTTTATTGATAATCCTTTTGATGATCTGCGCGGGCGCATCCGAAGCGACTATGACACAATGGGCATCTGCATTTACCGAGTCGGCACTTGGAGTTTCCAAAACCGTTGGTGACTTGGCAGGCCCTTGTATGTTTGCTATTTTTATGGGAATTGCACGTGTGTTTTACGGAAAGTTTAGCGAAAAGCTGAATTTGACCAAGGTAATGCTCTATTGCGGCTCGTTGTGTGTGGTTTGCTACCTGACGGCAGCGCTCTCTCCCATTCCGATTCTCGGTCTTGTTGGTTGTGCGCTTTGCGGACTTGCGGTTGGTATTATGTGGCCCGGAACGCTTTGCATTTCCTCGCAAAAATGCCCCCGTGGCGGCACTGCAATGTTTGCTTTTTTGGCATTGGCAGGAGATCTTGGCGCTGCAACCGGCCCCTCAATGGTTGGCGGAATCGCAGATGCCGTTGGCGGAAATTTGAAAACAGGGCTTCTTTTTGCAACCTTGTTCCCTGCTATCATGATCGTTGGGTTGATTTTGCTTTTGAAAAAATTTGGGAAAAGCAATCCTTTATCCAATAGCAAAAGTGCGGACAGTTTAATTTTAAGACTCAAAAAACGGGCAAATGCAGATAAAAGCAAATAACAAATTTCAATTTATCAAACTACCCGGCATAAAATTATCCCCCACCTTTTTTCGGTGGGGGATTTTTTGTAGGAGACGACGTCCTCTACAAAAGTAAAAAAAGAATAAAAAATATACGGCACAGACCATTTGGTCTGTGCCGTATATTCTGTCAGATGAATTAGTCAGCGTATACGCTAACCTTCTTCTGAGACTTAGTCTTATGCTCGAACTTTACTTTACCATCGATCAGAGCGTACAGAGTGTAGTCCTTGCCTACGCCAACGTTTTCGCCTGCGCAAACTGCGGAGCCTCTTTGTCTGATGATGATGTTGCCGGCTACAACGGACTGACCGTCAGCTTTTTTAACACCAAGACGCTTGGATTCGCTATCACGACCGTTCTTGGTAGAACCGACACCTTTCTTATGAGCAAAGAACTGTAAACTGAGCTTTAACATCATTCTTATCCTCCTAAATTTTTGTGATTCCCTATTGCGGAATCTCGGGGTTTGGTGAATTATTCTTCGTAAGGTTTATCTATGACGCAAACGTCAAGATAATCGCCATATTCCTCAAGCATATCACTGAGCTGACAGTAGTAACCCATCATAATGCCCGAAACTGCGTATCTCTTGTAATCGTCGGACTCAAACTCCGGCAACGCTGCTTTGGCTTTTACCGTAATTTTTGTCGCGCCCTCGTTGATATCATAATCAACAGAAGCCGCATACGCAACCTCAATGGTGTTAATGACGAGCATTGTCATAGACGAGATGGCAGCGCACAAAATGTCGTCGCCCGCCTCACCGTAGCCTGCGTGACCTTGCTCCTGGAAGCCGTAGAACACTCCACCGCTTCTGAAAAACACGATTTTTGTCATCGTACTGACTGAGCGATTAGCCCTCGATGGTCAGGATCTGAACCTTGGTAAAGGGTTGACGGTGACCGATCTTCTTCTTTTCGTTCTTCTTGGACTTGTACTTCATAACGTAGATCTTCTTGTTCTTGCCGTTCTTAAGAACCTTGGCAGTAACCTTAGCGCCAGCTACGTTGGGAGTACCAGCTACAAAGCCGTTGTCAGTAGACAATGCCTTAACGCTGTCGAAGACGATTTCGTCTCCTTCGTTAACGTCGAGCTTTTCAACAAAGATAATGTCCTGCTCGATTACTTTGTACTGCTTTCCGCCGGTTTCGATAATAGCAAACACGAAAAGCACCTCTCTTTCTGATAGACTCGCTGATATAAAGGCGGCGTTTTTAGGCGCACTTAAAAGAGCCTTTTTCATGCGGCATATTATTATAGCATATTTTGCAAGCGTTTGTCAATAGGTTTTTGAAAATTTCTTCTATAATAAATATATGCGGGGGTACTTTTTGAAAAAAGTTCCCCATATTGAGCAATCTGTTTTTATAATTTTACTGTTACAATGTAATATCCCGTATTATCGGGTGAGATGTGACAAGAGGCAAACCCCTCGGGAAGTGTAATGGAATCCACGATGGCTGTGCGAAGAATACGGTAATCTTTGTAAGCATACCAAGTTTCGGGGGTGATAGCGTTGACGTATTCCTCGTAAGCGAGACCGCTATTGGCAATGAGCTCGGCGTGCGGCGCTCCTACGTAGCGCAGGTGCCAAGGCTCGTAATCAATGCCGGTAATATCCGTCTTATCGGCTTCGTAGCGAATGATAAAGCCGTATTCGTGGCAGATGCGGTTGACCATTCGCCCTGCAGGAGATTTGAGAAAATTGTAACTGTCGTGCCCAGGCGCGTAGACGTCGAGAGAGAGTCCCGCTTCGTGCTCACTGCATCCTACGGGTGCGGCTCTGTCGGGGCCGTAAAACTCCAAAAGTTCTGCTTGCTTCTCCGCTGTGCGGAAATCGCTGGAAACGTAGATGCGGATACCTGTTTCCTCTTGCACTCTATCGCGCAGGTTGATGTAATTTTCCACCATTGATGGGTGCATTTGAGCACCGTTGTATTCTGTAAGGTCTGCTTTATAGTCTTTGGAAAGTGGGTTTTTAAGATTGACTAATATTAACGTTTTATCGGTTTTGATGCGTGCATCCTCTAACCACTCTGCCATCGTTTTCGTTTCGGTAGCATCAAAGGGCTTGGCAGGGGTAAGTGCCAAGGGCTCGTGCTCCTCTGCTTGACGTGCTGTCGAAAACAACCAACCGCTTTGAAGATACAAAACCCCATAAGAACCAAAAACCAATGTAGCTGCGAGAAGAACAACGGCAATTATGTTCCAAAAATTCTTCATAATCTTTCCTTTTCGTTTTATCAAATGGCAAATCCGCCATCGACACCGAGCACCTGCCCCGTGATGAAGGATGCGCCCTCGGATGCCAAGAAGCATACGACCGAGGCTACCTCTTCGACCTTTCCAATGCGACACAGAGGTGTGCTATCAGAGAGTTCTTGTCGAGTGGCTTCATCAAGTGCTGCGTTCATTTCGGTATCGATGACACCCGGCTCGATGCAGTTGACTGTGATATTTGAGGGCCCGAGCTCCTTGGCGAGTGCCATTGTCATTCCTCTCAGTCCTGCTTTCGCCGCCGAGTAGTGCACCTCACAGGATGCGCCCGTTTTGCCCCACATAGAGCCTATATTGATGATTCTGCCCGCGTGTTGTGCAACCATAGCTTTGGATGCCTCGCGCGAGGTATAGAATGCCGAGGAGAGGTTGGTATCAATCATTTTGCGCCAATCCTCATCGGTGATATCGCTAAACAGTTTGATTTGAGAGATGCCTGCGTTATTGACAAGCACGTCGATACCGCCAAGACGCGCAATCGCCTCTTTGGTGGCGGTTGCAGCCGACGCGGCATTCGATACGTCTGCGGCAATGGCAATCGCTCCTGTTTCATCAGCCAAGGCTTTTGCACGCTCGTGACTTGTGTGATACAGGAATGCCACGCTATCGCCTTGACGGCAGAATGCGCGCACACAAGCTTCACCAATGCCGCGAGAGCCACCCGTAATCAAAATTTTCATTGTTTTTCTCCTTTGCTATCTATATGCCAAATGGCACTTTGGTTACATTCCAGAACGACCTCGCCGTCGGTTGCCGTTAAAAGAACGTTGGCACCGATAGTTTGTAAGCGTTCCACCACAACACCGTGGGGATGGCCGTAGGAATTGTCGATTGAACTACAAATAACCGCATACGTAGGCTTGACAACCTCGAGGAAATCCTCGGTGTTGGATGTAGACGAGCCGTGATGTCCCACCTTGTAAAGCTGGGCAGTCAGGTGCGCTTTGCCATAGGTTTCGACCAATTTTTGTTCCACCTTGGCACTTGCATCTCCCATAAAAAGCATACCGATATCGCCACAAGTGATGCGCACAACGATACTGTTATCGTTGGAGTCGTTGGTAGCATCGCCAAACGGTGCAAGCGTTGCCACAACGGCATCGCCGACCCTGAGAACTTCACCCGCACGAACATTCTTGCGCGCAGTGCCATTCTCTTCTATCACCTTTTCCATACGTGCTGCCGAGGGGTTATCCATCTCGCGCACCGGCAACCAAACCTCGCGCACGGGAATTTGCGCGAGCACTCCGTCAGCTCCGCCAACGTGGTCCTCGTCGGGATGGGTAAAGATTGCCAAAGCAATCTCCTTGACGCCAAGTTGTTTGAGACGCAAGCAGAGGGCATCCTGCGCAGATTCGGGGCCTGCATCAATAAGAATGTCTCCACTTCGCGTGCGAATAAGCGTACAATCCCCTTGCCCGACATCGAGAAAATAGATGCGGCAAAGTGCACCGTCACTCATTACCGCAGGGGTGCAGGACGGGAACGAGGCGCAGATGGAAACAAGCGTGAGGATAAAGCAAATAATGCGTTTTTTCATAGGTTATAAGAGAAAGGTTTCGGCGTAGCGGACGGTCTCCATTGCGTCCTTTGCGTACTGATCCGCACCAATAGTTGCGGCATATTCGGCTGTCAAAACCGCTCCACCAACTACAATGCGGCACCAGGGGGCACTTTTGCGAAGTGCACGAACTGTCTCCTCCATTGCGGGCACAGTGGTGGTCATCAGGGCGCTGAGTCCTACCACGGGTGCATGCAGACGCACGACCTCTTCGACCACAGTCTCGGGAGAAACGTCGCGGCCGAGGTCACTGACGGCAAAGCCATAGTTTTCAAGCAACAGCTTAACGATGTTTTTGCCGATGTCGTGAATGTCGCCTTTGACGGTAGCAAGCACAACGGTAACACCGTTGTTTGCGGCAGCAGGCAGATGGGTTTTAACCTCTTCGAAAGCCGCTTTTGCCGCCTCTGCCGCCATTAGAAGCTGCGGCAGGTAGACGGTTTTCTTCTCAAATCCTTCGCCTACAACGTCGAGTGCAGGAATGATATCGGCTTGTACCACGTCAAGCGGTTCGCGCGTTTTCAATTCCTCGCGTGTAAGAGCGGCGGCGCGGTCACGCAGACCTTTGATAACCGCCTTTTGCAGCTCACTGCCCTCTTCTTTGGTTGCTGCAACCGCTTGCGCGGGATTGGAAACAGCCTGGGGAGTGGGCAAATTTTGGGCAAACGCAATATACGCACCGCAGTTTTCGTCCTGCCCGTCAAGGGCGCGGAATGCGTGATAGGTCTTCATCATCTCTGAGGAATAGGGATTCATAATTGCCGCAGAGAGTCCCCCACCGAGTGCCAATGCGAAGAAGGTGCTGTTGACAATATCTCTGTTCGGGAGTCCAAAGGAAACATTGGAAACGCCCAAGGACGTATGACAACCGAGCTTGTTTTTAATGATTGATACCGCGCGCAAGGTTTCCTTTGCAGCGGTTCCATCAGCACTGATGGTAAGTGCCAAAGGGTCGAAAATGACGTCTTTTTTGTCGATGCCGTACTCGGCGGCAACCTTGAGGATGCGCTCGGCAATGGCGACGCGCTCCTCGGCGCGAGTTGGAATACCGCTCTCATCCAGTGTAAGGGCGACAACAAGTCCGCCGTATTTTTTGACGAGCGGAAAGACGCTATGCATACTTTCTATCTTTCCGTTGACAGAGTTAATCATCGCCTTGCCATTGTAGCGGCGAAGGGCGGCTTCCATTGCAACGGGGTCAGAGGTATCAATTTGCAACGGCAGGTCTGTTACCTCTTGGAGACGTCTTACGGCATCCTGAAGCATAGACACCTCGTCGATTTCGGGGAGACCGACGTTGACGTCGAGAATATGCACGCCTGCTTCGGCTTGCGAGAGGCCTTCACGCAAAACGTAGTCCATATCACCCGATTTGAGCGCCTCTTTGAAGCGTTTTTTACCCGTAGGATTGATGCGCTCGCCAATAAGGATGGGTTCTTTATCGAAAATAACCGCGTGCGTGTAGGATGACACGCAGGTAATGTTCTTTTGTGTAATGGGTTGCGGCTTGATAGTTTCCGTTTTTTGTACCAAGGCTTCGATGTATTCGGGAGTCGTACCGCAGCATCCGCCAACGGCGCGCACACCAAGAGAAACGGCTTGTTCCATATCGGCGGCGAACTCCTCGGGGGAAAGGTCATAGACCGTTCTTCCCTCTTTTACGGTCGGGAGTCCTGCATTGGGTTTGAAAATGACGGGAATGGATGCATATTTGAGGTATTCTTCAACAACGCCCATCAATTTGCGGGGGCCATAGGAGCAGTTGATGCCGATGGCATCGGCACACATACCCTCAAGCATGGCAACCATAGCGGCGGGATTGGCACCCGTCATCAGTTTGCCGTCCTCGCCAAAGGCGCAGGATACGAACACGGGCAGGTTACTATTCTCTTTTGCCGCCAAGAGTGCGGCACGTGTTTCGTAGCTATCGCTCATCGTTTCGATGAAGATAAGGTCGGCTCCGTGACGGACGCCAAGGCGTACCGTTTCGGCAAAAACGGATACGGCATCCTCAAAATCGAGGTCACCGTAGGGTGCAAGCATTCTGCCCGTAGGGCCAATGTCAAGAGCTACCCACTTGGGTTGTGCTCCGTCACTTTCCTCGGCGGCGCGGCGCGCATTGGCAATGGCGGCGGCAATGATGGCATCAAGCTCGTCCGCCTCGAATTTGAGACAGTTTGCCCCAAAGGTGTTGGCGTTGACAACGTTTGAGCCTGCATTGAAATATTGCTTGTGAATAGCAACAACTTCTTCGGCGTGAGAAAGATTCCAACGCTCGGGCATCTCCCCTGCCGCAAGTCCCTGCGCTTGCAGGAGCGTTCCCATGCCACCGTCAAGATACAGTATATTGTTTTTGAGGTATTGTAAAATGTTCATACGATTCCTCACTCTATCAAAAAATATTACTTCATTATCATTATAGCACAAGATGGGGACGATTTGTTGGATTTTTGCAAAAAAAATACGCGCGAGCGCGTAAAAAAAGAACCGAAAGAACGCATTTTTGTTCTTTCGGTTCTAAAATAGTGCGTCAAAGGAGCGGGCAAATACGCAAATTCATCAAAATGATGCAAGCGAGTCCGCAGACGATGCTCCATTTTTGGCGCGGGCGGAGCTTGTCGCCAAAGGCGAAAATGCCGATGGTGGTCATACCGAGCGTTTGCAATCCTGCCCAAGTGGGCATCATAAAAGCGGCATCGAGGTGTTGCATCCCAAGTGCGTAGAACTTTTGGAACACGCCGAGTACCACGCCAATTCCAATCGCGTATGCGAGGACTTTCCACGAGAAGGCAAAGGTATGCTTTTCTTTTTTGCCTGTGTATCGACTAATGATGTAATACCCCAGTGCAAAGACTGCCGCCGCGACGTAAGAGAGTGCCAAAAAGGTGATGTCGGAGCCTGCAACCTGTGCGGCTTCTGTCTTACCAAACAGTTTGATAATGCTCGTTCCCACCGCGGTGCTCACCATTGCAGCGATTGTAAAGAAAAGCCAACGTCTTCCCTTTTCTTTTTCTTCCTGCTTTACGTTCAATATCATTGAAAGGATGAGGAGCAACATTCCCCCAATGTGTGAGAGATACAAGGTCTCGCCAAAGGCGAGCGTGCTATAAAGAACGACGAAAAAGGTGCTGAAGTTGCAAATGAGGACGGTGAGCGACACGGGTCCTTCTTTGAGTGCTTGCGCATAGAACACTTGATAAAAGAACGTGAACAATGCGCACAGAATAGAGAGCCAAAAACCTTGCCACGTCAAAAGTGCCGTTGGGAAAATGACAACGAGCGTGAGTGCCACAAAGAGGAACAGCATTGTGTGGAAAAGCACGCTATCCGCTCCGTTTTTGAAAAACTTTCTACTCGCGCGCCCCTGCAAGGTCACCTTGGTGCACCCCAAAAGTGACATTACCAAAACCACGAGAAATTGTAGTGGGTAGGACATTTGAACTCCTTTCTGTAAACCGTTGACTTTTTTATTTGTCTATGATAAACTAATACTATAAAAAATAAAGTAATTGTTGAATATAACTTGTAAAATACTTGGTGTAATAGTTTTCTCCCCTCGTGTATAATGAAGGTACAAAAGCGCTTTTGCATCAACACAAGGAGGATATGTTATGTCTATTGGAACCACAATCAAAAGGCTTCGTCGCGACAGAGGAATGACACAGGAACAGCTTGCCGAACTGTTGGGACTTTCCACCAATGCCATCTCTCAATGGGAATGCGACAAAACCGCTCCCGATATTTCAAATTTGCCCATTCTTGCTAACATCTTTGAGGTGAGTGCCGATATCCTTTTGGAAATTGACATCGCAAAAAGCAAAAAGAAGGCGGAAATTGAGGAATTTCTCGCGGAAGAAAGCGCTCTCTTCAATCAAGGAAAAACCGAAGAACGATTGCAACTCTGCCGCGCAATGCAAAAGAAATATCCCAATGATGAAACCGTGCGTTACCGTTTGATGTGGGTTTTGCGAAATGCATCGGACAGAGAAAATTTTGACGAAATCGTTTCTATCGGTGAACAACTCCTGAAATCGGAGAATATCAATTACAGAATGGGAGCCATTACTTGTCTTTGCTTTACCCATCAACGCGTGGGCGATAAAAAAGCTGCACGGCAGTACGCCGATATGATGCCACAACATACAGACTTGCATTTGCACGTGCTTGAAGGAGAAGAGCTTGTTACACACTGCCAAAACTATTTTTGGAAGGTGTGCGACAAGATGCATCTTTATATGAAATATCTGTTGGATTGTCCCGAAGCAGGATATACCCCCGAGGAAAAGCACTCGATGTGGAAAATGCTCTACGATATGGTGGGTATCATCTTTTGTGACAAAGACTTTGGATTTTATGATGACCGTTTGGCAAGAATCAGCTTTTTTATGGCGGCACAAAGTGCAAAGGCGGAAAAATTTGAGAGAGCACTTACTGAACTTGAAACAATGCTCAATCACCTTGAAGGTCTGCAGAATTTTTCAAAAACCGAGCACACTTCCCTGCTTGTCAACAAAGTCAAGGTTACTCAAAGTAATATTTTCAAGAGCCACGCAGAAACGCTCGGTCACGCATATTGGAGACATCTCAACAGTCCGGAAAGTGTCTTTGCACCCATAAAAAGCTCGCCACGCTATGCTGCTATTGTGGAAAAACTTGCGCTTCTTTAATTTGCTTTGAGAAAATAAAAACCATTCCCGCTTGGGAATGGTTTTTATCTGTTCGGGAAAGATTAGATCTGTTCCTTAACCTTGGATGCCTTACCAACGCGGTCACGGAGGTAGTACAGCTTTGCACGTCTTACCTTACCAACGCGGATAATGTCAACCTTTTCAACATTGGGAGAATGGATGGGGAAGGTCTTCTCTACGCCTACGCCATAAGAAACACGTCTTACGGTAAAGGTCTCGGAGATGCCGCCGCCGTGCTTTGCGATCACGGTGCCTTCGAACATCTGGATTCTCTGTCTGTTACCCTCTTTGATTCTGTTGTGTACACGGATGGTGTCACCGATGCGAATCACGGGGAGTTCCTGTTTCAATTGCTCGTTTGTAAAAGCCTCAACCAAATTCATTTTTGAGTCCTCCTATAATATACCGGACGTTCATGCGAGCATGCAGCGGACCATCCTAAAATTCTTGCGCCACAGCGCAACACGAGTATTATACCACACACTTTTCGGTTTTGCAAGTCTTTTTTTGAAATTTCTTTGTGCTTTTTTCATTTTTTTACCGCTTTTTTGCAAAAAGATGGGAAAAAGCTTTGATTTTTTGATTTTGTAGTTGACGAGAAATAAATTATATGATATAATAATTGAGTTAAATGTTTATTACACGGAGGAATTCCACATGACTTTGTATGAAGATCTCAAATGGAGAGGCTTAATTCAGGATATTTCCAGCCCCGAGCTCGTAGAAAAGCTCAATGCAGGCGGAATGACCTTTTATATTGGTACTGACCCCACGGCAGACAGTCTGCACCTCGGTCACTACTCTTCTTTCTTGATTACTCGTCGTCTTGCGGCAGCAGGTCACACTCCCCTCTTGCTCGTAGGTATGGCAACCGCCCTCATTGGCGACCCCCGTGGAACCGTTGAGCGTAAGCTCTCCGACCGCGACGAGGTTATTCACAACTACGAATGCCTCAAAACACAGCTGCAAAAAATCTTCCCCTACGAGGTTGTTAACAACTACGATTGGGTAAAAGATCTCAATATCATTGATTTCTTCCGTGACTACGGTAAGTATATCAACGTTGGCTATATGCTCAGCAAGGACCTCATCCGCCGTCAGATGGAGAGCGGTATTTCCTATGCGGAGTTCTCCTATATGCTCATTCAAGGTCTTGACTTTAAGTATCTGCACGAAACACGCGGTGTTGACCTGCAGGTTGCAGGCTCCGACCAATGGGGCAACATTACCACGGGTATTGAGCTCATCCGCAAGACCACCGGTGACGAGGTATTTGCTATGACAATGCCTCTTGTTACCGACTCTCACGGCAACAAGTTCGGCAAGAGTGAAGGTAATGCCGTTTGGCTCGACAAGAACAAGACAAGCTCTTATCAGCTCTACCAGTTCCTGCTCAACTCTGAGGACAGCATGGTAATTGAGTACCTCAAGAGACTGACCTTCCTCTCTCGCGAAGAGATCGAAGCAATCGAAGCCGAGCACAATGCCGCTCCCGAGCGTCGCATTGCGCAAAAGAAGCTCGCCGAAGAGATTTTGCGTGACTTGCACGGTGAAGGCGCTTACGAGTCTGCCGTTAAGATCAGCGAGCAGCTCTTTGCCGGCAACATCAAGGAAATTCCTATGCAAGACCTCTTGGCAGGGCTCAAGGACGTTCCCCACTTCGAAACCGAAGGCGGCCCCGTTATGGACGTTCTCGTTAGCGCGGGCATTTGCTCTTCTAAACGTGAAGCGCGCGAGTTCATTTCCAACAAGTCCCTCACCCTCAACGGTGAGCCCATCTTGGACATGAACCTCGAAATCAATGCCGATGTGGCTCTTGGCGGCAAGTACGTCGTCATCCGCCGTGGTAAAAAGAAGTATTATCTTGGTGAAATTAAATAATAAGGATTTTGTGGGGGAAACTTCTTGAAAGAAGTTCCCCCCACGCCCCTTTCAAGAACTCTCGCACAAAAATCATCCTAATAGAGTTGTTAGTGCGCGGATAGACGGGCGGCGCACTCCATTCGTCGCGCTTTTGCTACCGCTATTTTGTAGGCGCCACCAAGACCCTACAAAATAAGAAAGTTGATTTGCAGTGGCACGGGACGCCGAGGACGTCGTCCCCTACAAGATACAATAAAGGGATAGCAAGTGCGCTATCCCTTTATTGTTTATTTGAAAATCTTATTTCTTGTTGGTATCCATATTTCCATTTGCGAGCTTTTGATTGATGGCATCTAAATTACGCTTTTCTATTTTGTCGACAACATAATAAAGAAACACCAACAAGATCACCACAATCGCCACAGAAATGCCATAAATAATCCAATCCTTTTTGTCGTCCCAACGAATATTTCCAAACAGAATGTTAACACTCAAGAGGGTAATAACAGAAAAAGTTATTGCAATCGCACGTCTGACCCAACGATGCTTTGAAAAAAGCTGCAACTCAAACGTAAAAAATTCAAACACGTTGACAGGTGTTATAATACACATCATAAGCCATAGTATTTTGGCTTCAATAGCTTGAGGAAATATCAATGACACAAACAATAATATAAGTGTTACAAATGCCAAAGATTGACTGAAAGAAAACCACCATTTTTTGAACATAATTACACCCCCAATTTTTTCTTAATTTCGGACACGTACTGTCTGGAAACAACAATTTTTTCATCGTTGATAAGTGTTGCAACAAGACGGCTGTTTTGTGCAGGTGTGATGCACCTCATTTTGCGTAAATTCGCAATAATTGTTTTGGACACTCTGGCAAATTTCAAATTTTGCAGACTTTCTTCAATTTTGTATAACCGCGCGGTTGCCTCGTAGGTCTCTCCTTCGGTATAGAAAAAGGTGTTTCCGTCAACAGATTCAAAATAGAAAATATCCGTCGCGGGTATAAAAAAGGTTGCACCCTCTCTTTTCCCGGCAATGGTTTGCCCTATCAAGCCAATGTTTGCAACGATTTCTTCTATCTCGGCAGTCATTTTAGGGCATGCAACCGTCACTTCTGTCTCATTGATGTTTGGATCTTCGCGAATTGTGAGTTTCAATGGATTCTCCCCCTTCGTTCTTGTTGTTTTCATTATACACGGCACAAAAAGAAAAGTCAAGGGCTTTTCGCTCTCCTGCATTTTTTATACAGTAAGATGCAAAAATCCTTGACTTTTTGGGCACCGACTGTCCGTCCGTGTCTTTGGGATTATTCTTTTTCCCTTTTGTTAGAAAGTTTTTGAAGGGGGTGCAGGGGGGGACTTTTTTCCAAAAAGTCCCCCCCTGCAATCTCTTAAAAAATTATTCTAACCCCACGGGCATTCCAAGCTCGGCGGAGCGGAAGGCGGCGAGGATGATTTTGAGATCGGTGCGCATATGGTCGTAGGTGACATCCTGTTCGCATCCGGTACGGATGGCATTGACGAAGTGACGGTAATAGTCGTGCACGTTGGAAGCGGGACGCTCGACGGTATAGGTATCGGTTGTGATCTCGTCGCGCGGTGCCATTGTTTTGGTCAAGCCTGCCGCGGTTTGTACGGGAAGAACATCGTTCTCGTGCCAATATTTGCACTTAACAACCTTTGCTTCCTCGCGCCAGTCGGTGATGAGGGCGGTTCCCTTTTCGGCTCTCATATAGAAGCGAGGCATTGCAATAAAGTTGTAGGTTCCAACCTCGATGTGTGCCTGTTTGCCATTCTCGAAGAAAAGCTGAAGCTTGAAGCCGTCGTCAACCTCTTTATTGGTGATGTTATCGCAAACGCAATATACGCTCTTGATGGGTGCCCAATGGTAAACCATCATGACTTGGTCGATGAGGTGAATGCCCCAATCGTAGAGCATGCCGCCGCCGTGTTCCTTCTCGCCTCTCCAGTCAGAGGGAATGCCACGGCTGCCGTGAATACGGGATTCGATGTTGAAAACGTTACCGATCTCGCCCGAATCGTGAATTTTTTGCATTGCGAGATAGTCAACGTCCCAACGACGGTTTTGGTGAACGGCAAAACGAACACCGTTCGCCTCGGCTGCGGCGATCATATTTTCAAGCGCCTCCAGGGAGAGCGCTACGGGTTTTTCGCAAATGACGTTTTTGCCTGCATTGAGAGCGGCAACAACAACACTCTCGTGGTCATCGTTGGGGATGGCTACGGTGATGAGCTCAACGCTCTTATCGTCAAGGAGTGCTTGGTAGGTGGGATATGCATAAATGCCACGGCTCTCTGCCAGCGCATTTCTTTCGGGCTTGATGTCATAAACGCCTGCGAGCTCGCAAACGTCACTCTTTAAAAGATGCTCTGTGTGCCAACCGCCCATGCCGCCATATCCAACAACGGCAACTTTCATTTTTTTCATAACGTGTTCCTTTCGGCAAAAAAGCGGAAATACCGCCATAATTACTCTAATTATAGTATATAATACTTTTTATGCTCTGTCAAGATACTTTTTGCTTTTTATAAGACAAATATTGCTATACGCCTCATAAAATCGGCTTTATGAAAGAAAAATATTGCAAAAAACAGACGACATTTTTATGGCAAGAAAAAAGAGAAAAATTCGGGTATTCTTACGGCTTTTTCTTGACATTGTGTGCAAATTATGGTATAATAATTTAGTTAAGATATAAGTTCCCGATTTTTTGGAAAGGATTGGATACAAACGTGCAAAAATCCGAACGTCAAAATCACATTCGCAATTTTTCCATCCTTGGGCACATCGACCACGGCAAATCGACCTTGGCTGACCGTATTTTGGAGCACACCCAAACGGTTGCAAAGCGCGATATGGAAGACCAGATCCTTGACAATATGGATCTTGAACGCGAGCGCGGCATTACTATCAAAGCTCGCGCCGTAAAATTGATATACAATGCAAAAGACGGCCAGGCGTATACCTTCAACCTCATCGACACGCCCGGTCACGTCGACTTTAACTACGAGGTCTCCCGCTCGCTCAATGCTTGCGACGGTGCGCTCCTCGTTGTAGACGCAACACAGGGTATTGAAGCGCAAACGCTGGCAAATGCCTATCTTGCAGTAGATGCCGACCTTGAGATTATTCCCGTCATCAATAAAATCGACCTGCCCTCGGCAGACGTAGACAAGTGCCGCGCCGAAATTGAGGACGTAATTGGCATTCCCGCAGAGGGTTGCCCTGCCGTTTCAGCAAAGACGGGATTGAATATTGAGGATGTTCTCGAAGCGGTTGTGCGTGACATTCCCTCCCCCGAGGGTGATGAAAATGCACCGCTCAAGGCTCTCATTTTTGACTCCTACTATGACAGTTACCTCGGCGTTGTGGTTAACATTCGCGTAGTAGACGGCAGCATTGCCGCAGGCGACAAGATTCGCTTGATGAGCACGGGCGCTGTGTTTGATATTGTGGAAGTTGGCACAATGGAGCCTTTTGGGCTTAACAAATGCGAAAGCCTTTCAGCCGGTGAGGTTGGTTACTTTACCGCATCCATCAAGAGTGTAAGTGACACACGCGTTGGCGATACCGTTACCTTGGCGGCAACACCTACTGCCGAGCCTCTGCCCGGTTTTAAAGCAGTACAGCCGATGGTTTATGCAGGTATTTATCCCGCTGACGGTGCACGCTACGGCGACCTTCGCGATGCCCTTGAAAAGCTCCAACTCAACGATGCTGCTCTCGTTTTTGAACCCGAGACCTCTATTGCTCTCGGCTTTGGCTTCCGCTGCGGATTCTTGGGGCTTCTTCATATGGAAATCATTGAAGAACGTCTTGAGCGCGAGTTCAATCTCGACCTCATCACCACCGCTCCCAGCGTAATTTATGAAATTAAGCTCAAGGGCGGCGACGTTGTTCGCATCGATAACCCCACGAACTTCCCTACTCCCGATAACATTGAGGTGGCTTACGAGCCGCTCGTAAAGGCAAACATCATTACCCCCGTTGACTACGTTGGCGGCTTGATGGAGCTTTGCCAAAATCGCCGCGGCGTATTCATCGATATGAAATATCTCGATCCTACGCGCGTGGAATTGCACTACAATTTGCCGCTCAACGAAATCATTTACGACTTCTTTGATGCGCTCAAGAGCCGTTCTCGCGGATACGCGTCGCTCGACTACGAATTGCTCGGCTATGAGCCCAGCAAGCTTGTTAAGCTCGACTTCCTGCTCAACGGCGAGCAAGTGGATGCTCTCTCCTTTATCGTTCACGAGGAAAAGGCTTACGGGCGCGCGCGCAAACTTGCCGAAAAGCTCAAGGAGAACATTCCGCGTCAGCTGTTTGAGGTTCCGATTCAGGCGGCTATCGGCACAAAAATCATTGCCCGTGAAACGGTTAAGGCAATGCGCAAGGACGTGCTTGCTAAATGCTACGGCGGTGACATTACCCGTAAGAAGAAGCTACTTGAAAAGCAAAAAGAAGGTAAAAAGAAGATGCGTCAGCTCGGTTCTGTTCAAGTCTCCCCCGAGGCATTTATGGCAGTGCTCAAGCTGGATGATGAACAATAAAGAAAAACTCCCAAGCCAAGGCTTGGGAGTTTTTGTTATGTTTCTTCTGTTACATCGGTTGCCGTTTCGAGAGTGTTGAAATAGGAGAGGATGCCGTTATAAAGGCCTTGCACGAAAAGTTCGGGGGACCCGTCAAGCAGCTTGGCATCGTCCTCGTTGCTCAAGTAGCCCATCTCGATAAGCGCTGCGGGCATTTTGGCGTTTTTGAGAACGCGCAAATCAGAACCGTTTTTCATACCGCGGTTACGCAAACCCGTTGACGTAGCCAAAGCATTTAAAATATCATTGCCGAGCGCATAGCCCTCTTCATCGCCGTTGGCAGTATAAACCTCAACGCCTCTGACCGAGAGATCGGTATAGGAGTTGGTGTGCAAACTAATGAAATAGTCTGCTCCCCACTCTGCGGCATCGTTGACGCGGTAATCGAGTGCGGAATCGTTGTCGGTGCCAAGGATTGTTTCTGACGTTGGGCGCGAAAGGCGAACCTCAAAGCGACCATCCTGCTTGAGCAGTTCTGCTAAACGAATACCAAAATCATAGGTTAAATCCTGCTCATACAATCCCAAATCCTCGTTGGAAGCTCCCGTATTCCATCCCTTGTTCGGATCATCGGGATGTTGTTTAGGCAAGAAAGGATTATGCCCTTGGTCGATGTAGATTTTGATTTTTTTCATCGGCTCCGGTGGAATTTGCGGTTGCTCGGTGGTGGTCTCCTCGGGAGTAGTTACCTCGGGGGGCTTTTCTGTCGTGGGCTCTTCCGTTGTTGTCTCTGTGGGTGTAGTCGGCTCGGGAGTGGTCTCCTCGGGCGTCGTTGGGTTTGTGTCCACCGGTAACGGCAGTGTCGTTTCAAGGAGCGTGGTGTAAAAATCTCCCGGAAGTGCGTTGATACAACCGCTCAACAAAGCGCTGCAAATCGCCAATAGCAGAACCCACAGCAAGGCTGTTTTTTTATATTGGTTCATAGTGTCTCCGTTTTTTCATTATTCCCTTTTATTTTACCAAAAAAGCGGCTTTTTGTCAAGGTGTTTCTTGTCGATTTAAAAGAAAATCAAGAAGAAAAATAGTTCTCTATTCCTTGGTAAATGCCTTGGGCAAACAGTCCCGGATTTTCGTTCATCAATGCCGCGTCACCGGGATTGGTGATGAAGCCAAGCTCGACGAGAACGGCGGGCATTGCCGTTCGGCGAAGGACGTATAAACCGGGGCGAACTTTCATTCCGCGGTCACGAAGTCCTGTAACGTTGGTGATGCCCTCGACAATGTCCTCACCCAACGAAAACGCGCGCGATGGCTCAGAATAGGCAAACGCCTCGGTGCCGCTTGCGGCGGAATTGGACGAAGCGTTTGTGTGAATACTGATGAAATAATCCGCTCCCCACGCATTGGCGTCATCTACGCGCGCTCGCAGACTCGTAGAATTGCTCGACCCCAGTTCTGTCGTGGGCGTGGGACGCGACAAGCGCACCTCATAATCGGGGTCTGCGCGCAAAAGGGTTGCAAGCTCTTGCCCTACGCGATATGTGATGTCTTGCTCGCGAAGTCCGTTCCCCACCGCTCCCGCGTTTGGATTTTCGGGATTGTGACCTTGGTCGATGTATATCTTAATTGCCATAATATCCTCCCCTGTTCTCATTCTGTTACAGTGTATGCAAAACACGAGAAAATTGATAAAGGGGGTTGCAAATGAGGGGGAATTGTGGTAGAATAAAGAAGAACGTGGGATTAGAGGAGGAGAGTTATATAAAAAAAAAAATCCCCCCCCCCCCCCCAAA
>JAZOVV010000039.1:0-87148 GCA_045658925.1 Eubacteriales bacterium
TAACTATACGAGTCAAGCTCCTACAAATTTTCGCTTGCGGAAATTTGTTAAAACCTGCGCAACCGTGTCTACACTCCCTACTGCATAAGCGCGCAGGTTTGAGTTCAGACTCTCCGATGGGTCACCAAAAAGAGCAGGTACTACAAGGTAGTGCCTGCTCTTTTTGCTAACTATACGAGTCAAGCTCCTACAAATTTTCGCTTGCGGAAATTTGTTAAAACCTGCGCAACCGTGTCTACACTCCCTACTGTATAAGCGCGCAGGTTTGAGTTCAGACTCTCCGCCAGAATACAAAAAGCAGAAAGCCTTACTTCGCTTTCTGCTTTTGTTTTTATTTAAATAACTCTTTCCTTGCAAGTGATGCCATCCTGTCAACGTTCTCGGGGAGCAGTCCCGGCATTGAGGCGATGTACTCGCCCTCACTCATATCGGCTTCCACAATTTGAGAGCGCAAATTCCAAACAAAAAACTTATCCCAAAAAGAAAGTCCGTCATAGCGCAAGCTGCCGCCCCAAAAAGAAATTTCAAACGCGACCTCGCGCAACTCGGTGGGGAAGAGCTTTTCCATATAATATACCTGCTCCTCGGCAATTCCGCACAAAAGGAATAACCCGAGCTTCTTTTCTTTGAGCACATCCTTCTGCTCGCGCAGGAAGTGCCGCACAGGAGCGGGGAAGCGATGATGATGTACACCCGCACCCACAATCACCATATCAAATTCGGCAACATTGGGAACCTCTTTGGCAAGGTCGCAGACGGTGACGTCAAGCCCCGAAAGAGCGGATGCAAGTCGCTGGACGCAAGAAGCAGTACTGCCGTTTTTGGATGTGTAAGCCAACAAAATTCTCATAAAAATCTCCATTAGTATTTGCTACGTCTATTATAGATGATTTAGAGGAGAAAGTCAAGATGTTTTCAAAAATGTTCACAGTTAAAGCCATTAAACCAATGGTTTTTGCGTTTCAACCGATGGTTGTTTGCTTTTTCTGCTTGGGCGTGGTACAATATAAGCAGATTATCGTACTAGTATTTTTCTAATAAACCAAAGGAGAAAATATTTTGAAACCGGTAAAAATCTTTTTTATCAATTTAGCCATTATGTTTGGCGCTTCGATGCTTTTGCGTTTGTTATCAGTCACTGTCTTTGCAACTATTTTCAACGCTATCATGGGCAATCCCGTTTCAGGTGGCTATGTAACCAATGTCTTTGTACGTCTCGGTACCATGGTATTCAATGTGCTTGCAATTTGTATTCCTCACGCAAGAAATGCAGAGGCGCGCAGAGAGTTTTTGAACACTCTTGGTGGGGAAAAGTACGACCGCAAAGAGGATTTTAAGGCTCTTGCAAAAATGAAGCAGTTTCGTGCAGAGTGCATTATTTTCACTATCCTATATCTACCGTTGATTTTTGTTGTTGCGAATGCTAAATGGGTGTTTCTCATTGGAATCCTCGCTTTCCCCTTTGTCAATCTATGGCACCACACCGCAGTCCACAAGCAATGGGCGAGCGAGAGAATCCGACTTGCAGAACAATAAAACAAACCCAAAGGGACAGATCGCGTATCTGTCCCTTTTTTTGCTTGCAAAAAACATTTCTATCTGTTCTTTGAATAAAATTCGTTTGTTGCGGGGCGTCGGGGACGTCGCCCCCTACAAAGTAAGTTAAGATACAATCTATTAAATTGTATCAAAGAATTTGATTCGTACAAAAACAATCCAAAGAAAAACTACTCTTGTAGGGGACGACGTCCTCGACGTCCCGAAAAAGCAAGGGGATATTTGTGTATAATAACGGGTGATTCGTGAATCGCCCCTACAATGTGTTTTTTATACTCCGTAGGGGCGATTCCCGACTCGCCCGAAAACGAACAAATTTTGGTATGTAAAAATCAACCGTGTAAGGGCGTGCATTGCACGTCCGCAGTTGTGGTGCGATTTTTATCGGACGACCAATGGTCGCCCCTACTTTTTATAACGTGCATATTTCCCCTTGACTTTCCCCTCAAATGTACTATGATGCAACAAATAAGAGCGAATGGAGAGTCAGCCTCCCTCCGGGAGGGAGGTGGCAGCCGCAGGCTGACGGAAGGAGCCCGCGTAAGAAAAGACTTCGCGATCACAATAAAAGAGCGCCTACTTTCATTTTCTATTGACTTTCCCCCAAAAATGTGCTATGATATAACAAGAAAAAGAGAAAGGAGAGCCGCAATGTCCCACCCATTTTTGCATTTTGCAACCATCACAAGCCACCGCCATTGTGTCATTCGTCATTGCTTCCGTGCAGGCATTGGATGGCAAGGGCTTTTTCACGACCTTTCCAAATATTCTCCCACCGAGTTTGTTCCCGGCGCGCGCTATTATCAGGGAAACAGAAGCCCCAACGAGCGCGAACGCGAACTATTCGGCTGTTCCTTTGCTTGGATGCATCACAAGGGGCGCAACCGCCACCATTTTGAATATTGGAACGACATCAACCCCGCTACAAAGATGTACGAACCCGTCAAAATGCCTCTGCGATACGTCAAGGAGATGTTCTGTGACCGCGTGGCGGCAAGCAAAATCTATCAGGGAAAGAACTACACCGACGCTCATCCTTTAACCTATTTTCAGCGCGGAAACGCGCGAAAGAAAATGCATCCTGCCACCGCGGACCTCTTGGAAGAGTGGCTCATGCTTCTTTCCAAAAAAGGAGAAAAAGAGGCCTTTGCACACATCAAAAGCATAAAAAACAATACAAAGTATGGTGAATAAAATATTAGGACCGCCGAGGACGCCGGTCTCTACAAGGCAAATGTTACTTTTGTAGAGACCGGCCTCCCGGACGGTCCGTTTTTATTTATTCTTTTTCGTCAACCAGAAGATACAAGGTGTATTTCCAAGTTTCGCACTCGTAGGTAGGTTTGCCCGAGAATTGTCCGAGCTTGGAGAGATAGATCTCCAAGGTTCCTGCTTCGCAGTCCTCTAAAATGCAGAAGTTGGAAAGCTGTACCTTTTCGCTCTCACCTGTTTTGCGTGTGTCAATCAGCACCGTACTTTCGCGAATCGCCAAGCCCGTTTCGGGATTGATCTCAATCAAATAGAGAGGGAAGCGCGGGAAAGCACCGTTGACCTCAGCTTTGGAGCAAGCATTGCCGATCCAATAAAGCTTTCCTGTGACCTCGCTCTTTACCACTTGACAAATCGAGGCAGGGGAATAAACGATCTCTCCATCCTCATAGCACCAAGGCTTGGGTTCGGAAAAGGTCTTTCCACCATCCTCGGAGATTGTGTAGTATTTGCAAGCAGGAGCGTTGGGGTCGAGGCGGTAAGTCCAACCCGAAACCTTATCCGTAGATGTGCGGAAGATGCAAAAGATTCTTCCGTCGGGCAGTTCTGCAAACATCGGTTCCGAAATTCCGCGTGTCGAAAGGGTATCGTCCATAATAATGGGTTCGGAATAGGTGATGTCATATTGCTCTGTATCAGCGTTCCAAACACCGCGTGCCACCAAAAGTGCCCAAGCGTGACCAAGCCCACCCGTGGTGGGGAATACCTCTTGCAGATCCAATCCTGCAATCTCGCAAGCCGTGTTTACGGGAATACAAAGATTGAACAAAATATCACCGTTTGAAAGAACGATTAGCGCCGATCCACGCGAAATATTGGTGGTCAAATAATCGGTTGTACGGTAGGTCTCGCGACTGTAATCGGCACCTTCCTCATATTTTACAAGAACGCGCTCAAGTGCGGTTCCGTCTGTATTTTCAATCATCAAAAAGCTATGCATGGGGCGCGTATATCCTGCCCAATAATGTGCCTCGGTTGCCGCATAACCGTCAATGTAAATGAACTGACATTGCAGACTTACAAAATGACCGATAACAGGGTTGTATACGTGTTGAGCGTTTTGATAACCGAGATTTTCATCGATTTCGTCATTGCCAACCGGCTCGCGCGCAGGCAAAGGCTCGCGCACCCACTCTGTCCAAGTTTTGCCGTTGTCATAGCTATAACGGTATTCACGATAGTCGGCAGTGTCGTCCTGCGATTGAAATTCCTTTACTTCTTTTCGCACGGTGCCCGCGGCATCCAAATAATATTGCAAACGTTTTTCTGCAACACCCGTGCCGGTGGCAGGAACAATCAATTCTTTTTCCACTAAAATCGGGTTGGTAGGGGTTCCTTCAGGCATTGTTACCTCCGAATGTATAATTTCATAAGCGGCAATCTCAAACAAGCGCAGCTCCTTGCCACCCGTTGTGAGAGAAGAGTTCACAGCGCCGAGCTTTGCTTTGAACACAACGGTATCACCGAGTTGAATGGATCCTTGTGCGCTACCGTTCAAATAACCGCCCGCTATCGAAACGTAAAGCCCCTCTGCAATTCTTGCTCTTGCAAAGCCGTCGGGGTTTACTTGATTGTCAAGTGTGAGCTCTACGTAGTAGTATTCGCTACTGTATTTGCCTTTTTCATAGGACATGCCGATTTCAATTGCTTCTTCTACGGGAGTCAAAAGACTCTCACCGCAAATGGAACATGCATATCCATCCCCTTTAATGTGTTCGTGCTCCTCGGGAGTGGTTACTTCGGGAGTAGTTTCCTCGGGGGTAGTCTCTTCAGGAGTAGTCTCCTCAGGAGTAGTCACTTCAGGAGTAGTCACTTCAGGAGTAGTCTCTTTAGGAGTCGTTTCTTCGGGAGTAGTCACCTCGGGAGCAGTCACCTCGGGAGTAGTTTCTTCGGGAGTAGTCACCTCGGGGGCCGGAGAAACCGGTTTGTTTTGATTGCAGGACGTGAAAAACAGTGTATTTCCCAATAAAATTAAGCATAAACACAGAAGAAAATAAATGATTTTTTTCATAATCAATACCCCATATCTTGCATTACAAGTTTATTATAGCATGCCGACTAACAAAAGTCAATAAAAAACGCATGTGCAAAAACGATTATGTAAAAAAGAAAATATGAGAGGGGGAACCTCTTTTAAGAAGTTCCCCTCACACAAAATCATGTCTCTTTTTCGATTCTATCCTTGCAACGCGTGCAAATGACCACAATCGAGCCCTTGCCCTTGGGCACACGCAGGACGGCTTTGCACTTTTTACACTTAAAATAAACGTGCGTTTTGCGGTCACGCCAAATGTTGCGGCGGAGCTTGAAGAAATTTGCGATGCCGTTTTTGATTTTGAGGTAACGGTCAAGCTCGCGGCGACGCTTGTCAAAACGCCGTGAAAAGGTGCGGAAAAGCGACCAAATCATTACGGCAAGTGCCAAAAGGTACACGGGGCCAAGGTACGGTATCCACGAGATGACCATCAAAATCAGCGCCAGAATGAGCAAAAACTTTGTTAGTGCATCGTTGCCGTATCTCCCATACATAAAGGACGAAATCTTATATCCCAATCTTTCAAAAAAGCCTCGCATCGTAATGAAAAACTCCTTTAATAAAACTTTCTATCCTATTATATCACCCCAAAGTGGAACTTTATGTGACGACCAACTGAAAAAATAGGGAAGCGAACCAAAGTTCGCTTCCCAAATTTGTTTTTTGATTAGTTTCTAAGCTCCAGACCCATCTTGAACTTGAGGTCATTGAGAATCTTCTTGGAAACCTTGTCTGCCTCTTCAACGGTGAGCGTGCGGTCGGATGCGCGCAAAGTAACACGCAAAGATACCGACTTTTTGCCTTCACCTACTTGAGGACCGCGGTAAATGTCGAACAGAGCAACGCTTTCAACAAGCTTGCCGCCTGCCTTTGCCATAACGCCCTCAATAGCGCCAACTTCCATATCCTCGTCACAAACAAAGGAGAAGTCGCGGGTGGTTGCGGGGTACTTGGGCAGAGGCTTGTAAGACTTTTTGGTGTTTGCATTGGCAAAGATTTCGTCAAATGCAAGCTCCGCAATATAAACGGGAACGTTCATGCCGTAGTTTTCAGCCATCAGAGGATGTGCCTGACCGAAGATGCCGAGCACGATGCCGTCCTCGGTGGTGATGGTTGCAC
The DNA here is from genome assembly GCA_045658925.1 of Eubacteriales bacterium. Classification (GTDB taxonomy): domain Bacteria; phylum Bacillota; class Clostridia; order Oscillospirales; family CAG-272; genus UMGS1865. Next base: position 5,981 of record JAZOVV010000039.1, read on the forward strand.
ATCTGCCGGGATGGTAAGAGGGATTGGTGGAGCAAGAGGTGTAGGTTACACCCTTAATGCCTGCGAGCTTGAGAATATTCTCGCAAATGCCCTTGATAGCATAAAAATCGATATTGCCATAAGCACCAACGGTGAGAACTCTCTTTTCATCAGGCAGTTCGTTTGCCGCCTCGTGGGGAAGATAAATGGAAGCAATTTCAAACAAACGAACGTTCTCATTGTTAAAGTTGTAGTTACGGGCAACGGTCTCCATCATCGAGGGGAGCGCGGTGGTACGCATAACGCTTGTATCCTCACCCAAGGGGTTGGAAATAACAACCGAGCGACGCAGAGCACTGTCTTCTGCCATACGAATTTTATCGTAATATTTGGGGCTAATGAAGGAGAAGGTGTGGATTTGAGAAAGTCCCATACCAACCAGAGCCGCTTCGGTATCAAGCTCGAATACCTGCTTGTCGGTACGACCGCCAAGAGTGGTCTCTGCGTTCATATAAGAGGATTCAATCTTATCGTAGCCGTAAATGCGGCAAACTTCCTCGGCGATGTCGTTCATGCAGCCAAGGTCAGCGCGGAAGGAAGGAACAATAATCTTGCCGTCCTCAATTTTGCAGCCAAGACCTGTCAGGGTATTTACCATGTGCTCCTCGGGAATGTTCATGCCAAGGAACTCATTGTATCTTGCGGGAGTAAAGGGAAGAACAACGGTCTCGTTCTTGGTGGGGTAAACGTCAATGATGCCGTCAACGACCTCACCTGCACCAAGGAGCTCTACGAGCTCGCAAGCGCGCTCAAGACCTGCCATGCAATTCTCGGGGTCAAGACCCTTTTCAAAACGAGCAGAAGACTCGGTACGCATACCGTTCTTCTTTGCGGTAACGCGAACAGATGCGCCGTTGAAGCAAGCGGATTCAAACACAACGGTTGCAGTGCCGTCGGTAATTTCGGAGTTTGCACCGCCCATAACGCCGGCCAGAGCGCAAGCCTTCTTGCTGTCAGCGATGACAAGCATAGAACTATCCAACGTATGGTCGATATCGTCAAGAGACTTGAAGCACTCACCGTCAGCCGCGCGGCGAACGTCGATTTGAGCACCCTCAAGTTGGGTGTAATCGAATGCGTGCATAGGTTGACCGTACTCAAGCATTACGTAGTTGGTAATGTCAACGATGTTGTTGATGGGGCGAACGCCCGATGCGCGCAGACGCATACGCATCCAAAGGGGAGAGGGGGCAATCTTAACGTTCTTAACCACTCTTGCCGCATAGCGGTAGCAGAGGTCGGGAGCAGAAATGCCAACGTTGAGATAATTTTCAATCTTGTCGCCGTCGCCACAGCCCTTTACAACGGGGGTGGAGAGCTTGAGTTCGCGGTCAAAGGAGACAGCGGTCTCACGCGCAAGACCGATAACAGAGAGACAGTCGGGGCGGTTTGAGGTGATTTCGAACTCAACACAAGTGTCGTTCAGCATCAAAACGTCGCGAATGTCGGCACCGAGCTTATCTGCACAGTCCTCATCGAGGATGAGAATGCCGTTTTCTTCCTTACCGGGGCACTCGTGTGCGGTGAGCTTCAATTCACCCATCGAGCAGAGCATACCAAAGGAGTCAACTCCGCGCAATTTACCTGCCTTGATGGTGATGTCACCGGGCAGCTTTGCTACGGGGAGAGCCGCAGGAACAAGCGCGCCAACAAATACGTTTTGCGCACCGGTTACAATTTGAATATCGGAACCCTTGTCGCCTGCATCGAGCTTGCAAATCCACAAATGGTCGGAGTCGGGGTGCTTTTCCATAGCGGTGACCTTTGCCACAACTACGTTCTCAATGTCGTCGCCAAGAACCTCAAAGCCCTCAACCTTGGAGCCGGTAATGGTCAGGCGATCGCTGTATTCTTTATTGCTGATGTCGCTAACGTCAACAAAATCAGCAAGCCAATTTCTCGAAAGATTCATAGTTTACCTCCTATTAGAACTGTTCCAGAAAACGCTCGTCGTTTTCATAGAAGAGGCGAATGTCGTCAATGCCGTATCTTGCCATGGTGATACGCTCAATGCCAAGACCAAAAGCAAAGCCGGAGTATTCTTCGGGGTCAATGCCACAGTTGGAGAGTACGAAGGGGTGTACCATACCGGCACCGAGGATTTCGATCCAACCCTCGCCCTTGCACAAACGGCAGCCCTTACCGCCGCAAACAAAGCAGGAGACGTCAACCTCTGCAGAGGGCTCGGTGAAGGGGAAGTGGTGAGGACGGAAACGAATTTGCGTGCTGTCACCAAACATCTTCTTTGCAAATACTTCAAGCGTGCCCTTCAAATCACCCATCGTAATGCCCTTGTCGATAACAAGACCCTCAAGCTGATGGAACAGAGGAGAGTGCGTAGCATCCAGAGCATCGGAGCGGTAAACGCGACCGGGAGAGATGATGCGAATGGGGGGCTTTTGATGCTCCATAACGCGAACCTGAACGGGAGAGGTTTGAGAACGAAGCAGAATGTTCTCGGTAATATAGAAGGTATCCTGCGTGTCGCGTGCGGGATGATTTTCGGGAATGTTGAGTGCTTGGAAGTTGTAGTAATCAAGCTCAACCTCGGGACCTTCGGCAATCGAGAAGCCCATACCGATAAAGATATCTTCAAGCTCTCTTTGTGCGCGAGTCAGGGGATGGATATGACCTACGGGAGCGGGCGTTCCGGGCATGGTAACGTCAAGCTTTTCTGCCTTGAGTTGAGCCTCAAGAGCCTTTGCTTGTTGTTCGGTCTTTTTTGCGTTGAGGGCGGCCTCAATAGCCTCGCGAACCTCATTTGCAAGCTGACCGACTACGGGGCGTTCCTCGGGAGTGAGTGCACCCATACCGCGCAAAACGGCAGTCAATTCGCCTTTTTTACCAAGGTATTTAATCTTGATTTCCTCAAGGTTTGCGTCGGGAGCATTGATCTGCTCGAGCGCTTCCACTTGAATTTTTGAAAGCTTTTCTTTCATTTTAATATATCTTCCTTTCCAAATGATTACAAAGTTAGGATGGCAACAAAAAAAGCGCCGTCCCACAAATCAGGACGAGGCGCAAAATGCACACCGCGGTACCACCCGAATTTTCGGCTCAAAGCCAACACTCTGAAAGGCCTGTAACGGTGCCTTGCCGTATCGGGTTACAAGCATGCGCGTTAGCCCGATCTGCTCCAAAGGGAAATGCACAACTCAAAGATTATGTATCACTCTCAGCTATGTGACACTCTCTGTAAAAACCCAAATTCGAGTTGGCGAACTTTATCATCGCATTCTGTATGACATTATATCACACTTTTTTGCCGTTTGCAAGAGTTTTTTTGAAAAAACACAAAGATATTTATAATAATGTAGAAAACAAAGCTCAAAAAAGAGGGCGCTGTGTCAAGTGACACAGCGCCGGTTGTTGTTGTTTTTAGTTTGCGGAGTAGTCAGCACCAATGTCATCCCAGTTCACTTCAGGGAAGCTTGCAAAAATAGAGGTAAGCTTGCCTTGCTTGCTGATATAGGTGTAATCCAAGTAGTCCTTAAGCATAGTATCCGTAAAGATGTCCGCAACGTAGTAGTCAGAGGTCATCTTAGTCAATGTCTTTGCATCGTAAGCGGATGCGTGTTGATTGAATACTACAGGGATAACGGGCATATCGGTCAGGAGAAGCTCTTCTGCCTTGTGGAGCAGGGTTGCCTTTTGGTTCTTCCACTCTTTCACTTCGGTTGTGGGAGTAATGCCGTTTGCATCGTAAATAGCCTTTACTGTATCGTAAACAGCTTGGAATTCTTCCTTTGTATCATAAATACCGAGGAAATCGCTGCTGGTTTCACGGTTGAGGCTTGCAAAGTAGGGAACGTAGTAGATAGCTTCCATCAGGTTGTTGTACTCTGTGCTGTCATAGCCTGTGCGGTGAGGTTCGAGAATGTAGTTTTCCATATCATACTTCATACCTGCAAAGGATTTTGCAAAGCCGGAAAGAACAGAGAAAGCATCGGGAGAGAATGCGGTATAGTCAAATGCGATAACCTCATAGGTCTTGCGGGTAAGCGTTTCAACAAACAAGTCGTCGCAAATATCCGTCATAACGGGGTTTTCGTCCTTAGCGATTGCCTTAAGGATATCGTTGTTTTCAATGGGCTTGATCTTGTTAACGGTAACGTCAAAGCCGAGCTTATTCCAAGCTTCCGCAACCATTTCAGCGGCAATAATATTGGCTTCGTCATAACGGGCTACGTTGATAGAGAAGGAATATGCAAAAGCATTGATGCCTGCCTTGGAGAGCAGTTCCTTTGCAGCCTTGAGGTCGGCGGTAGAGGAAATCATATCATTGTTTGCATGATCGCGGAACATTTCGGCTTCATCGGTAAAGAAGAGGAATGTCTTTTTGCTGGCGCCCGCTTCAAATACGCCGTTGGGAACGATACCGGTTGCTGCCTTCGCGTAAACAAGGGCATTTGCAATTGCGGTACGGTCGATTGCAAGGGAAAGTGCTTGGCGTACATCCTTGTTCGCAAACAGCTTTTCATCGTTGATAACAGCATCTTGGTTAAGGTAGAGCGAGAAGGTCGACATAGAGTCGGTAACCTTAGCACTTTGGTTAACGGTGCTATCGGAGTTTGTACGCAGCGAGCAGGGAATGTTGCCGGCGTAGAAGATGTGGTTGTTTGCAAACTCGGATTCCAATTCTTCCGCGCTCATCATGCAGTTAACGAGCAAGCGGTGAGGCGTAACGGATTTATCAATCTTATCTTCTTCGGGATCGCGATAGTAGTAGCTGTTGCGCTCCAATACGAAGTAGGAAAGTCTCTTTGCCAAATTGTTGCTCTTGGGGGTCATTTGCTTGCCCCACTCGTCCAATACGTAATCGTCATAGATGTAATCCATGAGGCTTACACCCTCAAAGGTCTTGGGGTCGATCTCGGTGTTGTAATCATCCTTGCTTACGTATACGTAACGGGTTTTGCTGAGCTTGAAAGGACCGCTGCAGATCATAGTAGCACCCTTCTTAGCCCAGTCAGCATCCTTTTCGATGTGGCTCTCGGGCAGGGGAGCGGTTGCAACGCTTGTCAGGTTCAAAAGGAATGCTTCAACGTCAATGGCACCTTCAAAGTAGACGGTAAGCATCCTAGAGGTGTTTGCTTCAACGCCAAGGTCGTCAATCGAAACGTCGCCTTCTTTTACGGCGCGTGCATTCTTAACGTCAAACAAAAGGGAAGCAGCCTCAAAGCTGTTCTTCGGGTTGAGCAGACGCTTCCAGGTATACACTACGTTATCGGTAGTGATGGGGTCTTTATTGCTCCAGCAGGTATCCTTAAGAACGATTACCATTTTGTATTCGTTCTTTTCGGGATTTTCTATGTACTCATAGGAATCAACCAATGCTTTTTGAATGAGACCCTTGCTGTCCAGCTTGAACAGGGTTTCAAACATCAAGCTTACAATATTGAGTGTGCCCGAGTTGTAATATGCATAGGCAGGGTCAAAATTGTAAATCTCGTCAGCCATGTACATGGTGATCATGGGGCCAAAGTCGTTCTCGTCGCGCTTTGCGCAGGCAGAGAGGACAGGAACCATCATCAAGAGACACAAAAGGAGTGCAATGATTTTTTTGAGCATGGTAAAAACCTCCTCTTTTTGAAAGAAAATAAACCTTCGTGCTACAAGCACGCAATATACCTCTATATTATATACTATTTTTAATCACTTTTCAATAGGTTTTCGCTATTTTTAATGTATATTTTGTTAATTTTTTCTGCAAATTAAGTATAAAACAGCATCAAAAGAGGGAAGAAAATGAACGGAATTGAAAGAAGCGACCTCGCTTGTGAGATTGCAGAAAACGGGAAAATGCTTTGTCCGGGGGCGGAATGGAAAACGAGAGAGGTCGCGGGCTTCACCATTAGTGAACTGACGATTAGCACAAAAGAGGCTGCCGACAGTCTCGGAAAGCCTTGCGGACGCTATTTGACGGTTGAATGTGGACGCATTGACCGCTTAAGTATTGGAGACCGCAGAGCTCTTTCTCATCTTTTGGCAGGGGAGCTCCGCGGAACGGTAAAACGGCTGACGCACAAGGCAATCGACACCAATCTTTCGGTATTTGTTGCAGGTCTTGGGAACGCAGACCTGACACCCGATGCCATTGGACCGCAAACGATGCGGCGACTAACGGCAACAAGGCACTTGCGGCAGCATGAGGGGGCGCTTTACCGAGCGGTTGGGTGCTCCTCTCTTTCCGCGCTTGCGCCCGGTGTGCTTGGGCAAACCGGAATTGAGACCTCGGAGCTCTTGCGCGGAGCAGTCAACGCCACGCATCCCGACGTGATTATCGTCATTGATGCGCTTACCGCTCGCAGCTGCGATAGGCTCTGCGCAACTGTTCAACTGTCGGATACAGGCATTGAGCCCGGTTCGGGAGTCGGAAACCACCGCCGCGCCATTACCTACAAAAGCATGGGAGTTCCCGTTGTCGCTCTTGGCGTTCCTACTGTTGTCAATTCCGCAACGCTTGTGTGGGATGCTTTGCAACAGGCGGGTATTGTGGGAGAAGACCCGCGACTGAAAGAGGTTTTGGAAAAAGGAAAAAGTTTTTTTGTCTCTCCAAAGGAGAGCGACTTGATTTGCGAATGTATCGCACAGCTTTTTGCACGCGCCATTGGACTTGCTTTTACCGAAGGGCTGTTAGATGCGGAATAAGCAAAGCTTTTGCGGCATACAATGGGATGATGATTACACAGGAGGAAACACTATGGAACGTCATCCCATTCCGTCGAATGCCCCCACAGCGGAGTCTCATATTTTTCTTTCCCCCAAGCCTTTTCGCAAGTCAAGACATTTTGGAGCTTTCCTCATCTGTTGCGCGCTTTTTGTCGCGGGCTTTGCTATCACGGGACTCTTACGCGATGCCGAAGGTTCTTTTTTTGATAAAGCCGAGGAGAGCACTCTGTCAAACGAGAATACCTTACCGCCCATCGCCATCCCAAACGAGCCGCCTCAAACAGAAGAGATTGTTATTCCCGCGGGAGCGACTCCTGTTGTAACCTATGACCTTTCACATCTGGAACGGGGAATCGAATATCTCAATAACGAAACCTTTTACAATCCCAATATCAATGAGCTCCTCAAAACAGACGTAAGCGCGTTGCACACCCAAGAGCCCTTGGTGCTCGTTTTGCACACCCACACGAGTGAGGGTTATCTTTCTCAAAACGCAACTTATCTTGAGGGCGACCTTGGCGAGATTACATATACAAGGGAAGACTCACGCAATATGCTTGCGGTTGGCAAAGCGTTTATTGCGGGATTGAACAAAAAGGGCATCACCGCCATTCATTGTACGGTGATGCACGATGAGTCGGGGCTCACAGGGGCATATGCGCGAGCGGCCGAGAGTATTCAATTCTTTCGGGAGCACTATCCAAGCATCCGTTATGTCGTAGACCTTCACCGCGATGCCATTCTCACAGCCGAAGGAGAATACGTCCGCGCCGCCACTCAAATGGGTGAAGAAAGTGTCGCGCAGATTCTTCCCGTAGTGGGGAGCAACGCGGGCGGCTGGGAGCACGAGAATTGGGAAGGGAACCTCGCCCTTGCTTTGCAGCTACGCCAAGCACTGAACCAAAACGACAAGGCTTTGTGCCGTCCCGTTATGCTCAAGAGTGCCACCTACAATCAAGAAATGGCCCCCTACGCAATCCTTTTGGAGATTGGTACAGGAGCCAATTCTATAAATGAAGCGATAGCGGCGGCAACCCTTGCGGGGGAGGCTTTCGCAAACGTAATCTCGTCTTATTGACGGCGCAGACAAAGCACCTCAATGCCAAGCAGAGCAGCGCCTAAAACAAGACCGAAACCAAGACCGATAGCACCGGTTTCCATAGCACCGATAATGCCAACAAAACCGACCAAGCACAGGCCAAATCCGACGGTGCGCGCAACAACACGAGTACGTGCAGCGGTCAAAAAAGCAAGTATCAGAGACAGAGCGGCGAGCATTGCATCAGCCGCTTTTCTCATTTTGGAAGGTCTTGCGCCTACGTTAAAGTAGTCTGCAAAAATATCATTATTGGAATAAACTTGTCCGTTGTTTTGATAAGAAATGTTCATTTTATACCTCTCTAAATCCAAAAATGGAACTCTTGTGAGGCTATTATAGCAGAAAATTTGGCATTTGTCAATACCTTTTTTCCAAAAAAAGAAAAATTTTTTCAAAAAACTCTTTACAAAATGGAAAAGCTGTGGTATAATAATACCGTAAACGGAAAAAGGAGGCTGTTATGGAGTCTTATCTTGATAGAATTAAATTGATGAAAAATGAAAAAAAGATGACCAATGAGCAACTCTCGGAGCGCACGGGAATTCCGCTTGGAACGCTAAGCAAGATTCTCGCGGGAATGAGTGATTCCCCAAAGCTTTCCAATATTATTGCCATCTGCAATGCGCTCGATTGCTCGGTCGAATATATCGTCAGCGGCACCCCAGAGAACACAAACAATTACAGTTTGAGTGGGGAAGAAATCCGTATGATTGAATCCTGGCGCGAGCTCGATTCCTTTGGTCGCGACCTTGTTGAGACCGTTATATTTAAGGAAGCACAACGCGCCGCCGCAACGGCATCTCTATCCCCCGCAAGTGCACCCGAAAAGGGTGAACGCACCGCCGCTCGCATCCTGCCCACTATGCGTCCGCAGGGTCGCTATGCAGGCGAGGTCGTTCGCACGGGCAAGCGTGCCATTCTGCTTTATGAGCTGCCCGTTTCCGCTGGTGTCGGCGTCTATCTTGATGAGGCAGAGGCAGAGAGCATCAATATTCCCGATAACGAAAAAACCGCCGAGGCAGACTACGCTCTGCGCATCAGCGGCAACAGTATGGAGCCCAAGTATCGCGATGGCGATATTCTTCTTGTTCGCAATGCCGATAGTATTGACGTAGGCGAGCTTGGCATCTTCCTTTTGGACGGTTGCGCCTTCTTCAAGGTCTTTGGTGGAGACCGTTTGCTTTCTCTCAACCCGAGCTACGGCCCCATACTGCTCAAGGATTTTGCCGACATACAGTGCAAGGGTCAGGTTGTTGGCAAGCTGAAGCGTAAATAAATTTAAGGTAGGGCAGAGTATGCACGAAAAGCATAGACAAAGAATGATGGAAAGATGCCAAAAGACAGGATTTGATTCTTTCGCCGACCACGAGATTTTAGAAATGCTGCTCTACTACTCCAAACCGAGGTGCGATACCAACGAAACCGCCCATGCTTTATTGGAGCGTTTCGGTCGTATTGACGGCGTGTTTGAAGCAACTCCGGATGAGCTGATGATGATTGACGGCATCGGGCAGCACAGTGCCGTGCTGATGCACCTGATTCGTGAGTCTGCCCGTCGCTATACAAAAGCGGTAATGCAAAACCGCAAACGCTTTATGCACATTCGCGAGGTAGCAGAATTTGCAAATGCCTGTTTTGTAGGCTCCACTACCGAACAGTTGTATCTTTTCCTGTTCAATAACGGAATGGAAATGATTGATTCCATTCTTCTCACAACCGGTGCCATTAACAGTGCCGAAATTCCTTCGCGCCTAATGCTGGAAAAAGCGATTCTCAAAAGGGCATCGTGTGCGGTTCTTGCACATAATCATCCGCACGGAATCGCCGTTCCGTCCGATAGTGACATTCAGCTCACATATCACGCGGCAGAGGTTTTGGGAATGATTAACATTCCGCTTCTCGAGCATTTGGTATTTGCCGAGAACCGCTATGCTTGTATTATGAAGTCGCATTACCGACTGCAAGCCAACGCGGCTATTCCGGGATTTTCCAAGCGAGTTTCTTTCCTTGTTAACCTTGAAGACTTTTTAAAAATTGAGGATGATGAATGTGTCATTCCCAATCCGTTTGAAATTAACGAGGCAAAGAAACAAGCAAAAAATCAAGAAAAATAACAAAAAACAGCCAAAAACTTTAATTTTTGGCTGTTTTTCTATTCAATAACGATTATCCCACAACAGCGGGTTTCTTTTTGTTTGCCGTTTGGTTTTTGACGTCAAATCCGTAACGGGCGGACGTGCCGAGAGAGGATTCGATTCTCAAAAGGCGGTTGTATTTTGCTACGCGCTCACTGCGGCAGGGCGCACCGGTTTTAATCAAGTGAGCGCCTACTGCAACCGAGAGGTCGGCAAGTGTTGTATCCTCGGTTTCACCGCTGCGGTGTGAGGGGATATATCCGTATCCCGCATTTTTCGCGGCAGAGATGACCTGCAAGGTTTCACTCAGTGAACCGATTTGATTGGGCTTGATGAGAATGGCGTTCGCCGCACCGCGGCGGATGCCTTCGCAAAGACGCTTTTCATTGGTTACAAACAGGTCGTCTCCAACCAAAAGGATTTGATTGCCCAAACGCTCGGTGAGAGTTACCCAACCGTCAAAGTCGCGTTGGTCGAGACCGTCTTCCATCGAGAAAATGGGGTATTTGCGGGCAAGTCTCTCCCAATATTCAATCAATTCTACCTTATTATATTGCTTTTGACGCTTTGGCATCCGATAAATGCCATCCTCGGTGTACCACTCGCTTGCGGCACAGTCAAGTGCAATTTTGACGTGATTTGTGTCATAGCCGCTTTCCTCAATGGCACGGCAGATGAGTTCAAGTGCCTCTTCGTCATCCGAAAGATTGGGTGCAAAGCCGCCTTCGTCTCCAACTGTCGAGGCATACCCTTGGGAGCGCAGGATCTTTCCAAGCGTGTGATAAATTTCGCAACCCATTCGGAGTCCTTCCGAAAAAGAGGGAGCCCCTACGGGGGCGATCATAAATTCCTGAATTTCTACGTTATTGGAAGCGTGCGCGCCGCCATTGAGAATATTCATCATTGGCACGGGCAGACGCGTTTGCGTTGCACCGCCGAGATAACGGTAGAGAGGCAGGTGATAAAAGTTTGCCGCCGCGCGCGCATTGGCAAGAGAAACTGCCAAAATAGCATTGGCGCCTAAACGGCTTTTGTTGTCAGTGCCGTCGAGCTCGCAAAGCAGACGGTCAACCTCACCTTGGTCGGATGCGTAAGAGCCGGCAAGAGCAGGGGAGATAATTTTGCCCACTCCCGCAACAGCCTCGCTCACACCTTTTCCGGCAAAGCGCTTGCGGTCTCCGTCGCGCAATTCACAAGCCTCATAAATTCCGGTAGAAGCGCCCGAGGGAACACTCGCCACACCAACAGTGCCATCGCAGAGCAGAACGGTCGCCTCAACGGTGGGATTTCCGCGAGAATCCAAAATTTCACGGGCAGATGCGCGTACAATTTGCGGTTTTGTCATATTCATATTCTTCCTTTCGCACAAAAAATTGGTTGGTGCTACTATTTTTGACCTTTCGATTGAAGAATATACAGCACCAAAGACAAGGAGCGAAAAAGCCTGGTTTGATTGATAAAATAAAATGGCACACCGTTGCCGTGTGAGGAGGGTGTCATGAGATTGACACTTTCACAAAAGCTCTGCGGTGTGCACAAGGGGGAACCCGATAAGCGATTGCCCATCGGCATCATATATTATACAACATTTTGTGCCGTTTGTAAAGTATCAATAATGACGAAAAATTGGCAAAATTTTCGTGAAAACGCATATAGCATAGAATTTATGGCTAAAATAATACCCTCTTTTTGTACATAAAATAGATAGACATTTATGTCGTACATCCAAAGTGCGACAAAATTCAACAAAGAAAAAAGAGGTTTGGTGTCGAATAGAAAAGAAAAAAGACGAGAGGACTTTACAAAAAGAGCATTTTGTGTTATAATCTGCATAGCAACGTTGTATAAGGAAAGCACTATGAAATTAAGTTATCGATCTACTATTTTGGCTTGCTATAACGGCTACATCACGCAGGCCATTTGCATCAATTTAGCCCCACTTTTGTACCTGACGTTTCAGCGTGAGTTCTTTCTAACAGTCACGCAGGTCGGGCTTCTCATCGCCGTCAATTTTGCTACGCAAATTATAGTCGACGTACTCGCGTCACACTATGCCAACCGCATCAACTTGAGAGTGTTGGCAGTTTTGGCTCATGTTTTTGCCGCAGGCGGACTTGTCGGTCTTGCCGTTTTCCCAAAATTGATGCCGCCTCTTTGGGGATTGCTTTTGGCAGAAATAACTCTCGGCATCGGCGGAGGATTTACCGAGGTCATTATCAGCCCCTTGATGGAAGCTTGCCCGACAGAGGAAAAATCGGGGAATATGTGCCTTTTGCACTCCTTTTACTGTTGGGGGCAGGCAGGCGTCGTGCTCCTTTCGGGCATTTATTTCTTCTGCTTTGATATTTCTACTTCTTGGTACTATCTCCCAATCATTTGGGCAATTATTCCCCTAATTGGCGCGGTTTCGTTCAGTTTTGTTCCTATTTATAGTCTTCCAACTCCCGAAGGGGAGAAGTCCGCGGTCGGTCGACTTTTTCGCACACCGCTTTTTCTCGTTTTCTTTTTGATGATGTTTTGTGCGGGCGCGTGCGAGATGATTATGAGCCAATGGGCATCAGCCTTTGTGGAATCCGCCCTCGGTATTGACAAAACGCTTGGAGATTTGCTCGGCCCTTGTATGTTCGCCGTAATGATGGGCATCGCGCGTGTCCTCTACGGTAAGTTTTCGGGTCGCGTTGACCTGACAAAATGGATGATGTGGGGATGCGCGGGATGCGCAGTTGCCTACCTTTTGGTAGCGTTTGCGCCGCACCCAATACTCGCACTCCTCGGTTGCGCACTCTGCGGCTTTAGCGTAGGCGTCTTTTGGCCCGGAACGCTCAGCCACGCGGCGGCGAACATTCCGCTTGGCGGTGTTTCGATGTTTGCCATTCTTGCGGTTGCAGGGGATATCGGATGCCTCTTGGGGCCATACCTCTCTGGTGTGGTTGCCGATGCTTTTGGGCAAGATTTGCGCGCGGCATTCGTCTTTGCAACCGTCTTTCCGCTCATTTGTTTGACGGTTCTTTGGTTGCAAAAAAAGAAGAAAAATAAGGGGGAAACAACACAATGACCACCGTTATTTTTGTTCGCCACGGGCAGAGCACAGCGAACTTGGAGCGCGTGTTTGCAGGGCACACCGATGCTCCCCTGACCGAACTTGGACATAAACAAGCTGAAAACACGGCAAAATTCTTGAAAAACTATCCCATCAGAGCTATTTATTCCAGCGACCTTGCGCGCTCGATGCAAACGGCAGAGCCGACGGGGAAGATGCAGGGGCTTCCCATCATTCCCGACCGCGAGCTCCGCGAGATATATGCAGGAGAATGGGAAGGTCGCTCCTATGACGAGCTGATGGAAAAATACGCCGAGAGCTACACCACTTGGCGCACCGATTGCGGACGTGCACACCCCGAGGGTGGCGAGAGCACATTGGAGCTCGGCGCGCGCATTTATCGTGAGGTTGACCGTTTGATTGAGAAACACCGCGGCGAATGCTTTGCAATTTTCACACACGCTACGCCCATCCGCCTCATGCGCGCAAAATGGGAGGGCTATCCTCCTGAGGAACTGAAAAACGTAGAATTCTGCGCCAATGCCTCTGTTTCAATCGTAGAATACGATGACGACGGAAACACAAACGTCCTCTTGTGCGGATACGACGAGCACCAAGGTGATATTGCTACAAGATTTGCGAAGGGAAGTATATAAACAACAAAAGGAACACAAACAAATAGTTTGTGTTCCTTTTTGAATGCAAGGTTTAACAATTTATTTTTCAAACACGAGTATACTTCCTAATCTTTCGTCCGACATTTTTTTGAAAAACTTGAATCCGCAATGAGTGAGTAATTCCTCTACACTTTCAGCAGATGCGAACATTCTAATTTGTTTCAACCAAAATATCATTTCTTCCTCGGAAAAGCCATATTCATCAAATCTTGCGTAGGACTGTATTTTATTAGTGTTCAAACAACGTAAGATGATTTTACCACCGGGTTTTAATACTCTGTATGCTTCTTTTATAATCGTCGGAATTTCTCGGCATTCCTCCAATCCAGCATTGGAACAGACGGATGTGAACATACAATCATCAAAAGGCAATTTCCAAAGAGATGTCGCAATACCCAAACCGTTTATATCATAATATTTAGCAAGGGCATCGGCATTTTTTGCACAAACGAAATCAATGTCAACCCCCATATAGTAGTCTTGATCTGACATTTTCTTCATTACGGCATTCGTTCCACCACCCGCACCTACGGTGAGCTCAAGAATATGATTGTTCTGTAGATGTAGGATGTTATCGGCATAGAAATCCCAAAACGAAGGATTGTTCTCTCGCCATTTAGATGCTCGAACAGCTTTTTCCTCTCCATTACTGACTTTTGAACTTACCGAAATTGCCTTCATCATTGCTTCAGCATCAATATCATCACTGAGTTTATTTCTTCCGGAAATCCAAATAGGTTGTCCAATGTCGGCATAAGTTTCTAAGCGGTGGATAAATTCTGCCTTGCTTGGAATAATTGTGCGAAAGAATTTTTTTGCATTTTTTTGATAATTCTCGTAATCATGAGGATAGAACTGACGGCTGTTTTCTTTAGTGAATTGTTTTAGTGTTTCTATATCTTCCCAAAACAAAACTTCGTCTAATGCATTCAAAATCATATTAACAACGCTCCTTTTTGCAATTTTATAAATTATAGCATATAAAATTTGCAAATACAAGACTTGACTTTTTCGTGAATTTGTGGTATAATATATATGTAAAAAGCACCGCGAAAGTGTCTATGTGTCACTCTCACGGTGCTTTTTCTATCTATATACAATTTTATTGTTTTGGATATATCAGTGATGTCCCTTTGTTATATGTTCTCAACCCCCAACCGATTAAACCGATCGACCAAGGTGTTCCAAGTAACAAGGTCAACCGTCTCGCCTTCGGGGAGTCCATTCTGCGCTCTGAATAACCGCACCGCGCGCGCCGTTTTGGCATCAAATATGCCACTGATCTCTACTTCTTCAAGCTCAATCAGACTCTCTCCAAGCTCGCGGAGCATATACTGCAAAACGTTGATAGTGAAACCTGTGTCTCCTTCGGATAGGAAGATTTCCCCTGCTACAAAGGGGAGAATTGCCACCGTCCGCGGCGGTTCGTTTTCGGCAACCGAGGCGCGGTAGAGCGCGTAAAGCTCTTCCCACGTTCGGCGGTCAGCGCGCCCCGTTACGGGGAGACCGCGCATCGCTTGGAATTCCCGCAAGGCTCTCTCGGTGTCGCGCTCAAAAACGCCGTCAATCGGTGGCGGTGTAATATCATAATGGTAAGAAAGCTGCCGCAAATAGCGCTGTAAATTTTCTATCGCTTGTGCTTCATTTTCATATTTTGGCATAACCGAACCTCACTTTCTTATGCGCCCACGTCAAAACCGGGATATTGACCGTCCTGCAAGCGGTTGCCTTGGTAAAGTGCCTCGTAAAGAGAAATAATCTCGTTCCAAGTCGTCGATGCTACTACTCCGTTTGCCACAAGGTCAAACCGTCGCTGAAAGGCAAGCACCGCTTCTTGCGTGCGCGGGCCGAAATATCCCGTTACCTCAACCGTAGGAATTTCGGGATAAGACCGCGCAATGTAATTGAGATATTCCTGCAACAATCTTACCGATTCCGAATCCGACCCGATGCGCAAGGGGATTCCACCATAGGGAACGGCAACACCTTCTACATAATCGCGCGGAATGGTTGCAATCGCACCGAGATAGGCATTGGTCAGGGCGTACCAAGTCACTTCACCCACAACGCCATCAGGCTCGAGTCCAAACGTGCGTTGCACATCCTGAACAGCTGCGCGCGTTCCTTCACCGAATACACCATCGATTGGAACGGCAGGAATCGTATCGTAAAACTGCGAAATATAAGAAATGAAATACTGCAAATTGCGCACACCGTCACCGCGACTGCCCACCTGCAACGAGCCGGGGTACTGTTTTGTAACGTCAGAGAGGGAAATCCCTTCGGCATTTAAGTCATTCAATCTCTTTACACCGATATAAATGTTTTGAATGGTGTACCACGTGTTTTTGCCAATGATGCCGTCGGGCGTGAGGTTAAACACCTCTTGAAAGCGCCGTACCGCCGCCTCGGTATCCTCTGCGAAAATGCCGTCAACCTGTAAAATCTTTGGAATGGACGGGAAATTGGTGGAAATGCGATTGAGGCGCAGCTGCGCTGTGCGAACATCGTCACCCGTTGAGCCAAGTTGTAGGGGATAGAGCGGTGCACTTTCGGTACTACCCATTACGGGTGCGTTGCGGACAAGTTCGATGTTGTCGCCATAGTAATAGGTGAGGATTTCAAAGGGTGTCATGCCTTGTTCGGCAAGCTCCACAGTGCCCCATTGCGAAAGTCCTGCACAGGTTACGGTGGTGCCGTTGCAGTAGGCGGCAAAGAGGGGAGCGACACTCCCCTCGCGGCGGATGTAGTCGTTAAACAGCTCACCTACAAGCTCTCGCACGTTTTCAAACACCACGCGACCATTGACAAAGGATTGGTCGGTTCCCGTGTAGTTTGTAATGTCAAAATCGTAGCCGCGCGTGCGGTAGTATTCGGTGTAAACGCGGTTAAGAGCAAAGGATACCTGCGCGTAGATGTTTGCGCGAATGGCATTTTCGGGCCAAGTGGGGTAAATTTCGCTCGATGCCACGTTGGCGATGTAATCGAGAAAGGGAAGTGTCACGTTCTCGGCATTGGAGTCGGGAGGTCCGAGATGAACGGTAATGGTTTCGGGAATAAAAGGCAGTTCCGGCATAAGTGTCTCCTTTCTTTTGCGTTAGAGGTCTGCGGGGGAGTTTTCAAAAAAGCGCTCGTCGCCGGGGCGGAGAAGATTGGACGTTCCATCCTCGGGGAGCGGTATGAGGTCTACGGGCTGAATCGCCGTAATCCCTGCAAAAATAGGGAGCGCGACAAAACTCTGCATCCCGTACCCCTCGCGGCGCACCTCAAGGTGATAAGTAGAAAAAGGCGGCACCTCACTCGGTGACATCGAATTTTCGCGCGGTGGAGCGGAGAGCGTGATGCGCTCGGTGTTGCCGTCGCGGTTTGTGGTGGTTGCATACAAAATATCGGCGCGCGGTGTGGTGCCGGCATCCTCATTGGGGCGAATGCTCACAGCCGCACCCTCTAAAGGGATAGCACCGCGAGCGGTCGTTACGTGCACAACGAGGTAACCCTCGCTCTCCATTGGTATTTCTCGGTTCATAAGTCCCTCCTGTTATGGTTTGTTCCATATCATTCTATGCGACAATGAAAAAAATGGTGAGCGGGTTGACTTTGGGTGAGAATTATGCTATAATAAAGCCAAGAAATTGAAGTATAAGGAGCGTACAACGATGAAAGACAAAAAAACGCCCGAGAACCAAATTGCCTATCTCCCTATTGGAATGTGCCTTGGCGTATCAATAGGCACGGCGCTCGGTGTAGCCACAGGGAATCTTGCCCTTGGAATGTGCCTTGGAGTGGGTTTTGGAGTATGCTTGGGATCTCTTCTTGACGCCCAAAACCGCAAAAAGAATCAAGATACAATGGATACCGATAGCGAAGAAAATCAAAACACAACGGAAGTTGACAGCGAAGATAATCAATAGCAGATTTTTTGATTTTGGGGGATTATTATGAAAAAGATTTTACTCGTTCTTTCCGCGATTTTTACCGTTTTAACATTTGCCGGTGCCATTTACGTGCTCGCTTCAGGCGGAGAAGTAAATGCCGGATATGCGGTTGTCCCTTGTGCGCTATCCTTGGCTTGCACGAACGGTTATATATGGTACAAGAACAAAGATAAAAGCGATAAATCGAGCAAGTAATTTACTTTTTTCAAAAAACAAATAGACTGAAGAAAGGAGAGCACCAATGTTCCGCACAAAATTAAGCTTTGGCGACGCCATAGCGGCAGTTGCCGTTCTTTTGGTAGCAGTCCTGCTTTTGTGGCATCCGTGGCAAAAAAAGGATGCAGGCAAGACCGTGGTCATCGTCACACCCGATGAAACAATGGAATATTCGCTCTCCAAGGATACCGCAATCCATATCGAATCGCGTGGTGTACACCTTTGCATTGAAATTTCGAATGGGAAGGCATACGTTAGCAAAAGTGATTGTGCCGACCGCGTTTGTGAGTCAAGCGCGCCCATTTCCAAAACGGGCGAGACCATCATCTGCGCCCCAGCAGGTGTCAGCCTTGTGGTGAAGGGAGGTGACGGCGATGTCGACTTCGTCGCAGGCTAACCTCGTGCGTCGACTCTCTATCGATGCTATGCTTTGCGTGCTGGCAATGATGCTTTCTTATCTTGAGGCGGTTTTGCCGCTCAATCTTCTCGTTCCACTCCCGGGATTTCGTCTCGGTCTTGCCAACGTGGCAGTTGTGGCAGTTTTCTGCCTTTTTACACCCCTTGATGCACTTGCCGTTCTTTCTGTTCGCATTCTTTTAATGGGGCTTTTGTTCGGCTCTCCCACGTCCTTGTATTTTTCGGTTATGGGGGGACTCATCTCCTTTGCTGTCCTAATGCTCGCCAAATACCTTTGCAAAAATTGCAGCCTTGTCGGCGTTTCTATCCTTTGCGCCGCCGCACACAATACGGGGCAGGTCATAGCGGCAGTCACGCTTTTTGATGCCGTCCTCATTACCACCTATTTGCCCGCGCTCCTCATCGCATCGGTCATCTATGGCGGTATTGTCGGCATTTTGCTCAATCTGCTGCTCCCGCGCTTGCAAAAAACGATGAAGAGGAGGGCAAACGGATGAAAAAGACGATTCTACGCGCCCTTTGTATCATTCTTTGTACTGTTTTCATAATGCCTTTTGCGGCTTGCCAAAGGGAAGAGAGACAAGAAAAAAACTTCTTTTTTATGAATACCCCCATCACTGTCACCCTCTACACCGACAAAAAGAGTGCCGAGCGGATATTTGGTGAGTGCAGACAAATTCTTTCCGAGTATGATGCTCTTTGGTCGCGTACTGTTGCTGAAAGTGACATTGGTCGTTTCAATAGCACCGAAAATGCTCTCGAACTCGATTCGCGTACTGCGACGCTTATCGCGCAAGCGATAGATGTATCGCAAAAAACGGGCGGAGCATTCGATATTACCGTAGCACCCATTGTCAACTTATGGCAAACAAGCGAAGAAAAGGGAACTCTTCCCACGAGTGACGAAATGCAATCTCTTCTCGCACTTGTCGGCACGCAAAATATTGCGCTTTCGGGCAACACGTTGGCAAAATCCAAAAAAGACGTACAAATCGACCTTGGCGGCATCGGCAAAGGGGCGGCAATCTCGACTTTGATTGCTCATCTTGAGACCTGCAACATTCGCGGCGGACTTGTCAGCTTTGGTAGTAACGTTGCGGTGTTTGGTACAAAGCCCGATGGAAGACCCTATCGCATCGCCCTCAAAAACCCCAAAAAAGAAAGTGGTTACGCAGGTGTTTTGAACCTGCAAGCAGGACAAATTCTTTCGGTTTCGGGTGATTATGAGCGCTATTATACCATTGGAAATGAAAAATATCATCACATCATCGACCCCCAAACGGGATATCCCGCCGCAAGCGGACTTTGTTCGGTAGCGGTCATTTGTTCTGACGGCGCACTTGCGGATGCTCTCTCTACGGCACTTTTTGTAATGGGGGAGGAAAATGCCCGCACCTTTTACGAGAGCAAAATCTACGATTTTGAAGCAATTTTCATCGACCAAAACGGCAACGTTACCGCGACAGCGGGACTTGCCGACCGCTTTGAAATCGAACAGTAAAACAAAAAGGGGCTGATGCATTTAGTGCAGAACAAAAGCCACTCGAATAAAACATTCCAAAAAATGCTAAAATTTAAAGCACGTCTTTATAAAAGGTTGAAATCCGCCGAATTTTCGGCGGATTTCTTCGTCTTTATGTGGCTTTTTAGTCGCGTTCGACCTCTTTGCCGTACTTTTGTACGGCGACGATAGGTCGTCTTTAGCCAAATTTCACCGTATTTTCAATTTTTGTTCTAAAGTTGGCAAGTCCCCCATATAGTGTACCAACGCGATATATGGGAGGTTTTGAAATGCCTGAGCATTCGATTTATACGGATATTGCCGAGCGGACGGGCGGAGATATTTACGTCGGCGTTGTAGGTCCTGTCAGAAGCGGAAAATCCACATTCATCAAACGTTTTATGGAAGCCGTTGTGCTTCCCAACATTGGGGAGGGCTACTCCCGCGACCGTGCACGTGACGAGCTTCCGCAGTCGGCGGCGGGAAAGACGGTAATGACGACCGAGCCAAAGTTCATCCCCGAAGAGGCCGTGCCCGTGGTGCTTGATAATAACGCACAAATGCGTGTGCGCATGATTGATTGCGTAGGGTATCTTATTCCCGATGCAATGGGAACCATCGAAAACGGTCAACCGCGTATGGTTCGCACACCTTGGCGCGAGGAGCCTATGCCGTTCTCCGAGGCGGCAGAAATGGGCACACACAAGGTCATCACCGAGCACTCCACCATCGGTATGCTCATCACCACCGACGGCAGCATCGGCGACATTAAACGCGATGCCTACGTTGAGGCGGAGGAGCGCATTGTCGGAGAACTCAAAGCATTGGGCAAGCCCTTTGCCATCATTCTCAATTCGGCTCATCCCGAAGGGGAAGCCGCACGTACGCTCGCTTACGAATTGGAAGACAAATACGGTGTTCCCGTGGCACTTGTCAGTTGTCTTGACCTTGATGCTGAAGATATTCGGCACATTTTGGGGCTTGTTCTCGAGGAATTTCCCGTAACCGAAATCAGCGTCAAATGTCCCGAATGGATGCGCGCTCTTGATGAATACCATCGCATCCGTGCGGCAGTTCGCACGTCCGTTTGCCACTGTGCCGAAAAAATCAAAAAAGCAGGAGATGTAAAATCTGCATTTGAAAATATGGCAGAGAACGAGTACGTTGAACGTGCAAACATTGAACTTTTAGACCTTGGAACGGGCAAAGCAACCGTTTCTCTTACCATGAGGGATGGTCTTTACTATGACATTATTAGTGAGCTGACAGGGTTCTCGGTTGAAAGCGAGGAAGAGCTCATTTCACTCTTGCGCGACCTTTCGGCAATGAAAGAGAAGTACGATAAGGTTGCCGAAGCACTTGAAGAGGTCAATGAACGCGGTTACGGTATTGTTATGCCCGACGTTGAGGATTTGCACCTCGAGGAGCCGCAAATTGTCAAGCAGGCGGGCGGATACGGTGTCAAACTACGCGCCGCGGCACAGTCGGTTCATATGATTCGTGCCAATATTGCCGCCGAAATCAACCCCATGGTGGGAACGGAGCAGCAATCCGAGGATATGGTACGGTATCTTCTCAAAGAATTTGAAGAAGACCCCAAGAGCATTTGGGGCTCGAATATGTTTGGCAAGTCGCTCTATGAGCTTATCAACGAGGGACTGCATAACAAGCTCGAGCATATGCCAGAGGAATCGCGCAAAAAGCTTTCTGAAACGCTAGAGCGAATCATAAATGAAGGTAGTAACGGACTTATTTGTATTTTACTGTAACAACGAAAAACGGAGCAACGCGGTTGCTCCGTTTTTTTGTCATTTGCATTAAATTTTTAAGCCTGCTTCCTTCATCTGTGCAACAATCGTCGCTTTTTCTGCGTCGGAATAGCGCTTCATCGGGAAGGTTGCATTGCCAACGGCGTAGCCCTGTGCCTCAAGTACAGCCTTTGCCGCGGGAATGATTTTGTAAGAGAGGAGTACCGAAATGATGCGAATGGCACGTGTTTGATACTCTCTTGCCGTGGCAAGGTCGCCCTTTACAAAGTTATCGTAAATGCCGCGAATGATATCGAACATAAAGTTGTAGGTCGTGCCGATGCCGCCGTCAGCACCTGCCGAAAGTCCCATCAAAAGCATTTCGTCGGGGCCGTTGATAATGTTCATCTCACCGTTGGTGATGTCTTTGAGTCGCATCATTTGATAATAATCCGAGCTTGTCCATTTAATGGCGGTTACGTTGTCAATTTCAAACATTTTTGCGGCAATGTCGGCGTTGATGTGGAAGCCTGCGGCGGGATTGTAGTAAATCATCATGGGTATCGATACCGCATCGGCAAGCTTTTTGTAGTAGTTGTAAACGTCGTCCTTATCATAGGAGAAGAAGAGGGGAGGCGTTGCCGAAATAGCGGCGGCACCTACCTTTTCGGCGTGCTTTGCCAAGCGGATGGCATCCTCAAAATTACCCGATGCCACCTGAACGATGCAGGGCTTGCGACCGCCAACGGTCTTGATAGCCTCTTCGGCAAGAACCATACGCTGTTCAGGTGAAATTGCAATGCCTTCACCCGTAGCACCGCACAGATAGAATCCGTCGGCACCCTTTGCCAAAAGGTCGTTCAAAAGTTGGTTGAGAACGGGAACGTTAATATTTTCGTTTGCATCCAAGGGGGATACGAGAGCAGGCATAACGCCACTAAATTTCATCATTTTCAATTCTCCATTTCTGCTGTAAGATTACGGCGGGGTCATCGGGCTCGAGGTGGGCATAAAAAACGGTCAAAAGGCTTCCGTCCTTCAACTCCACGGTTGAAGGATACCCGAGGTCTAAGCTGAAATCGTTTTCGTAAATATCTTCACTGGTACTCCAAGTTTCTCCGTTATCGCGACTGAACATTACGCGAATGCCAAAGGGAGCACTTCCCATCGGGTCTCCGCGAAAGCCATAGGTGCAAATGAGCAGCCCCGAGGAGTGCTTTAACAAATGCGCGGGAGCACCGCCCGACATTGGCAAGATGCGCTTCGGCTTTGTCCAGGTTCTGCCGCCGTCAGTCGACTTGGATTGATAAAGCGTAAAAAGCTTGATGGGGTAGTATTGCACGCGGACATGTGCCAATATCGTGCCGTCGTCAAGTTCGAAAGCATAGGGCTCGCAAGAGAGTGCCTTGTTGCCGTCCACCACAATGTTTTCGATTTCGCCAAGGTATTCCATACTGCCGTCGGCAGTGTTTACGCGGTATGCTTTTACGGCATCGGTCTCCATTCTGCCGTTCTCACAGCTGAACGTGCGGCCAAGCCACATAAGGGAACCGTCCTTGAGTTCAATCGGGCCGTGAGGAGAGGTGACGGGACTTTTATAGAGCGGTCCAAAGGTCTTGCCGCCATCGTGACTTAAGCGGAAGGTTGCACCAAGGTCGCGGGCTTCCTCTTCGGGGGAGATGCTGTCAAGATGCGCCATTTCCTCGGGAAGTGCGTGCTTGCGTTGAAAGTTGACCGTATTGTTAAACGAGGTTACCATCACGCCACTCTCTCCAAAGGTTGCAATACCGCAATCGCGGTCATCGAGGCAGGTGTCAATTACGGGAGAGGGCAGAGAATAGCTCTCGCCATCGTCCTCGCTCGTCATCATAACGGCTTTACCAAACGGACATATATGGCGCAGTCGGTAACCTGAAGCACCCACCGCAATTCTGCCGTCCTGCAACCGTTTGGCACTTGGCCACGCAAAGTAGTTGTTGCGTGCTTCAGGTGCACTCATAATGATTTTTTTCTCGCCAATGCGCACGATTTTCATATAAAACTCCTTGACAATACATTGTTGATATGCTACAATAATTATACATCATTTTGTGTTGGATTGCAATAAGCCCACCCGACAAGAATGAAATTTGAATGTCTTATTTGGAAAGCATTATGCACTACGAATTATCTTTTAAAATGATTGAGCGCGACTATAAAGCCTTCCTGCAGGATGGCTTTTATGCCTCTCCCAAAACCGATACCTCTCTGCATAAGCATAACTATGCCGAGGTGCACGTTCTTGGCGAGGGACGCGCGGATTTTCTCATCGATAACCAACTGCTTACCGTCAACGGCCCTGCTATCCTTACGATTCCCGCACCGATGATGCATTGCTGTACCTATCAGGATGAGACTCTTTTACATACGGCTTTTCAAACCGATTGCAAAGCCGAAGAACTCCGCACCTATCCCATAGAGAACGGCATTGTAAAAGCCTTTTTTGAGGCGATTGAGCAATGTCAGTTGACGGGGAATTACAGTACGGTCGCACTCTATATTCCACTGTTTTGCAGCTATTACCGCAAGGAGCACCACACCGTAACCGAAATCAAGGATTATAACTTCCTCATCAGCGAATTTTTTATTCTCAATTATGATAAGGACGTTTATCTTTTGGACCTTGCCGAGCAGCTGCATATTTCCGAACGCCACGCCGAAAGACTTGTTTTGCAATATACGGGAAGAAGCTTTCGCGAGGAGCTTGTTGCCGTGCGTATGCGTATTGCAAACCAACTGATGCAGGCCGAAAACGTATCGCTTGAACAAATAGCAAAATACGTCGGATACCGATCCTATTCCGGCTTTTGGAAGGCAATGAAGCGTTACGAGGCAGAGCAAGCTCAAAAGCAGGATACCACAGCTTGATAGATTCAAGGGAAAGGTGAGGAATATGAAATGAAGCTTCCCATCAAAAAACGATATCTCATTCCGCTTTGCGCCTTGGCGCTTGCCCTAATTACGCTGGCGATTGTTTACTTTGCCATTGTTTTGCCCCAAAAAAGGGAAGAAGAAAAGATACAGGAAATGGTTCGCGCCTATCGAGAGACAAAGATTGCGCAATACGAACGTGAGAATGCCGAATACGACGATTACGAGGTTGATGTTGCTTTCATCGGTGACAGCTTGACCGACGGCTATGACCTTTCCAAATACTATCCGCAATACGTTACGGCCAACCGCGGTATCGGTGGTGATACCACTTTTGGTTTGGAAGAACGTCTGCAAGTTTCACTCTACGATCTCAAACCCAAGGTTGTTGTTATGCTCATCGGTGCCAACAATATGGATTCGATGTTTGAAAATTATGAGTCCATTTTGCAAAGCCTCAAACAAAATCTACCCGAGAGCGAAATCGTGCTTCTATCTCTCACCGCAATGGGGGGAGAGCATTGGGGACGTAAAAACCAACTTGCGGCATATAATAACGTAACCATCAAACTGCTTGCCGAGCGGTATGGATATGCGTTTGTGGATCTTTACACCCCACTCTATGATGTTTCTATTAGAGAGGTCTATGAGGGATATACCGTCGATGGCGGACATTTTACAAACGAAGGATACACCGTTGTTACCGAACAAATAACACCGGTTCTCGAGAAGCTTTTAGGGAAATAAAAAGACATAAAAAATCCAATCTATGAGATTGGATTTTTTTGCATTTTGTATTGCATTAAAAAAATAATTGTGTTATAATAATACCATCTATATTCTTTTTTGTCGATGCAAGAGGAGGGACGTTATGTCAACAGCTATCAACGCGCTTATGAATTTTATCGAAAAAAGCCCCACGGCTTTCCACGCCGTCGCATCCTGCGCCGAAATTTTAGAGGCACAAGGCTTTGTTCGTCTTTGCGAAACCGACGAATGGAAGCTTGAAGCAGGTAAGGGCTACTATATTACGCGCAACCAATCGTCTGTCATTGCGTTCCGCATCCCCAAAAATAAGCCCCGCAATTTTTTGGTTGCGGCAAGCCACACCGACTCTCCTATGTTCAAGGTGAAGAGCGAGGCGCTCTCTCCCGCATTCGAGCAATATGCGCGACTCAACGTTGAGCCTTACGGTGGTACCATCTTTTCTACGTGGCTCGACCGTCCGCTCTCGCTTGCAGGCCGCGTAATCATCTCGGTTGGGGATAAGATTGAGGCACGCCTCATCGATTTTGCACGCGATTTGCTCGTTATTCCGAGCGTTGCCATTCATATGCAACGCAACGTCAACACGGGATATGCATACAATCCCTCCGTTGACCTGTTACCCTTGCTTTCGCAAGATGCCAAAACCGATTTTGTTGGATTCCTTGCCGCCGAGGCAGGATGCAAAAAGGAAGAAATTCTCGGTTATGATCTTTACGTTTACAACCGCACCGCGGCTACGCGTGTGGGAATGGATAACGAATTCTTCTCGGCACCGCGCATCGATAATTTGATGTGTGTATTTGGTACGCTCCACGGCCTTGTGAGCGGTGAGAATAAAGATGCAATCAATCTTTTCTACGCCGCCGACAACGAGGAAACGGGAAGTGCCACCAAGCAAGGTGCGGGTTCGGTATTCCTATCCGATGTCATTGACCGTATTTGCGAGAGCTGCGGTATTGACCGCCGTCGCGCGTTGGCATCGTCTATGCTGGTTTCTGCCGACAACGCACACGCAAAACATCCCAACCATCCCGAATTGAGCGATGCGAAAAACGTACCGCATATGAATGGGGGAGTGGTTATTAAGAACAATGCCGCTCAAAAGTATACAACCGATGGCATTTCGGCATCTATCTTCGGTGAGGTTTGCGCGCACGCAGGCGTTCCTACCCAGCAATACGCAAATCGCAGTGATATGCCCGGCGGTTCCACACTTGGCAGCATTGCAACCACACTCACGCCTATGCTCAGCGTTGATATTGGAATGGCACAGCTTGCTATGCATTCGGCATATGAAACCGCAGGTGCCAATGATATTTATCATCTTATCAACGCAACCGCCGCTTTTTACAGCACAGAATTGACAGTTTTAGGGGACGGTCAGTACCGTCTGCAATTCCCCAAGAAAAAAGGAGCGCGTAAAAATGTATAAGATTGGCTTTGATAATGAAAAATATATAGAGCTGCAATCGGCACATATCCGCCGTCGCATCGACCAGTTTGGCGGCAAGCTTTATTTGGAGTTTGGCGGTAAGCTTTTCGACGATTTCCACGCCGCGCGCGTTCTTCCGGGCTTTGCCCCCGACAGTAAGGTGCGTATGCTGACACAGCTCAAGGATGAAGCAGAGATTGTTATTGTCATCAGTGCATCGGATATTGAAAAGAACAAGGTGCGCGGCGACCTTGGCATTACTTATGACCTTGACGTTTTGCGCTTGATTGACGCATTTCGCGCGCTTGGCTTGATGGTAGGGAGCGTTGTGCTCACCCGTTGGGGCGACCAACCTGCGGCTCTCAAATTCCAAAGCCGTTTGGAATCTCTTGGCGTGCGTGTTTACCGTCACTACGAAATTGAAGGTTATCCTTCCGATATCGACCGTATCGTAAGCGACGAAGGATACGGCAAAAACGATTATATCGAGACCTCTCGCTCGCTTGTGGTTGTAACCGCACCCGGACCGGGAAGCGGTAAAATGGCGGTTTGTATGAGCCAGCTTTATCACGATAGCAAATGCGGTATTCGCTCGGGATATGCTAAATTTGAGACATTTCCTATTTGGAATCTGCCGCTCAAGCACCCCGTCAATATGGCTTACGAGGCTGCTACCGCAGATCTCAACGATATGAATATGATTGACCCCTTCCACCTGGAAGCCTATGGGCAGACCACCGTCAACTATAACCGCGACGTAGAGATTTTCCCCGTGGTGGATGCAATGTTCCGCCGCATCAGCGGAGAGTCACCCTATAAATCTCCCACCGATATGGGCGTTAATATGGCAGGCAACTGTATTGTGGACAACGATGCTGTTTGCGATGCCGCCAAAAAGGAGATTATTCGCCGTTATTATGCGGCTCTGACACGTCAACGTAAGGATAACGGCCCCAGAAATGAAATTGACAAGCTCAAGCTTTTGATGCAAACGGCAGCAATCGACCCCGATGCGCGAGAGGTTTCGGTGGCGGCAAAAGCCAAGGCAGAGGCAACGGGCAAGCCCGCAACCGCTATTGAACTACCCGACGGAACCATCGTTACGGGCAAGACCTCGCGTCTGTTGGGAGCAGCTTCGGCGGCAATCCTGAATGCACTCAAAACACTTGCCGATATCGATGACGGTATCGACCTTATCTCTCCCGAAATCCTCGAGCCTATCACCAATCTCAAGGTAGGTCTTTTGGGGAGCAAAAACCCGAGATTGCACCCCGATGAGCTTCTCATCGCGCTTTCCATCTGCGCGGTTCACGACCCCGTAGCCGCAAAAGCGACCGCACAGCTTTCCAAACTGCGCCACTGTGAAATGCATTCCACAGTTATTCTTTCGGCAAGCGATGAACACACCCTCAAAAAGTTGGGTGTCAACCTGACCTGCGACCCCACTTACGAAACCAAAAAGCTTTATCACGGATAAAATTGAACAGAAAGGAGCAACCCTATGGGAACCGTATACGATTATTTGAATTGGCGCGGAGATTTGACGTTTCGGGCTGCTCCTTTTTGCGAGGTTGACAGTCTAATTCTCTCTATGCTTTCCTATGTGGATATGAAGGATATTGTACCCGCTCCGGACAGAAATGTGGAGTTTCCCTCCGTTTGGGCGGCGTCCAAAGAGTATTTGGAACGTTATCCTGATCTCAAAAAGGCAAAAATAGGGGTTCTCATTCCCAAAGATATTATCAAAATGATGCGGGCACTGCGTTCCACAAAGCGTTTTGGAACTCTTAAAATGTGCAACTATGTCAATGTAATAGACCCCGAAACCGAACTGCAATTTTCAGCCGTTACCTTTCTTTTAAACGATGGAACCGCCGTTGTAACTTATCGCGGTACTGACGATACCTTGGTTGGTTGGAAAGAAGATATGAATATGTGCTTTTTGCCGGTTGTACCGGCACAGCTTAAGGCGGTGGAGTATTTGAAGGCCGTTGCCGAAGAGCATACGGGAAAGCTTATTCTCACAGGGCATAGCAAGGGGGGCAATCTTGCCGTTTATGCCGCAGTGCATAGCGATGCCGCTATTCGCGAGCGTATCACCGCGGTTTACAGTAACGATGGCCCCGGCTTTGGCAAAAACATTCTCGACGACCCCGACTACATGGAAATGCGTCCCCGTATTTGCAATCTCGTGCCGCAATCCTCGGTTGTGGGAATGCTTCTTGAGCACGACGAAAACTTTACGGTTGTTAAAAGCCGTCAAAAATCGGGGCTTTTACAGCATAACGGACTTTCGTGGGAGGTTTTGGGAAATTCCTTTATTCACCTGGAAGATGTAACGCCCGACAGTCGCAAGATTGACCGCACGGTCAATCAATGGATACGCGATATGACGCCCGAGCAAAGAGAAGAATTTGCCGAGGCGGTTTATCAGCTCTTCTCGGTCGATGGGGCACAAACACTCACCGACCTTGTAGCGGCGCGCAAAAAATGGTTCTCTCATACCAAAAATCTTGACCCAAAGGTTCACGAAACCATACAGAGAATGTTTGCCGAACTGATCGGCATCAATAAAATCAGCAAAATAAAAGATGTTTTTCTCCGAGGAGCGGACAAAAATAAGGAAGAAGTTTTGGAATAAAAAAGGAACAGCACCGTGGTGCTGTTCCTTTTTTGTTTAGTGTTTTAACTCTGCATATTCTTTTTCAGGCATCTGTTCTTCTACGGATTCCTTCTTTTTTTGAAGACGAAAATAGATGGCATAAAAAGCAAAAATATATACAACGAACAGTAGAACGACCAGGAGTGGATAGAAAACGGGATGGCCTTTTACAAGATTATAGACAAGGCTGTAAGGTGTTCCATCGTGGTTCATCAAAAACATATAGTTGTAATCTAACAAAAGGTTGGCTATGTACGCCGCTATGGAAAAGCCGAGAAGAATTCCTATGGTAATGCCGGCGTTCTTTTTTTTCATACTGGTCATACCGGAAATACCTATATAGAGTGAGGCAAAGCCGGAGATAGAATGTGTAATCCCCGAAAACACATTGTCCATCGAGAGGGTAGGGTAAGCACCGTAGTTTTGCGCGGCACCGACAGTCCCGAACACTGCTCCCAAAACGCCGAAGATGAAAACAAAATCTAAGCACGCCTCACGAAGTCTGCCCTTGCAAAAGGCAGCCATAGGAATGGCGATGAGTTGAATACTGCAAAGAAAGAGGGGAAGAACATATAGCCAATGCATTGCGTTCTGTGAACGAATACAAAGTATAACAATTTTTACAATTTCAAAGCTGTTGATTAAAATGGCGCAAGTAATCAAAACCTTGTTTTTTTCATCAAGTGCAGAATGTTGATATTTTTTGCCGAAAACAATAGCCAAGGTTACCATGAGCACCATAAATATCGAAACGGTGAGAATATGCTGCCAAGACCAAGCGCCCTCGGCTTCTCGTATATAGTGATAACTACCGCTTTCAAATTTTGCTAGGCCAAAAAATTCTCTCATAATTTATCTCCTGAATATATGCGCAAAAATTTATTTTTTGCCAAGCATAATTTTAATAATTTCACGGTCGGTTTCCAGCATACCGTCGCGCGCGAGCTGACCGACGTTGCGAATGGTATTTTCAACGCCTTTTGTGACGATTCCGTCACCGCCAAAGAATTCGCGTCCGGATTTTGCCATTTCCCAGCCCATAAAGCCGGCCTCTACCGCCATTGCGATTTTTGCAGCACAGGAGGGCTTTGCGCCATCGCAAATGGTGCCCGAAAGAATGGCCACCGCATTGACGAGGGTGTGGGCAATTTCGTGGAATTTTCCGCCCTCGAGGTAGCAGATACCTGCACCCGAGCCGACACCCGCGCTAATAGCGCCACAGTAGGCGGAAAGGCAACCAATGCCTGTTTTTTGGTGTACGGTAATCAAATCCGCAACAATCAACGCACGTAAAAGTTCTTCCTCACTTTTGCCGGTTTCTTGCGCATAAACGATAACGGGAACAGATGCGGTAATACCTTGGTTTCCACTCTCCGAAAGAATGCAAACGGGGAACTCGCATCCGCTCATACGAGCATCCGAGCCTGCAGCGGCATAGGCGCGAGCTTTGTCCTTGATACTGACGTTTCCGTCACCCAAAATCAGCTGACCGATAGAAGCACCGTAAGGATTGTGCAGACCTTCCTCGGCAATCGCCATATTCATTTTCATTTGGCGCAAAAGATGGGGACGCAACTCGTCAAGCGGCGTGGTGTCTGCAAATTCAATGATGTTTTCAACCGTCAAAAGGGAACGGTTGGTCGCATTTTTGGTGCTTGCGGCAAGTGCTTCTTTTTGAACGTAACGCTCAATCACACTTTCACCGTTGCGTTCTGCCAAAACGAGATTGGTGTGGTATCCCGAAATTTGCACGCGCGCCGTGTTTTCAGCACTGCGACCCGTAATTAAGAGGTCGAACGTGCAAGTGGATTTCAGTTCCGATACTTTAATGGGCGTTCTTTTGAGATAGGAGCGCAGAGAGATACGTTCATCCTCGCCAAGCACTGATAACAGTTCAAGCTTTTTATCAAATCTACCCGAAACAATACCTGCCGCAACGGCCGCTTCAATGCCGTGCATACCGCCCGTTGCGGGAACAATAACACTTTTTACGTTTTTGATGATGTTGCCGCTCAAGGAAATTTCGATTGCTTCGGGTATTTCACCTAAAGCGTCACGCATCAAGGCAGAAGCATAAGCAATCGCAATCGGTTCGGTGCATCCCATGGCAGGTTGCAATTCCTCAATCAATATTGCTTGATATGTACTGAAAATTTCATTTGTAAGCATAAAATGCAATTCCTTTTTTGTAAAAGCTCGCCCGGGGGCGAGCTTTTATTTTTTTTAGTTTTTCGGGAAGCTATCCTTCAAACCAACTACGCGGTTAAAGGTGTTCGGGTTCTTGGTATCCTTGCAGAAGTAACCGGTGCGAACAAATTGGAAGCCTTCGCCGGGTTTTGCATCGGCAAGGGAAGGCTCAACGACAGCACCCGCAAGCTTGGTAAGAGAATCGGGATTGAGGAAATCGAGATAGGTCTTGCCTTCGGGAACGTCTGCGGTGTTCTCAATGTTGAAGAGACGATCATAGAGCATAAAGGTTGCGGGAATGGCATACTTGGCAGAGAGCCAATGAACGGTGCCCTTAATCTTGCGTCCGTCAGCGGGCATACCGTTTCCGGTTTCAAGGTCGGCGGTTGCGTGGATGCACTTAATAGAGCCGTCCTCGTTCTTTTCGATACCTGCGTATTTGATGATATAGCCACCCATCAAGCGAACCTCGCCCTCGGGCTTGAGGCGGAAGAACTTGGGAGGCGGAACCTCTGCAAAGTCATCGGCATCAATGAAGACCTCGCGCGTCATAGGAACGTCACGTGTGCCGAGCTCGGGCTTTTGAGGATGGTTGGGAAGAGCAATCATCTCTTCCTTATCTTCGGGATAGTTATCAATGATAACACGAATGGGATTGGCAATACCTACGCGGCGCAAAGAGTTTTCATTCAAGTCGTTGCGTACGCAAGCCTCGAGCTGACGAACGTCAACGGTGTGGTCAGTGTTGGTAACGCCTGCTTCGCGAACAAAGGTAAAGAGAGCTGCGGGGGTGTAGCCGCGGCGGCGCAGACCGCACAGAGTGGGCAGACGGGGGTCATCCCAACCGTCAACGTAGCCTTCCTCTACGAGCTGACGCAGATAACGCTTGGACATAACGGTGTAGGTGATGTTCATACGACCAAATTCCCATTGGTGAGGCTTTTGAGTGAAGCCAATCTTTTCTACAACCCAGTCATAAAGAGGACGGTGGTTACGGAATTCGCTGGAGCACAAAGAGTGTGTAATGCCTTCAAGTGCATCCTGAATGGGGTGAGCAAAGTCATACATCGGGTAAACGCACCATTCGTCACCTTGGCGGTGATGATGGATGTGCTTGATGCGGTAGATAACGGGGTCACGCAGATAGGGGTTGTCCGACGAAGGGTCAATCTTTGCACGCAGGGTACGCGCACCGTCGGGGAACTCACCGTTCTTCATACGCTCAAACAGCTCAAGGTTCTCTTCAACCGTTCTGTTGCGGTAGGGAGACTCCTTGGAAGCCTGCGAGCGGTCGGTGCCCTTATAATCGGCGATTTCATCCTTAGTCAGGTCGCAAACGTAAGCGTCGCCCTGTTTGATGAGCTGAACGGCAAATTCATAACACTTGCCAAAATAGTCGGAGCCGTAGAACACGCCACCCGTGGGAGTAGCGCCCAGCCATTCAAGGTCCTCGCGAATGGAGCGAACAAACTCGTCCGACTCCTTTGCGGGGTTGGTGTCGTCGTAACGGAGATTAAACAGACCGTTGTATTTGTTGGATACGTCGGTATTGATGCAAATTGCCTTTACCGAGCCAATGTGGAGATATCCGTTGGGCTCGGGCGGAAAACGGGTGTGGATCTTGAGCTCGGGATTTGCCTCGAGGTCACTGTCGATAATATCAAGAATAAAGTTTCTTTCAAGTTCTGCCATAGTATTTAAAACCTTTCTCTTATCAAAGGGTAGCAATCATATTTTGGATGCGGCGAGTGGTTTCTTCTTTGCCGAGTATCTGCATAACGGTATAAAGGTCGGGAGCGTTCATTTTTCCCGTAACCGCTACGCGCAAAAACATACTTACGTCGGCAATACTGCCGCGGTACTCCTCGGGAGATGCCTTGTAAGCCTTCATATCGTCGGCGTAGCCGATTTCGCGTGCAACCGCCTTAACCTTTTCAAACCAGGCGTTCATATCGTCGGTCATATCAAAGGTGAGAAGGAACTTTTCAAGTGCCGCTTTAATGTCGGCCTTGTCAAATTTCTCTTCGTATTGGTCCTCTTGAACGAAGTCGAAGAAGAATCCCATATAGGGTTTTGCATCGGACCAAGTTGCCAAGTCTTTTCTCGGCTTTTTGCCGCCGCGACCGATAGCGAAGATGGCCTCGGTGAAAGCGGGATCGCGAGCAAGCTTTTCGCCAAAGGCGGGATCATACTCAAGAGCCCAAGCGGTGACTTGCTCGGTAACTTCCTTGGCACTCATACGGGAGATCACGTTCTTGCTGACGTCATTGAGCTTGTTAAAGTCGAACAGACAACCCGACGTACTCATCTTTTTGATGTTGAAGGGGAAGTCGGTGTAGGGCTTGTCCGCATTTTGCATATGCCACTCCTCATAGTTGGAGTTGAGCAGAGTCATAATGTATTCGCAAACGCAAGCGGGCGCATAACCCATACGGCTGTAATCATCCATATTGGCACCCATATCGCGCTTGGAGAGCTTCTTCTTGTTGCCGTTTTCATCAAGGCGCATAATTTGCGCGATGTGCATATACTTTGGCATTTTGAAGCCAAGATAACGGAAGAGCATAATATGCTTGGAAAGGCTGGGGAGCCATTCCTCACCGCGAATAACGTGTGTGGTTCCCATCAAGTGGTCATCCACTGCGTGGGCGAAGTGATAGGTGGGAATTCCGTCAGACTTGAGCAGAACGAAATCCTCATCGTTTTCGGGAATATCCAATTTTCCTTTTACCAAATCGGTAAAGGGCGTTTTCTTTTCGGGGTCACCGTCAGCCAACATACGCAAAACAAAGGGATTGCCTGCCGCAAGGTTTGCTTCAACCTCTTCGAGGGTGATGTTGCGAGCTGCCAACATCTTTTCACGTTGCTCGGTTTGATCCTCGTGCCAATCCTTTGCTTTGATCTCGGCTTTCTTATCTACCGCATTCATCGCCTCAAGCTCTTCCTTGGTGGTGAACACAGGGTAAGCCTTGCCTTCGCTTACAAGTTGCTTTGCGAAAACGTGATAGATAGGGCCACGCTGACTTTGCTTGTAGGGGCCGTAGATGCCCTTGTCACAAATCTTGCCGTCCTCACCGATAATCGCACCTTCGTCAAAGCAAACGCCATAGTGTGCAAGTGTGCGAATCAAACCTTCGGCTGCACCGTCAACCTCGCGCTTTGCGTCGGTATCCTCAATGCGCAAATAGAACACGCCGCCGCTTTGGTGTGCGAGGCGCTCGCCAATGGTAGAGGGGAACAGACCGCCAAAGTGAACAAAGCCCGTGGGGCTGGGAGCAAAACGGGTAACTTTTGCGCCTTCGCCAAGATTACGGGGCGGGAATTTTGCCTCTACATCCGCAGGTGTTTCGGTAACGTTCGGGAAGAGAAGCTCGGCAAGCTTTTGATAATCCATAGTATGATAAATCCTTTCTTTTGGAAATTGACATTTTTAAAGTAACGCGCAGTTCTTTACGGCATCCCCGAGGTCGGTGGGGCATCCGTGTCCTGCATAAATGATGAGAGAGTGGTCAAGAGACGCCAAACGGGAGAGCGAGCGGCGCAATTTGGCAGGATTGCCGCCGTATAAGTCGTAACGGCCGAATCCGCGGTCGAAGAGTGTGTCTCCCGTGATGAGGATGTTATCCCCACACAAGTAGCACACCGAACCTTCGGTATGCCCGGGGGTGTGGAGCACGCGAATTTCTTCCTCGCCAAGCATCAGCACATCATCTTCGCCAAGTACTTTTTCAGGCGTTCGATAGGATCGATTCTGCCCAAAAAAGATGAAAAACGCATTTTTGTTGGCATCTGACGGCATATCGGCATCACCTGCGTGAATATAAGCAGGAACACCGGCTTTTTCGCGAAGGGTATCGAGCGAGCAGATGTGGTCAAAGTGCCCATGCGTCAAAAGAATATACTGCAAAGTCGCACCGTGCTCGGCAGTTTTTTGCAAAATCACGTCAGCGTCTGCCGACGGGTCAACGACCGCGGCTTGATTGCCGCTGATGAGCAGGTAGCAGTTTGAGCCAAAGGAACCGGGAAAAAGATTGTAAATTTCCATTCGTTCAGCCCCCTTCAAAATCAACTTTACCTTATATTATAGCACGAAAAAAATTATTTGTCCACTTGTTTTTTATAAAAAAACAAGAATTTTTGTTTTTTTATTTGCGGTTTTGGCGGAAGATTTCAAACGCCAATACCGTTGCGGCAGATGCCGCCGAAAGAGAACCGCTAAAATCGCGTCCGTAGTCGATGCGAACAATACGGTCTGCCGCATCCAAAAGTGTGCGAGAGATGCCGCGTTTTTCACCGCCTACCACTAAAAGAACGGGGTAAGCAAAGTGTTCGTCAAAGACCGAAACCGAATCGCGAATACCTGCGCAAAGAATGGAATATCCTGCTTTGCGGAAGAACTTTACGGCATCCTCGCCCTCGGCTTGAAAGAGGGGCAAACACTCCGAAGCACCTGCAGAAGCGCGTGCCACAACACCGCCTGCCGTCATCCAGTTGCGAGGGGGAAGAACGATGCCGCTCACACCCGCCGCATAAAGCGAGCGGAGGGCGTAACCGAAGTTATAGGGGTCCTCGATGCCTTCAAGATACACGTAAAAACTATCGGGGCGAATGTCCTCAAACTGTAAAGCAGGGATGGTACGCGACGTGCAAAGTGCCAAAATACCGCCGTGGGTGTTGCCAACCGAGAGGCTGTCGATTTCCTCGGCATCCACAAACTCAACGGGGAAGCCGCACTCGTGCGATTTTGCCGTTAAAAATCCGATTTGCGCCGCTTTCGACTTTCTTCTGGAGCGGTCGATGAGCACCTTTTCAATTTTGCGGTCGTTGATACCATCCGAATTGAGGAGCGCGGAAATAGAGGTCATTCCTTCCAAAATATCCGAGGCGGCAAAGCGTTTTTCTTCTTTTAACATAAAAACAATTCCTTTTTATCAAATCACTTCTAAAATTCAAGAGCGGCGCATAGTATCAAACAGAGAAAACCCAAATAGGAGGATGCGATATGATCTCTGATTGGACGCAAAGGGAGCGATGTGTTGTGCTGGGGGAATACCTGTTGGAGCACACCGCAACCGTGAGAGGTGCCGCACGTGTGTTTGGCATCAGCAAGAGCACAGTACATAAAGACGTTACCGAGAGGCTTCGTCACGTCAACAATGCCTTGTATTTGCAGGTGCAACAGTTGCTTACCAAAAACAAACAGGAGCGGCACCTGCGCGGTGGAGAGGCTACCCGAAAAAAGTATACCGCAGAGCGTCAGGTTGATGAATCCTAAAGGCTTTTTTGGGCGTATTGGGTAAAAATTCCATCAATTAAATTATATTATACCATATACCGCACGTGTTTGCAATTCTTTTTTACAAAAAAGAATATAAAAATCAAAGGATGGTAGGAAAGAGGAAAAGAGATGCACGCATCGTGGCATAAATAGAAGATATTTGTGTAATCGGCAGGGGATTTTTTCCTCTGCCGCATTCCATTGTAAAGGCGGGAATCGAGAGCTTTTCTACGCACCAATCGGAGAGTCCGCCGTATGCGGCAAGCCCCTCTGCGCGCGATAGCTTATAACCCGTCAACTCGGAAAGTCGGCGTGCCGTAATACTGTTCTCTCGCCCTTCGCGACAGGGTGGCGCAAATATCTCCTCGCCTTGCGTATGTAGCGTCATCACACCTCTCCAAGGAGCGGAAAAACGGATGAGATTGCAAAGCGCCGCTACCTCGGGCTCACTTTCGGCGCACTCACCGCTAAAACGGGTGGGCGCGCCTTTTTTGATGCCTTTCTGCCGCTCAAGCTTTTTGTATTCCTCAAAACCCGCATCGTAGTTGTGATTGAGGTCCACACCGCGCGCGTTTGCCTGCCACGAGGAAAAGTCCGCGCTCCCGTCATTCATTTCCAAGAGCCTCTCGCGCAAGGGATTCTCCTCGCTCACCCCGTGAATTTGATATTCCACACCGTCGGGATTGAGCATAGGAAGAACAGAAAGCGTATAACCCTTTAAAAGGTCACACGGGTAAATTCCAAAAACGCGCTCTTTTGCGTCGATCGTTTTGCAAAGCTCCTCACCAAACTGTGCCAAAACAAGGGAAGTGATCCATTCCATTCCGTGGTGCGCACCTACGTAGAGTACGCGTCGGTTTCCGTTTCCAATATGTAAAATGGGGATGGCGCGGTCAAGAATAGACGTGCCTATGTAAGAGAGGGTAACAAAAGGATAGGCATCCGCCAAAGGATGCAAACGCTTCATCAGTGCGGCATAATCGAATGGGCGGGTGCAGTCTTGTTGGTTGGGCATAAGAAAAAACCTCCCGTTTTGAATTTTCTATATCAGTATATGAAAGAGGGGAAAAATTGACAAATAGGTTGACATAGCACCGAGGAGTGTGGTATAATAGGTTAGAAAATTTTGCGGAGGTGCTACGTGCAAAACCTTTTGTTTGATGAGATTTGCATCAAGCGTTTCAAAAAGTGGTTTTTGATTTTTGCAATCGCTTGTGCAGGCTTTATATCCGCCATTTATACACCCGTCTATCTTTTGCTATCCTCAAATGCCTTGTGGGATGACTCAATCGTTCTGTTTTTGTGGACGGAGCTGCTCGGTCCCGTGATGGACTTCACTTTTTATTGGGGCTCGTTTGCTTTCCTTATTTATATCTATTTGCGTTTTGGCAAAAAGCAAATCAAGTATTTTGTTCTCATATATTTCGCCACTGTGGTAGCGAGATACCTCTTTACAATGTTCGTTAGCTTTTCCATTATGTCCTTCCCGGGGTGGGGAACCTTTTGGGAAGAGGAGCTGTGGGGAGCGATATTTAGCATTGTTATGGATTGCTTGCAAATGATAGGTGTTCTTCTGCTTGCCGAATATTGTTGCCGCCGCCCGTTGATGCGCAACAGAGTAAATTCCAAAGGGACATCGGGGCAAGAGATTATCGCCGATTGCTTACCGGTAGAGGACATTTTCAACGTTAAAAAGCCTTTCCCCAAGCTATGTCTGTTTGCTTCGCTCATTCCGTCAGGACTGAAAATGCTTTCGCGCCTGTATTATGATATCTTTTTCTGGGGGCTCCCGCAGGATAGTACAGACTGGCTTTTGATAGCGACTTATTACATTGGCGATATCGCTTCGTTTCTCATCGGCTATTTCGTTCTTTTGTACGTTTTACAGCTGTTTTATGCCGATGAAATCAAAAGACGAATCGAGTTCGAATCTTAAAAGAAAACATCCCCAAAGAGCTTTGCTTCGGCAAGGCTCTTTTTTAGCACTCTGGCGTAATGTTAACAAAATGTTCAAAAAATTATTGTATAAAACTATTGACAAACTGTCAAAAACGTGGTAAATTTATATCGTAAGTTAGCACTCAACCAAATCGAGTGCTAAAAACACGAAAAAAGCAGCAGAAAGGAGCAAATTGGTCGTGAAGGACGAAAATCGTGGATTAAGCGAGCGAAAAAAGCAAATATTAAAAGCAATCGTCGATGCACATATTGAGGGCGGCGAACCGGTTGGTTCCAAGTATATTCTGCAAAGCAAAAACATCAATTGCTCCTCGGCAACCATCCGTAACGAGATGGCAGAGCTTGAGGAAATGGGATATCTCGAGCAGCCTCACGCATCCGCGGGGCGCGTTCCCAGTGAGCTCGGTTACCGTTTTTACGTTGACGCGCTCATCGAGCGTTACGCAATGACAACCAATGAGATTGCGCAAATCAATGCGCTTCTCAAAGCAAAAATGGGGGAGCTTGACCAAATCCTTTTGGCGGCATCCAACCTGGCATCGGCTATGACCAACTATACGGGCATTGCCATCAAGCCAAAACTTCACTCTGTCAGCGTTGAAAAATTCGAGACCATTTATCTCGATCCCGACCACATCATTTTGGTAGCGGTCGATTCCGACGGAAACGTAAAGAGCAAGCATCTGCACTCCGAGACGCAAGCCTTCTCGCAAGTGGCGGTCACAAAGCTTGCGCGCGTGCTCAATTCCACGCTCGTAGGTCTTTCCGCCGAGCAAATTACGCTTCCTATTATGATGCGTATCGAGCAGGAAATGGGTATCGACAGTGCCATTGTAGGGAACGTTATCAAGGTCATTTATGATTTGCTTAATGAATCCGACCACGGAGAAATGCGTGTAAGTGGCATTGATAGACTTCTGCAATATCCCGAATATAGCGACGTCACACAGCTCCAAGGGCTGCTTGGCACGCTTGAAAAGAAAGAAGATATTCTAAATCTCGTTTCACAGAGTGAAACGGAAGACGTAAGCGTTCTCATCGGCTCCGAAAGTCAGGTCAAGGTGATGAACAATTCCGCACTCGTGTTCAAGCCCATTGTTAAGGATGGCAAAACACTGGGAGCCATCGGCATTTTGGGACCGCGGCGTATGGACTACGCAAAGGTTTTGGCAACGCTCGAGGGGCTTAGCGGCAACATATCCAATATGATACACACGAACAAACAACTGAACGGAGGAGAACCCGATGGAGGAAATGAAAACCGCGGCGAATGAGGAACAGGTAAAGACCGAAGCGCCGAAAACAGATAAAAAGAAGACGAAAAAGCCCGAGGCGGAACTCGCAGAGCTTACCAAAAAGTTGGAAGCAAAAACTGCCGAATGCGAGGAATGTAACGATAGATATATGCGTATGATGGCAGAGTACGATAACTTCCGCAAAAGAAGCGCAAAAGAGAAGGAGGGCGTTTGGGCAGATGCTTACAGCGATTGCATCGCACACCTCTTGCCTATCCTCGATAATCTCGAGCGCGCAAGCAAGTCCGATAACGTAGAAGCCGTTACCAAGGGACTTGAAATGACTGTTAAGGCATTTGACGACGCTATGGATAAAATGGGCGTCAAGGAGATCGAATGCAAAACCTTCGATCCCAATCTTCACAACGCAGTTATGCACGTGGAGGATGAGCAGTATGGCGAGGGTGAGATCGTAGAGGTCTTCCAAAAAGGCTACTGCAAGGGTGACAAGGTCATCCGCTATGCGATGGTCAAGGTTGCAAACTGACGTCGCAATCAATATGTTTAAAATTTAGTTTTATATATTTGGAGGTAAATTATTATGGGAAAAATCATTGGTATCGACTTGGGTACAACCAACTCCTGCGTAGCAGTTTACGAGGGCGCTGAGCCCATCGTTATCCCCAATCCCGAGGGAGCAAGAACCACTCCTTCCGTTGTTGCATTTTCCAAAACGGGCGAGAGAATGGTAGGACAGGTTGCAAAAAGACAGGCAATCACCAACCCCGACCGCACCATCATTTCCATCAAGCGTGAGATGGGCACAGGATTCAAAAAAGAAATCGACGGCAAAAACTATACTCCCCAAGAGTTCTCCGCAATGATTCTGCAAAAGCTGAAAGCCGATGCAGAGAGCTATCTTGGCACCACCGTAAATCAGGCTGTTATCACCGTTCCCGCATACTTCTCCGACGCACAGCGTCAGGCTACCAAGGATGCAGGTAAGATTGCAGGTCTTGAGGTTCTCCGTATCATCAACGAGCCCACCGCAGCAGCACTTGCTTACGGTATGGATAAGGAAGCTAACCAAAAGATTATGGTATTTGACCTTGGCGGCGGTACCTTTGACGTATCGATTTTGGAAATTTCCGATGGCGTATTTGAAGTTCTTGCAACCAACGGTGACACCCGCCTTGGCGGTGACGATTTCGACCAACGTATCATCGATTGGATGGCGGATCAGTTCCAAAGAGAAAACGGCGTGGACCTTCGCCGCGACAAGATGGTTCTGCAAAGACTGCGTGACGCAGCAGAGAAGGCAAAGATCGAGCTTTCCGGTATGACCTCTACCTCTATCAACCTGCCTTTCATCACTGCAACCGCTGCAGGTCCTTTGCACTTCGAAGCAACCCTTTCCCGTGCAGAGTTTGAACGCATCACCGCAGACCTTGTTGAAAGAAGTATAGTTCCCACAAGAAAGGCTCTCTCCGATGCAGGTCTTTCGGTTAACCAAATCGACAAAGTGCTCCTCGTTGGCGGTTCTACCAGAATTCCCGCTGTTCAAGAGGCAGTTAAAAAGTTTATCGGCAAGGATCCCTTCAAGGGCATCAACCCCGATGAGTGCGTAGCAATCGGCGCAGCTATTCAAGGCGGCGTTCTCGGTGGCGAGGTTAAGGATCTGCTCCTTCTCGACGTTACTCCTCTGTCTCTCGGTATCGAGACTCTTGGCGGCGTATTCAACCGCATCATCGACCGCAACACCACCATTCCCGTAAAGAAGAGACAAGTTTACTCCACCGCTGCTGACGGCCAAACCTCTGTTGAGATTCACGTTCTGCAGGGCGAGCGCGAAATGGCTGCTAACAATACCACTCTCGGCCGCTTCATCCTCGACGGTATTACTCCCGCACCTCGCGGAATTCCGCAAATCGAAGTTACCTTCGATATCGATGCTAACGGTATCGTAAACGTAACCGCAAAGGATAAGGGCACCGGCAAGGAACAGCACATCACTATCACCTCTTCCACCAATATGAGCCAAGAGGACATCGACAGAGCCGTTAAGGATGCAGAGAGATTTGCAGAGGAAGACAAGAAGGCTCGTGAGGCTGTTGACGTAAAGAACCGCGCAGAGAGCATCATCTTCCAAAGTGAAAAGACCCTCTCCGAGCTTGGTGACAAGGCAGACCCCGCAGACGTTGAGGACGTTAAGGCTGCCATCGAAAAGCTGAAGGAAACCATTAAGGGCGGCGACACCGAGGCTATCAAGGCTGATACCGAGGCAGTTGAAAAGTCCTTCTACAAGATTTCCGAAAAGCTCTATCAGCAAGCAGGTGCACAGGGTGCAGACTCGGGTGCACAGGCAGGCACCGATGGCGACGGCACCTACTACAACGCAAACTACGAGGATAATTCCAACAACTAATCAACCAGTCTTATCGGGACTGTCTTAATTTGATGCAGAAGGCGTGATCGGACCAACGTAGCCGTACCAATGTACGGCAGAGGGTCCGAGCACGACTAAAAAGCCACATAAAAAGGAAGAAATCCGCCCCCAAAATGGCGGATTTCAACCTTGTAGCAAATTCTTGGTATATTAGGTGAATTTGACTTATCTGATATGAGTGGCTTTTGTTCTGCGCTAAGTAAGACAGCCCCGTTGGGTGTATTTTGCTTTTCCGTGTTTATTTGCCAAAATGAGCAGGGAAAAGCAAGATACAAGAACGGAAAGGATACCTATGGCAAACAAAAGAGACTATTACGAGGTTCTGGGCGTTGATAAAAACGCCGACGAGAGCACGATAAAAAAGGCATATTATAAGCTTGCAAAGCAGTACCATCCCGATACCAATCCCGGTGATAAGGTAGCAGAGGAAAAGTTCAAGGAAGCAAACGAAGCATACGAGGTTCTCTCCGATGCCACCAAAAAAGCGAAGTACGACCAATTCGGCCACGCGGCTTTTGACCCCTCAATGGGCGGAGGCGACGGCGGATTTGGCGGATTTGGCGGCTTCTCGGGCGGTTTTTCGGATTTTGGCGACCTTGGCGATATTCTTGGCAGTATGTTCGGTGGCGGATTTGGCGGTGCCGGCAGCTCACGTCGCCGTAACGGTCCTGTGCAAGGTGACGATATCAGTACAACCGCAACCATCACCTTTGAAGAAGCTGTTTTCGGCGTTAAAAAGGATGTTTCCTATACCCGTGTTTGCCATTGTAACGATTGTCAAGGCACAGGAGCAAGTGACGGTAGCCGCGGTGTCGAAACCTGCTCGGTATGTCAGGGACGCGGACAAGTCAGTCGTGTTCAGCGTATGGGCGGAATGTCGTTCCAATCCACAGCACCTTGCGAAAACTGTCGCGGAACGGGTAAGGTCATCAAAAATCCTTGCTCCAAGTGTCGCGGTTCGGGTATGACGAGAGAGGGTAAACGTCTCACTGTTTCCATTCCCGCAGGTATCGATAACGGCGAGCGCATTGCACTGCGCGGTCAAGGTAACGAGGGACGCAACGGCGGTCCCGCCGGTGATCTGATTATCACTGTTTCGGTTCGCTCGCACAATTTCTTCGAGCGTGACGGTTACAACGTTTACTGCGAGGTTCCCGTTACGGTGGCAGAGGCTACCTTGGGTGCAGAGATTGACGTTCCCACACTTGAGGGCAACATCAAGCACACCATTCCCGAGGGAACACAGCCCGGTACAAGATTTACAATGCGCGGCAAGGGTGTTCCGTACGTCAACGGCAACGGTCGCCGCGGCGATTTG
Source organism: Eubacteriales bacterium (assembly GCA_045658925.1). Classification (GTDB taxonomy): domain Bacteria; phylum Bacillota; class Clostridia; order Oscillospirales; family CAG-272; genus UMGS1865. The sequence goes on from JAZOVV010000039.1 coordinate 49,655, forward strand.
ATTTTCCGTACGGTTGTTGAAATTCCGCGTGGACTCAACGAAAAGCAAAAAACGGCAATGAAAGCCTTTGCCGAGAGCTGCGGAGAGAGCAACTATGCAAAACATAAGCAGTTTTTCAAAAAGATTTTTGGATCAAAGGACAAATAAATGATGATAGATCAAGATTACGTATGCGGTGATTACGGCACCGAAAGCGAATGGACACAGGTTAAAGTTACGGTCAAGCTCGAACGCCTTGACGACCTTGTAGCCATTATGAGCATGGTCTCCAACAATCTGCAAATTGAAGATTACAGTGATATCGACCTTAAAACCTGTTACGGTGACCTTATCGACGAGAGTATTCTCAATGCCGATAAGACCATTGCATCGGTATCGGTTTATTTGCCTGCCGAGAGAAGCGTTGCCGAGTGCATATCCTTCCTGCGCGAGCGTTTCGTAGCATCCGACTTGACAGATGCAAAAATAGAAACCGTTGGCGTTAACGAAGAGGATTGGGCAAATTCTTGGAAGGCTTATTACAAGCCTATCAAAATCGGTGAGCGCTTGGTTATTGTTCCCGCATGGGAAAAATACACGCCTGCCGAGGGCGAATTGATTGTGCGTATGGACCCCGGAATGGCATTTGGAACAGGTACACACGAGACCACAAGACTCGTTATCAAACTGCTCGAAACCTACACCAAAGAGGGCTGCAGAATGCTTGACGTAGGTACGGGAAGTGGCATTTTGGCTATCTGTGCGTCCAAATTGGGAGCAGGGGAGTGTCGCGCTTATGACATCGACCCGATGGCAGTTCGCGTAGCGAATGAAAACATCAAGGATAGTGGACTTACCAACATCACCTGCGAGGTCTCCGACCTTTTGCGTCAGGTCGATAAGAGCCAACCCTATGACCTCATTTGTGCCAATATCGTTGCGGATATCATCATTCGTATGACGCCAGACGTGGGAGAATTGATGCACAAGGATACCGTTCTTTTGGCATCGGGTATCATTTTGGAGAGAAGCGACGATGTTGTGGAGTGCTTTGAGAAGCACGGCTTCCGCATTGTTGAACGTCTTGAAGAAAACGGTTGGTGCGGTCTTGCAGTCATGAAAAAATAAAACCGAAATGCACGAAAAAGGAGAACGTTTTACCAAACGTTCTCCTTTTTTCTTCAAAAGTGCCTCAAAATTGTAAAAAAACAAGAAAAATAAGCCGTTTTTTCCAAAAAAGGTGTTTACAAATCGGCGATTTTGTAGTACAATATAAGGGAATATATAGTATATATTAAAAGCAAGGAGACGTGTCAATATGAAAAAGCCGAAATATCAACGCATATTGCTCAAGCTTTCCGGTGAGGCTCTGTCCTCGGGTCAGGATGGCATTCTCAACTTTGATTTCATTAAAGAAGTCGCCGCACAAATCAAGCGCTGCCAGGATGCAGGTGTAGAGGTCGCCGTTATCGTAGGTGCCGGAAACATTTGGCGTGGCAGACAGGGCACGGGTATGGACCAGTGCCGTGCCGACTATATGGGTATGCTTGCAACTGTTGTTAACTCACTTGCTCTGCAAGACGTTTTCATCCGCGAGGGAATGAAGGCGCGTGTTATGACAGCTGTTGAAATCAAAGCTTTTGCCGATACCTACACCGCACGCGATGCAATCGCGGCTCTGGAAAACGGAGAGGTTGTTATCTTTGGCGGCGGACTTGGTATTCCGTTCTTTTCTACCGACACGGCTGCGGCTCTGCGCGCAGCAGAAATTAAGGCAGATTGCATCTTGATGGCAAAGAACATCGATGCAATTTACAGCGCAGACCCTAAAAAGGATCCCAATGCGGTTCGTTACACCGATTTGACTTATGCCGAGATTCTCGATAAGAATCTGCGCGCACTCGATCTTTCGGCTGCAACGTTCTGTATGGATAATAACATCTCGGGTTATGCGTTTGGTTTGGCAAATCCCGAAAACATCTACCGCGCCGTTATGGGTGAGTCCGTCGGCACGGCTATTCACAACTGATAAACATAAGATTTTACATAGAAAGGACTTAACGAATATGAAATTCAACACAAAGCCCACCGAAGAAAGAATGCAAAAGAGCATCGACGTTTACGAAAACAACCTTTCCACCATCCGTGCAAGCCAGGCAAACGGTGCAATCGTTTCCAAGGTTACCTTCGACTACTACGGAGCTCAAACAAGACTGACCGATATGGCAAGCGTAGCGGTTACCGACCCCAAAACGCTCACCATTACTCCTTACGACCGTTCCACTCTCAAGGCAATGGTTAAGGCAATTCAAGCATCCGACATCGGCATCAACCCCGCCGACGACGGTAGCGTCATTCGCCTTGTTTTCCCGCCTCTCACCGAGGAGCGCCGTAAGACCTTGGCAAAGCAGATTCAAAAAATGGGTGAGGAAGCAAGAGTTGCTATCCGTAATATCCGCCGCGATGCCAACGACGAGATCAAAAAGCAAAAGAAAGACGGCCTTATGACCGAGGACGAGCAAAAAGCAGGTGAAAAGTCCATTCAGGATATCACCGACCGCTTCATCAAAATGGTTGATGAAATCACGTCCAAGAAAGAAAAGGAAATCATGAAGATCTGATCAGTACAAGGGGTGTGACAGCAATTTTGTTGTCAGTCACACCCCTTGCTGTTCATCAATGGGGTAAGCAATGGCACTCAAAAAAGAGAAAAAGAGCACAAAAGGTATCATAATTGACGATCGCCTTCGCCATATCGCGTTCATTATGGATGGCAACGGCCGTTGGGCACAAAAGCGCGGAATGTCGCGCAGCTACGGCCACTCGGTAGGCGCCGAGACCTTTCGCCGCGTAGCGGAGTATTGCCAAAAGATTGGTATTCGCTATATGACGGTTTATGCTTTTTCCACCGAGAATTGGAAAAGACCGCCCGAGGAAGTGCAGACCATTATGGATATTTTGGCGGACTATATCAACAAGTGCGCAGAGAAGACCGAAAAAGAGAATATCCATGTTCGCTTTATCGGTAACTTGAGTGTCTTTTCGCAAGATCTGCGTGAGAAGATGGAGAAAATCGACCGCGAGACGTCACACAATCCGTTCTGTCTCAATATTGCCATCAACTATGGCGGCAGAGAAGAGCTTGTGCACGCTTGCTCAGTTCTGCTTCGCACGGGGAAAACGGATATCACAGAGGCTGATATTTCTCAAAATCTCTACACTGCAAATTGCCCCGACCCCGACCTCGTTGTGAGAACGGGGGGAGATACACGCATCTCTAATTTTCTGCTGTGGCAGTCTGCCTATGCGGAATACTATTTTACCGACGTTCTTTGGCCGGACTATTCCGAGAGAGACGTCGATGCGGCAGTAGCCGCATTCTATTCAAGACGCCGCCGCTTTGGCGGAGTTTGAACCAACCCCAAGGAGGAACTCATGAAACAACGTATTATAACGGGAATCATCGTGGTTCTGATTATGATTCCCATCCTGTTGTTTGCGCAAACACCGGTTTTGCCCATTGCCATTGCCGTCGGCTCGGTGATTGCGATGTTTGAAATGATGCGTTGCATCGGAATGCATAAGGAATATGCGTTTGCCATTCCGCTTTATGCGCTTGCGGCAAGTCTGCCTTTCCTTGCGCGCTTTATGGCACTCGGTTCGCTCAATGCCGTTGGCGAACACGGTTCTGCAAAGCATTTGGCACAGTATGGCGCTATTTTGATGATTGTCATTTTGTTTTACTTTTTCACCGTAGCCATCTTTTCGCACGGAAAGTACAATTTGAGCGACGTTTGTGTGCTTTTTGCAACTTCGTTCTACATCTTGATGGGATTTAACGCTATCATCATTTTGCACGATAATGAGGTAGGCGGACACGTTCTCTATCTTGCTATCTTTATCAGCGCGTGGATAACCGACGTTTTTGCTTACTTTTGCGGAATGTTCTTCGGTCGTGGCGGAAAGCATAAGCTCATTCCCGACGTATCTCCCAAAAAGACAGTTGAGGGAAGCATCGGCGGCATTGTTTTCTGTATTTTGAGCATGATGATTTTTGGCATGCTTTGTAATTGGCTTACCGACTACGATGCCAAAATCGTTATGTTTGCAGTAGGCGGTTTTTTGGCATCTATCGTTTCGCAAATCGGAGATTTGTTGATGTCTTACGTTAAGCGTCACTACGGCATCAAGGATTTCAGCCAGCTCTTCCCGGGGCACGGCGGTGTTCTCGACCGTTTCGATTCCATCCTTGCCGTTTCCATCGCTATGATGTGTCTTACAACGTTTGTTGACTTTTTCTGAGGTAGCCTATGAGTAATATAAACTATCCGTCCATCTCCATTCTCGGTTCAACCGGTTCGGTGGGGCAACAGGCGATTGAGGTTGCAATGCAGAATGGCATTCGTGTTAACTGTATTTCAGCTTACCGCAACGTTGACCTTGTCGAGCGACAGGCGCGTGCATTTTGTGTGCGCGCGTGCGCGATGGCTGACCGCGATGCCGCAAAAGAGCTTAAACGACGCTTGTTTGGTACCGATATCGACGTTTATGCAGGTATCAACGGTATTTGTGAGATGGTAACACAAAAATTTGGCGGTAGCGAGGTCGTGCTCAATGCCATTATCGGTGCGTCGGGATTGCGTCCCACGCTCGCCGTTTTGGGCGCGGGAAAAAAGCTCGCACTTGCCAACAAAGAATCTCTCGTGTGTGCGGGAGACTTTGTTATGAAGCTTGCAGAAGGCAAAAAAGCACAGATACTGCCGGTTGACAGCGAGCACTGTGCTATTTTCCAATGCCTGAGAGCAGGCAAAAAGGATGAGGTCAAGCGTCTGCTCCTGACTGCTTCGGGCGGCCCGTTCTACGGTATGACAAGAGAACAGCTTGCAACCGTTACTCCCGAGCGCGCCTTGGCGCACCCCACCTGGAATATGGGGGCTAAGATTACCGTTGACAGTGCTACTTTAATGAATAAAGGCTTTGAAGTTATCGAGGCAGCGCATCTGTTTGGTGTGAAACCCGAGCAGATAGAGGTGCTCATTCACCGCGAGAGCATAATGCACTCTGCTGTGGAATATATTGATAACAGTGTCATTGCGCAAATGTCGGTGCCCGATATGCGCCATTGCGTTCAGTATGCCTTAACGCACCCCGCACGTGGCGAGGCGGTTATCGAGCCTTTGGATTTTACCAAAATTGCATCTATGAGCTTTGCAAAGCCCGATACCCAAACCTTTGTCCTTTTGGAGCTTGCAAAAGAGGCTCTTCGCCGTGGCGGAGCATATCCTGCAGTCCTCAATGCGGCAAATGAGGTCGCAGTTGCGGCATTTTTGGATAAAAAACTCACCTTTACGGGTATTTTTGACGTTGTTACCGAAACCTTTGAGTCTCTTTCCGATGCGAGCCGCATTTGGTCGGTAGACGATATTTTTGCCTTTGACGGTGCCGCGCGCTCTCTGGCAAACGAATTTTTGGAAAAGAGAAGCAGTTATTGCTGATTTTTGGAGGAACCCAATTTGAACCCTTTGTATATTCTTTACGCAGTCCTTATTTTTGGTCTTTTGATTTTCATTCACGAGCTTGGACACTTTATCGTTGCACGTTTGTTCGGCGTTAAAATTTTGGAGTTCGCCATTGGTATGGGACCAAAGCTCATTTCGTGGAAGGGGAAGAAAAGCGGAACCCGTTACGCTTTGCGCCTTTTTCCCATAGGTGGCTTTGTCAATATGCTCGGTGAGAACGGAATGGAAGTGGTGCAAGGAGATAATGGTGAAGGAAATGACTCTACCGCTATGTTCCGCGAGATGCCCAGTGATGATCCCGAAGATACAAGACCGATAAATTCCGATTGGCAAGAGCTTTCCCCCGAGCTTGCCAAGCAAGCTTATTGCAACCAAAGTGTATGGAAACGAATTCTGATTTCCATAGCAGGTCCTGCTATGAACATCATTCTCGGCATTCTTTTGATGCTGGTGATGGTGCTTATGCAAGGGCAAAATGCAGCCGCAACCACTGTTATTGCAGGCTTTCACGTCCAATATACCGCCGAGGAGGCGCAATACGGCTTTGAACCCAAAGACAATCTTTACTCGGTCAATGGTGAACGTTTACTTTCCTATGCTGATTTTGAACGCTTTGTCAAGGATGCTAACGGTGAGGAAATTACCGTTACCGTTCAGCGTAGCAATGCCGACCGCACCGACTACTCAATGGTAGATGTAAAAGTGGCTCTTACCGAATCGGACCTTTCTCTCTTTATGGGCTCTCTGAGTGACAATTCCGGTTTGAACATTGAGGATGAGATTATCAAAGTGAATTCCACTCGTGTTCATACCTATGATGAACTTAGCTATGAAATTATGAACCAAGGCTACAAGCCTCTGACACTCACCGTTTTGCGTAACGGTGAAAAGGTAGTGCTGGAGAATGTTATAGTGCCTTCCTATGAGGAACAGGGAATCGTGTTTGGTGATATTGATTTTTTGATTTACCGCGAGCCCGAGTTCAATTTTGTAACCGTTCTCAAGCATACTTGGTTCCGTTCACTTTCCACCGTTAAAATGGTTTACGATTCACTCTTCGGCCTTTTCTCGGGTAGATACGGAGTTGAGGCTGTTTCGGGTCCCGTTGGCATTACCAAGGTAGTAGGGCAGGCGGCACAGTACGGCTTTACCACCTTGCTCAACGTCGTTGTCATCATTTCCATCAACCTGGGCGTGATGAATTTGTTGCCTATTCCCGCACTCGATGGCGGACACATCTTTATTTATTTGATTGAAGTCGTACGTCGCAAGCCGATGAAGCGTGAGCTCGAAGGCATTATCAATTTTGTCGGACTTGTCCTTATGCTTGCTTTGGCTGTGCTGATTGCCATAAAGGATATTATCGCATTATGAGATATAACGATATTAGAAGAAGAACAAGAAGTGTTGCAGTGGGGCAGTGCCGCATTGGTGCGAGAGCCCCCATTGCCATTCAATCTATGACCAACACCCCCACCGTCGATGCCGCGCGAACCTTGGAGCAAGTGCGCAAATTGGAGCGTGCAGGGTGCGATATTGTGCGCCTTTCTGTTCCAACCGAGGAGGCGGCATACACTGTTTGGAAGCTCAAAGAAGCCGGCATCAAAATGCCCATCGTAGCCGATATTCATTTCGACTACCGCGTAGCACTCCGCTGTGCCGAGCTTGGCTTTGATAAAATTCGCATCAACCCCGGGAATATAGGAGATGAAGACCGCATAAAGGCCGTTTGCGATGCTTGCCGCGAGCGCCGCATTCCCATTCGAATTGGTGTCAATGCAGGCTCGCTTGAAGGACACATTCTCAAAAAATACGGCTCTCCCACACCCGAAGCACTTTGCGAGAGCGCACTCTATCATATTGCTTTGCTTGAAAAATTTGGTTTTTACGATACCGTTGTTTCCATCAAGGCATCCAACGCGCGGGATATGATTGAAGCCAACCGCCTTTTGGCTGAAAAATGCGATTACCCCTTGCATTTGGGTGTTACCGAGGCAGGTGGCGGTGAGCGCGGACTCCTCAAGAGCACCGTAGGCATCGGCGCACTCCTTTGCGACGGTATTGGAGATACCATTCGCGTTTCCTTGACCGATGACCCCGTGCACGAGATTGCCGCCGCACGCAAAATTTTACAAGCCGTCGGCATTGAAGGGCAGAGCGGTATGGATATTGTTAGCTGTCCTACCTGTGCACGCACCGAAATCGACCTCATCCCGCTCGTCAAACGCTTTGAAGCAGCGGTTGCCGCTGAAGGACTTGACAATGTCCCCGTAAAGGTAGCCCTTATGGGATGTGTTGTCAACGGACCCGGTGAAGCACGCGAGGCCGACGTCGGTATTGCGGGCGGCAAGGGCGAGGCGGTTTTGTTCCGCCACGGCGAAATTGTAGAGAAAATTCCCGAGAGGGATATTGTAGAAAGACTTTTGCGTGAAGTACGCACTCTAAAGGAACATAAAACGTTATGAGTAAAAATCTGCTTGAAATTTTTAACAGATATCAACCCGACAATGCGTCTGCCGAAGCTTTACTTTCGGCAGACGCTGACGGCATTTCTCTCAGAGCCGATAAGGAACAGCGCATCATTGAGGTAAAAGCTCCTTTTCCCCGTATCATTCCGCGCACCGAGCTTTATCGCATCGAAGAGGAAATCCGTATAGCATACGACCTCAACAGTGTCCGCATTTTTCCTATTTACAGTGCGGAGCTTTTTGATGTCTCGCAGATTCCCGACCTTTTAATGGAGACCAACCGCTGTGGCATAGTTGCCAAGGGCTTTTTCGACCGTTGCGAGTACCGTCTTGTAGGGAACGTTCTTGATATTGATATTCCGTTTGGCAATGCAGGCATCAACCTCATAGAGAGCGCCGAAACGCCCAAACTGATGGAAAAGCTCGTCAAAGATACCTACGGTGTTACCTTGCAGGTCAGACTTCACACGTTGCAAGGATTTAACCCCGACGATTATCAAGCCCCCTTGCAAAGCCGCATTCAGGAAATGAGCCGCGATGCCGCGCGTGCCGAGGTGCAGTACCAAAAGGATGCGCTTCGCGCTCCCGAGGTTGTTACCGTTTCGGATGAGGAAGAAAAAGAGATGCTTCCACGTGCTGCTTCGATTTACGGTGAGGTTCCGTTGCCCGAATACGGAGAGGGGACCTGTCGCATCGGTTCATCTGTTTTTGATATCAGTGAGCCCGAATACGTTTACGGCGAGCCCTTTGAGATTCGTCCTTTGCCCATCGGTGCTATTGATAAGCCGCAAAAGAACCTTACCATCATTGGTGAGGTCTTTGACCTTGTTCGCGAGGAAAGTCGCGGTGGCGACCGTTTTGACGTCAGTTTTGCCATCTTCGACGGAAACGCTTCCATCGAGCACCGCTCTTATTCGCTTGATATCGACGAGGCTACCGAGCTTTGCGAAATGCTCCACAACGGTGATGCCGTTGCTATGCGCGGTTATGCCAAGCACGTAACAAGAAAAGGCAAAACCGACCCCGATTTCACGTTCTATTATACAGATATTGCTAAAATTTCCAAAATCAAGCGTAAGGACACCGCCGAGAAGAAGCGCGTAGAATTGCACTTGCATACCACTATGTCCACAATGGATGCTCTCATCGCACCCGATGCCGCAGTGAAAACGGCACTCAAGTGGGGAATGCCTGCCGTAGCCATTACTGACCACGGTAACGTACAAGCCTTTCCCGATGCGATGTTGACCCTTGAAAAAGCCGCAAAGGGAACCGATTTCAAGGTCATTTACGGTATGGAAGCTTACTTTGTCAACAACACCGCGGGTGCTATTGCGGGTAAGTATAACCCGAATTTGCACGCGGAATGTGTTGTTTTCGATATCGAGACAACAGGTCTTTCGGTGCAGAACTGCAAAATTACCGAAATCGGTGCCGTCAAAATCAAAAACGGAGAGGTGCTCGGTCGCTTTAACACCTTCGTCGACCCCGAGGTGCCGATTCCTGCCGATATCGTTGAACTGACAGGCATTACCGATGAAATGGTAAAGGGCGCACCCAAATATCCCGAAGCGCTCAAATCCTTCTTTGAGTTTATCGGCAACAATCCGTCAAAGGAGATTCAACCTCTCCTCATAGCGCACAATGCAAACTTTGATATCGGTTTTATCCGTCACTTTGCAAAAGAGGCAGGATTGCCTTTTGAAAATCCCTATCTCGATACTCTCGCTCTCTCGCGCTACATCAACCCCGACCTGAATAAGCATACCCTCGATGCGATTGCAAATGCGTACAATTTGGGTGACTTTAACCACCACCGCGCTTGCGACGATGCCGAAATGCTCGCACACATCTTCTTCCGTATGATTGACATTATGGAAAAATCCGACCTTCGAGACTGGCGTATGCTGCAGCAGGAAATGGCAGAGAAGACCGACCCCCTCAAGCTCAAGCCCTATCACCAAATCATTCTCGTCAAGAACAAGATAGGACTCAAGAATCTCTATAAGCTCATTTCAATGAGTTATCTCGATTATTACCGCCGCTTCCCGCGTATTCCCAAAACCGTACTCGAGAAGCACCGCGAGGGACTCATCATCGGTTCCGCTTGCGAGGCGGGCGAACTCTTCCGCGCAATACTCGAGAACAGACCCGAGAGCGAAATTGAAGAGATTGTCAACTTCTACGACTATCTCGAAATTCACCCCATCTGCAACAACCGCTTCCTCATTGCCGAGGGAACCGTTGCCGATGACGAAGGCTTGCGCAACCTCAACCGCCGCATTGTCGAGTTGGGCGAAAAATACGGCAAGCCCGTTTGTGCGACTTGTGACGCGCACTTCCTCAACCAAGAGGACGAGCTCTACCGTAAGATTCTCCTTGCGGGTATGAAATTCAAGGATTTCGACCGCGACGTTGGCATATATCTGCGCACGACCGATGAAATGCTTGCAGAATTCTCCTATCTTGGAGAAGAGAAGGCGTATGAGGTCGTTGTTACCAACACCAACCGCATTGCCGATATGATTGAGCCCGTGCGCCCCATTCCCGAGGGCAACTATACCCCCGAAATGGAAGGTGCCGACCAAGAGCTTCAGGATATGTGTTGGGAGAGAGCCAAGAGAATGTACGGCGACCCACTCCCCGAGCTCGTTTCAAAGAGACTTGCGCGTGAGCTGGATTCTATTGTTAAAAACGGCTTTGCCGTACTTTATCTCATTGCACAGCGTCTTGTAAAATACAGCGAGGACCAAGGCTATCTCGTTGGCTCGCGTGGCTCGGTAGGTTCTTCCTTTGCTGCAACCATGGCAGGTATCTCCGAGGTTAACCCTCTGCCGCCGCACTATTATTGCCCCAATCCCGCTTGTAAGCACAATGAGTTCTTCACCGACGGTTCTGTCGGCTCGGGGTTCGATTTGCCCGATAAGATGTGCCCCAAGTGTGGAACAAAATATATGGCTGACGGTCACGACATTATGTTCGAGACCTTCCTTGGCTTCTACGGCGATAAATCTCCCGATATTGACCTGAACTTCTCGGGTGACGTACAAGGCAGAGTCCACAAATACACCGAAGAGCTCTTCGGTGAAGGTCACGTGTTCCGTGCAGGAACGCTCGGCACCCTTGCCGATAAGACTGCATACGGCTACGTAGCCAAGTTTGTGGAAGAGAAGGGCATCAGTCTCTCAAGAGCCGAAATGAACCGTTTGGTACAGAATTGCGTGGGCGTAAAGCGTACCACAGGACAGCATCCAGGTGGCATCATTGTTGTGCCTTCGCAATACGACGTTTACGACTTTACCCCCGTTCAGCACCCTGCAGATGACCCGAATTCGGATATCATCACAACGCACTTTGCGTTCTCCTATTTGCACGATACCATCCTCAAGCTCGACGAGCTTGGACACGATATTCCTACCAAATATAAGTACCTTGAGCGCTTTACCGATACGTCGGTTCTCGACGTGCCGATGAACGACCGTTCCGCTTACGAGCTCTTTGAATCGACCAAGCCTCTTGGCATCGAGCCCAAGGACATTGAAGGTTGTACCATTGGTACATACGGTCTGCCCGAATTGGGAACACCTTTCATTCAACAGGTTCTCATTGATGCAAAGCCGCGTAACTTTGCCGACCTTTTGCAGATTTCGGGTTTGACACACGGAACAAACGTGTGGCTTGGTAACGCGCAAGACCTCATTAAAGACGGCACCTGCGATATTTCCCGTGTTATCGGTACCCGTGACGGTATTATGTTGGATATGATTCGTTATGGGCTTGAAAATGCAACCGCGTTCAAGATTATGGAAGCGGTTCGTAAGGGCAAGGGGCTCACGCCCGAATGGGAAGAAGATATGCGCGCACATAACGTTCCCGAGTGGTATATTGCATCCTGTAAGAAGATTAAATATCTTTTCCCCAAGGCGCACGCGGCGGCTTACGTTATGTCGGCAATCCGCCTGGCTTGGTATAAGGTACATCAACCCGTAGCGTTCTATTGCACCATGTTCACCGTTGCTCCCAACGGCTTTGACGCCCAAGTGGTTATCAAGGGTAAGCAAAACGTAGTGGCGCACATGAAGGATATTCAAAAGCGCGGCAAAGAGGCATCGCAAAAGGAGCAGAGCAGCGTTCCCGTACTCCAACTCATCGTTGAGGCAATGGCGCGCGGTGTCAAGTTCCTGCCGGTCGATTTGCAAAAGTCACACGCATTCATCTTCCAACCCGAAAACGGTGCTATCCGTATGCCGTTCTCCTCACTCCCCGGGCTTGGAGAAAATGCAGCACAGAACATCATCAAAGCACGCGACGAAGAACCCTTTTTCTCGGTTGAGGATTTGCAAATTCGCGCAAAAATCTCCAAAACCGTTATCGAAATGCTCCGTGCCAACGGTGTCCTCGATAACATCAACGAGACCGACCAAATGACGATGACGTTTTGATTTTGTTTTAAAACACAAAGGGCTGACTCAAAACGAGTCAGCCCTTTGTGTTTTTATGCTATCGTACCAAGTGTGCCAATAGCATCCTCGGCGCAAACGACCGCTCCGTGCTCGGATAGATAAAGCCGCAGTTGAGCGGCATTTTCGAGACGTCCGTACTCCACAACAAAGTAGAGCTCCTCGGGGGTTGCAAAGGGAGAGGCGGCAAAGGTGTTCAAAATCAAATAATATCTTCCTGCGTCGTCTCGCCAAGCGCTGCTTGCGGTTATGTAGTCCATTGGCAGAAGCCTGCGGCAAACAGAGAGCAACTCCTCAAGCCCTTCAAAGCGGTAGGCGAACGAACGGCAAAAGCTTCCGCGCGTGCGCGCTGTGGGTTGTATTCCTTGTGCGGGGGTCAAAGCGCAGGTCATGCTCTCTCTTTCGGGGGAAAGATTGCTGATGAACATCTCACAACCGCCCTCGCGTGAGGGGAAGTATTGAACCGAGATGCGATGGTCGTCAGCTTCAAATCCACTTTGACGTCTTACCTCGTCAAGAAGCAGACGGAATGAGCGGTGCATCTTTTCGCTGTCATCATAAAAATTGTCGGCACAAAGTTCAAATTGGCGCATATCCATAGGAGTCAACATAACCTTTAGCTTGCTGTCACTGATGCGTATCAGTTCCACGCAAAATCACTCCTTTCGGCAAAAGTATTTTTCGTTACTATCATTATAATCCCAAAAGGGCAAAAAGGGAACCCCTAAAAATATGGTAATTTGTTGACAGACCGCACCGAATGTGATAAAATATATAAAAAGGAAGGAAAGGAGAGCACAAATGCTACCGATTGTTACCCAAAGAACCATGCAAAAAAGTGATGCCGCCACCATTGCGAGCGGTACATCAGGACGCGAACTGATGCTGCGCGCGGCTAAAGGAATACTCGATAGCTACTCTTGGAGTGGCAAAACGCTGATTGTTTGCGGTAGCGGCAACAACGCAGGCGACGGCTATGCACTTGCAACGTTAATGAATGAAGCCAATCTTACGTGCGAGCTTCTCCTTCTCTCTAACCGCTTCTCCGAGGATGGACAATATTATTTTGATATTTGTAAAGAGAAGGGCATTCTCCATACCGCTTGGAACGTCTCTTTTGATTTTTCTGCCTACACACAAATCGTCGATTGTATTTTCGGCATCGGTTTTCGCGGGCCGCTCGGTGGTGATGCCGCATCCCTCATCGAAGCAATGAACAAAAGCGGCAAGCCCATTATCAGTGCCGATATCAATAGCGGTCTCGGTGCAGATAACGGATTGGGCACACTTTGCGTTCATTCCAATCTGACTGTTGCCATCCAAAGTTATAAACCCGGTCACTTTTTGGCACGCGCCAAAGACGTTATCGAAAAGCACGCTTGCATTGACATTGGCATAGCGACGCCCAATGAAAGTATCTATCTTTTGGAAGAGAACGACGTTGCCAACCTCTTTGCGCCGCGCAAGAATTACGCTCATAAGGGAAGTTATGGTTACGTTGCCGTTATGGGCGGAAGTGTGGAGTATGCGGGAGCCGCCAAACTAGCCAATATGAGCGCGGTAGCATTGCGTGCAGGATGCGGTGTGGTCACCCTTGCAATTCCCGAATCGATTGCGCAAGCCGTAGCGCCGTATCTGCTTGAGAGCACACTTTTGCCGATTCCCGCGGATGAATGTGGCAAAATGACTTTTGCTCCCCAAATCCTTGACGGCATTCTTGCGCGTTACGCGGCGATAGCTATTGGAATGGGATGGGGAAGATCAGAGTCTTATAAAGAGATTCTTTCGTATCTTCTCAAAAATGCGCATCAGCCTCTCATTATCGATGCAGATGGTTTGAATACGCTTTCCCAAATGGATTTAACCTTGCTCAAGAATGCAAAGGTTCCTATCATCCTAACACCGCACCTAATGGAGTTCTCGCGCCTTTCGGGGCTTTCAATATCCGAGATTGAAGAGAACCCCATCGCTCACGCAAAAGCATTTGCCAAGGAATACGGCGTGATTCTGCTCCTTAAGGGATGCACTACCGTTGTTACCGACGGTAACGCGGTCTACTTATCCAATCGCGGAAGCGCAGGAATGGCAACCGCGGGCAGCGGTGACGTTTTGGCAGGCGTTTTGGCAGGACTGTGCGGCTATCTTGAAGCGAATGCACTGACGGTTGCTTCGGGAGCGTATCTTGTGGGAATGGCAGGCGAGCTTTCGGCACAAAAGCAGGGAACGGTTTGCATGGTCGCGTCGGACACCGTCCACGAGGTTGCAAATGCTATGGGTATTTTGACAAATTCCCATAAATATCTAAAAAAATAACATAAAAATAAAAAAAACTATTGCAATTTCAAAAGAATTATGCTATAATATGAAAAGTGATTATTGTCCCATATCAAAGTGGGCTTGAAATGTTTTTGGAGGTATAAAATTATGGAACTCGTTTTGGGTATTGCGCTGATCGTGCTGTCTATAGCATTGACGGTTATGGTTCTTTTCCAATCCGCAAAGGATACTCGTCTCTCCGGTACCATTGCCGGCGGCGCTGAGACCTTCTTTGGAAAGAGCAAGGGTTCGTCTCTGGATAAGTTGCTTTCTAAATTGACGATTGTTGTTTCCGTTTTGGTAGTTATTCTTACCGTAGCACTTGTTATCGTTACCAACAACTGATTTGTTAGCAAATAAAAAAGCCGCAAACGCGGCTTTTTTATTTGTATAATATAACAAAAAAGCCGCAAGCGCGGCTTTTTTGTTATATTATACCTCAAGCTCGATAGAAGCCGAAACAATAAACTTCTTTACAGACTCAATGATCTTTTCGCATTGAGGCTTGTTGTCGTAAGACTCGCCGATGAAAGCAGGGGCAGAGCCAATGTTCTTCAAGACATAGCGGTAGTTGCCGAACTTGTCGCGGTCAACAAAGAAGTTACCAACGTAAGCGGCACGTTTGAAGGATTCGATACCCTTGCGGCAAGCGGATTCGTTTGCATAGAGGCGGCTGGAGTAGAGGATTTGACCGTTGTTTGCAAGCAGATAGAATGCGTATTGGTCATTTTCCTTGCAAATTTCAAACTTACCCATCTTGGGTGTTTTTTCTTCAAGCTTTTCAACAGCTTTCCAGTCGATTTCGTCGGGTGTTCTCTTGGTAGCCTTTGCAGCCTCAAAGGTAGCAAGAGCTTCCTTGGTGGGGGTGTAGCGAATGATGCGCGCATTGTTTGCAAAGTTCTTTACAGACTCGGCACACTTTTGACATCTATCCTTGCTGTCGTAGTTTTCGCCGTAGTATTTACGAGCCAAAACAAAGCGGTAGCGGTTGTACTTGTCGACGCGAATGTCAAATTCGCCTTCTGCAACCGTCTTCTTAAAGGTTTCAATGCCCTTAAGCGCGCCAACCAACGTGGTGAAGCTGGGGCTATCGAAAAGAACCTGACCGTTGTTTGCAATGAGGTAGAAGTGGAAACCGTCAACCTCAAGTTCGAACTCATACTTACCAACAGCTTTTGCACCGTTTTTCAAAATTTGAGCATCCGCTTCGGCAATCGCTTGGTCAAACGCCAAACGCACGTCCTCATCTGTTTTCATAAAGAAAGGACGGGGAACGATGGTAACGCCCTCAGGAACCTTAGACATAGGAACCGTTTTGCCAACACTTGCAGTGGCCTTGGTAGCGGGTGCCTTTGCGGCAGAAGCTTTTGCAGCCGGAGCTTTTGCAGCCGGAGCTTTTGTAGCGGGTGCCTTTGCAGCAGGAGCTTTTGCAGGTGCCTTAGCGGGAGTAGCCTTTGCGGCGGGCTTTGCAGCTACTTTGGTAGCAGAGGGAGCAGCTTTTGCGGCAGGTTTCTCTGCAGGAGTTGCTTTAGCGGGAGCAGCTTTAGCGGTGGGAACCTTTACGTTATGTATGGACGGTCCTTTCTTTTCGGCGGCAGGAGCTTTAGCCGTTTCTTTTTTGACTTCTTCGGTTTTTTTCTTGTTGAACAATCCCATAATAGACCTCCATTAGTAGTTAAAAATATTCTATCTTAATTGTATCACAGTTTTTTTGCATTGTCAACAAATTTTGTCTTATTTTCTCAAATTCTCAAAAAAGTTTTAAAAACTTTTTAAAACGTCTTGCAACAAGGCACTTTTTATGGTACAATTTTAGTAGTGAAAAAATAGAGAAGGGAGCAGAATGCGTGAACGAAACCAAGACCCCCAAAAAGAAGTTTGATGGCGAAGCGATTATGGCGATTTTTTTGCTCTGTCTCTCCGTTTTTTTGATGTTTACCGTTGGTATATTGATTTTTCGCTCTTGCGCGAGCAATCAAGAACCCCGTCCGCAGGTTACAACACCGCAAAGTGTAATCACACCGCCTCCCACACCTCAAAATTCTGTTGTTTTTTCCTCGGGAACGGTTATTCCTTATGCTGTGGCAGATGCCAACACCAAAACCGTTGCGGATGAAATCGATTCTTATTATGCAATTTTGATCGACTTGCAATTAGGCAAAATAGTAGCACAAAAAAATGCAGACCTCGTTTTCTCTCCCGCGTCAATGACAAAGGTAATGACACTCGTTGTGGCTTGTGAAAATCTGACCGAAGAAGATTTGGATCGCCAACTTCCGCTTTCCTATGATGTGGTTCAATATGTAACAAGCGGTGCGTATTTTGGAACCGACTGTTCTTTGCCGCGAGAATCGGGCGGCTATACTTGCATTGGCGATACATATACTATAAAGGATTTGCTCTATGGAATCGGTGTTTCGTCTGCTGCAGACTGCACCTATATGATTGTAAAAGAGGTTGCAGGCACCGAGGAAGCCTTTGTGGATATGATGAATGCAAAAGCACGCGAATTGGGACTTGATGGTACACAGTTCGACAATGCCGTTGGTTTTGACAGTACCACAAATGTAACGACTGCGCGTGATATGGCACAAATTATGGCATATGCTATGCAGTGTGATCTGATTGCGGAAATTCTCAAGCCCCGCACAAGTGATTACGTCATTGTGGCACATTGGGAAAAAGACGGTGCTCCCGCCACCTACAACGTGAATCTCAAGCCTTCTTACAAGAGCCGTTTGGATAAGTATTCCGCGTTTTCTCTTACAAGCGTCAATTTAGAGGCTTGTAAAACGGGATATACCAACGAGTCCTTTATTGTAACTTCTGCAATTTCTAAAACGACAGGAACGCGATATATATTGGTTCTCGGTGACCGTGATAACGGAACGCAAGAAAACATCACCACAAAATTTAAAAATACAATGATTGATATGGAAACAATGTTTAACACGTTTGTTCCGTAAAAATGCAAAGCCCGCGCCGCTTGGTGCGGGCAATTTTGTTTTTTTGGCATATACTGCATATATATGAATATGTAAGGAGGCGTTCAATTATGCTGATACGAAAACCCTACAACAGAGCGCGGGCTGTTGAGTATGCCAAAACGTGGGCTCTATCCCGCAATCCTCTTTTTTATGATTTTACAGGCATTGGCGGGAACTGTACAAACTTTGTTTCGCAATGTCTGCTCGCAGGGAGCTGCACGATGAATTACACACCTGGGGTCGGGTGGTATTACATCTCTCCCGATGACAGAGCCCCTGCGTGGAGCAGTGTAGAAGTCTTTTATGATTTTCTCACTCAAAAATTTGTTGACCTAAACGGCGGTGTAGGTCCGTTTGCCACCGAGGTGGCGCGCGAGATGGCGGAGCTTGGCGACGTCGTGCAGTATGCTGATGCCGACGGGGATTGGTATCATACCGTTATCATTACAGGCAGAGACGGCGACGAGATACTTGTCAGCGCACAATCCAACGATGCTCTTGACCGTCCAATTTCAAGTTACAATTTCGCGCAAGCACGCTTTTTGCATATTGAGGGAGTTAACGTTTCGCTCGAGGATGATGCTTGCTATTCTGTTCTTTTGCGCGGCGGAGTGGAAGAAAATGAAACATAAAGAAAAATCCCAACCGATTTTCGGTTGGGATTTTTTCATTCGTAGTCTTGCATTAACTTTTGTGCGTCTACCCAAGAGTCCACCCAAATGCCTGCGGAGAGGCGCTCGCGTTCCTTTACGGGTAATAGATTGGCATTGGTTTCCAAGCGTTTGAGCAGATAACCGTCGGCATCATAAATGCCAATGCCGTTTTCGTTCAATCGCAAGCAATATCGCGTTTGCTCGATTTCTTTGTCGGTATCATTGGGGGCAAGCACGGGTAAATCCTCGTTTTCTATGTTCTTCATAGCCTCTACGCATCCGTCAAGCTCGTTCACAAGCGCTTCGGCGCGGCCTTGCCAAACAGAGGTTTCCTCAACAGCATTTCGCATTACCACAAGACAGGTAATCGAAAGGGTGAGGCAAATAATGAGCAAAAAGCCGCAAAGCACCGCAAAAATTTTTGTTATGTCCATTTCTTTTCTCCCATCGCAAAATTTTGTAATATCGGTAAAGATAGCATACCCGCTTTTGTGATTGATATACGCTACCGCGTGAAATACTAACAAAAAATAAAGGAGAGAAAAATGGGAAAAGGAAGACGAGTA
The DNA here is from genome assembly GCA_045658925.1 of Eubacteriales bacterium. GTDB lineage: Bacteria > Bacillota > Clostridia > Oscillospirales > CAG-272 > UMGS1865. Next base: position 68,603 of record JAZOVV010000039.1, read on the forward strand.
AAATCTGTTTTGCGACGATTTGTTTGGGTTTCGATATCGATTGTTTTATGGGTGTCGCTTTTAATAGCTGTTTGTGTTGCGTTTTATGTAACTTGGAACTTTTCTGCTTCAGCCGATGAGCTTTTGCCCACCCTTGGCGCGCAAGCACGTTCTCCGCAGTTCTACGTCTATCGGTTTACTGACCGCACAAACCGCACGGGAGAGCGCGAAGCAGTCACAAACGACGTTTGGTCAGAAAAGCAAAGCACGTACGTCTCTTATAATGAAATACCGCAAGCGATGATTGATGCCGTTGTCGCCATTGAGGACAAACGTTTTTTTGAGCATCGAGGTGTGGATTGGTACCGCACGTTTGCCGCCGTCGCAAACTATCTTCTTGGCGGAGAAGGACACTTTGGCGGTTCGACCTTAACACAGCAGTTGGTCAAAAATTTGACGGGTGAAAATGCGCCCACGTGGAAGCGGAAGGTGCAAGAGATTTTATGGGCGAGAGACCTGGAACGTAAGCTTGATAAAACCGAGATTTTGGAGCTTTATTTAAACGTGGTACATTTCTCCGACCAATGCGACGGCATCGCGGCAGCAGCCGAGCATTATTTCTCCAAAACGGTTTCGGAATTGACAACAGAGGAATGTGCGGCAATCGTTGCTATCACCAACAATCCAAGCTATTACAATCCCATTCGACATCCCGAAAACAATCGCGCGCGCCGCGACCTTATCCTTTCGCAAATGCACGCGCAAGGCTATCTTGATGAGGTTGAACTCTCTAATTCATTATCTCTCGATACTGTTCTAAACGTAAAAACACCAAGCGGCGGAAGCGCCAATTCTTGGTATGCCGATATGGTTGCCGAGGACGTAATCGGAGACCTTGTGGCAAAGTATGGAATGAGCCGCTCTGCCGCCTCGCACCTCTTTCACACGGGTGGACTCCACATCGATATGGCGATGGATGAGGAAGTTCAAGAGACGGTTGAGGAATACTACCGCACGTCAGTCCGTATGCCTACAAATCAAAAAGGAGAGTCGGCACAGTCGGCTATCATCATCATTGACAGCAAAACGGGAGATATTCTCGGTGTTGCGGGAGCCGTTGGTGAGAAGAAGGGCAATCGCTTGCAAAATTTTGCAACGCAAACCAAACGTGCACCCGGCTCGACCATCAAGCCACTTACTGTTTATGCCCCCGCGCTTGAAGAGGGTATTATCAATTGGGCAAGCGTTTATGATGACGTTCCCATCAAATTCGATGCAAACGGACGCTCTGCGTGGCCCAAAAATGCCAACAACGTTTACCGAGGGCTCACAAATGTCTCGTATGCAGTTGCGCACTCCACAAACACCGTTGCCTTGCGTGTGCTTGAAGATTTGGGACTTGCACGCGCCTATTCTTATGGAAAAGACCGCTTTCACCTTGACCTTGTTTCCACATCCAAAGCCAACGACTGCGACTGGGCGGCTCTTGGCTTGGGGCAGCTCAACTATGGTGTTACTTTGCGCGAATTGACAACAGCTTATACCGCATTAGCGGATGGGGGCGTATATCATTCGTACCGTTCCTACTACCGCGTGACCGATAGTGATGGAAAAATTCTGCTTTCCCGTTCCGATGAAGCCGAGCGCATCCTTTCCCCCGAAGCATCGGCGATTATGACAAAGCTGCTTGAAGGTGTTATTGAGTATGGTACGTCCTCGGCGGTTACCTTGCAAAACCTCTGCGCTTGCGCAGGGAAAACGGGAACCACGCAAAACGACCACGACCGGTGGTTTGTCGGTTACACGCCATCACTCGTTTGCGGTGTTTGGTGCGGTTACGAATATCCCGAAGCACTCGAAGGGCGCAATCTCTGTACCAATATTTGGAACACTGTGATGCGGCAAATTGTGAGAGTGCGGGGAGAAAAACGCGATTTTGACATTCCGAGTACGGTTGTAAGGGCAAACTATTGCCGCGATTCGGGAGAGCTTTTGTCAGCGGCTTGTCAAAAAGACCCTCGCGGCAACCGCATTGAGTCGGGATGGTTCACGGCAAATACACTCCCCAATACCTTTTGCAAGTGTCACATTCTTTGTGAAGCCTGCAAGTCGGGCGGTATCTGCCACGGGAATTGTCCCGAAGAAGAAAGGGAAGAAGTCGGTCTTATTCAAGTCGAGAGACACTTTCCCAAGCAGGTGCGCGTAAGTGATGCAGAATACGTTTGGTGTGGCAATGCCCAAGGAATTTCCCCAAATTCCAACCCGAACGAGGCCTATTTTGCCGCAAATCTCCCCGATTTTTGCGGAATATCGGGCAGTAAAGAGCAGTTCAACCGTTCTTGCACGGCACACACGCAAACGGATACAACAGAACAAGAATTTGAAGAAAACGAAAACGATTTTTTGGTACCTTGGAAATGGCAACGAGGCGCATAAATCACATCTTTCCCTCATAGGTTGTAGGGAGAGGTGCAGAAAAAAACAGCATCTTTCGGGAGGTGCTGTTTTTTGTATAAGAAGAAATACGGGAGAATGACGGTTGGCGCGTGGCTCAATATGGAAATGGAGCATACCAATCCGCTTTGGATGGTACTGATGGGCGGGGGATTGATGATTGGCGGAATGCTCGTGCGCTTTTTTGTGGGACCACCGCACGTGATGCTCTTGTCGCTCGGTGTCAATGAAATGGTTCCACCCTCGTGGCTGATGGCATTGCTATGGACGGTTTCGTTCCTCGTGGTGGGGTGTGCCGCAGGCTTTGCCTTTGGTTACCGTGCACCGGGCTGTGAGGTGGATAAATACAAGGGCGGTATGCTTTTTGTTCTGCTTGCAGTATTGGAACTTTGTTGGTATCCAACCTTTTTTGGAGCGGGACTATTGTTTTTGAGTGTTTTGGAAAGTATCCTTATCCTCATTCTTTGTACAGGTGTTACGCTTTGCTTTTATCGCGTCAGCAAGTTTGCGGGGATGCTTCTTTTGCTCCACGAGCTTTGGCTTGTTTATATGCTCATCCTCAATTTTGCGGTCTTTTTCCGCGCATAAAAAGTTCGGTTTTGTTTAAATACTTTCAAAAAAGAGAATATTTTTTAAAACCACTTTACAAATACACCAAAATGTGATATACTGAATGTGCCAAACAAATTCAATATTCCATATAGCGTAAGCGTGTATTTTTATTTTGGTAAAAATACATGCTCGGTTTTGCATGGCGTTTGCGTTGTGTGGAATGAATTTGTTTGGCGACAATCGGAGTCATGTGTTTTTCGGTGCGCTGACTTTGGTTGGCGCACTTTTTAGTTCACCGAACCGGGGAAGTCTGATTTGTGAGCAAAAAACAAAAGAAAAACGGAGGAAATGAAAATGAAAAAAATTGTAGCTGTTCTGCTTCTTGTTACCGCCCTTGTTACAATGGTAAGCTGCAACAAAAAGGTCTACGAGGCAGATGCCAAGGAATTTACATCCAATGGCTTGACGATCACACTCACCGATGCTTTTGTTGAAAAAAAGCAAGAGGGATATACGGTTTGCTACGACTCCAAAGCGGTCGCTGTAATCGCTCTCAAGGAATCCTTTTCCCTGCAAGCGGGCGTTAAGGATTGGACACTTGAATACTATGCAGATCTGATCAAAACTTCCAACTCCAAGCATTCTCCCAGCAATCCTGTAAAGGTTGGCGACCGTATGGTTATGGAATATACCTTCTATAACCCCGATACCGACATCACCTATCACTATTACACCTGTATGTATAAGGGAAGCGATGCATTTTGGACGATCCAATTCACTTGTGATGTAAACGCGATCGACGAATATAAGCCCTATATGGTAGAGTGGGCAGATTCTGTTCGCGTTTAATTCCAATTTTATTCTGACTTTCCCAAAAACAAGAACTCCGAGAGCGCAAAAAGTGCTCTCGGAGTTCTTTGTTTATTCAAACGCTTATGCTTGATAGTTACCAACTCTATCCATACCCGTCCAACGGCAGGCATCTTTTTCCTTGCAGTGAGGGCATTTTAATCTTGCTTTGTTTGTGAGCTTGGGGGTAAAACCGCTAAAATAGAGTTGGTTCCATTTTTTATAAAATTCTTTGCCGCAGTTCGGGCATACAAAAGGTTTCTCTGCGATCTCTTTACATTCATCAATGGGACTCAAACTTATTCCAAGATCGATAAATGTAGCAAAGAGATCACCGATAGCTGAAAATAAAGTCTTTATCATAACAAACCCCTGATTGATTATTGAAAGTCACCCATTCTATCCATACCTGTCCAACGGCACATATCGGTAACCTTACAGTGAGGGCATTTCAGATTTGCTTTTCCAAAGGATCGAATAGTGGTATATCTATGGAAGAGCAGGTGATACCACTTTTTGTGAAATTCGCTACCGCAGTTGGGGCATACAAAGGGTTTTTCTGCAGTATCCTTGTACTCGTGGAACCAGTAGTGAAATTCCATTGCGCGAATAAACAGCTTAAACATAAATAAACCTCCTAAAGTAATTATTGAAGTTCAAAGATAAACGCAAGCGTTCGCTTGATTGTATTGTATCACAAATAAATTGCGTTGTCAAGGCTTTTTTACAAAAAATAATAGAAATGGGCTATCATTTTTGAGATAGCCCAAAGTTTTATTCGTTTTCAAACCGTTTTAAAATGTTTTCATAGGTGAGCCCATAGCTCTCGGCAATATCGCGAGCGTAACTCTTGCCGTCGGGTTTTGCGCGCGTAATTTTGAAGGAGCGTTCTCCTTCGCCTTTGATGCCTGCAACAAGTGTATCGATGGCAACACCGCCCGAAGCTTTGGAGCGCGCGTTGATGTTGTCAATCTCAGCCGCAAGCTCGTGCAAGTGGGTGGAGAAGAGGCATCTGCATCCTACGTGAGAGAGCCCCCCAAGAACCTCTGCAGCAATGTAAGATGCCTCAAAGCTGCCTGTAGAGGAAAGCGACTCGTCAAGGAGCACCAGGCTATCAGCACTTACGCAATCGAGAATTTCGCTCAAACGAGCGCACTCCTCGCCAAGACGTCCTTTGTCGATGGTGTCGTCGGCACCGGTGGGGAAGTGCGTGTAGATGCCGTCAACGGGAGACATTATAGCGTTTTCGGCAGGTACGTACATACCCAACTGCATCATCACTTGGGCAAGTCCAATGGCGCAGGTAATAACCGATTTACCGCCGCGGTTTGGGCCCGAGAGCACGTAGATGGTTGCATTTTCATCAAAAACGACGTCATTTGCAACGATTTCGTCCTCAATTTTGAGTGCCACGCAAGGATTATACAATCCAACCGCCGAGAAAGCGCGCTCTTCCATAGGGCGAATTTCGGGTAGCGAGAGAACGCAACCTTTGTTTTGCAGAGCGCGGAGCATATTTGTGCCTTTTACCAAAAATTCAAATTCGGGCATCAGGTTGAGCAAGAACTCGGTGTTCTCCAAAACGTAGGTTTGCACAATCTTCTTCCAAGAACGCAAAGAGGAACGGTAAACGTCGTTGATAGCACTGTTGAAAGCCAACGAGAGAGCCATTTTTTGATTTTCGTTCTGCTTTTTGCCAAAGGGAACAAGGTTTGCAATGCAAGTGTAATTATCGTTTTTGAAGTTGAGTCGCAAAATTTTATCAAGCGCATCGCCCGACTTGAAGGGCTCGGCATTGATGGAAAGAACGCCTGCAGAAGAGGGACGGAGCTGTGCATCGAGGTTAACACCAACCGTAACACTCTTAATTTCGCGTACGCGACGTGTCAGTTCGTTCAGCTTTTCGTTCAGTTCGCGATAGTATGTACTTTCTGCAAGCGTGGTCACCAACTCCGAGAGAGCCAAGAAAGCGGGGCTTTTAAGCTCATCCTTGACCTCTGTCAAGCATTCGTGCAGAACCTTAACGCTTGAAACGTACAACTCGATTTCGGTAATGCTCGAAAGATAATCGTTTGTATCTCCGTTGTCGGCTTCCAAGCGACGCAATTCCATAATGTCGTTGAGCACGGGAACGAGCTTGTTGAGCATATCCGTCAGTGCCTCGCAACGTAGCATATCGTCAAAGGTAGCAATGCGGTAGCGAATGACCTCGGCATCCTGTGTGAAGAACTCCGAGAGGTCGCGGTTCTTGAGGTTAAAGACCTCAAGCAGTCCCAACTCTTGCAGGGTAAAGAGGTCAATGTCGGGAACACATTCGCCGCTATCGTGCTTTTTGCGTAGCTCCTCATTCGGATATATCAGACTAAAGGTGTTAAAATCCATATTCAAAGGATCCTTTCTTCCAAATCTACGTATAGTATAACATATTTTTTGTCATTCGTCTATACAAAGTGCGAAAAAAATCAAAAAAATGCTATTGAAAAAGAAGTAAAAATATTGTATAATAAAATAAAAAGTGAAGGGGGGCAAATGCCGTGAACTTTGAACATTTTTTGCCGGACTATGGCATTTTGCCGTCCAAGTATTTTGAAAGAAGCGCTATTTCTAATCCGATAGAACTATTTTGGAGTGATGATGTACTCGCTTTGTTGCGCCTTTGCGGCGCAAAAGAAGAAATGATAGGGGATCGTGCCTCCGATTATGACCGCTTTCTCTCTCTTTGCCGCGCACTTCCGCTTCTTGAGGGGCATCCCACTCGCACGTGGATTGCATCGCTCCTCGATAAATATTTCGGTGTGAAAGAGCTTCCCACCGAAGAAAACGCACAAGACGTTTGGAAGATGCTTTGCGATCATCTTTTAGATTCACCCATTGCACCGCAAGATCTTGTTAGCGGCGAGTGGCTGTGCGATGCTTTAACTGTTCCAAGTTCGTTACCGCAAAATCTTATCCCCGTCCTCAATGGTAATCTGTTACTTGATACAACCTCAAAAAAAGCTATCGATTGGAGCGCGGAGATTGACACAACCGTTGCACAGTTTGCGAAAAAAGGCTGCCAAAAAATCGTGCTGCAACTGCAAAACAGCTTTTCGTTTGTTCTCCCGTCGCTCTATGGCGTTGACCGCGTTTTGTCGCTTGCCAAACGTGATCGTGAAGCCATCAATTTGTTGACTTGTCAGCTTGTACGTGAGTTTTGTGTTGCCACACAAAAATACGATCTTTTGCTCGTCCTTGTATGCAATGGGAATTCTGCCGCCCTCGTAAGCCTTTTGGAATACGCCGAAGAGAGCGTCGGTCTCCCTCACATTTGTTGGAGCACAAGAGAGGTAAGGGAAGCGCACGCACTCTTGGACTTTAGTGCAAAGCCTCACAAAAACGAGATGCTTGCCGCCTTGCCGTATGCGTGTGTAATGACGCAAAACGAGCTTTCTTTGGCAATCGAATCTTGGCAAATGCGCTATCCCGTGGGCAGAATGTGCCTCATTACTGCACGCGACCTTCGCCAAACACCTTATGCGCAAGCGCATATTAAGAATATGCTTGTGAAAGGTAAAACAAAAATCTAAAATCCGCTAAAAAAAGCGAAAAAATCTATTGCAAACGCAATTTTCGTATGCTATAATATATATAGACGAGTACGCTTATAGGTAAAAAGAAAGGATACTGAAAATGAATTCGATTCTCAAAAAATATCTTCCTACTATTATGGCAGTTGCTGCCGTTATATCCTTTGTTGGTGCAATTTTGATTTTGGCAATTCCCGTTGCTCGCACCGACGTGCCTTATAAGCAGGTTTTAGGCACTATCATTGCGGTATTTATGTTCCTGTTGTCGGCAATCATCGCCGTTTACCTTTGGCTCAACCGTGATACCGAGCCCAACTTCTTCCTCTTCGACCGTCAAAAAAAGCGCAACATCTCCATTGATGACCTGACTTTTAAGTTTGCAAACGAGCGTCTGTCTTTCTTGCTTACCACCGTCAGCCAATCTCCCGAGGAGCTTTGGCGCGAAGACGTTCTCGAGAACGAGCTCAAGCTTGGCTACCGCAAGGTTTACCGCCCGCTCATCGCTTACAAGATGCTTTATGACCTTGCCGATAAGAACGTTGATTCTTATTGGGAGTATCTCCAAACGTCCACTCCCGAAACCGTTCTTTCCATCGCGCGAGCCCTTGAACAGGCAGGCGAGACCGAAATGGTAAAGGCATTCGTTTTCATTATGGAAAACTACCGCGGCGAACCCGCAAAGATTCGTAATTTTGTCATCGGCAACCAAAAGTACATCCGCGGCAGAATTATGGCTTACATCAAGCGCAATATTGAATTGTTCTATTAAGATGGAACAATCAAATTAAAAAGAAACAACCGATGGTTGTTTCTTTTTTTCTTTCTTTTTCACTTTTTTCTTCATTTTATGTTATAATAAAAGGGCAACAAAGTTCCACTAAAAAATTTTTTCCATTTTACCCAACCTTTCGGGCACTTTTTGTGTCTTAAAGATAAGCGCTCAAAAATGGAAATTTCCAAAACAACGAAAGGAGAGCACGTATTGCTTTATCGAGAACAAACTGACGAAACCTTGGTAATGCTGACCTTGGCAGGTAATCAAGATGCCTACGAGGGGTTGGTTCTGCGTTACCAAAAGGCAGTTTTGTCTGCCGCTCTGTCGGTCACGCACAGAGAGTTTATGGCAGAGGATGCCGCGCAGGATGCATTTGTAACGGCTTGGATGAAGCTGGACAGCTTGCAAGAGCCTGCAAAATTTGCTCCTTGGGTCTGCCGCATCGCCAAAAACTGTGCCCTGAATATGGTTGGCCGTTATCGCAGCTTTCTCTCGCTTGACGTTGTCGATAACGTCAACGTCTTCGCTGACGCCGACTCGAACCCGGCAGAATTATATGCGCTGTCCGAGGAGCGAGAGGAAGTCAACAAAAGCATTGAAGCACTGCCCGAAAAGGTAAAGCAGATCATCCATCTGCATTATTTCGAGGGGCTTTCCATCGTCGAGATCGCAGACCGGTTGCGCATCTCCGAGGGAACGGTCAAATGGCAGCTGCACGATGGCAGAAAACGAATCAGAAAGGAACTTTGTGCTATGAATGAAAAGTATAGCGATACTCTTGTCGAGCGTGTTATGAAGAAGGTTGAAGAACTCAAACTCTGGCAGGTTAAGAATGACAAGAGTGGCTTTGAAAAAGTATATAAGGAAGTGCTTCGCGAGGTCGAGGAGCTTCCCGAATGTCAACAAAAGCAACACGCACTTGCTGACGTATTGATGCGCGGCTGGTGGTGGTTGCCCGGCAAAAAGAACGATGCGCTTTTTGCTCGCATTGCACAAGCCGCAATGGATGGCAAAAACGAAGAGGTCATGACCTTTATCGTATCCCGTGAGGACTCCAACGTATGGGGCGGCGCGCGCATCGATTTTATGAGAGAAAAGCAGATTCCTCGACTTGAGGCGGCGGGTTTTGTAAAGACACTTGGTCGTGAGTGGTTTTGGTTGGGTGTCAATCTCTATTCTCAAGGCAAACCTGAAGAAGGTCTTGCAGCATTTAACAAAGTTGAAGAGGTTTTGCAAAAGGGTGACACCTACCACACGGTTCTTCCGTATGCCAAAAAGGTAAAAGAGGAGGTCGCAACCCGTTATAAAGGAATCGCAAAACAACGTTACAGAGTAAATGCTTTAACTGAAGAATACCGTAACATCAACGGTAAGCTTTGCTTTTGGAAGGAAGACGGCATAGGAGAAGGTTATCTCGCCTCTTGGGATCGCCAAAGCGCGCAGATCTTTTTGAATGCATCTCACTGTGACGGAAGATTTTTTACGGATGTAGCCGTTGGCGAGACCTTTATCGGTAGCGACGGTACCACACAGACCTATGTTGCAAATAATGAAACCGTTGAAACGCCCGCAGGTAGATTTGAGGGGTGTCAGGTATGGGAGATCAAACGTTGGACAAATACGCAAAAAATCGTTTGCCGTACCTACTATTGCAAGGGGGTTGGTATCGTCCGTCAGGATCACACCACCGACGGCGTAACCGAGACGCATCTGCTCAAATCCTACAACGTGATAAATCCTGCAGGATTGTTGCCGCTTGATGAGGGCAATTCTTGGGAATACACATCCTTGCAAGGTGGTGAGGCATTTGCCCAAGAGTTGATCTATTCCGTTGGTTTTGCAAGCGAAGAAAAGACAATACTCATCCATTGGCATAACATTGAGCGTGTTAAATATGACGAAAACAGTTGGCTTGATGCAGTACAGGAAATTGCAAACGACTATTGTCTCACCAAACATAGAAATTCTCATATCTGCGATATTACCCCCGCTATCGAGCGCGCAGAAGCACTTGCAGCAACACCTATGCAAAAGGCGCACACCAAAGCCGCCGCATCAGTAGCACGCAGAATTATGGCAACCGATCCCACATTCAATCCCGATCACACCGCAACGGGGCATTGGAACTTCTTTGGAAGAGAGTATCTTCGCAAAAAAGGAGACACCGTTATTGTCACCGACTACAATCCGCGGTGGTCGTTTGAATGGAAGAATATGGGCGACTATAGTCCTGCCGACGATCCGTTGCTTTTTAGTGATATCTTTGGCATTTTGCAGGATGCAACCAACTCTGTTTGGTCGGATGAGTGGCGCATCGGTGCGGCTCCCGTTGTTGAATATATGCATTGGGAAACCCCTATCAAAACGCAGATCACCTGTGAGGAAGGCGAAACGATTACCACCAAGGCAGGTACGTTCGAGAACTGCTTTAAGCTTTGTGTAGATTCCCAAGGTATGGGCAGCGGTCTCACTTATCGCAATGGTAAAAAGGTCTACTATTTTGCCGAGGGAATCGGTATTATTCGTGTTGAAAACGAATATTGCGAGGGTGCGCGCACTGCAGTTTATGAGTTGACCTCTTACACGGGAACAGGAAAGGGCTTTATGCCTTTGGAGAGCGGTATGACGCGCCGCTACGATGCACTTGACCTTACCGACGGTTTTGTTGGTGCAGTAGAATATGAATTTGTAACCGATGAAGATGGTGATATTGTCGTTTTTGCTGATCAAATCGGCATCCGCGAGGTTCCGCCTCCCATTACGCAATATAGTGCTATTCTAAATGAACAGATTGAAGACCGCCTGTGGGATGAGAAAAAGTACGCGGAAAGTCGCCTTTGCCACGACATTAACAATTTCCACCTTCTGTGCCATTTTCTCGGACGTGATTCCAGAAATTGGGCGGCACAAGAAAAGGCGGTTGCTTGGAACAAGTACCGTCTTAAAACGATGGAAGGCCTTGGTGACGGAAACGTTCCCGATGCTTGGCTTGGACATTATGCAAGCTCGAGCTTCCGCACCGCGTGCGCATTATTCGGCTGCGGCAGAAAAGAAGAGGGCTACGAATGGCTCGAAAAAGCCTTTGCGGCGTATCCTAAGTGGGAAGATATCCCCGATGGCGCCGAGCTCGACGTAGGTGATCCGCTGATTTTTGGCGGCATTAAGATAATCAAAGGGAAGTCTTATATTAAGCTTCCCGATGGCAAAAAAGAACCGATCTCCTACGAATGGTTGTTTGAGGGTGATTCCGACTTGATGTATTACGGCATGACTGCAACCAGCGGTTGGGAATGGTTTAACCCCGTTCGCAACGAAGAGCGTTTTAAGGAATATATTGAACGTGCCCGCGAAATAGCCAATAAAAAGAAATAAATTTTGTGGGGGAACTTCTTAAGAGAAGTTCCCCCACGCTCATTCAAGAAATCTCGCGCTAAGAGAGTTGTTTACAATAGAGAAGGGCGACCATTGGTCGCCCGCTTTTTATGAAAAGTCAGTTTGAATCGGAGTTATTCATTTTGAGGTTGCCAAACCTTTGCAAATTTCTCCAAATTTTCTTTGATAGCTACAAATTGATCGTTGTCGTTTACAAAATCGAATTTGGAATCCTTGAGTTCCTCAAGCAATTTGAGCGCGGCGTTTCGTTTGTCGCTTGTGGTAAACCCCGATACTTTCTTGTCTTTGAAAAGTAAGCACGTGTACTCGCGAGAGCTATTGCACCATTTCAAGAAAGAAATAGCATGTTCTGCCGCTTTTTCCAAATGATAAAGCGTTTTCTCCACGCATTTTGCTTTTGCATAATACTTTGCTTGATCGCGGTGCGTATCAGCCAGGTGTGTGTGGTAAAAGCCAAAATTACCGTCCTCAAAAATGAGATGCAAAAGTGTAATTCCTTTTTCGCGCAAAAGACTCATTTCCTCGGGAGTATATTTCTGTTTACCGTTGTCCATGGTAACGTCCATTTGGCGAATGCCAAGTTCAAGGAACATAATGTAGCGATCCAACTCATTTTGCTTGGCTGCATATCTTTGATCTCCAAAAGATACACGTGCTACCAGCGATTGACGACTAAGCGCCATATCGGGCATTTTGTATGCCAATTCCTTTGCTTTTTCAACGTTGCCCATATCCTTATAGGCAAAGCAGAGTACCTGTATTGCCGAGTGGCGCAGACTATCTTCGGTGCAGGACTTCAAAATCCTTTCTGCCAAGTTAATGGATTCTTGCATAAAAGCATTTCTTTGTTCCTCGGTATAGCTTTCGTCACTGCTTTGGCTTTCGGCAACAAACATAAGATCTCTGATTATAAAATAATCGTTGGGGAACTTTTGCAGGCCGTCCTCTAAAATAGCGCGTGCCTCTTGAAAATATCCGCGAGAAGAAAAAGAATGTGCTTTTGTGCGAACCTTATCAATTTCGGCTTGCTTTCCGGCAGAATCAATGCCAAGAAGTACATCAGAGGAAACATTAAAGATATTGCACAACGATGGCAGTAAAGAGATATCGGGCATAGCGGTTCCAACCTCCCAACGGCTAACCGCTTGAGAGGAAATTGACAACATTTCAGCAAGCTCTTCTTGCGTCATATCAGCATTTCTTCTGAGCCTTTTAATGTTTTGTCCTAATGTCATAAAACATATCCTTTCAAAATTGTTCAGGTGGTACCGTTCCTGTATTTACAGTATATCATCCCAGCTTTTAAAAGTCAACCTCTCATTTGTTGAGAAAAATCCAACCGGCAATTTCAAAAAAGCATCTATTTCTAATGCAAATCAACTATTTTAGCGGATAGGGTTAGTGCTCTCTATCCGTTCGCGATAGCAAAAGCGAGGTTTAACCTCGCGTCATCCGTCCGTATGTGAATTGAGAAATACAGTTAGATTTTTGTTGTGTGAGAGTTCTGGAAGGGGGTGTGGGGAAAACTTCTTGCAAGAAGTTTTCCCCACAAACGTATCCTATTCAATTAAAAAACAGGGTATCCCGCTTTTGTATGTGCCTCAACAAGGTCGTTGCACATAGCTACGATTTCATCGGTAGAGAGCTGTGCGCCGGTGTGCGGATCCATCATAGCAGCCTGATAGAGGTGCTCGATCTTTCCAGTGCGAGCAGCCTCGATGGTGAGCAGCTGAGGATAGATATTGGAGCAGTTCATAGCCGCGAGTTGAAGGGGCAGATCCCCCACGTAGGTGGGTGTTACACCGTTGTTGTCAACCAAGCAGGGAACCTCAACGCAAGCCTCGCGAGGCAGATTGGAGATGCAACCGTTGTTGAGGATATTACCGCCAATTTTGTAAGGTGTGTTCGTCCAAATTGCTTCCATAATGCGAGAAGCATACTCGTGAGAGCGTGTGTGTTGAACGTTGCCACCGTTGAGGATTTCCTCTTTTTGCTTTTGCCATGCCGCAATTTGGTTGATGCAACGGCGCGGATATTCGTCAAGCGGAATGTTAAACTTTTCAATCAAGTCATCACGCCCTGCTTTGATGTAAAAAGGATTGTATTCGGCATTGTGCTCGCTGCTTTCGGTGCAGTAGTAGCCGAGTTTTTCAATGTAGTCAAAGCGAACCATATCCCAATGCTTTTGAGTAGCATTCTTTTCTTTTGCACGGCGTTTGATTTCGGGGTAGAGGTCGTTGCCGTCCTTATCGAAAATCTCAAGCAACCAAGCCATGTGGTTAATACCTGCAATTTTGGTCTGCACGGTCTTGGGATCAATGTCAAAGCCAAGAATATTGAGCAGAGTGGGCGCGCAAATCTGAACGCTATGGCAAAGACCAACTGTCTTTACGTTTGTGTAGCGTTGCATATAACCCGAAAGGATAGCCATCGGATTGGTGTAGTTCAGGAACCACGCGTTGGGGCAAACCTCTTCAATGTCCTCGGCAAAGCCCTTCATCACGTGAATGGTGCGCAGACCGCGCATAATGCCGCCAATGCCGAGTGTGTCGCCAATGGTTTGGCGCAGACCGTACTTTTTGGGAATTTCAAAGTCAATGATGGTGCAAGGGTCATAAAGGCCAACTTGAATAGCATTGACAACGAAATCAGCACCGCGCAGAGCATCCTTGCGTTGGGGAATGCCAAGATACTTTTTAATGGTTGCGCGACCTTGGTTAATGGTTTTGTTCATGCCGTCAATTACGAGATAAGATTCTTCCAAGCGGACAGGGTCAATATCGTAAAGTGCGATCTCCACGTCGTGGAAGGAGTCACAAAGCATAGTGTCGCCAAGAACGTTTTTAGAGAATACAGTGCTGCCTGCACCCATAAATGTAACCTTCATATTCAAAATCCTTTCTGTTACTTCGACTTTGTATGATAATTCCAAGGGCACGGATATTCCGTGCCCTCAAAAATTCAGTTAAATGAAATTAGTTTGCAGAATCTGCCTTAAAGGATTGAGCAATGTACTTATCGTATTGCTCAGCGCTGATCAAACCGGAATCATGAAGCTTTTTAAAGTAAGCGAGCTTGCCTTGCAGAGTGGGGTTTGTCAACATGGGGGAAGCCATAGTGGTAAGGCCTTGGGTGGGAACAGCTGCGGTTTTGGTTGCTGCAGCTGCGTTGATTTGGGTGAAGAGTACGTCGTAGATTTCCTTCTTGTTCTTCAAACCTGCAAATTTAAACCTAACGTGAGGAACAGTAATGATAACGCTGGAAACGCCGGTATCAATGTTTTGAATGGAATCAATATCGATGTTAACAACCTTGCGGCCCTTTTTATAGGTGAGGGCGCTAGCGGTAACGGTAAGGGTACGCTTGCGGGGAAGGATAATTGCCAAAAGAATGACAACCAAAGCGGCGATGCAAGCAATCATCAAGGGGAGATTATAGTGGAAGCAATAGTTGAGGAGTCCATCACACTTGTGATCGATGCACTTGGGTGCATTGTAGAATTCCAATGCGATGTAGGCGACAAGTGCTGCTACAGCGAGGATAGCGGCAATAACAACCAACCCAGGGAAAACTCTCTTTTTGTAGATGCCTTGAGCCAAGAACTGGGGTTTTGCAGCCTTTGCTTTTTTCTTGTTTTTCATAAAAGATTACCTCCAAGTAATTTTAATACAATTATAGTATAACTCTATTTGTCTGACTTGTCAAGGGGAAAAAGGAAAACATTTCAAAAAAGAATTCAAATATGCCGTCAAAAAAAGAGGGTACGGAACATCCGTACCCATATTTTTAAATTAGTACATTTCGGGGAACTCTTCTTTGAGAATTGCATAGTTGCGTGCATTCTTTTCCGCTTCGGTAATTTCGCCCTTTTCAAAGAGCATTTTGTTATGATTCATCTTTTCTTCTGCGGTTGCAGGGGCAGTAACGGGAATTTCGGAAACAGCAATAGCGGGAGCAGAAGTTTCATAAACGGGAGTACCTGCAGGGGAATAGCCGGTGGGGGTTAAAACTGCGGAGAGGGAAAATTCGGGGGTTTTGGGAAGCTTATCCTGCCAAAGGCCGATCAAGCGGGCAATGTTGGCATAAACCAACAGTTGGTTCTTCAAGTTTTTGATACGGAAAAGCTTTTGAGCGGTTCCAATACCAACGCTGTTTTTCTTGCCTATATCAATGTAGGTAATCTGGCTAATGGGAATCCAATAGAATTTTTTGCCTTGCTTTATGCGAATGCAGTTGGGGGTAATTGCCAAGGCATTTTTGGGGTTGATTGAAAGAAGGATGATAGCAAGGATCAAAACAATCACTGCAATTACTATGGCAATAGCAATAGCCATCCAATTAAATACGAAAGCCAAAATGGGGAAAACAATTGCAAATATGATTAAAAGAGTCGGGAACCACTTTTTCTTTTTCATAAAATCGCCTGTAAATACTGTTTCATTAGCCATTGTTGTATCCTCCAACAAAAATATTGATAAGTATAGTATAGCATACGGCTTTGATTTTGTAAAGCCCTTTCTAACAAAAAATGAAAAGAAAATGAAATTTAATTCTGCTTCTGCACGCTCTTGTACTCATCGTAGTAGCGATAGTAGGGGCAGGACTGATGCTTTTGCGTCAAAAAACGCACCATTTCATCCTCGTCTAAATTCATTTGGCAGGAGTAGGTGTCCCACTCTTCGTCATAGTCGTAGAATACGCAGTCCTCACAGCTCGACTCGCGTTTTTTTGTTGTTTGTGCCATTTTAATACTCCGTTCTGTCGCTTTTTTTCTTTATTGTAGCACTTTTTTCGCCTTTTGTCAATTTATCTAGCAAAAATATGCAAAAATCCATTGACATTTATGCAAAAGAATGATATACTGAATGCATCAATAAAAGCATATTTTATGCGATGATCAAAGGATAGAGGCGCGGAATTTATGAGTCGTGCGAACAAATTCTCGGAAAAAGAGAACGCACAAAAGGAAATTCTGCCGAAGCAAACCGATTTTTTCCGTCGGTTTCGCTGGGGGATGCGGAAATACCGTATTCACTGTCACGCAAGTGGAGAACTATCAATGAAACGTCGAAGGGAACTCCCATATCGTTTTGTTGCGTAGCACTCTGCTACGCTTTTTCTTTTTCTTGCATAAATGGCTAAAAAGAAAGGAAAAAACTTATGTCAAAAGTACAAAAAATCACTTTGGCAGTAGCGGCTCTTGTTATTGTAGCTATGTTGGTTATTGCCGGTGTTACCGGTGGTGCTATGAGCGAAGTAGCATGCATTGACTGTCACTCTACCGGCCTTGTAGGTGAAGAAGCTTGCGAGACCTGCGGCGGCGCCGCACAGGTTCGCGGAAACTTCTGGGCACTTGTTCCTCCCGTTATCGCAATCGGACTTGCACTGATTACAAAAGAGGTGTATAGCTCGCTCTTTATCGGTATTGTTTCCGGTGCATTGCTTTACACCAACTTTAACCCCATCACCACCATTGATGCTGCCCTCACCGAGGCGCTCATTCCCGCTGTTAGTGATACGGCAGGTATCTTTATCTTCTTGGTTGAGCTTGGCATTTTGGTGGCTATGATTAACAGAGCAGGCGGCTCTGCTGCATTCGGTAAGTGGGCACAAACTCACATCAAGACTCGCGTAGGTGCTATTCTTGCAACCTTTGTCCTTGGTGTGTTGATTTTCATTGATGACTATTTCAACTGCCTAACGGTTGGTTCCGTTATGCGTCCCGTAACCGATGCACACAAGGTTTCCCGTGCAAAGTTGGCATACATAATTGATGCGACTGCGGCACCGATTTGCATGATCGCTCCCATTTCCAGCTGGGCAGCAGCTGTTTCGCAATATGCAGAGGATGGCAAGGGACTTGACCTCTTCATTTCCGCTATTCCGTTTAACTTCTACTCGCTCTTGACCTTCGTATTCATTATCGGTCTTACAATTTTGGGCTTCGATTACGGCTCTATGAGCGTTCACGAGTTCAACGCAAAGAATAACGATGACCTCTACACCTCCGGTGAGAGAGCAGAATCTCAACCCGTAACTCCCTCTGCAAAGGGCAAGATCATCGACTTGATTTTCCCGATTGCTGTGCTCATCGTTGTTTGCGTATTCGCACTTGTTTACAACGGCGGTCTTCTTGACGGTGAAGATTTCATTACTGCTTTCTCCAACACCGATGCAACCGTAGCACTTCCTTGGGGCGGTATGATTACGTTGGTTATCTCCATGATCTACTATGCTTTCCGCAAGTCGATGTCGCTCAAGGAAATGATGGATGCGGTTCCTTCCGGCTTTATCGCAATGGTTCCCGCAATTCTCATTCTTACCTTTGCAACCGCACTCAAGAACATCACCTCGCTTATGGGTGCTAAATACTTCGTAGCAGACTTGATGAACAGTGCCGCTGCAGGACTCAACCTGTTCCTGCCCGCAATCATTTTCTTAGTTGCTTGCGTATTGGCATTTGCAACCGGTACATCTTGGGGTACTTTCGGTATCCTCATTCCCATCGTTACCTACATGTTCAATGCAGGCGATCCCATTCTCATCATCAGTATGTCCGCGTGCTTGGCAGGTGCAGTTTGCGGTGACCACTGCTCGCCCATCTCCGATACGACGATTATGTCCTCTGCCGGTGCGGAGTGTAACCACATCAATCACGTTTCCACGCAAATGCCTTATGCAATTACAGTTGCAGGCATCTCCTTTGTAATGTTTATCCTTGCAGGATTCATTCAAAACGCGTGGATCTGTCTGCCTATCGGTATCGTTCTTACCGTTGCTACTCTCTTCGTAATCAAAAAGATTGTCGAAAAGAAACAAGTAGCAGCAAAATAAGAAAAATCATAACCACCCGTCAAACGGGTGGTATGCACAAGGGCTAAAAGCCCAATACTACCGGCCAGCGGCTCAAGCCGCTGGCTTTCGTATACTCAAGCCTATTGCCTTTGCCACTTTTGCCGCCCTTGAAAGGGCGTTTGT
>JAZOVV010000040.1:0-4542 GCA_045658925.1 Eubacteriales bacterium
CATGAGCTTAATAAAAGCGGGATGATACATAACAAGATAGCAATATATTTTTTCATTTTCTAACCTCCAAAAGAATGGTAATAAGATAAATGTTTTAGGAAAATTATTTACTCTTGCTCGATGTAACGGCAACCTTGCCGCTATTGGTTTTGATATTGATGCAGATGCCATCCGTACCACTGACGTATGTATTCCCCTCTTGTGTGACGGGGAAATCAATGGTCGGCGTGCTACCGCGTTTGCTTTCGTGTGTAAGGATAAACGCGGTGGACTCGGGGAGCTCGATATTAACTTCTCCCGATACGGTTTTTACGTCGATATTATCTACGATAATATCGGAAACGGTCACGTTTGAAGAAACCGCATTGATAGAAAGCGTTTGCAGCTGCCCTATCAGCTTTTCGGGAATGCGGAGAATCAAGTCCTTTTCCTTATCCTTGGTTGTTCCAAAGAAAGAGGACGACGCGCGGTACTTGATGGAAAGTGACTTGCCATCTTCACTGACAAACCAATGCACTTTTGTTTTTTCGCTCAGCTCTGCGGGGGCTTTTTCGGTAACCGAAACGTAGGCATCCTGGCAGATGACAACGGTGACGTTACCGTCAATCCAATCGAGGTCAATCCTTTCCAAATTGGGGGCGGCAATGGTTCCCTCTCCCGTTTGGTAGGCGCTATCATCGTAGCGGTAATTCGTCCAACCAAGGTTCCACTCTCCCTTGCCCACAATGCCGTTGAGCACGCCTGCCGCAATGGCGCACAAGAGGATTCCGCCAATGATAAAGGCAGTGTATTTGATGATTTTCTTTTTGTCCATAGTGGTCTCCTTTGTTAACGTAAATGGTTCATTTTATCGGTTTCTATGACGTTCCCAAGCGTGTAAAGCACCAATGCGGCATCGGCATCGCAAACGCGAGAATGGATGCTGACGTCGGTGTAATCGGTGCGAGGCGAGGAAAGATTATACAAAACAAGGTCAAAGTGCTGTGCCAAAAAGGGGGCTACCGAGTTGGCAAAGCTATCCTTAAATATAGCAAGCTTTGGGCGGCCTTGACCGTCCTTTTTTGTAACGGTGACAACGTCGTGCGTGCCATCGAGAAAGACGGAATATTTGTCGTTTCCACCGAGATGCGCGCGGTTGTAAAATCCATCTTCTAAGGTTCTGCCGTCGGCAGTGACAAGGAAGTCATCCTCGTTGCCGAGAAGCCACAGTTCCACGCTATCGGGCTTTACAAAATGAAACCCCGATTTTGATGCAAAAGTGCCGTAAAACGAGGTGGAAACGGTCTCTTTTTCAAATTTTTGGGCGGGAATGATGTCGTTTTCCATTCCAAAAGCCTTCATAATTTCGCAGTAGGCATAGTAAGCGCCCAGCGTTGTCCAATGGTGGTCGGTACGGTAATAGACGTATTCGCCGTTCTCGTAACGTGTACAATAGGTTGGAACAAGGTCGAGATAATTGACAGACTCGTCTATGTTCTCTCGCAAGGTTGCAAGCATCTTATCACTCGCGTCTGTGGGATACAGAAAAGCGGATGAGGCGACGTCGGCAGTTCTGCCCGTAAGAAAAACGGCAAAAGGAATATCGATATTCTCGGCGGCACGATTGATGCCCTCGGCGGCATTTTTAAGGTGCTCGGCATCGATGATGTCACTATCATCGGGAGCGTCATTCTCCACGCGAGCGGTTGCAAAAAGGCGCTTGGCAAGCTGACCGCCATCCCCTATCAAAATGCCGTTATTCTCGCCCTTTCCCGTCAGGAGCTCAAGTGCACCTTTGAGGGTTACAAAGAGATCGCGTGCGGGAAATTGGTCGGCAAAATAGTCGTTATAGGCACTTGAAAACTCTCCCGAGAGCAGTTTTTGCGCATCTGTTCGCGGTAGCGTTTGCAGGGCGCGGTTCTCGCGCGCCGAAAAGCTTTTGTCGGGAATAAGCCAAAATGCCAAAGAAAAGGAACAAAGAAGCAAAACGAAGCTGACGACTGTTGCAATGCAATGTCGATGTTTCATTTTTCATTTCGCGCGAATGCGCTTCCCTTCTAAATCGGTTTTATCAAAATTGCGTGTATTCAAACGGGCTAAAGGTGGAGTTGACCAAGTATGCCACACACACGCAAAAAAGTGTGATGCATAGGATGACCGCCGCGGATTGCAGGCGCGGATGTCTTGTTTGCACGCGCTCCCAAATGCGCTTTGGCAAGGGGGTTGCGCCGATGGCAGAAACAAGAATCAGCGGTGCAAATTGCATCAAGGTATAAAGTGCGGTAGGCGTTGCAAGACCGCCCGCTCCCACACCAAAAAGCGCTAAAAAGGTGAAAAATGCTGCTTGAAGGTCGCTGTGCGAGAAGATGAGAAAACCCACTCCAATGAGAAAAAGCGAATACAAATGCGCAACAAAACGCGGGGATTTTTCCAAAATCTTGAGCAAACATGCGCGTTCCAATATCAAAATAACGGCAAAATAGACGCCCCAAAGCACAAAGTTCCAATCCGCCCCGTGCCAAAAGCCCGTGAGCAACCACACAACGGCAAGGTTGCGGTAGCGTTTAAAAGTCCCTACGCGGTTTCCGCCAAGCGGAATATAAACGTACTCGCGGAACCACGAGGAGAGCGAGATGTGCCACCGCCGCCAAAACTCGGTGATGCTCTTTGATATATACGGATAGTTAAAGTTTTCGGGAAAGCGAAAGCCGAACATTCGCCCAAGTCCGATAGCCATATCGGAGTATCCCGAAAAGTCATAGTAGAGGTGCAACGAATACAAAATGACAACAAGCCACGCGCCCATTACGGTGGGTTGCACGGTCATACTGTCGCGAAAATAAACGTATCCCGCCGCCAAAGCGTCGCCTATGAGCACCTTTTTAGCAAGTCCCACCACAAAGCGCAAAATGCCCCCTGCAAAGTCGTCCACATTCTCGCGGCGCGAGGTGAGTTGCCCGTCAATTTCGGTATAGCGTACGATGGGACCTGCAATCAACTGCGGAAAGAGGGTGACATACGCGCCAAAGTTGATATAATTCCTTTGTGCCTCGCAATCTCCTCGATAAACGTCTACTGTGTAAGAGATGATTTGAAAGGTATAAAACGAGATGCCAATGGGGAGCGCAAGGCCTGCAACGGTTGGTATATTGGCAATCGGCAGGCGCGAAAGATTGGTGGCAAAGAAGTTATAATATTTAAAAAAGAACAAGAACGAGAGGCTGACGCATACCGACAGTACCGTGAGTAGCTTTGCGCGGCGCGGACTCTGCCTTCGGTATTCCCCTATCGAAAGCCCGAAAAAGTAAGCAAGCGTGACCGACAAAAGCATGAGAGCCACGAAAATTGGCTCTCCCCACGCATAAAAGAAAAGACTGACGAGAAAAAGGACGAGATTTTTCCCTTTTCGCGGCACAATAAAGTAAATCAGCCAAACCGCAGGCAAATATGCAAATAAAAAAATGAGAGAGGAAAATACCATACGCAAGACATGCTCTCTTTCTTACTTATTATTATACAGTATTCGCGCTTTGTTGTCAAGAAATACATTCACAAAATATAAAAACGGGCGACCAATGGTCGCCTGCACGCATTTTGGAATTTTTTAATTTCTCTTTTGTAGAAAGTTTTTTGGAAAGGGTGCGGGGGAACCTCTTTTGCAAAAAAGTTCCCCCGCATCATTTCTAAATACTATTCTATTATGCTTTGCCAACAGAACCGAAGAGTTCCATCTTTTCTTTAACGGTTGCCTTGATAGCCTCAACGCCGGGAGCGAGGAGCTTGCGGGGGTCAAATCCCTTACCGGAAAGATCCTTGCCTGCCTCAACGTAAGCGCGGGTAGCAGCTGCAAATGCGAGCTGGCACTCGGTGTTAACGTTGATCTTGGAAACGCCAAGGGAGATTGCCTTCTTAATCATATCCTCGGGGATACCTGTGCCGCCGTGGAGAACGAGAGGCATCTCGCCTACCTTTTCGGAAACGGCTGCAAGAGTCTCAAAGGAGAGACCTTGCCAGTTTTCGGGGTACTTGCCGTGGATGTTACCGATGCCTGCTGCAAGCATGGTAACGCCGAGGTCTGCAATCATCTTGCACTCGTTGGGGTCTGCGCACTCGCCCATACCAACAACGCCATCTTCCTCGCCGCCGATAGAACCAACTTCTGCTTCAAGGGAGAGACCCTTCTCTTCGCAAACTGCAACGAGTTCCTTGGTCTTTGCTACGTTCTCTTCGATGGGATAGTGAGAACCATCAAACATAATGGAAGAGAAACCTGCTTCGATGCACTTGTAGCAACCATCGTAGGAACCGTGGTCAAGGTGAAGCGCTACGGGAACGGTGATGCCGAGCTCGTCGATCATAGCCTTAACCATATTGGTAACGGTCTTGAAACCACACATATATTTGCCTGCACCCTCGGAAACGCCGAGAATAACGGGAGAATTGAGTTCTTGCGCGGTTTGAAGGATCGCCTTTGTCCACTCGAGGTTATTGATATTGAACTGACCTACTGCATAGTGACCTGCCTTTGCTTTGGTCAACATTTCTTTTGCCGAAACTAACATA
>JAZOVV010000041.1:0-57699 GCA_045658925.1 Eubacteriales bacterium
TTTGCAAATTGAAATATTGTGATAGTTTCTCTTTGTCTTTTGTTACATAGCACCCGTCATATTTTTCATCCAATGAATCTTTTTTTGGGGTTGTAACATACAAAACGTAGGTTTCTTTTTTGATGATTTTATAGCTTTTGAGAATTTGCCCATTGCATTCCAATGTGAATAAAAAATGCCATAGTAACTCTTTTATCTCTTCGTATTCGATTTTTTCTTTTCTGGGATATAGTGTTATTGCTTTGTAATACATAAACAACCTCCTTTGTAAGGATGCGGTGTGTTTGATTGTTGGGGTGAGGGTGACCAATGTTCTCCCCTACGGATACGTAAAATTTCATTGTAGGGCGGGGGGTTGCTCCCGCCGTTTTATAGGCGAAAAAATTTCAGGGCGGCGGGAGCAAGCCCCCGCCCTACGATGTAAAATACAAGTTTTTTCGTAAATCAACTTTCTTAGCGGATGGGGTCTTGGTGGTGCCCAGCCGCTCGCGGCAGCAAAAGCGAGGTTTTACCTCGCGCCGACTGTCTGTCCGTTTGTAACGAATTTATTTTTGAAAATATGTAAGGAAAGTTTTGAGGGGGTATGGGGGAACTTTTTCAAAAGTTCCCCCGAAAACCGCGTCCTTTACTTAACCTCAATCGGCTTTGAGACCAACGTGCGATCCATAACGGCGCGCATGCGGTCGAGAGCAAAGGCGTAGTAGTCTTCAAGGGGCATAGCGGCATAGCGATCGTGGGTGTGCCACTGAGGGGGATTGCCGCGCGTGAGCTCACACATCAAAACGCCCTCATAGGGAGAGGCATCGATGCGATCCATCACGTTCTTCCAATCCACAAGACCGTCGCCCATTGTCAGGTGGAAATCATTTTCCCACGTTTTGGTGGGGTCGTAGACGCCAAAATTGTCGTTGAAATGTGTGTGGCAGAGCTTTTCGCCATAGAGGGCGAGCATATCCTTGCCGCCGTTGTAGCATTGCTCGTGACCGGTGTCAAGGCAAAATCCGCAAGCAGGGGAGTCCCAAAAGGCTTCCATCAAGGCGGCGAGGTATTCTTCGCCTTCTACGTTTTCAAAGCCGAGACGCACGCCAAGACAGTCGGCAACGTCGACTACGCGAGCGTAGTTCTCAATACCGATGCGTGTGGGGTTGTGGTCCTCAAACCCGATAAAGGGGTGAATGACCATTACGGGGATGTGATTGGCGTGACAATCCTTTACACAATCGATCAGCCCATTTGCAACCTCTTTGCCTTTGTCGCCATCCTCCCACAGATGTCTGACTTCATAAAAAGGGGAGTGAATAGATTGATAAATGAGCCCGAGACGGTCGGCTGCGAGTGCCCATTCGGTGGTTTTTTCTTTATTCCAACCGGTGAATACGCCGCCCCAACCAACGCGGCGGAGCATTTCCATCTGCTGGGGAACGGTATATTCGGCACCGCCTAAAATGTTGATGCCGGGAATGTATTTCTTTTGCATAGTGAAGTCCTCCTGCAAAAAGACTGACGGACACGCCATCTGTCTATATCATATCATTTTTGAAGGAAAAAAGCAAGGGTTTTGACGCGTTTTCTTTGCCCAAGGGCGGAAATTTTTACAAAGGTCTTGTAAATGGGCGGCGGATATGATAAAATAATAGGGAAGAAAAAGAACCCACAAAGGAATGAAAAAATATGAAAATTGGATTTGTATCGCTCGGTTGTCCCAAAAATCAACTCGACACCGAGGTGATGCTGCACGAAATACTGCAAGCAGGCTACGAGATTACCCCCGAGGATATCGAGGCTGACGTTATCATTGTCAACACCTGCGCGTTTATTGAAAGCGCAAAGCAAGAGGCTATCGATAACATTCTCGACGTCGCATGGCTCAAAAAGCACCGTAAACTCAAGGCAATCATTGTAACGGGATGCTTGGCAGAACGCTATGGCGAGGAGATTTTCAAAGAGCTCCCCGAGGTGGATGCCGTTCTTGGCGTTGGCAGTATTCACAACATCGTCGAAGCTATCGAAGCGGTTACCACAAAAAAGAAAAAAGGCTCCCGTCAAAAATATTTCTCGCACGAGGATTGCAATACCGTTCGCCTTGGCGGCGAGCGTGTGCTCACCACTCCCGAGTATGCGGCATACATCAAAATTGCGGAAGGGTGCGACAACCGTTGCAACTATTGCGCCATTCCCGCCATTCGCGGCAAGTTCCGCTCCCGTCCGATGGAAGATATCGTTGCCGAAGCCAAACAGCTTGAGGCTCTTGGCGTGCGTGAGCTCACCGTTGTGGCACAGGATACCACACGCTACGGCCTTGACCTTTACGGCAAGTACGCGCTTGCGGAATTGCTTCACAAAATTACCGAAGCCACCACCATCCCGTGGATTCGTATTCTGTATTGCTACCCCGACAAGATTACCGATGAATTGGTAGCGGAAATGCGCGACAACCCGAGAATTCTCAAATACATCGACTTGCCTCTGCAACACATTAGCGACCATATGCTCGCAGCTATGAACCGTCACGGCGACGGCAAGACCGTTCGAGAAGTGGTTGCAAAGCTCCGCCGCGAAATTCCCGAAATCGTCATTCGTACCACCTTTATCGTTGGCTTCCCGGGTGAGACCGAGGAAGACTTTGTCGAGCTTTGCGAATTCGTTAAAGAGGCGAAATTCGACCACGCAGGCGTATTTACCTACTCCCGCGAGGAAGATACCCCCGCCTACGATTTCCCCGACCAAATCGACGAGCAAATCAAGCAAGACCGTATGGACATCCTGATGCGGATGCAAATGGATATCAATGAGGAACTCAACAAAGAAAAGATTGGTAGTGTTGTTGACGTTCTTTGCGAGGACTTTGACCCCGTTGCCGAGGTGCATTTTGGACGCAGCTCTGCAGATGCTCCCGAAATTGACGGCAAGGTTTATTTCCGCAGTGAGGAGAGAATTGCCCCCGGCTCGTTTGTGCGCGTCAAGGTGCGCGACGTGGTAGAGTACGACCTCTACGGTAACATTGTTACAAGAAAGTGAGGTAATCCAAATGAAGAAAATGAATTTACCCAATAAGCTCAGCGTTCTGCGCCTTTGCATGGTTCCCGTGTTCGTTGTCATTATGATGGCATCGGATGCGCTTTGGGCAAACCTTGTGGGTTGTGCGCTCTTTGGCTTGGCGGCATTCACCGATATGCTCGACGGCAAAATCGCGCGCAAATACAATCTCGTTACCGATTTTGGCAAGTTCCTTGACCCCTTGGCGGATAAGTTTATGGTCATTGGCGCACTGCTTGTTATCCTCTATAAGACAATGGGCGACTCCAACACCAATAGCCTTTTCACAACCGTTTTCTTTTGGACGGTGATGATCGTTATCTTCCGCGAGCTCGCGGTAACTTCCATCCGTTTGGTGGTTTCGGGCTCTTCGGGCATCGTGGTTGCCGCCAATATGCTTGGCAAAATCAAGACCTGCGTGCAAATCGCGTGCGTAGTCATTTGCATCCTCGAGCGTGCCATCTATACCGCTCTTGCAAATCCCCCTGCATTTGCAGAATACCTGCCCGCTTCTCTCGTCCTTTCCGTCCTGATGCTTGTCTTCACCCTGTGGTCGGGCATTAACTATATTGCTTCTTATTGGAAGTATATGGATCCGGAGAAATAAAAAGACACATATTAAAAGCTCTCGTTTGGCGAGAGCTTTTTTGTGTTTTTAGGTATATGATTGTCACTCCAAGCCATACTATTGGTAGCATTCTGCAAGGAGGGAAGAAATATGGATAAACAAATGCAAAAGGTAGTAGCAATCGTGGCGGGGTCTGTGGCAGGGGTCGCCCTTTTGGGTGGTGCGTTTTATATGATTTGGAACAGTAAGCAAGCAAAGGCAATGCGTGCAGTTCATCGCACCAATATGATTTTGCGCCGCGTGGGCAACGTGCTCTGCAAAATTGCCGCCGCGGATGAGGCGTGTGTGTAAGAAAAAAGAGAGGAAGCCGTCAAGGCTTCCTCTGCATTTTTAATTTTAGATAACTCTTACGCGATTGATTCCTTCAACTGCCGAAATGCGTGCGATTGCATCATCGGAAGGAGTGGAAGAAACGTCAAGAACCGTATAAGCGTTTTCGCCCTTGGACTTGTTGGTCATATTCTCAATATTGAGTCCTTCATCGGCGACAGCCGCCGTAATCTTGGTCAGAATAGAGGGAATATTTTGGTGCAGTACGCAAATGCGGGAAACTGCCGAGCGGGGCATTTCTACGTTGGGGTAGTTTACGCTGTTCTTAATGTTACCGTTCTTGAGGTAATCGTCAAGCTCGCGAGCGGCCATCACTGCGCAGTTGTCCTCGGATTCCTCGGTGGAAGCACCCAAGTGGGGAATTGCTACCACGCCGGGGGTGTTGATCACTTCCTCGGTGGGGAAGTCGGTCACGTATGCCGAAACCTTGCCTGCGGCAATAGCCTCTTTGAGTTCGGCCGCGTTAACGAGGTCAGCGCGGGAGAGATTGATGATTTTAACGCCGTCTTTCATTTTTGCAATGCTTTCGGCACAAATCATATTCTTGGTCTCTTTGGTTGCGGGAACGTGCAGGGTGATATAATCGGATTTTTCAAACACTTCATCATAGGTAGCCGCACGGCTTACGCGGTGATTGAGGTTCCACGCACCCTCAATGGAGAGGAAGGGATCGCAACCAATGACGTTCATACCGAGGTGAATAGCGGTGTTTGCAATCTTGCCGCCAATAGCTCCTAGGCCGATAACGCCAAGCGTTTTGCCCATCAGCTCGGTGCCTGCAAATTTCGATTTGCCTTTTTCTACTTGCTTTGCAACGTCTTCGGTCAGGGTATTTGCCCAAGCAATACCGCCAACAACGTCACGGGCGGCGAGCAGAAGTGCACAGATAGCCAATTCCTTAACGCCGTTTGCGTTCGCACCGGGGGTGTTGAAAACAACAATGCCATTCTCGGAGCAACGCTCAATCGGAATGTTATTAACGCCCGCACCCGCACGCGCGATTGCCTTGAGAGAGGGAGCAAACTCCATTTCGTGCATCACAGCAGAACGCACCATAATGCCATCGGGATTTTCGATATTTTCGCCTACGTTGTAGCTATCATCAAGTTGGTTAAGACCAACAGCGGCAATTTTATTTAACAGTTGAATATTCATAAAATGTCTCCTTTCAGGGAGTTGGATTTTTTATGCCTTGGGGTTGTTAGCGGCAAACTCCTTCATAAAGGCAATCAGCGCTTCAACACCTGCGTAGGGCATTGCGTTGTAAATGGAAGCGCGCATACCGCCAACCGAGCGGTGGCCCTTGAGGTTCTTCAGTCCCGCCTTGCCGGCTTCGCTTGCAAATTTCTTATCGAGGTCAGCGTCTCCTGTTACAAAGGTAACGTTCATCAAGGAACGGCTATCCTTTTTTACGGGAGCAAAGTAGTAGTCTTGGCTATCGAGGTAATCGTAGAGCAGCTTTGCCTTTGCTACGTTCATCTCTTGCATCTTTTCAAGGCCGCCAAGACCGAGAATCCACTCGTAAACAAGCTTTGCAATGTAGATGGGGTAGCAGGGGGGCGTGTTATACATAGAGTCGTTCTCTGCCATTGTCTTCCACTCGAGCATCGTGGGCATATCTTCTTCCGCATAGTCGAGAAGGTCCTCGCGAACGATTACAAGTGTCATACCTGCGGGAGCCATATTCTTCTGCGCGCCTGCGTAGATAACACCGAACTTGGAAACGTCAATGGGCTCGGAGATAATGCAGGAAGAAAGGTCGGCAACCAACGGAATGTCGCCCGTATCCGGAATGTAACCGTACTTGGTGCCGTAGATGGTGTTGTTGAAACAGATGTGCAAATAAGCCGCATCAGGGCGAATCATATCGCGTGTGATGGTGGGAACGTGGTCGAAGTTATCGTCCTTGGTGGTGGCGATGCACTTGACGTCATAGCCCATCTTTTGCGCTTCCTTGAACGCCTTGCCCGAGAACTGACCGGAAACCGCATAGTCTGCCTTGCCGGTTCTCTTAATAAGGTTCATGGGAACTGCCGAGAACTGCGTGGATGCGCCGCCTTGCAGGAAGAGCACCTTGTAGTTATCGGGAATGTTCATCAGCTTGCGGAGCAGTGCTTCTGCATCCTTGATGATTGCGTCATAGTCCGGAGATCGGTGAGACATCTCCATAACGGACATTCCTGACTGGCCAT
This sequence comes from Eubacteriales bacterium, assembly GCA_045658925.1. Taxonomy (GTDB): domain Bacteria; phylum Bacillota; class Clostridia; order Oscillospirales; family CAG-272; genus UMGS1865. Next base: position 6,187 of record JAZOVV010000041.1, read on the forward strand.
AGCAGACCATTTCTCTTGCCGCTTGTTCGAGTACAGGAAGGGGAAGCATGGAAGGGCCTGCCGAAAAATTGTAAACTCTGTTCATAATCATTTCCTCCGGAAACAGATTGTTCCAAGTTTTGTATTTCTGTATACACAAATGGAACTTATCAATAATTATATTACATTTTATCGTTTTTGTCAAGACTTTTGCGCAATTTTTAGTTATATTTTTATCATTCTTTTATGGTTGACTTTTTTTCCAAGATGTGCTATAATAAAAATGGAAGATTTTTATTTTGGGGGAAGTATGAAATTATCAAAAAAAGCAGTATGGACTCACACCCGCAATCTTATTTTGGTGATTGTGGGAACTTTAGTATTGGCGTTTGGCACCGCGGTTTTCATTTTGCCGTTCAATTTGGTTGCGGGCGGAATGTCAGGCCTTGCCATTGTTATTGATGAGCTCATTCCTACCGAGTTTCTTACGGTAGACCTCATAATTACTGTTTTAACATGGGGATTATTCTTACTTGGCTTTTTGATTTTTGGCAAACAATTTGCCACAAAGACGTTGATTTCTGCCATTGTCTATCCTATTGGCATATCGCTTTTTCTCAAACTCACAGAACCTGATGTTTTGGGCGGTCTGTTTTGTTTGAAGGAGAGTGCGTACACTGAGTTGCCCTTAATTCTTGCGGCAACCGTTGGCGGCGCTCTTGTAGGCATTGGATGCTCCCTTACTTTTTTTGGAGGTGGCTCAACCGGTGGTACCGATATTATTGTCTTTATTCTTTGCAAATTTTTCAAACGCCTTAAAAGTTCAACGGCAATGTTTTTAACTGATGTAACAATTGTTTTGTTGGGTGTGTTCTTGGTAAATGATTTAATTCTTTCTCTTTTGGGCGTTGTTTCGGCTATGCTTATTGCAGTTATGATCGACAAGATCTTCTTAGGCGGTACTTCTGCATTCGTAGCACAGATTGTTACCGATTGTGGAGAAGAGGTTAATCGCGCCATTATTGATGAGGCAAACCGAACCACAACCATTTTTGAAGTCAGGGGTGGATATTCCGGCAAGGATAAAAAGATGCTTACCATCACCTTTAGTATGCAGCATTACACGCTTTTGATGGATATCGTTCGCCGAGTAGACCCGTCGGCATTTATCACAATCTGGCGCGCCCATGAAATCAGAGGCGAGGGCTGGACGCAATAAAAAAGAGACGATTCGTAAGGAGTCGTCTCTTTTTATTTTGCGTTTGTAATTAGCTCAACTTAGCCTGGTTGATCTTAATGCCAGGGCCCATAGTGGAAGCGATTACGCAGCTCTTAATATACTGACCCTTAGCAGCAGCGGGCTTAGCCTTGATGATTGCGCCGAGCAGAGCATCAAAGTTTTCCTTAAGCTTTTCAGCGCCGAAGGAAGCCTTGCCGATGGGGCAGTGGATGATGTTGGTCTTGTCAAGACGGTACTCAATTCTACCGGCCTTAGCTTCGGTAACAGCCTTTGCAACGTCGGGAGTAACGGTGCCTGCCTTGGGAGAAGGCATCAAGCCCTTAGGACCGAGAACCTTACCGAGACGACCGATAACAGCCATCATGTCGGGAGAAGCGATAACAACGTCGAAATCGAACCAGTTTTCCTTGGTGATCTTTTCAACGTATTCTGCGCCGCCTGCGAATTCTGCGCCTGCGTCGAGAGCCTTTTGAACGTTGTCGCCCTTAGCGAAAACGAGAACGCGAACCTTCTTACCGGTTCCGTTGGGGAGAACGATTGCGCCACGAACCTGTTGGTCTGCTTGACGGGAGTCAACACCCAGACGAACGTGAACTTCAACGGTCTCATCGAACTTAGCCTTAGCGGTCTGGCAAACCAGATCCATAGCCTCAGTTACTTCGTAAGCCTTTGTTTTTTCAATCAGCTTAGTGCTGTCGATATACTTTTTACCCATTTTTGCCATTGTTCAGTACCCCCTATTAGTCCTCTACGGTAACGCCCATGGAGCGTGCGGTACCTGCGATCATGCTCATAGCTGCTTCAACGTTTGCCGCATTCAAGTCGGGCATCTTGGTTTCAGCAATCTTCTTAACTTGCTCTTTGGTGAGCTTTGCAACCTTGGTCTTGTTGGGGGCTGCGGAACCGGACTCGATGCCTGCTGCCTTCTTAATGAGAACGGGAGCGGGAGGAGTCTTGGTGATGAATGTGAAGGAACGGTCTGCGTAAACAGTGATAACAACGGGGATGATAAGGCCGATGTCATTCTTTGTTCTTTCGTTGAATTCCTTGGTGAAAACGGGGATAGCCACGCCGTACTGACCGAGAGCGGGACCTACGGGAGGCTGGGGAGTTGCTTTACCTGCAGGGAGCTGCAGTTTGATATAACCTAAAACTTTCTTTGCCATAATAATTTACCTCCAAATGTGGTTTTTTGCGGAAGAATGTAATAAAATAAAAATTTTCTTCCTCCCACGTGCAACGCCGCGCGTTGCCGAAAGCGTTTAGTTTGCCGCTGCCTTAACTTCGCTCGATTCGAGCTCAACGGGCATATCACGGCTTCCGCGCTTAATAAGCACGGTAACATTTTTGAGATCCTCGGAAATGGCTTGAACCGTTCCGCTGTAACCCTCAAACAGACCGCTGATAACTTCAACTGTGTCACCAACCTGGAAGGAGAGTTTAACTTGCTGTACCTGTTCGATGTCGAGTGCAGCGACTTCCTCATCCGTCAGGGGAGTGGGGCGGGATCCGGGACCTACAAATCCTGTCACGCCGGTAATGTTTCTTACTGCGTGCCAGCTTTCCTCGTTCATAATCATCTTGATATAAACGTAGCAGGAGAAGATTTTGTTCTCCACTTCCTTTTCAACGTCACCGTTTTTTTCAATGACGATTTCGGTAGGAATGCTGATATCAAAGATGAGGTGACCGAGGCCACGGTTTTCGATGATTTTTTCGAGACTTGCTTTAACTTTGTTTTCGTATCCAGAGTAAGTATGTGCCACGTACCATCTCGGACCAACGTTCATTTCATTGATGTCACTCATTGCAAATTCCTTATGCGAACAGACCACGGAGTGCTTGGATCATTGCGAGCAAGCCCTTGGAGAGTCCAAGGTCGAGCAGACAGATTACCAATGCACATGCAGCCAATACAACGAGAACGATAAGAGAACTCTTCTTTGTGTCTTTCCAAGAGAGCCAAGAAACCTTCTTGAACTCACTCTTGTAAACGCGCAGAGCCTTAACGATCTTTTCGCGGTATTTAATGCCAAGCACAACACCTGCAACAACCAGAACACCACCGATTACGATCCAAACGATAGCAGCAGTGGAGAGACCTTTTTGAGCGGTTTCTTCGGCAGCGTGATCGTGACCTGCGTGGTCATCTGCAAATGCGGGGAGCGCAAAGAGGGAAATCATCATCAGAACTGCGCAAACGAGTGCGAGAGTTCTGTTCAACAGATTCTTCATATTCGTTATTTCCTTTCTTTCACCAATTACTTGGTCTCTTTGTGCATTGTGTGCTTGCGGCAGAACTTGCAGAATTTCTTGAGCTCCAGTCTGTCGGGGTCATTCTTCTTGTTCTTTTTCGTATCATAATTTCTTTGCTTGCACTCTGTGCATGCCAAAGTAATTCTGATTCTTGCCTCATTTTTAGCAGCCATTTAGCGGCACCTCCCATATAAAAAATTTATTTGACGTCCACAGAGTGAACGTCTGTGTACCTCCCTCTGAAAAAGGTGAAGCAGTCAATCCCGTTTTGGGTGGCACTATGACTGCCGAATTGTGCGAAAAAATGCGCACAACAAAAAAGCCCTTAGGCAGAGGTAGAGACATTATATCACAAACGTCCCCTCTTGTCAAGGGCTTTTTTCACATTTTTTGTGTTTTTTTGAAACTTTTTTGCATTTTTTCAACCTTATATATATACGCGTGCGTGAGGATGGCTTTTTGCTTATCTAGCAATACGTTTTTCTATGTCGGTTATCGCGTTATCTTCATCTTTGAACTGTACAGCAAGAAGAATAAGAGCCATTGGCAAGAAAAGACCTAACGCTAAAAATGCCTTTTCAATAACAAAATTGATAATACCGCTCAGAATGATCAATATGAAAAGCGGGTTGGCATACGTATATCCCTTTACGGTCACTTTGCCGTTTTTCTCTTTAATCTTGATCTTGAACCAGATTTTTGTTTTTTGCAGGGAATGATACCGGTTACGTTTCCCTGTTTCAAAATATCCAACAAAATCGTCGTCTGTTTCATATAGATGCAAGCCCCGTCTCGTAGAAGTATATTCCTTGAATATATTCCACGGAGAATGTTCTTCGGTCTCGAGAAGATACAGGCAACGGTGCTTGATTTCTTCGGGGCTTAATGCGCTGTCAAAAGAGAAGAACCTCATAAATTCACCTCACTTTCAAGGGTCTTATAGCACAGAATTGTTTTTGCTAAACGGCAGGAGAGTTTATGATGTTATTGGGGTGAAAAATCACATAAGTCCCATCAACCAAATGACGCCCAGAGCCGTCAGCGTGACGAGCGTATCAATGGTAACACCGTAGAACATCGGGGCAAGCCCCGCTTTTTTGAAATCTGTGATGCTTGTTCCAAGACCGATGGCAGCCAAAGCCGATACCATCAAGAATTTGCTTGCAGTTTTCATCAAAGAGGAAACACCTGTGGGAATCCAACCGATGCTGTTGATAATGGCAAGTGCCAAGAATCCGCAGATGAACCACGGAATGATTTTTACGATATTTACTTTTTTGCCTTCACCTGCAGCAGTTTGCAGCTCTTTTTGCTTCATACGTGTGCCAATAAACGCAAATACAAGGACGGTGGGAATGATGGCAATGGTGCGGGTGAGTTTTACCATGGTGGCAAAATCGCCTGCAATCTCGGAGAAGGCATATCCCGAAGCGACCACGCTTGCAGTATCGTTGACAGACGTGCCTGCCCAAATGCCGTAGGCGATGTCACTCATTCCAAGTGCCTTACCCATCAAGGGGTAGAGCGCGATCATCACCATATCAAAAAGAAAGGTGGACGACATTGCAAAGGCGATATCCTTGTCGTCGGCATCGATTACGGGAGCGATAGCCGCAACGGCAGAACCGCCGCAGATACCGGTTCCTGCGGAGATCAGGTTGCCGAGCTTCCAATTCAGCTTAAAGATCTTACGAACGAAATAACCGCCGCCAAAGCACATAAGAAAGGTGAAGATCATAACAAAAAAGGTCATTTTGCCAACCGACATAATCGTTCCGACAGAGAGCGACGCTCCCAAAAGGATGATGGCAACCTTTAAAATCTTTTTGGAAACGAATTTGAGAGCAGGTTTGATCCAAGTGGGATGGAAGAAACTATTGATAATGGTTCCCGAAAACAGGGCAATGATAGAGGCGCCGAGAAGCCCTCCGGGGATGAGATGCTCCAAAAGAACCGAAATTCCCGCAACGCCCGCGCAAATGGCAACACCAAGCGCGAAGAGACCGCGCTTCTTTGCTTTTGAATTCATAAAGACCTCCGAGGATGTGTTTTTTGTCGTAGGGTATTATAGCATAGGGAAGGGAGTTTGTCAAGATAAAAAATAGCGTTATCAAAGAGGCAAAAAAGAAATAAAAAATATTTTTCAAAAAAGGCTTGACAAACACGAAGTCCTATGATATAATATTTCCGTTGCGAAAGCGAAAAGGTTCGCAAATGAACAATTCGCTGGTGTGGCTCAATGGCAGAGCAGCTGATTTGTAATCAGCAGGTTGTTGGTTCGACTCCGATCACCAGCTCCAAAGGGTCACAATCGTGACCCATAATATGGGGGATTTCCCGAGCGGCCAAAGGGGGCAGACTGTAAATCTGTTGTGCATTCACTTCGGTGGTCCGAATCCACCATCCCCCACCAACAAGAAGAGCACCTGAAAGGGTGCTCTTTTTGTTGGTGAGTGTATGATGCCGAGAGGAACACCACGAGAATTGCCCGTGTGCTTAAAAACAAACAAGACAAAAGACAATTCTCCATACGAGCGTAGCGAAGTTGTGGTCACGAATCCACCATCCCCCACCAAAATACCCGAGAACAATGTTCTCGGGTATTTTAATTTGTGTGTCAAGCAAACATCATATTGCCACAAGACGAAGTATCATTTGACAAACAGAGGAATTTGTGATATAATGAATCACAGAAAGGCGGTGACACAATGGAGCATAAGGAATACAAGCGCATTATTCCCGAGGCGCATGCAGCGATTTTGTTTGTGCACGGCATTGTGGGCACGCCCAATCATTTTGCAGAGTTTGTTATGAGAGTTCCCGAGGGAATATCTGTTTGGAATATTCTGCTTGACGGTCACGGTGGCACTGTGCAGGATTTTTCGCGCACGTCTATGCAAAAATGGGAAGCGCAAGTGCGTGACGCTGTGGAAGAATTAGCTATGTCGCACACCGAAATCTACATTGTAGCACACTCTATGGGCACGCTGTTTGCCATCGACAGAGCCATCGAAAATGAAAGAGTCAAAGGCTTGTTCTTGCTTGCCGTACCTCTCAAAATCGCACCAAAGCCGCGTATGCTCTCCAATTTGTGCAAGGTCTATTTCGATAAAATCAAGCCGGACGACGTGGTGGCTCTGGCGGCAAAACGATGCTACGGGATTGCGCAAGATAAAAATCCGTTCCATTATTTTGGGTGGGTGCCGAGATATTTAGAGCTTTTTGCAAAGGCAAAAGATGTTAGAAAACGCATACCGTTGCTCAAAACGCCTACGGTTGCGTATCAATCGGTACGCGATGAATTGGTTTCTATCTCTTCGGTAAAGGAACTGCAAAAGAACAAATCCATTTCGATTGTCGAACTCAAAAATTCGGGCCATTATTACTATGAACAAAACGATTTTGTATTTCTTTTGAATGAATTTGAGAAATTCATCGGTCAAACAAACTAAAAAGGAGTTCTGTTATGAAAAAATATCTACGCTACATAGCCGCCTTTGGAACGGCACTTCTGATTTCGCTTGTGGGTATCGCTTGGCAAATGCTTTTTCCGAGTTATGAGGTGCTTGGTGTGTTTGCAGGTTTGGCTGTGTTGCCTGCCCTTTTGGTGGGAGTGAATCTGATTGCATCCAAGCTCTATATGGCGCGCATCCGCAATATGAAGGTGGCCGAGGGGCAAAGCTATCTGCTTCGTCACCGTCAAGAGGCGCAAGAGGCATCGAGCAAGCTGCTTTCAAAGCTGCAGCTCATCCGCCGCGCAACGGCACTTTACACCGCGGCTCTGTGGCTGCTGGGGGCCGCCGCTTCTGTTCTGGCGGGCATGATTTATTATTTAACAGACGCATTCTCAATGCTTTGGATCTTTGGATTCTATGCGGGCGTGATTTTTTACGCCGCATACAGCAGACTCTATCCCGCCGAAAAGATTCAGCTCGGCCCCGATGCGCCGATTCTCAAAAAAGAAGACTATCCCTTGCTTTTTGCCACTGTAAAGCGCGCCGCAAATGCTTTGAATTGCAATGGCGAGGTGACTGTTTTGCTGACGCCAGATTGCAACGCAGGCATCTTGCGCGAGGGAAATAAATACTATTTACAAATAGGCGTGATGCTTCTCAACATTCTCTCCGAGGATGAATTGTATAGCATCTGCTTGCACGAATTTTCACACGTGTCCGACAAAAACGCCGCAGCTGAGCGCGAGATAAAGTACAACTCGTGGTTCAGTCAAGAGCAAGGACACACGTGGATTATGGGCTACGTTGCCAGACTTCCTTTCCTCTTTTTTGATGAGATTTATGTTTTCAATCACTTGATCTACCGCTTTGCCACCTCTGTGGTACACGAAACCGAAGCCGACCGCGATATGCTCGTTCACGGTGATGCAAAGGCGGCGGCATCGGCACTGCTGAAATTGAGCTACAATGATAAATACCAATGGGAGAGTGGTGTGTATGATGAAACTCCTGTTTATGCCGCCGAAGCTCCCGATCCCGACTATCTGAAGCATCACATCGAGCGCTTCCAAGCGGCGATCGCCGAGCGTCACAAGGACTGGGATGCAATGGTCGATCTTGAGATCCTTGCCAACAACGCTTCTCACCCTACTCTCAAGATGCGCCTTGAAACGCTTGGCATTGAACACGCCCAATCTATTGAGGATAAGGGCTCCGAGACTTGGCAAGAAGAACAGCAAAAAGCACTTACGTATGCCGAAAAGAGGCTGTATGACAACCAAATGGAAAAGGATTGTTACGTCAAGGACAGAAAAGAAGAATACCTCGATCCTCTCGCTCGCGTGACCGAATGGGAAGAGGCAGGCTGTCCTGTGGTTGCCGAGGAATTTGGCGATATCGTTTTCTTCCTCAAAAAAATCGGCCGTCACGAGGATGCAGAAGCACTTTGCGACCGCGCCATTGCCGAGCTTGACGAAAACTCCTCGGCGCACGCCTATTTCATCAAGGGTAGTGCAATGCTTTACCGTTATGACGAGGCGGGTATGGATCTTGTCTACCACGCCATCGAAAAAAACAAGAATTTTATTGAAGATGGTCTGACGGTGATTGGTCAATTCTGCTGTATGATGGGTAAAGAGAAGGAGCTTTTGGAATATCGCGCCCGCGCGCAAGAGCTCGCGCAGCTGGACATTGACGAATACAGTCAAACGGGTGTGCTTTCCAAGAACGACAAGCTCAGCGCCGACCAGATGCCCGCAGGGATGCTTGATAGCATTTTGGAGTTTATTCATTCGGTGGATGAGGATATCATCAAAAATATTTATCTTGTTCGAAAGACAATCAACGAAAAATTCTTTACCAGCGCGTTTGTGATTCATTTCTGGGGCGGCACCGACGCACAGCGAGAAGAGATTATGCATAAGATTTTCCGCTATCTCGATACCTACCCCGTCGATTGGCAGTTCTCGCTCTTCGATTACGCCAATGTTTCAGACATAAAATTTGACAAGATTGAGGGCAGTCTTGTCTGGAATAAATCTAACAACAAAGGAGAATAAGGCTATGCAAACATTAAAGAAATACTGTGAAGAAAACGGACTTGACCAAAACAAGGTCTTTGAAATGTGCGTTTCCGGAGATGAAGGTGTTCTTGCCGGGCGCGGCGGATACACAGGCTATTTTGCTGAAATTACCGATACATCTGTCATTTGCACAAACGAAAAGCTCGGTGTGAGAAAAGAGATCCCGTTCTCGGATTTCAAGCGTGCGGAGTTCGGTATTGGCAGCGGCAATCTTTGGCTGCAATGTGTTGTCAACGATAAGTTCTTTGCTTTTTGCACCCCTCGCAAGGCTTGGAAGGCACCTTCTGCCAAGCTTCTTATGGAAAAGATCGGTGAACAAACCGAACTTTTGGATATGAAGGAATACGAACGCTACACAGGCAAGCTGTTCCTCTTGTGGGCTCTGCTAAAATAATTGAATATAAGAAAAGCGCGACAAAAAGCAAAATGCTTCTTGTCGCGCTGTTCTTTTGCTCATAATTTGAACGAGGCAGGGAACAGTAAAAGAAAAAGGAGATTTTTCAAAAATGTGCACCGCTATCACTTACAAAACAAAGGACGCCTATTTTGGACGGACGCTCGATATTGAATGTTCCTATGGCGAGGAAGTTATCGTCACGCCGCGGAATTTTCCGCTTTCTTTCCGTCACACAAAGGGGTGGGGGAGTCACTGTGCGATTGTTGGAATGGGGACTGTCAGAGAGGGATACCCGCTCTATTACGATGCTGCCAACGAGTACGGACTTGGAATGGCGGGGCTCAATTTTCCCACCAATGCTTGCTATTTTCCACCCCGAGAGGGGAAAGAAAACGTCTCCCCGTTTGAGTTGATTCCTTGGGTTTTAGGGCAGTGTAAAAGTGTCAAAGAGGCGCGCGAATGTCTTTCTTTTCTCAATCTTTGCAACACGCCTTTTAGTAAGGATTTGCCTCTTTCTCCCTTGCATTGGATGATTGCGGACAGAGAGGAGAGTATCGTTCTCGAAAGCCTTGCCGACGGCTTGCATATCTATCCAAATCCAGAGGGGGTTTTGACCAACAATCCGCCGTTTTTCTATCACGTGTTGCATCTTTGCGACTATATGACGCTTTCAAACAAGCCCCCCGTAGCGCATTTTGGCAAGGAGTATCTTACCCCTTACAGCCGCGGGATGGGAGCGATGGGGTTGCCGGGGGATTTTTCCTCGGCATCACGCTTTGTGCGTGCCGCATTTGTGCGTGAAAATGCGGTATCGGAAAGCGATGAAATGGCGAGCGTGTCGCAGTTTTTTCATATTTTGGGCTCTGTTGAGCACGTGCGCGGATGTGTGCTTCTCGAGAATGGGAAATATGAGATTACGGCATACACGTCCTGCATCAATCTCAACCGCGGCATTTATTACTACACGACCTATTCAAACCGCGCCATTTCTGCCGTTGACCTTCACAAATGCGACCTTGCAGGTCGGGAACTCTGCCGTTTTCCCTTGCAAACAGAACAGAGAATCGTTTGGCAAAATTGAAGCAAAGTCGAAAATTTACGAAAAATATCTTGACAATTCCTTTATAAATTGTATAATATAATAGAGTTATTATGCTCAATTTATACTCAAAGGAATTATCAATGAAGAAAAACACTCCCTTGCCGCCACTTTCGGCGGTTGAGCAAAAACGATATATTGACTTGATGCGCGCAGAAAACGAGCGTGTATTGGAAGCCACGGGAAAGAGAAAGGGGGCATTTGTACAAACGTTTGGCTGTCAGCAAAACGAGGCGGATAGCGAAAAGTTTGCGGGAATGTGCGAAGCAATGGGCTATACCATTGTAGAGGAGCCTGCCGATGCCGATTTTATTGTGGTCAACACCTGCGCCATTCGCGAGCATGCCGAAAAGAGAACGCTCTCCATTGTAGGGCAGTACAAGCACCTCAAAGAGAAAAATCCCTCGCTTGTCATTGCGGTTTGTGGCTGTATGATGGCACAACAGCACCGTCAGGACGATATCAAATTCCGCTATCCTTACGTCGATTTCGTCATGGGTCCCTCTTCCTTGCACCGTTTGCCGCAGCTGCTTTGTCAAAAGCTGAAAACGGGTAAGCGCATCTATTGCCCCGAGGAAGCCGAATATACGGTAGTCGAGGACCTTCCTGTTAGAAGAGAAAGCAATTATCGCGCGTGGGTTTCGGTTATGTACGGCTGCAACAATTTCTGTTCCTATTGCATCGTTCCCTACGTGCGCGGGCGCGAGCGCAGCCGCGAGAAGGACAAGATTGTCGCCGAGGTTCGCGACCTTGTGGAGAAGGGATATAAAGATATTACCTTGCTTGGTCAAAACGTCAACTCCTACGCAAAGGACCGCGCCGAGGGTTATGATTTTGCAGACCTGCTTTCCGAGCTTGATGCTATCGAGGGGGATTTCATTCTCCGCTTTATGACAAGCCATCCCAAGGATGCAAGCCGTAAGCTGATTGACGTAATGGCTTCTTCCCGTCATATCGCGCATCAGTTCCATCTGCCTATGCAATCGGGCAGTGATGCCATCCTTGCTAAAATGAATCGCCGTTACGATACCGAAAAATATCTCGGCATCGTCGACTATATGAAAGAGAAAATGCCTGACGTTACCGTTACGTCGGATATTATCGTAGGCTTCCCGGGGGAAACCGAGGAAGATTTTGCAGGGACCTTGCAAATGCTTGAGCGCGTGCGCTTTGATATGCTCTATTCCTTTATCTACTCGCCGCGCAAGGGCACTCCTGCCGCCGAAATGGAGCAAGTGCCGCGCGAGGTCACAGCCGAGCGCTTTGAGCGTCTCCTGGCTTTGCAAAAGGAGATTGGGCAAGAGCGCAACGATGCACTCGTTGGCAAAACCCTTCGCGTTCTTTGCGACGGTGTCAGCAAAGGCAACGATGCCCTGTATTCGGGACGCACCGATGGCAACAAGATTGCTTTCTTTGAAGGTGATGAAGAGGACGTTGGCAAATTCGTCAACGTCAAAGTGGAGCGCGCCGATGCGTTTGCGCTCTGGGGAACAAAACAGTAAACAAAAGAAAAGAGGACATAAATCATGGAAATTTTTGAACTTGCATCCGCGCTTGGCAAAAAGCTTGCCGAGGATGAACGCTTGGTAGCTCTTGAAGCTGCAAAAACCGCTTACGAAGAAAACAAAGAACTGCAAACCTATCTTGTTGAATACGACGTTCAACAAAGAGCTATGCAAAAGGCAGTTACGCAAGAAGAGCGCGATATGGAGCTTATCCAAAGCATCCAACGCCGCATCGACGAGCTTTACGACTTAATTGTCAACAACGAGTCTTTCGCAGAGCTCAACCGCGCACAAGCCGTTGTCAACGAATTGATGAACAGCGTTAACCAAACTATTATGACGCAAATCACGGGCGAGGAGCCCTCGGGCTGCACCCACAACTGCAGCACCTGCGGCGGTTGCCACTAATTTTTCAAATTCTCATTTTTACCGATAAGGAGATACTGCCATGACTCCCATGATGGAGCAATATTGGGAAATCAAAAATCAGTACAAGGATTATATCGTCTTTTACCGTCTCGGAGACTTCTACGAGATGTTCTTTGACGACGCCATTTTGGCATCTCGCGAGCTCGAACTGACCCTGACGGGCAGAGATTGCGGAGAGGCGGAGAGAGCCCCTATGTGCGGTGTTCCGTTCCATTCCTACGAAGGGTACGTTGGAAAACTGATTGAAAAGAATTACAAAGTCGCTATTTGCGAGCAGGTCGAAGACCCCGCACTTGCAAAGGGACTTGTGCGCCGCGAGGTCATTCGTATGATTACGCCCGGCACACTTCTTGAATCGAGCCTTCTTTTCGAGCAGAGCAACAACTATCTTTGCGCTATCTGTATGAGCGAGTTTTCCTTTGGACTTTGCTTTGCCGATGCCTCAACGGGTGAGGTATATGCCACAAGCTTTTCGGGCGAGAACGCCGATGCGCGCCTCAAAGCCGAAATCGGCACTTATTCTCCTCGCGAAGCGGTTGTCAACCTCGGTCGTGCCAATATGGGTGAGGTAGGCAAATTCCTCACCGAGCGCCAAGGGCTTGCTCTCACCGATAACCAATACGCGCGTTTCGAATACGCATCCGCGCGTGAGCGCGTGCTCTCTCAATTCGGCGAGCAGGTCAAGGACGAATACCTCGAAGACTGCGCAATGATTTGTGCTATCGGAGCGTTGCTCCACTACATCGAAGAAGCCGAAAAGGGAGATATTTCTTACATTCGCGAACTGAATGTTTACACAAGCGGTCAGTATCTTGAAATGGATATCAACACCCGTCGCAACCTTGAACTTACAGAGTCTATGCGTGGCAAGGGTGATAAGGGTTCGCTTTTTTGGGTGCTGAACAAAGCAGAAACTGCTGCAGGCAAGCGTATGCTGCGCAAATGGGTAGAGAAGCCTCTACTCAGCGTCTCCGCCATTGAGCGCCGCCAAAGTGCGGTTGAAGAGCTTTGCAACAGTTTTATGTTGCGTGAGGAGCTTGGCGAAGAGCTCTCCCACGTGCTTGATTTGGAGCGTCTCATTACCCGTATCGTTTACGGAAACGCAAACGCAAAGGATTTGCGTGCCGTTTGCAACACGGCAACGGTTCTGCCCGAAATCAAGAGACTGCTTTCGGGGGCCAAGAGCGAGGGACTCTCTCGCATTTATGAGGAACTCGATACTCTTGATGATATTTTTGCGCGCATTTCTGTCGCCATTGTCGAAAACCCGCCCTTTACCGTTCGTGAGGGGGGAATGATTGCCGACAGTTATAGCGAGGAGCTTGACGCTCTGCGCGAAATTATGAACGACGGTGACTCTTGGCTTGAAAAAATCGCCGAGGAAGAAAGAGAAAAGACGGGCATTCGAACACTCCGCATCGGCTACAACAAGGTGTTCGGCTACTACATCGAGGTTTCCAAATCCTTTATGAACCAAGTGCCCGCGCATTACATTCGCAAGCAAACGCTTACCAACGGTGAGCGTTACATCACTCAAGAACTCAAGGATAAGGAAGATACCATTATCAGTGCAAAGGGACGTTCCGTAGCGCTTGAGTACGACCTTTTCCAAGGCGTTCGCACCTTTGTTGCAGAGCAGAGCATCCGTATTCAAAAAACGGCGGCACTGCTTGCCGAGCTTGACTGTTATCGCTCACTCGCGGTTGTTGCAGGCAAGAATAAGTACGTCCGTCCCGAAATTACACAAAGTGACGAAATCATCATCAAGGACGGTCGCCATCCCGTTGTCGAGCAATTTGTTAAGGATACCTACTTTGTGCCCAACGATGCACACCTTGATAGCGACAAAAACCGCCTGATGCTCATCACGGGCCCCAATATGGCGGGTAAATCCACCTATATGCGCCAAGTTGCCCTCATTACGGTTATGGCGCAAATCGGTTCTTTTGTTCCCGCCGCCGAGGCGAGCATAGGAGTTGTGGACAAGGTATTCACGCGCGTAGGCGCGTCGGATGACCTTGCATCGGGTCAATCGACCTTTATGCTGGAAATGAACGAGGTGTCCTACATCCTGAAGAACGCCACCAAAAAGAGCCTTATCATTTACGACGAAGTCGGCCGCGGAACCTCTACCTTTGACGGTATGAGTATTGCGCGCGCCATTGTAGAATACACCAACAGCCGCAAGATAGGAGCCAAGACCCTGTTTGCTACCCACTATCACGAGCTCACCGTTATGGAAGAAGAGTTCGACGGCATTGTCAACTACAACATTGCCGCCAAAAAGAGGGGAGACGGCATCACGTTCTTGCGCAAAATCGTGCGTGGCTCCACCGATGATAGCTACGGTATTGAGGTTGCCAAATTGGCAGGACTCCCGAATGAGGTCATCAAACGCGCACGCGAGGTGCTTGCCGCCGTTGAGGAGACCTCTCGCGCCGTTGCCGATGCCGACACGGGCGCCAAGGGCAAAAAGAAGCCCGAAGTCAAGGACGACACCCTCATTTCCTTTGAGGATGTCGCCAACGAGCAAGTCATCAACGAGCTCAAAGCCGTTGACCTCAACACGCTCTCACCTTTGGAATGTATGACCTTCCTCTTTGATTTGAAAAAGAGGTTGCAGTAAAAGACACATAAAAAGCAATAATACAGGAGATTGAACTATGTTTGGACTGTTTGTAAAAAAAGAAATGAATGAAGCTGCTGCAAAAGCTTTTTGGGAATGGTTTTCTGAAAAAGAAGAATGGATCATTTCCAATATCAAAACGCACGGGATGGACGTGGTTTGGGCAATCGATGCACAAATTAAGCCCATTTTCCCCTACTGCAAAAGAGAATTAGAATTTCAATTGGGCTTCAACGACGGAAAAGGAGAGTTCTTTTTCTTCCACTTTGGTGATAAAAACTTGAAAAGAGATGCGGCAACACTTGTAAATATGATGCCCGCACATATAGCCGCGCGTTGGACTTTTATTGCTGAAAAATAAGCAAGATAACCATTCCCCGAAAGGAGTTTCGATATGAAAAGTGACTCTATTCAAATCGTTCCAATGATGACCGATGCCGAAATCGACGGAAAAGCGTACGTGCATTGGAAATCGTGGCAAGAAACTTATACGGGATTGATAGACCAAACCTATTTAGATGGTATAACACTTGAAAAATGCACCAAAATGGCACATCGCTGGAAGGATAATATCCTTGTAGCCAAGGACGGCGAGCGCGTGGTGGGATTTGTTGCATACGGTGCATACCGCGATTCAACTTTACCCAATGTGGGGGAAGTATTTGCAATTTATGTTTTGCAAGACTATCAAGGCAAAAAGATAGGGTACCGGTTGATGCAAAGTGCTATCGAAAAACTTGCTGCATATCCTCAAGTTGCCGTGTGGGTGCTCAAAGGAAATCAAAAAGCCATCGACTTTTACGAGAAATACGGTTTCCGCTTTGACGGCACCGAAATGGATGTTTTGATGGGAACCCCCAACACGGAATTGCGTATGATTTTGAACAAAGGATAATGCAAAATGAAACTGATTTTATCTTCCTGCGATTTTCGGAATGAAAAATCGCGGAATGTAATACTAATGCATTTGCCAAAACCGATTGGTGAGTGTCGCTTACTGTTTATCCCAAACGAAAAGGCGAGTGTCGAAGCAATTCACAGCGAAAAGTTCTATGCACGTATGCAAGAGTTTGGTTTTGCAAGGGAAAACATTTCTATTTTTGATTATTACAATCCAAGCGAATATTTTAGCTTGGATATTGACGTTCTTTATGTCAGCGGTGGAAACACCCTAAAAACGCTTGACCGCATACGAAAAAGCGGATTTGACAAAGAGATCATTCGATATATTCAATCTGGTGTGACCTACATCGGCGGGAGCGCAGGCGCGCACATTGTAACACAAGATGTTTCTCACGTAACGCGCTACGATGAGGCACCCGAAGATATGTCCGATTTTAGCGGTCTTGGTCTGTTTGACGGCATTTTGATTTGTCATTTCACCCCCGAACGACAAGCACACTATGATCAACTTTTGCAAGAGAGTCAATACAAGGCATATACCTTATCTGATGAGGATTCTATAGTGATAACAGAGCAAAAATAAACAATTGTCTGAAAAAAACAACTTCTGTGGAGCAGGCAGGGTTAGTGGTCCCTGACTGCTACCGGTAGTACCTAACAATCAACGCACAAACATTCCCAATCAATTTGGAAAAAATGTTTTGAAAGTTTTTGAGGGGTGTGGGGAACTTTTTCCAAAAAGTTCCCCACGAAAAAGAAAGGAGCACCTATGGGAAAGATCAATGTTCTGCCCTTTGCGGTAGCCAATTTAATAGCGGCGGGCGAGGTCGTTGACCGTCCCGCGTCCGTCATCAAGGAATTGATGGAGAACGCGATCGACGCAGGTGCTGACCGCATCACCGTTGAGATTCAAAATGGCGGTGTGACCTTTATGCGCGTCACCGACAACGGCTGCGGTATGTCACCCGAGGATCTTCCCGTAGCCATTCGCCGCCACGCAACGAGTAAAATCAAGGTGGCAGAAGACCTTGACGGCATCCTCACGCTTGGATTCCGCGGAGAGGCACTTGCCGCCATTGCATCTGTTTCAGATGTTCGCATCATCTCCAAAACTGCCGACGCGCAGTTTGGCGCGGTGCTTGAAGCACACGGCGGCAATATTGCATCTGTGAGAGAGCAGGGATGCTCAACGGGTACGTCCGTCATTGTTGAAAATCTGTTTGCCAACGTTCCTGCACGCCGCAAGTTCCTCAAAAAGGACGTCACCGAGGCGATGGCAGTGACCGCAAACGTTGAAAAGGTCGCGCTTTCCAATCCGCAAATCGCGTTCCGCCTCATCGTTGATGGGAATTTGAAGTTGGAGACCGCAGGAGACGGAAACCTGCAAAACACCATTTATGCCGTATTCGGCAAGGAATTTGCCTCTCGTCTTATTGAGGTCAACAGCGACCACGAGGGCATTACCATTTCGGGTTTTATCGGCAGAACCGATAATTTTAAGGCAAATCGAAACTATCAAAACTTCTTTATCAACGGACGATTTGTCAAAAGCAAGACCGCAATGGCGGCGCTGGAACAGGCGTATACCTCGTATATGCCGCCCGAAAAGTTCCCCTGTTGCGTGCTTTACATCACTATCAATCCCGCACGCGTGGACGTTAACGTGCATCCCGCAAAGTTAGAGGTCAAGTTCTCTAACGAAAAGGCAGTATTTGAAGCCATTTACTATACCGTGAGAACTGCACTCGAGAGCAACGTAACACGCCCCTCGATGCAACTGAATTTCGGCACACGCAGTGCAAAAAGTGCGTTTGCGCCCAAGGTCTCCGAGGCGATAGCCCCTGTGAAGGACGGCAAGGTAGAAAGTCTCGCATCGCGTCAACTCTCCTACGACCTCGAAAACCGAACCCAACCGCAACCGCAGGCGCGCATGACCGCCGAGGAGTATCGCAATCTCTACGCTACAAGCAAGCAGGGAAGTATACCCGCCCGTCCTGCATCCCAAGCGCCGATTCTTCCCAAAGAAGCCCCCGAGGTTGTGAAAAATGAAAATCGCGTTCCCGTAGTGGAAGACCCCAAAACAATTCCTGCCTCGACTTCCGCGCCTATTCCCACGCCCCAAAAGGTCGAGGAAAAGGTAGAGGTAAAAGAAGAAAAAGCCGTACCCGTGGTGCAAAAAGCGGAAATTCCCGCACCGCAAGAAGCCCCCGTTGTGCCGTTTTATCGCATTGTGGGCGAGGTGTTCAACTCCTACGTTATCGTGCAAGTAGAAGAGAAGATGCTCATCATCGACAAACACGCGGCGCACGAGCGCATCCTCTTTGAGCAACTCAAAGCGGGACTTTCGCAAGTAGAGGTCGTGTCTCAAATGCTGATGCTTCCCATCGACGTGATGATGACAAGCGGCGAGGTCGAAGCACTAAAGCAATACAACGACGAGCTCGAAAAAATCGGATTTTCCTTGCGCTTTGCGCGCAATACAGTTTCTGTGGATGCCATTCCCGAAGAGGTCGACAGTGCCGCAGTGCCCGATATGCTGGGCAGTATGGCAGGTCGTATTCTCGATAACACGGGCAGCGTAAAGCTGACACGTGACATCATTTTTGAAAAAGCCCTCTATCAAGCCGCCTGCAAAGCCGCCATCAAAGCGGGCAGAGCTTATGCCGACGAGCACGTCAAATGGATCGTGGATAAGCTGATGACCATTCCCGATATTACATTCTGCCCTCACGGACGCCCCGTAGCACTTGAAATGTCGCACCACACGCTCGATAAGCAGTTCGACAGAACGGGGTTCTGATATGAAACGGAAAAGACGATTTGTAAAAGATTATTTTAAGCCCTTTATTAGGGATCACATTTGTGTTGCTATATTCAGTGTTCTGTTTTTTGCGGTTTATAGGAACGTATCCGGACTTCTACCAACTATTCTGTTTATCGGGTTTGTCATACTGTATACAACATCCATTGCTATTTGCGAATTTGGAATGTCCAAGTTTGAGGGATATGAAAGAAGCGGAACACTCACGCGCAAACGTTTGTACTGTTTATCATTTTTGATAGGAGTTCCCGTTTATTTGTTATGGTTTGCTTATTCTTTTATTCCTATTGCACACTATGTTGTGTGGATTCTCACAGGACTGCCATTGTGCGTTGTTTCGGCATTGAACTTGTTTGAGGTTGCCGACCGATGGAATCAAAGAAAGCCTCTTTATTGGGGCATACAAGCAAGCATTTATCTCGTTTTGACCTTTATAGGACAGTGGACTATTCACCAGTTGTTTTCATTCTAATCAAGCCAATCACAGACGGGTACACCTGAACTGTGTGCTCCGTCTTCAAATCATCATTTTTTAGTTGCAAGCTGAACTCTTGCATACGGAAAGGATCAATATGTCAATCAACAAATTTGAGGTTCTCAAAACCGAAGGTCGCGCGCGTCGCGGTGTGTTGCACACCGTGCACGGTGACATTCAAACGCCCGTTTTTATGAACGTTGGCACGTGCGGTGCCATCAAGGGCGGCATCAACACCATGGAACTGCGTAAAATCGACTGTCAAGTCGAGCTTTCCAACACCTACCACTTGCACGTTCGTCCGGGTGACGGACTCATCCGCCAAATGGGCGGACTTCGCAAATTTATGAACTGGGAAGGTCCCGTGCTCACCGACAGCGGCGGATTCCAAGTCTTCTCTCTTGCAAAGCTGCGTAAGATTACCGAAGAGGGCGTAGAATTCCGCTCTCACCTTGATGGTGCCCGCATTTTTATGGGACCCGAAGAAAGCATGCAAATTCAATCCAATCTCGCATCCACCATTGCCATGGCATTTGACGAGTGTGTCGAAAACCCTGCACCGCACGAATATTGCAAGCAGAGCATGGAGCGCACCTACCGTTGGCTCGTTCGCTGTCGCGAGGAAATGGACCGTCTCAACGCGCTTCCCGATACCATCAACCGCAACCAAATGCTTTTTGGCATCAACCAAGGCGGCACGTACGAGGATTTGCGTATTGAACATATGAAGATGATTTCCGAGGTTCCTTGCGAGGGTTACGCCATTGGCGGTCTCGCCGTTGGTGAAGCAACCGAGGATATGTATCGCATCATTGATGCGGTTGAGCCTTATATGCCCAAGGACAAGCCGCGCTACCTGATGGGCGTTGGTACGCCTTGCAACATTCTTGAGGCTATTCACTACGGTGTGGACTTCTTCGATTGCGTAATGCCCACCCGTAATGCGCGCCACGGCAACGTCTTTACTTGGCACGGCAAAATGAACCTCACCAACGAAAAATACGCCTACGACGACCGCCCGATTGATTCGGGATGCGAGTGCACCGCTTGCAAAAATTACAGCCGTTCCTACATTCGTCACCTGCTCAAAGCAAAAGAGACGGTTGGTATGACGCTTGCTGTTACACATAACCTTTATTTCTATAACAACCTTACCCGCAAAATCCGCGAAGCCCTCGACGGCGGCTACTTTGAAAGCTTCTATCAAAAATACCGCAATATTTTGGGCGAGAGAGTGGACGATTAAGGGGGACGAGGATGCGTTTGTGGGGGAACTTCTTGCAAGAAGTTCCCCCACACCCCTTCAAGAACTCTCGCACAAAAATCATTAAAAGGGAACTCCAAAGATACGGATAGACAGTCGGCGCGAGGTAAAACCTCGCTTTTGCTGTCGCGAGCGGCTAGGTAGCGAAGCGGCGGGGCGGCAATGAAAAACACCACAGCGTGGTGTTTGAACCGCACCGTGACCGAACCGAAGTGAGACCCACTAACCCTATCCGCTAAGAAAGTTGAAGATAATAAATTTTTTCAAAATCCATGCAACCAAATTCCAAAATGCCACACTATATGAGCGAAGGAGGTGAGAAAATGCAACAAGCGAACGAGCTGCGCGAGCGAATGATTCAAGAATTTGCCGAGAACTATATGGAAAAACTCTTCTATTTCTGTCTCAAAAAGACGGGAAATCAGATAGAGGCAGAGGACTTGACACAAGAGATCGCGCTCCAGATCATCAGTTCTTTGAACAAAGGAACGATCCCCACAAGCTTCTCGGGTTGGGTATGGCAAATTGCGCGCAACTGCTACGCCGGGTGGGCAAAAGAAAAGCACCGCCGACAAGAGGCGGTAAGTGGTTCCGACATCGGCGATTATGAAATCGAAGACACAAGCGAGAATATCCTTGATGAAATGATACACAGAGAAGAGATGTCTCTGCTTCGGCGGGAGCTGGCGTTCATCAAAAGCGATTATCGCAACATTGTCGTCGCCTACTACATCGAAAACAAGAGCATTCGCCAAATTGCATCAGCCCTCTCACTCCCCGAAAACACGGTCAAGTCCCGACTTTTCCGTGCACGAGAAATTTTGAAAGAAGGTATGGATATGGCAAGAGAATTTGGAAAAAGAAGTTATAAGCCGGAAGAGATTACGTATTCCAATATTTGTACGTGTCCCGGAGAACACGGTCAGCCGTGGGTGCTGATGGATCCCAAAATGAACCAAAATATTTTCCTCGCGTGTTATGACAATCCAATGACAGCCGAGGAGCTTGCAATCGAAGTAGGCGTTGCTTTGCCGTATATGGAAGACACGCTTAAGCATTTGACGTTTCAAACATTGCTTGTCAAAAAAGGCGACAAATACGAAACGAACTTTTCCATTGTTAGCCGCGAGATGCAGGAAAAGATTCATTTTTATTATGAGGGCATTATGCCGCAGTTAGTGGCGTGTATGACCGAAGCAACAGATTGTTTGATGGCACAGTATGAGGAAGCAGGCTTGTGCTATTACGGTGCTTATCAAAGTTATGACGAAGCGAAATGGACGCTTTTGCCAAATTTTTATAAGGCTTGGTATGCGCTTTGCAAAAGTTCTCCCAAAACCGAGCTTGGCAAAACAAAAAGACCGAGCGGCGGCATTTGGGATGTAGTGGCTTACGAAAAAAATGATTTCACCCACGAAGGTGTTGGATATCACTGTCAATATGATGGTTTTAAGCATTTCCGCTTTGCGTACAAGGGGATAGATTGTAGAACCCCACCGTTCCTCTCAAAAGAGGAGTGCAATGAACTCTATTCAATGGTGATGGGAAAGAAACCAACCAATCTTTCTATTGCCGAAAAACTTGTCGGTTATGGATATGCTTATCAAAAAGACGGTCAATTCATTCCAAATGTGGTTGTTATATCTGAAGGAACGGCGAAAGCTTTTATAAAATTCGCCAAAAAGAAAAATCAAAGTGCGGAGTTTATCAACAATAGCAACCGAAGGACAGAATTGCATATCAAAATTATGGAGTTGATCGACAACATCAACCAAACCTTGCGCGAAATTTTGAATGAAGGTTTGCCGGAGAATATTCGCAATAATAAGACAATGGTTGATGCATTGCTGAATTCTCTGTGTACGGGAGCTCATAATCTTGGTTATGTGATCAAGTACGCGCATGCAAGCGGTTGGCTAAAATATGATGATGACACATCCCCTGCGATTGGTGCATTCTTTAATGTAAAGTAAAATGAATGGTGGTGTGCAAAGCTACAAAAGGAAAATTATAAATTTTTTGAAAATTCTTCTTGTCCTTGTCACATTTCTGTTGGGCTCACAACTCTTGTTTTTTGCGTTCCAAGGCGGCATTCTTCTCACTTCTTTTATGTTTTCCATCGAATATTTTGCACACAACGATGGGGAGATCTTTTGTTGGGCACTACAAATTTTGTTGCTTGTTTCTCTTGTTAAAGAGTTTATTGCAAATAACAAGACAAAGAAGGGGAGAAGAAAAAAGAATAACGGAACAATTTTGCATCTTTTTGCAAGATGTGTGTCTTTGATTGCGCTTTATTGCTTGGGCGGCGCTGCCGCCCCCGCCGCTATTGAATGTGTTGCCAATTATTATCGCATTGTCTTACTCTTTTTGAGCAAACTGTGGATTGTTGTAGCAGTTATCCTGATTGTAAAAGTCGTTTTCTATCTCGTGCGTTATGCAAGGGCGGTAATAAAAAGGAAACGCTTCACCGAGACGCTATTTGAACTTTGTGACCAAAAGAATATAAGGTTGGAACAGAACGGCGGAATTTTTCCATTAGATAATAGGCGCAAGGACGAGGCGGATCTTTCGGTAGTGCACCGCGGCACGAAGTACGAATGCAAATTTGTTTACTCGTTGCGAAAATACGACACAATGATTTTGACAAACTATGGCGAGGGGTCTGTCGTTTATGATTATCGTTTGGGGCAAGTCCATCTGTTTAGGAGAATGACATTTTTTCGCTATGATTTTGAAAGCAATTCCCCCAAAATTCTTATCATTCTTCCAACATCAAAAAGAGTGATTCACTCCGAAAGCGGTCGCGATTTAGATGTTGGAGATAGGGCGGGGGAATATACCGTTTATACAGCAACCGCTTTTTTGAATGCACTCGAAAGAGATTGCCTAAATCATCCTATAGAAAACAATTAACACATAAGAATACCGCCGAGAGCACCGTTTAGTCG
The DNA here is from genome assembly GCA_045658925.1 of Eubacteriales bacterium. Taxonomy (GTDB): domain Bacteria; phylum Bacillota; class Clostridia; order Oscillospirales; family CAG-272; genus UMGS1865. The sequence continues at coordinate 29,668 of JAZOVV010000041.1, forward strand.
CTCTCGGCGTCCCGAAAACAAACGAATATAGCAAACAAAAACGGGCGACCGATGGTCGCCCCTACAAGAAATATGAAAATCTTATTGTAGGGGCGATTCACGAATCGCCCGTTTTTTGTTATTGTATTATTGTTTCGAAATATCCAAAATCTTCAACTCATATCTTCCAAATTCAAGGTCACATTCGTAACCGAGCATCGGGATAGATACGTGCGTTGCTTCCGGTTTGATGGTTGTATTATAGAGCGTAATTTGATACCCGTCATCGGTTTTGCGCATTGAGGAGAGCAGAATTCTCTCGTTGTCGAGCGTGACGGCGGGGGCGGGGCGTTTTCCTTCTCCCGAGGGGAAGAAGGAGAGCGCGAAGGGCTCCTCGTTAAAGGCTTGCGCCATACGGTCGATATGTGGGTCTGCCGTGATGCGGAAGGAGAAGCGGCGCTCACCCATATCCATATGGTCGCACCAACGGTCGTGCGGCGCGAGCTGACGGGGGCCAATGGTATGCGCCGAGTAGATGGGAGTACGCAAGAGGGATATTTTCATCGAATGGTCGGTAAAGCTTCCGCCGTGCGTGCCTTTATTGATGACGTATAGGCGATTTTCGGCATTGTGAATACCGCACCATTTGTGATAAACGGCCTCGCGTTCATCGTGGAAGAGTTCCTCGCGTCCGAATGCGGTCTCGCCTACGGGAACGCCCTCAAATGCGGTGTCGATGTGGTATTTCAGCATCTTATTTGGCTCGCCCGAAAAGACGAGAATGTCAATATCCATATAATTGCTGTGCTTGGGCATTGTATATTCGACCATCGCGGAGGAGCGGTTGTGTTTGAAGAACGCTTGCACCTTTGTGCGCACGTCACCGTCCTCAACCACACGCACGTTGGGGGTTTTGTCATCGGGGTAGCCGACAAAGTCGCAAGCCTCGGCATCGCTCATCAGTTCAAAGGATGTGAGGTGCTGACGGAAGTTGTCGGTGGTCATTGCCCAAGCATCCTCGCAGTCGCGGTAATATTCCAAAGCGCCGCCGTCCTCGACCAGCGTTTTGCCGTTTGCGGCGAAATTGAAGAGACCTGTTTTGCGGTCGACGGACATTGTAACTTGCTCATTTCGAACCTCAATTTTATCCGACGGGTAATCGAAAACAGGCAAATCTTCCTTGTTTTTGGTCTCCAAGCGGCAGTCAAAGCGGCTGATGGATGCAGGTGCGAGCGTTGCGTGGAAGCTGACCTTTTGCGGCCAGTCGAGGTTGAAGGTGCAGTTGGGCTTTTCGTTTTGCGATGGCAGGTCACGACCGTCCTTATCGTAAACGGTTGCAACGGTCTTTTGCCCCTCGTTCCAGTTTTGGTCCTCAAGCATAAAGCTCATTTCAAAGTCGCCCTCGATGGGGTAGGGGTGGGGGTTAAAGAGCATAACGGGAATTTCTTTGCGGTTGCCCTTCTTCTGCCCTTGGCAGAGCTTGAAAAATGCTTTGGTAAAGAGCTTATCGCAAATTTCCGAGCCGTAAGCGAGCGTGCGCAAACCGTCCTCTTCGACTGCCTTGATGCCCGAGCCGGGGAGCACGTCGTGGAACTGACAAAACGCGATTGCTTTCTTTGCTTTCAGGAGCTCGTCAGCATCATATTCGAAATCAGTGGAAAGGGAAGCATAGCTCATGATTTTTTCGGTTAAGGCGATTTGGTTTTCGAGCTTGGTGTGTGACTGCTTCATACGCACCATCGAGGTGTAGCAGCCAACCATCGAGGAGATGAGAGACTCACTCACGGTGCGCAGTTTTGTGCGGTCAAGGGAAGCGAAAAATGCTTCGGGAGTGGAGTGCAGCATCTCGATGTCGCCTTTTTTCATTCTTTCGGCAATTTGCTCCAAATCCTCGCGAGAGGCACCGCCGCCGTGGTTGCCAATGCCCCACATACACATCGATTCCTCGCGCTCGGGGCCGTGGCCGAAGTGCTCGTTTATCTTTTTAACGGCCTCGCCTTTGAGTGAGCCGTAACCGTCGTAGAGGCTGTGAACGGGAATGGTGCTTGCATCAAATCCGCGCCATAAAAAGCTGCCTGCCAGCCATTCGGGACGTTTGGAAAGATATGCTTCAAAGCCGCACTTGTTCAAAATTTGCACAAGTCCGCGCGAGTGACCGAAGGAGTCGACGTTCATTGCAATTTTGGGCTCCACGCCGAATTTTTCTTTAAAATATTTTCGACCGAGAGAAATTTGTGAAAGCAGACTCTCGCCCGAGGTCATCACACAATCGGGTTGCAGATACCAACCGCCGATGATGTTCCATTTTCCGTCCTTCACCAACTTTTGAATGCGCGCAAAAAGGGCAGGCTCGTGTTCTTCTACCCATTCGTAGAGCAGAGCCTCGTTGTGGTTAAAAATATATCCGTCGTACTCCTCGCAAAAGTCCGCCGCTACGCGAAAGGTGGAAATTGCCTCGGCAAGTCCTTCGTTCCATCGCCAAAGCCAAGCGGGGTCGAGGTGCGCGTTTGATACCAAATGCAGTTTTTTCATAACATTGTCTCCGTTCTGCGGTGTTTCGCGGTGAATTTTGGAACACTCGGTGAAAACAGTCTCCTGTCCCACTTTATTTATAACACAAAATAATCATATTTGCAATACTTTTGTGAAAAAAGCGATTGACATTTCTTAATAAACTTGTTATAATAAGATTAAAATTGAGTAAGTATGGCCAAAAATGACTTTTGAACCGTACGGAAACCATATTTCGTCAAAGACGAATCATCACGAAAGGATAACTACTATGGCAAAATTTTTGATTTCCGCTTTTGCAGACGAAGCACACAACGGTATTAACGGACAGATTGAGGCGCTTAAGAGAAACGGTCTCTTTTGCATCGAGCCCCGCGCAATGAATCTCGGTCCTGTGATTGCAAAAACGGATGAGGAGCTCGCCGAAATCAAGCGCCGCTTTGATGCAGAGGGCATTATCGTTCCTTCCTTCGGCTCTCCTATCGGTAAATATAAAATCACCGACGACTTTGAGCCTCACCTGCAGCTCTTCCGCCGTGCGCTTGAGGTTTGCCGTGTGTTTGGTGCCACGCGTATGCGTATCTTCAGCTTCTTCGTTGAGCAAGACAAGCTTGATGAGTACCGCGACGAAGTTCTCAGAAGAATGAAGATTATGGTAGCCGAGGCTGCCGAGGCAGGCGTTACCCTTTGCCACGAGAACGAGGGCGAAATTTACGGTCAAGACCCCGAGCGCGTAGCCGACCTGCTCGCATCCGTTCCCGGACTTCGCGGCATCTATGACCCTGCAAACTACGTTTACTGCCAAAGAGACCCTGTTGCGGGCTTTGAAGCAACCGCGCCCTATTTCGAATATATGCACGTTAAGGATTGCCTCTATGAGGGCCGCACACTCGTTCCCGCAGGTGCGGGCGAGGGACACCTCAAGGAAGCACTCCAGAAGATTGATAAAATGACCGATGCAGAGGTTGTTCTCACTGTTGAACCTCACCTCTTCGTTTCCGAGTCTTACAAGCAATTCGACGGCAAGGAGCTCAAAAACAAGTTTGTGTTTGCTACCGCCGACGAGGCGTTTGACTATGCAGTCAACGCGCTCAAGGATATGCTCGCAGAAATCGGCCACCCCGTTGTCAACGGCAGAGCATAATGCAAAAGGTTAAATTTGGCATTGTCGGCATCGGCAATATGGGCACGGCACACTGCAAAAGCCTTCTCGAAGGAAAAGTTGCAAACGGTGAGCTTGTGGCCATTTGCGAGCCGAAAAAAGCCAAGGCAGATGCGATTCTGTCTATGAGCGGTGCCGAGAACGTGACCGCTTTTGCCGATTATGAGGAAATGCTGCATAGCGGTCTTTGCGATGCGGTAATCGTTGCCGTTCCGCCTTATGACCACGAGGCTTTGGTTACACAGGCTCTCGAGGCAGGACTCCACGTCATTTGCGAAAAGCCCGCAGGTGTTTACACGGGGCAGGTCAAAGCAATGAACGCGGCAGCCGCGAGAACGGACAAGCTTTTTGGTATGATGTTCAATCAGCGTTCCAACTCTATCTACCGCAAAATGCAACAGATGGTGTCGGGCGGTGAGCTCGGCGACATCAAGCGCGTCAACTGGATGATTACCAACTGGTATCGTTCGCAAAACTACTTCGACCTTGGCGGTTGGAGAGCTACTTGGCGAGGCGAGGGCGGCGGTGTCTTGTTCAATCAATGCCCCCATCAAATCGACCTGCTCCAATGGATTGTGGGAATGCTCCCCACAAAAATCCACGCCCATTGCCACTTTGGCAAATGGCACGATATCGAGGTCGAGGACGACGTTACCGCCTATATGGAGTTTCCCAACGGAGCCACGGGCGTGTTTGTTACGTCTACGGCAGATGCCCCCGGCACAAACCGCTTTGAAATCACCGGCACACGGGGACGTCTCGTTTGCGAGAACGGTCGCTTGACGTTTGACCGCTTGGCAATCGACGAGCGCGAATTCTGCCGTACGGCAAAAGCATTCGTCGACCCTGAATATACCACATTTGAAGTTCCCACCGACGGTCGCAACGATCAGCACGTTGGAATTCTCAATAATTTTGCAAATGCCATTTTGGGAATCGAACCTCTCTTTGTCAAGGGTGAAGAGGGCATCAAGAGCGTGCAAATGATGAACGCGATGCTTCTTTCCCAATGGCTTGATAGAGCAGTAGAGCTTCCCATCGACGATGACCTCTATCTTGCGGAGCTTAATCGCCGCATTGCACAGAGCACAAGAATCCCAAAAGATACCCCCGACGTGGTTCTCGATATATCGGGAAGCTACGGCGGAGTGAAATAAAAGCAAACAAACCACCACCTATCATTTACGAGGAAATTATTATGAAAACTTTCCGTATTGCCGTCATCGGTTGCGGCGCTATTTCGGGCAATCACATCAACGCTATTGTCGGTTCGGGTAACAAGCTTTGCGCTTTGTGCGATATCGTTCCCGAGCACGCGCAGGAAAAAATCGAAAAATTTGAGCTTGGCAACGTTCCGGTTTACACCGATTACGTTGAACTCTTGGAAAAAGAAAAGCCCGATTCCATTCACATCTGCACTCCTCACTATCTGCACGCCGAAATGGTGATCGTGGCTCTCGGTCGTGGCATCAACGTTTTGTGTGAAAAGCCGCTTGCTACCACAATGGAGCAGCTGCACGCGGTTTTGGAAGCCGAGGAAAAGAGTACTGCAAAGCTTGGTGTATGCCAACAAAACCGCTATGAGCCCCGTATGCTGTGGCTGATTGATTACGTCAAAGAGCACGGCGTAAAGTCGGGCTTGGGCATCGTCAGCTGGAAGAGAGATGCAAAATATTACGCATCCGGTGCCTGGAGAGGCAAAATGATAGAAGAGGGCGGCGGCGTGATGATCAATCAGGCTCTGCACACCCTTGATTTGCTACAACACTTGTGCGGTATGCCTACGCACGTAACCGCTCATACAAGCAACGACTATCACAAGGATTGCATTGAGGTAGAGGATACCGCAACGGCACACTTTGAACTGCCCGACGGTATGATGTGCCACTTCTACGGAACAACCGCTGCAACGGCTGACCTGCCTGTTCAGTTACAACTCGTTACAATGGATAAAGTACGCGTGATTGCAGGTAACGATTTTGTTTTGCTCAACGGCAAGCCCGTTGAAATTGAAGACACTCGCGACCACGCAAACCTTGTTGGCAAAACCGTTTGGGGAACAGGACACGCTATCCTCATTCGCGATTTCTACGATTGCCTCGCAGAAGGACGCCCCTTCCGCGTTAACGGCAAGGAGGCTGCAAAGGTCGTTCGCCTCATTCTGTCGATGTATCAATCGCAAGGCGAAAGAATCGAGATCCTATCCTAACGAGATAAGGAAGGGAGAAACCTATGAAAGAATTTTTTGGGGATGCACTTCTTTTAAACACCCCCGCGGCAGAGCTGCTTTACAATGAAGTAAAGGATCTGCCCATTGTGGACTACCACTGTCACCTGAATGAAGCGGAGCTGCAAAACGACCGCAAGTTTGAATCTCTTGGTGAGTTGTGGCTTGCCGCCGATCACTACAAATGGCGTGCTATGCGCCTTTGCGGTGTGGATGAAAAGTATATTACGGGAGATGCGAGCTTTTATGAGAAGTATCTCAAGTATGCCGAAATTTTCCCGCTCCTTTGCGGCGGTCCTCTGTATTACTGGACACAGCTCGAGTTAAAGCTCCTTTTTGATATTCGTGAGCCTCTCAACTCCGAGAGCGCGGAACGCATTTGGAATAAAGCAAACGAGGCACTCAAAACCTTAACTGCAAAGCAAATTCTCAAAAAGTTCCGCGTGGAATACGTTGCCACCACCGATGACCCCGCATCGCCTCTTTCGATGCACGGTATGTGCGGCGACACCAACGTGCGTCCTACTTTCCGCCCCGACTTCGCCCTGAATATGGATGCGGCGGCGCTGGAAAGATTGGAAAATGCCGCTGGCAGAAAACTGGATACCTTGCAAGACCTGAAGATTGCCCTCGAAGAGAGACTTGACTACTTTCTCTCCAAGGGTTGTAAAATTGCCGACCACGGTATGGACTTCTTGCCGATGGCAGACATCGGGGAAGAGCGTGCCGCCGCGCTTTATGCAAAGCGCGCAACCTTGACCGATTGTGAGCGTCAAGAGCTTTTCTCGCACTTGATGTATTTTACCGCTTCGATGTATGCCGCACGCGGCATTGTTATGCAGCTGCACTTTGCAACTTTCCGCAACGTCAACAGTACCTTGGCAAGCGTTATCGGACGCGACTCCGGCTTTGACATTATGCGCGGTCACGTAGATGTAGACGCTCTCGTTTACTTCTTCGATACACTCGTTAAGAGAAATGCACTTCCCAAAACCGTTATTTACACCCTCAATCCCGCTTGCGTTCCCGCAATGGCAACGCTCACGGGCGCGTTCCCGAACGTGCGCGTTGGTGCGGCTTGGTGGTTCAACGATACCGTAGAGGGTATTCGCGAGCAGCTCAAGAACGTTTCGGAATATGCCGTCCTTGGTACCAACCTCGGCATGCTGACCGATAGCCGTTCCTTGGCAAGTTACGCGCGCTTCGATTTCTTCCGCCGTATTCTCGCCGACTTCGTTGGCGGATACGTTGAGCGCGGAGAATACGATATGAATGCCGCAAAACGCTTGATGGTTGCCGTTTGTTACGGGAACGTCAAGGCATTCCTCAACCTGTAAACAATTAAATTAAAATATACACAACAAAAGAAGAAAGGACAAACGAACATGAAAATGACGTTTCGTTGGTACGGAGAAAAGGATAGCATTCCGCTTTCCTATATCCGTCAGATTCCCGGAATGAGCGGCGTTGTTACCGCCGTTTATGACGTTCCCGTTGGTGAGGTTTGGGAAATGGATAAGATCCTGCGTCTCAAGTCGCTCTGCGACCAAAAGGGCCTCGAGATGGAGGTTATCGAGAGCGTTCCCGTACACGAGGACATCAAGCTCGGTTTGCCTACCCGTGACCGTTACATTGCAAACTATGCAACCACCATCCGCAACCTTGGCAAGGCAGGCGTTAAGTGCATTTGCTACAACTTTATGCCCGTATTCGACTGGTTGCGCACCAATCTGCACACCGAGGCAGAGGATGGCTCCAACGCACTTTCCTACAACCACGAGGAATTGATGGGCCTTGACCCTCACAATCTCCATCTTCCCGGCTGGGATGAAAGCTACACCTCTGAAGAGCTCAACTCTTTGTTGGATGCTTACAGCGGTATGAGCCACGAGCAGCTCTTTGAAAATCTCGTTTACTTCCTCAAGGGCATTATGCCTGCTTGCGACGAGACCGGTATCAACATGGCGATTCACCCCGATGACCCGCCGTGGGATATGTTCGGCCTGCCCCGTATTATCACGGGTATGGATAGCTACGATAAGCTTTTTGCGGCTGTTCCCAACGCACACAACGGCATCACCCTTTGCACCGGTTCTCTCGGTGCAGGACGCAACAACGATGTGGTAGCAATGGCTTCTAAGTTGGCTTCTCGCTCCTATTTCGTACACCTGCGTCAAATCACCCACTCCGGCGCGCTTGATTTCTGCGAGAGCGGACACTTGACCGAGATGGGTAGCCTTGATATGTACGGCATCGTTAAGGCGCTTGTAGAGGCAGGTTTTGACGGCTACGTACGTCCCGACCACGGCCGCAACATTTGGGGCGAAGACGGCAAGCCCGGCTACGGTCTGTATGACCGCGCATTGGGTGCAACCTATCTCTACGGTCTCTTTGAGGCTATCGAGAAGGGCTTGAAATAAGAAAGGATATTGAGATTATGAAACTCCCTTACAGAATTGATCTTTCTGATAAAGTTGTTGTTGTTACCGGTGGCGGCGGTGTTCTCATGGCAGAGTTCGGTCGCGCATTGGCAGAGTGCGGTGCAAAGGTAGCACTCCTTGACATCAACGAAAAGGCAGCACAAGAGGTTGCAGAGTCCATTGGCGAAAACGCTATCGGTATTGGCACCAACTGTCTTGTAAAAGAGAGCATTATCGCGGCTCGTGATATCATTCACGAGAAGTGGGGCAAGGTAAACTTCCTTATCAACGGTGCGGGCGGAAACAACCCCCGTGCATCCAGCGACAACGAATATATGACCCCCGACCTCGAGGGCTGCAAGACCTTCTTCGACCTCGAAGAGAGCGGGCTCAAATTTGTATTCGACCTCAACATCACCTCTGCGTTCCTCGTAACGCAGGTATTTGCCGAGGATATGGTTAAGACCGGCGGTAACATCATCAACATTTCTTCTATGAATGCATTCCGTCCTCTTACCAAAATTCCCGCATACAGTGCTGCAAAGGCCGGCATTTCCAACTTTACACAATGGCTTGCAGTGCACTTTGCACCCTGCAACATTCGTGTAAACGGCATTGCACCCGGTTTCTTTGTAACCAACCAAAACCGCGCGCTCCTCTTCAACGAGGATGGCACGCCTACTGCTCGCACAGGCAAGATTCTTTCGAGCACACCTCAAAAGAAGTTTGGTGAAGTTTCCGACCTTATCGGTACACTTCTCTGGCTCGCAAGCGACGATGCATCCGGCTTTGTAACCGGTGTTATCGTTCCCGTTGACGGCGGCTTTAACGCTTACAGTGGTGTATAATTGTTAGGAGAATAAATTTGGAGAGGGGTACCTTCTTGAAAGAAGGTACCCCTCTCCAAACCTCTCCCCCCAAGAACTTTCTCACAGCAAGGAACGCCCCTCGTGTCTTAACAACACGAGAGGCGCTCCTTATGCGCTAAAGCGCAGGGGAGAGTATAGAGATGATCAGCGTTTTTTCTTCATAATAAGAACAGTACCAAAAATAGAAACGGCAGATACTGTTACTGCGCCTGCTACAGCGACAATGATAATGGTTGTATTGTTATTATCTTCATCATCATTGTTGTCATTCTTATTGGAGCTCGACGGAGTATTGTTCGTGTCAAGCTTTGTATTGGGGGTTGTGCTCGGTTCTGTTTCATCCGGAGTGGAGGAGGGAAGTGTTTCTACGGTTTTGACTGCGTTGCAGATGTTGCAGGTTGTATCTTGCTCATTGTCGTAAACGTGCTCTGTACTTCTTGTTTCACTACAAACATTACAGTTGGGATCGCAGTCGTTGTCGTAGGTGTGAATGATGGTTCTCTCATATTTGCAGTGATTACAACTAGTATCGCAAACATTTGTGTAAACGTGTTGACGTATATCAACAGCCTCGCAATATCGGCAAGGGCAAGTGTGTGTGCTTTCATCAGTGGGATCTGGGGGCATCCAAATATGTTCTTCTACGGCTTCTCGGATATAGCCACATTCATTACAATCGGTGTCGCAATCGTATGTATAGTAATGATATGGATATGAGGGTGTACTTACGTATCCGCAAATTGTACAAGTTCTCCAGTGCATATCGCTATCGTACGAATAGGAACCGTAGCTGTGCGTTGTTGTTCTTGTAGCACCGCAAACATTGCAATCTGTATCACAGTCGTGGTTGTAGGTGTGTGTTATCGTTCTTGTGGCACCACAAACATTACAGCTTTTATCACAACTATTGGTGTATACATGATCTTCAAAGGTTCCATAGTCACCGCAAACCGTGCAGTTTTTCCAGTGATCAACAGAGTCATATGAATAGGTAGAGTTGTAAGTGTGTGTTATCGTTCTTGTGGCACCACAAACATTACAGCTTTTATCACAACTATTGGTGTAGGTGTGTGTTGTTGTTCTCGTATATCCGCAGGTATTACAAGAGGTGTCACAGTTGTTTGTGTATGAATGTGACGAAGTGGATTGCTTATCTCCGCACAGCGTACATTCTTTCCAATGGCTTGAGCTGTTGGATTTGTATTGGTAGGAGTGATTACAGTTTTCCTTCAATTTCCATATTTGGTTAACATCCTTGGTGGTTGCTCTTACGACAAGTTTAGAATCTTCTCGGGTTATGGCTAAATCTGTTCTGTCAGCCGGATGTATCAAATATCCTGAACCATATTCTTCAAAAATCCATCTTTGTGAGAGATCTCCGTCGTTTGCCCAAAGTGTTATTTCGTTCCCACTTGCCGTTTGTGTACCGCCCTTACCCCAATAACAGTTGAGAACATAATTTTGGTTTGTTGATGTGGGGGATATTTTATAATATGAACTATCTTTTGTTATGTTAAACAAACATTTCTCACTAACAGTTGCAGTTGTTGCGGTAATTGTACCGCTTCCTTGCTCATCTTTGATCATATAAACGTAATAATCTCCATTGGCAAGGTAATAAGTTCCTTCGGTGATGATAGCAGATTCTATTCCGTTATATCCTGGTGCTTTAGGCCAAATTATGTATTTTATATATTTTCGCCCCAAATTGTCTCTGTGGGTTGCGACGAGATCTTTGAAAAGCCAATTTTTAATTCTTGTGCGACCTTTGTTATCATAATTGCCCTCTAAAAAATAAGCACCATCTCCGGCTTCGTTCATTTTTAAAAAAATTAACGAATGGCCATCATTATCTCCTGCCGTAGGGCTACTATTTTTGTCAAATCGCACATTAGCACCGGGGACAGCATCCTTAAAATATTTTTTTAAGTTATCTACTGTAAGCGTTCTGTTTTCTGCCGAGATATTTCTCAGATAATTGTAATTATTATTTCGAGAAAATGATGTTCCCCATATGTATTTATAGGCGCCTGCTGCATAATACCAACAACAGTAATGTGTACCACTACCAACAGCATTTCCATCACATACACCGCCACTTTTGCAATAAGGATTGCTACCATCAGCAGGTGCTGAAGATGATGGAATTGCTTTTCCGTTTGCATAATATACTGTAGCAGCGTCAACTTTTGGCACAACCAAAAGCATAACCGCTACGGTCATTGCCATAGCCAACAAGAATGATAAAAGTTTTTTCATTTTTTCCTTTCTCCCTTCTTATAGTTAAATTTTAACTATATGAAATGTATTATACACCATTTAAAACTAAATGTCAATAATTTTAGTTAAAAATGCTATAATAATATTGTGAAGGGAGGGGAGACAATGACAATAGGTGAAAAAATCAAAAATGCAAGGGAAGATATGGATTTACTGCAAACCGATATGGCGCGCCTGATTCCCATGAACCAATCCAATTACTCCAAAATTGAGCGCGGCATTCAAGAGCCAAGCATCGAGCAGTTGCGCAGAATTTGTCAAATACTGCGGCTCGACCCGCGTTATTTGTTAGATATAGGGGGTGCCGATATTATCGATCCTTCTGATGTAAAACTCCTTTCCGATATAAAGCAGTTTATTTCTGCTCATAAAACCGAAAAATGACAGGGAAGTGCGCGCCCTGTCATTTATTTTTTAGAAAAATTCTAAAAAAATTTTGAAAAAGTATTGCAAAAGTAGAATGTTTTTTGGTATAATATAATTAGTACATATCCAAGTAATTAAGGAGAATCCGAAACCGAATGAAATTCGCTTTTTTTGATACAAAGCCTTACGATAAACAATCCTTTGAGGCTGCCTCGCAAAATGCGGGCATTCGCTTCAAATTTTATGAGACAAAACTGAATGAGGACACCGTTGACCTCGCTCGTGGTTGCGATGGCGTTTGCGTATTTGTCAACGATACCGTTAATGCCGCAGTCATCGACCGTTTGTGCGAAATGGGGGTTGGCATCATCGCTTTGCGTTGCGCGGGCTTTAACAACGTTGACGTGCGTTATGCGTTTGGAAAAATCCACGTTTTGCGCGTTCCCGCTTACTCACCCTATGCGGTAGCCGAGCACGCAATGGCAATGCTTCTCACGTCCATTCGCCGCATCCACAAGGCTTATATTCGTACCCGTGATTTTAACTTCAGCCTCAACAATATGACAGGTTTTGACCTGCACGGCAAAACGGTTGGCATCATCGGCACGGGTAAGATTGGCCGCGTATTCATCGACATTTGCCGCGGCTTTGGTATGAAGGTTTTGGCATACGATAAATTCCCGGCACAAGATCTTGACAACGGCGACACCATTCGCTACGTCGAACTCCCCGAGCTCTTTGCAAAGAGCGATATTATCTCCTTGCATTGTCCCTTGACGGACGAGACCTACCACATGATTAACGAGGAAACGCTCGCACAGTGCCGCCGCGGTGTGGTACTCATCAACACCTCGCGCGGAGCGCTTGTTGATGCCGAGGCTCTCCTTGCCGCCATCAAATCCCGTCACGTGGGCGCAGCTTGCCTCGACGTTTACGAGGAAGAATCCGATTTCTTCTTTGAGGACTATTCGGGTCACATTATCGAAGACGATATCCTTGCCCGTTTGATTTCTATGCCCAACGTTATCGTCACCTCGCACCAAGCGTTCCTGACAAACGAGGCTTTGCAGAATATTGCCGAAACGACTATTGAGAACATTTTGCAACTTTCCGCAACGGGGCAATGTCCCAATGAACTCTGCTATCGTTGTGGAGCGGCTGAGGATTGCCGCAGCGGTAAATGCTTCTAAATTTTTAATTGACTAAAACACAAGAGGTAACAATATGAACATTACAAAAGATATCAAGTATATTGGCGTTAACGACCACAAAATTGACCTGTTTGAAGGACAGTATATCGTTCCCAACGGAATGGCATACAATTCCTACGCTATCATCGACAAAAAGATTGCCATTATGGATACCGTTGATGCATCCTTCACACACGAGTGGATGGATAACATTCAAAACGCTCTCGGTGCACGCAAGCCCGACTATTTGGTCGTTCAGCACATGGAGCCCGACCACTCGGCAAACATTGCAAACTTCCTTGAGGCATATCCGGAGGCAACCGTGGTTTCCTCGGCAAAGGCATTCGTTATGATGAAGAATTTCTTCGGCACCGACTATGCCGACCGCCGCATTGTGGTTGGCGAGGGCGACGTCCTTGACCTCGGTACGCACAAATTGACCTTTGTCACCGCTCCTATGGTGCACTGGCCCGAGGTTATCGTTACCTACGATAGCACCGACAAGATACTCTTCTCGGCAGACGGCTTCGGCAAGTTTGGAGCACTTGACGTAGAAGAGGATTGGGCTTGCGAAGCAAGACGTTACTACATTGGCATTGTTGGCAAATACGGCACGCAGGTGCAGGCACTCCTTAAGAAAGCAGCAGGACTTGATATCTCTATCATTTGCCCCCTGCACGGTCCCGTGCTCACCGAAAATCTTGGCTATTATATCAACCTTTACAACACTTGGTCGAGCTATCAACCCGAGGAAGAGGGCATTGTTATTGCTTACACATCGGTTTACGGCAACACCAAAAAGGCAGTCCTCGCACTTGCCGACAAGCTTCGCGCCAAGGGATGCCCGCGCGTGGTTGTCAACGACCTTGCACGTTGCGATATGGCAGAGGCGGTTGAAGATGCTTTCCGTTACAGCAAAATCGTTCTTGCAACCACCACCTACAATGCTGATATTTTCCCCTTTATGCGCACGTTCATCGACCACCTTACCGAGCGCAACTTTAGCAATCGCGAGGTAGCGTTCATCGAAAACGGCAGCTGGGCGCCTATGGCGACCAAGACGATGAAGGGTATGCTCGAAAAGTGCAAAAACCTCACCTATGCCGAGAACACGGTTAAGATTCTTTCGGCCCTCAACGAAGAAAGCTCTGCGCAAATCGAAGCTCTCTCCGATGAGCTTTGCCGCGAATATCTTGCTATGCAAGACGACGTTGTTAACAAGAACGATGCAAAGGCACTCTTCCACATCGGCTACGGCCTTTACGTGGTTACCTGCAACGATGGCAAAAAGGATAACGGGCTTATCGTCAACACCGTTACCCAGCTCACCGACACGCCCGCGCGCGTAGCGGTTACCATCAACAAAAAGAATTATTCGCACCACGTCATCAAGCAAACGGGCAAAATGAACGTCAACTGCCTGACAACCGATGCACCCTTCAAGGTGTTCGAGTCCTTCGGCTTTGTCAGCGGACGTACCGTTGATAAGTTTGCCGATTGCGAGCCTTTGCGTTCCGAAAACGGTCTTGTTGTGCTTCCTCGTTATATCAATGCGTTTATCTCTCTTGAGGTAGAGAACTACGTTGATATGGACACGCACGGAATGTTCATTTGCAAGGTTACCGAGGCGCGTGTCATTTCGGATAAGGAAACGATGACCTATACCTACTACCAAGAAAACGTCAAGCCCAAGCCCGAAACCGAGGGCAAGAGCGGCTACGTTTGCAAGATTTGCGGCTACGTTTACGAGGGAGAAGAGCTCCCCGAGGATTTCGTTTGCCCGCTTTGCAAACACGGCCCCGCCGATTTTGAAAAAATCTAATAAATACTATCATATATCAGGAGGACATTATTATGTGTGAAAACAAGTTTTATATCTGTGAAAAGTGCGGCAACATTGTTGGAATGATTCATTCCGCAGGTGTGCCTATGATGTGCTGTGGCCAAAAAATGACCAAGCTCGAGGCAGGCGTAGTGGAAGCAAGCCACGAGAAGCACATTCCCGTAGTTACCCTTGAAGGCAACACCGTACGTGTTAACGTTGGTTCCGTAACCCACCCCATGAGCGAAGAGCACCACATCGCGTGGGTTTATCTGCAAACCAATCGCGGCGGACAGAGAAAGTGCCTTGACGTGACGGGTGCACCCGAAGTAACCTTCGCGCTCTGCGATGAAACCCCCGTTGCCGTTTACGCTTACTGCAACCTGCACGGCTTGTGGATGGCAAAAATCTGATTTCTATTTCAAGAATACAGGAGGAAAACAAAATGAAGAAATACGTATGTGACGCTTGCGGATGGGAATATGATGAGGCTCTTGGCGATCCCGATAACGGCATCGCTCCCGGCACCAAATTCGAGGACCTTCCCGACGATTTCGAATGCCCCCTTTGCGGAGTAGGCAAGGATATGTTCAGCGAGGCTGAATAATTTGAATAATGAAAAAAGCCACCCGAGAGGGTGGCTTTTTTGTTTGTATAAATGCTACGAAAAAGATATTTTTTGTGTTTTGCATTAAAGTTTCGAGCTCAAAAGGTTTTTAGTGCTTAAAAGCCGAAATAGACAACATTATCTTTTATACTTAAAATATTCAGCAGAATAAGCCACAACGATTTTACCTGTATGCTTTTCAGTTACAGTCCAAAATATATCTCCAAGATGCGTGTTCTGATATATGAAATCATCAGACATAGGATATTCACCACTCCAAACATAGTTGTTTTTCGGGATGTTCCAAGTTTTTCCGTTATCAAAAAACATAATATAAACCTGTGCCGTATGAATTTTTTGAACCGCAGGGCTTAGATGTATTTTGTGGTCTGTGCTGTAAATCTCTTCTTTAACGCAGGAAACGCATTCCGTTTTTATTTCATAATTTTCTATGGATACGTTGTTGATATTCTTTTGTTTGCGAAAGTGATCTATTGCCAGATAAGCCACAATAAAAATTAAGGCAATAACCAATACTATCTTGTAATAGTTTTGAAACAAAACTATAGCCACAAGCATGATTGCTGAAAACACAAGAAGAGGAAATATAGACTTACGATGTTCTGTGTGTGAGAGAGTCGTCGGATGCTTAAGGATGTTTTTTATATCGGTTACTATATTATCATTTGTCAAAGTTTGCTTTTTTGCCATAACGTCACCACCTTTCAATTTTATTATAGCATATTTTGGGGAAAAGTCAAGGAAAACTTGTAGGGGGCAAGGAACTAAAATTAGCCTTCCCCTTGAGGGGAAGGTGGCGAGTGTAACGAGCCGGATGAGGTGTAGGATGCATAATGAAAAAAGCCACCCGAGAGGGTGGCTTTTTGTGTGCGTTTTATTGAAGTGAACAACTCAAATTAATGGGTATCGACAAACTGTTTTAACACCTTGGGCAACTCGTTTTTCTCGTAAATGACAAAGTCATCAAGCTCGCGCATCTTCTCGAGTCCGCCCTCGTCATAATTTTTTTCTACACCTTTTCGCGAATAGAAAAATACGACATTGTTACACTCTCGTCCTTGAATATTACGGTGAAATGCCTCAAGAATGAGTGATTTTGTTTCCTCAACAGTCAAACAGTTATCGGTGTTTTCAAAATCAATATCCTCTTCCTCATCATCGTTATTTTCCAATGCTTCATCTTCTTCGTTTCCAAACCAAGACAGCCAAAGTCCTTTGTCTTTAGCAAAAAAGAAAGGCAGACTAAAATCAAGCAAAATATCTTTGTAGATAAAATAGCCCGCAAACTCATAGTCTTCGTGCCATTTGATATATTCGATGGGGAGATTGTTTTCTTTAATTGCCGTGTATGGAATATTATCTATATGCGGCATATCAAGCCATTTGTATTTATGTGGGAAATCCTGTTGATATCGTGAGCGTTTGTATTTGATATAATCAATGGGAAATGTGATTAATTTAAAAAGCAAAAGCAGGAGAAAAAACGGCAAGAAGAAAAGAAGAACGATAGAGAAAATAATAAATTCCCCAACCTTTGATGTACATTCTTTGATTTTCATAATACTACCTTTCAGCGTTTCTTTTCACAAAATCCTTTTCTGCCGCAATGGGGGCATTTGATAACCCGTTTGTCGCCAACGTGGAAAGCGATTGAAAAGTGATACCATTTGGGTTTTATCTCTGTTTTGCACTCAGGGCAAACGTAGGTGTCGGATAACATAAAGATATAGAGTACAACAAGCAAAACAACAATCGGTATTGCAACCAAATACCAAGGCATATCAACAACACTACCAAACCAATTCACCTTGCAAGAGGAAAGTATGAGTGTTGATGTAAGTAGGGTGATAGCAAATAAAAGTTTTTTCATAACTACACCGCCTTTCTAACAATGTTTACTATTCTACTTCAAACCCCAATTCCGCAAAATGGGATCTCATTTCAGGAAGGTCGAAAGTTTTGAACAAGGTTTTGTTTTCTTGATTTTTGAATACAAGGTAACCTAGAGGTAGTCGCCCACCAGAACGCCATTTGATTTTATGAATATCTTTTACAAATGCAACCATTTTGCGTTCTTTGAAAAAAGGATAATCGGTGATGTAGATGGTGTCGCCTTCGATTTCCATATAGGCTTTGCGCCAATTATAGGCTATTACAATGAATCCAAAGTAACAAAGAAAAAAGATTGTAAATACAAGAAAGCCGAAAGCAAGATCTTCAATTGCCAGCACAATGATGATAAGCGCAAAGATTGCGGTAAAGAGAGTCCATACAACAGCCAGTGATATTTTTATCCATTTAGGCGTTGTACCCTTTGGCGTTCTTTCGTACATATTCAATCTCATTGAAGTCACCACCTTTCCATTTTATTATAGCACATTTTAGAGAAAAGTCAAGGGAATTCAACTGCTTGGTGATTTGATAGGATACGCGCACACTCTCCGCCTGATTGTAGGGCGGTGGCTTGCTGCCGCCGTTTTGTTGGGTTTTGGTTTTTATAAAGTGGCGGGAGATAAACCCCCACCCTACGAAAATGTTGGCGCTTTGCGCTAGGATATTCGCCTTTGGCGAAGATTTCCACGCCCTGCCGCTGTGTGAGAAAACTTGCAAGCAAGTTCCCTCCCCGACCTTCGGGCGGGAAAACCGAACCTAGCTCCACAACGCTTCGCGTTGCGTAGCAACGTTTCGAAGCGTTAGTGCCGCAGTAAAAAAAATAAGGGGGCAAGATTGTGGTCCCTTATCTGTTTGGCTGCGGCACTAGGATTCGAACCTAGGAAATGACGGAGTCAGAGTCCGTTGCCTTACCGCTTGGCGACGCCGCAATTATTCACAACGCATATTATATCACACGGGAGCGTGTTTGTCAATATCTTTTTTTGTTTTTTTTCGTTTTCTGTAAAAAATCAATGCACCTCGTAGGGGAGACCTGCGGTCTCCCGCGGGCGAACACAGTTCGCCCCTACCACAAAAATCCCTGTCTCATAGGGGCGACCATCGGTCGTCCGATGCAAAATTTACTTGACTTTTAAAAAAAATATGCTATAATGAATGTAGAAAGGCGGTGTATTATGAAATTCTTTCAAAAAACAACAGTTCTTTTTCTGGTCATTCTTATTTTAATGCTGTCATTATCGGCTTGCACAAGGGAGGATGTCGATGTCTTTTTGGATGAAATCACCCTTGGCGTGTGGAGCAGAATTCTTTTGGATGAAGAATTGCATAACATTGTCAAGCGTAACGAGGACGACACCATTGAATATAAAGGCAACACGTATTATCGGGCGCCTATGAGGTTTATTAATGATAGTTCGTATACCGTTGAAGAAGAAAGAGGGTACGAATGCATCGGTTGGAACGGCCCGAGATTTTTCTATATTGATGCCTATTACGGGGATACAAAGGATGCTCCCAACATATTATACAGCACAACCAGATACTATACATACTTTAGGGAAGATTACAATTACAAAACAGATATTTTCAAGATTGAAGGCACCGAGGACGTTATCTGCTTTGGCGAGGATTTGATGGAAACCTCTCGCAAACCCGAGAAAAAGTGGGGAGAAGAGATTCGTTTGGTATCTTCTACGCATCCCTCATTAGACATTTACCTTGATATTATTATTGAAAACGGAATTTGGTATGCTCAATCTTCAGATTTGGTATATTTTGAGGTGTCGGAAAATTTTGTTGAAATTTTAGTGAAAAATCAAATTATTAAGAGTAATTAACCACAAAAGAAAGGAGCGTGTGACGATGATAAGACTATTCGGCGCGGCGTGCGGCGAAGATATTGCGGCCCTGCGTGAGGAGATTCCCTCACAGTGGCTTCTGTCTTGGGATGCTTGCCACAAGATAGGAAAGAACGAAAAAAACGCCCTTTTAAGTCTTTCTGCGCTATCCCTTTTGCACCGCGCAGGAGCGGTTGGCACGCTCTCCTACGATGAGAACGGCAGACCGTATTTTGAGGAGCGCACCTGCGATTTCAGCATTACGCATACGCAAAATCACGTCTTTTGCGCTGTAATAGACGGGGAAGATGTGCCGATGCGCATCGGCATTGATGCCGAAGACCTCGGTCGCCCCGATTTCTTAAATCTTGACGAAATGGTTGCTCGATGGTTTTCCAAAAGCGAGCAAAAAGTTTTTTTCGCATCCCCCACAAAAGAGACCTTCTTGCGCATTTGGACGCGCAAAGAAGCATACTCCAAATACATTGGCGAGGGCTTGCGTGCACTCTCCAAAATCGACACAGAAGTCCTTGCCGAAGAGGGAAATATTCAATTTTTTGACTACCGTATAGGCGATATTTTGCTATCTGTCTGCGCACCGCGCGGAGTAAATGAAATAGAAGTAACAGAAAAGGAGTGAGTTCAAAGCTCACTCCTTTTTGCATTACGTGTGTGTATTTTAGCGTTTTTTACGTTTGTAAAGGTAAACAACTGACGGAATGATAAACGCCAGCGGCAGAACAAGAATCAAAATAACGCCGAGGGCAACAACACCGTTTGAATCCAATGCCAATCCGTTTGCACTCATCAGCGTTGAGGAAACGTTTACGGTTGTATAGGTGTTATCGGTCATCCAATCAAGAGCCGACTGAACGAGTGTAAAGTTTCCACCGCCCGAGAGGGAGTATCCCGTAGCGCTCAACGATTCGGGCGAGGATATCCACAAAAGCGTACCCTCTCCCTTTTGCGCAACTGCACCGCAAACGTACTGCTCGCCGTCTTCTTCGCCTTGCTCTCCGTTGTCATATACCACAATCAAAGAGCCTGTCGTCTCACCCGTATAAAGGAGCGGGAAGACGGTCACGCCCTCGGGCGCAATCTCCTCAATTTTGATGGCGTGTGCGGTCATTACGGCAAAGTAACCGTCAAAATCGGTTGTGATATCGCAGGGGGCGATGTGGGCGAGGAAGTAATCGGAACGCTCTGCTGAATAGTAATAGTCCTTGTCTTTTTCGCAAACGATGTTCTTAACGTCGAGGATATCAAGTCCGAATTCTTGCGTTATGCTATACAAATTCGGCGTATTGGGATAGAAGCAAGAGGTTACCAAAAAGACCTTTCCGCCGTCTGCAAGATAGTTCGAGAGCGCGGTCGCCTCTGCTTGGGTAATGTCGGTTTTTGGGGTGTGAATGATGAGCAGGTCGCAGTTTGTTCCAATATCGGTGGGTGATGCAATTTCCTCAAAAAAGTAGCCGCCATTTACGAGATAGGCGCGAAGAGTGGCATCCATTGCGTTTTGTGAGCCGAAAATTTTAGCCGTGGGGACGTTTTGCGTGGTGACGTAATGAATGGCATTCGTCAATCTTACGCAGCCGTCAAAATAGGCCACCGTAGTTTTGGAGGTGTAGAGCTGCTGACCGAGTGCTATGACATCTTCGCTGTACTGTCCCAAGCTTTGCGTTTGCAAATAATTGGTGTACGCGCTCAAATAGTAGGCGTACTGCACGGGCGAAAGGCTCGCTTGCAGGTCTGCATTGTAGTAGTGATAAAGGTCATTGTTGTCAAGCAAAATGTAGCGGTCGTTCGAAACCACAATAAAACTCTGGTCACTCAAGTTTGCAGCACCGTAACGCTCTAAAAAGGCGGTTTCCTTTGCGGTATTGATAATCTCTACGTGCAAACGCGGGGAAAGGTCGGCAAGGTCGTAAAGGAAAAATCGAATGTCGATATCTGCCGATTTTTTGCCGCCGTCTACCAGATAATAAATTGTTACGTCGTCCGTGAGCGTTTTGAGGTAGTCTTGCGTTTGTGCAACGATTTCAAAGGTTTCGGATTTGCTGACGTCGGGATTGATAAGACGCTCGGGAACGAGAGCCGCCCCCATACTCAAGCAAACGGAAAGAATCAGCACAACAGTCACCAAAGCCGTAGCCGCACGGCGGCGCGTGGGGAGCTGCAGGTCTCCGCGTCTGCGGCGACAAAGAAGAGTGCCGAGAATGAGGCAGAAAACGGTTCCCGCAATCAATGCCACAAGGTCGGCAATGGGGAAGCGCCCGTAGGTGAAGGCATAGAACAACCCGATGGGGTTGATTGCTGTCATTAGTGAGAGGGGAATATCACCAAGTGGCAGGAGCGTAATGAGAAAATGATAGAGATAAAAGGCAACGGGCGGTATATAAGCACATACTGCACCGACGCGCGTAGTTGGTAGAAGGGCGAGGAGTGCTTGCTCCAATGCAATTGTCAATGCCGTGAGCAAAACGTAACCGAGAATAGAGGTGTAAACGCTGCCAAAGGGGATGCTTCCCATAGCGGAGAGCAATGAGGGCAGGAGCGCTAACTCCAATACGGGTATCAAAAATACGGTCAGAGTTGCCAAAAAACGACCGACGGTGAGGGAAACAGGCGAGATGCCCATTGCAAAATAACAAGTCTCAAAGCCTGTGCGCCTTTGCCTGCGTTCTGCAAAAAACTGCAAAAGGGGAATAAGCGCGAGCGTGACGGGCGTGATATAAACAGGAATGAACTGCAATCCGCCCATCGGTGCAAGAATCGTTGCCGAAATGCCTGCCGCCGCCAAAAGAATTGTCAAAATGATGTAGGTTGACTTGGTGCGAAAATAGAGCTTTAGCTCTTTGCGATAAACAGAGAACATCAGTTTTTGCTCTCCTTTCCGTCGGTATCAAGAACCTCGCAGGTGTCGCCTTTTTGCATCAAGAGCTTCAAAAGCGCGCGTGCGCGATTGCTTTGGGGAGCATCATCCTCGGGGGCAGGGGATGCTTCCGCAGGAGCGGCAGAGAATTCTTCTGCCAAGGCTTCATCATCGGAAGAGGTTACCGTTTTAAGCGTGCCGTCCTGCAAAACAATGATTTCGTCGCACATTTTCGCGAGGTCTTTTGTGGATGGCGTGCAGAGGAAAATCGTGTACGTCTCTCCCAAATAGGCAATCAAATCGCGCATTTTTTGAGCATCCTTCGGGAGAAGTCCTGAGAGGGGAGAGGAGAGTATCAAAATTTCGGGCTTGCCCAAAAGGAGCTGTAAAAGAGAGAGGGCGCGTCTCTCACCGTGCGCAAGATTGGCAATGAGTCTATCCTTTTTGTCGGCGAGGTCGGCAAGCTCCAAGAGCTCGTGCGCATAGCGGACTGTTTTGTCATAGTTTAGGTCGCGCGCATCGGCAACCGACATCAAATATTCAAGGGGTGTCAGTTCATCGTCGGGGAGCAGGTCGGTGGGCAAAAATCCAATGCCGCGGCGAGCCTGTTTCGCTTCGCGATGCAAGTCAAAACCGCCCACGAGAACGTTGCCGCCCGTAGGGGTCCGCGCACCCGACATCAGGGCGCAAAGCGTGACGGCATCGGCATAGCGTGACGAAAAAACGCCATACGTCTTGCCATTTGGCAAGCGAAAGCTGACGTCCTTTACTTTACCCGCGCCCAAAGAGCCCGAAACCGATTTCAATTCAATCAAGGTCACGTCCTCCAATCAAAGAATTCTTCATTTTATATATTACACCAATTTTGTGTCTTGCATTTGACTGCATTATGACTTTTTTATGACCAAGAACAAAAATCCCGACAACAACAGCGGCAGGTAGCAGAGCATAAAAAAGCGCGGTCTCCGCAAGGGAGACCGCGCAGGGGGAAAGCTTTATTGTTGATAGGGGAACAGGATGGTGGAAATAATCGCGTTGTGGTCGGACATTAATGTTCCGTTACGCTTTTCTTCGCAAACCTTATAGGTTCTGATTGCATCTGCCCAATCGGAGGATACGAAAACATAGTCGAAAATAACATTCGTAGTCGTATCTCCGTTGTTATTGTAGGTGCGCTTAATTTCGCCTTCCAAAGCCACTCTGGAGGAATCGGTAAATCCGTTTTCAATCATCGTTTTGTAAGAAGCTGTATTGGGTTGGGTGTTAAAGTCGCCGGTTACAACAGTGGGCAAATTGCCGTATGTACCGTAAAGCTTTTGGATTTCGCCAAGCAATACTTCAACTTGACCTTTTCGAATGTTTTCTGCTACGGTACCATTATTGTCACCATTGTTGTCAAGGTGGGCGTTGACGTAAATGAATCTTGCACCGTCGGATTTGCGTTCCAGAACAACGTAGGTCATAATACGCGGGTAGTTTGCGGTGTATGTGCCGCTTGCGTCGGTGTAGGAATATTTAGACCCCTTTGAATCGGGATTCTTGGAGAGCCACTTGGTGCCGCTTGTAATACAGTTAAACATATCTGTGCGGTAGAAAATTGCGCTGTACTCACCAGAGGAGCCGCCGTTACGGCCTTCACCAACCGAGGTGTAAAGATGGCCAAGTTTGTCATTCAATCTACTCATCCAAAGACTATCTGCCTCTTGCACACCAAATACGTAGGGGTTGTTTTCGAGAATGGTATTTACAACAAGGTTAGCTCGTGAGTCGCTAAGATAATCGGACGCTTCGTTGACCTTAACATTAAAGCTCATTACGGGGAGAGTTTGCGCAGCATCGACCTTCCACTTTGCGTAAACAACCATATCTGTGGTGTAAGTGGTTGCATTGAAGGGAACCTTGCAAGCGTAATCGGTGTACCAACCATCAAAAATGAAGCCGGGATTGGTGGGGTTCGAGGGGAGAACGATACTCTGACCAATGATGCCCGTAGAGGTAGCGAGCTTTTTGTCACCGCCATCCTTACCGCCTACAAAGTTGATTGTTGCCTTAGGAGCCTCGGGCAGTTCCCAAATGATTTGGTAGATAGATGCCTTTGTCTCGCCATAGGTTCTTTGATAGAACAGAGTCAAAATTTTGCCGTCGGAGAGTTCAACAGAGGAGGTATAACCCCAGTCGGAGGTGTTGTCTACAGGCTTGAGACCGGAGGAGAGAATGACTTCTTGTGTCCAAGTCAAGCCGCCGTCGTAGCTCAAAAGTGCACGAATACCAAGCGTGGTATCCTTGTTTCTTTCGGTGTAGGATACGGTCTTACCGTTTTCATCCACATAGATTCCGCGGTAGCCGTAGGTCATAACCATAACACCGTTGCTGTTTTGAATGATGTGTGCGGGGCTTTCTTGAACGTTTGCAATCTTGTGCCATTTGCCAAATGCGGTAGCACCGGGTTGCAATTCGCATTGGTACAAACCAGTTTTAGAACGCATAACAACAATCAGAACTTTGTCCTTATTATAAATACCGCAAGGCTCTTGGAAATCCATAGAGTATTGCGTGTTGGCATCAGCAATGACAATCGCATCGGACCAAACAAAGCCGTTTGCATCCATTGTGCCGTCGGTGGTTCTTACTGCGATACCGGAGCCCCAACGCTTGTTGATCTTGTCATACTTGAGGTAACCAACAGAGGTCAAACCGCCGTTGGGGTTGATGATGAGACCGTGAGGTGTAAACATACCGTCGGGCATAGAGTAGATTTCGCTCCAAGTTTTGCCGCCGTCCGAGCTGATGATGTAGTTACCGCCCATATACTTTTCATCGTAAGCATCAGTAATACCATTTGCCCAAGCAGTATACTTGCTTGCGTCACTTCTACTCAGGTAATATGCCTTGGAGTGAGCGAACCAAGAAACGATGATTTTGCCGTTCCAATAAACAACACCTGCGTCGCGGTCGTCAAGATCGGTGTCCGCCAAAATTTGAGGCTCGCTCCAAGTCTTGCCGCCGTTCTCGGAGAACCAAGCAACAACCTTGCCGTCAGTGCCGATATGTCCGGAACGGAAACCGGAAGCAACAGCCATCAAGCGGTCGCCGTCAAGCTTAGTTACGGTAGGCCAAGCAAAGTAACCGAGTGTTTCGCCATCCTTTTTGCAAACAATCGTTTGCTCTGCTTCATCAATGATGTATTCGTATCCGGGAGTGTAAATAGAGAAGTTGTAGAAGTAAAGTTCGCAGGTCTTGTTATCAAATCCAAAGGAGAACGCGGGGGATTCTACGTTGTCAACGTTGATAACAATGTGATAGGATTTGCCCTTTTCCAAAACCGCGTAGGGTTGCTCCTTGTAAACAACGGTAACCTCATTGCCGTTTGCATCAACAACCGATACAAAGGTAGCGCCGCCGGAGAGTTGGAATTCTACCTTGTTACCTTCGGAAATTGTGTCAACGTAAAGATCAAAGGAAATTCTGCTGTACTCGCCGTAGGTGTTCCAAACCAGTGCGGTGTTTTCGAGCGAAGCAAGTCCTGATTTCTTTACGTAGAGGTAGCCGAGGTTAAACGATACACCCGAGGGGGCTTGGGTAACCTCTGTAAAGCCTGCAAAGGAGGATTGATAGGTAACAATGAAAGATTTGTTATCTACAGTAGCAGAGGAATAAACTTCTTCGTCTGACAAAATGGTGAAGGAGACAACCTCGTACAAACGGAGCTCCTTGCCGCCTTCGGTCTTAGCGGAATTTACGGAACCAAGCTTTGCTTTGAAGATGACGGTATCGCCAAGCTTGATGGAGCCTTCTGTAGCACCGGTCAGATAACCGCCATTAACGGTAACGTAGAGACCTTCTGCAATGGTAGCTCTTGCAAAGCCGTTGGCATTTACTTGATCATCAAGCGTCAGTTTTACGTAGTAGTATTCATCGGTGAGGTAGTATTTACCGGTGTTGGCGTCGGACTTTTCAAACGACATACCGATTTCGATCGCTTCATCAATGGGAGTGATTACACTCTCGTGGCAAACGGTGCAGATGAAGTCCGCGTCGGGATTATGAGTGTTGTTTTTGGGAATGATAACGCCTTTGGTCTTGCCGCACGCGCAAACAACGGTACCCGAGCCCTCTGCGGCACAGGTTGCGGGAACAACCACGGTAACCTCTGTGCTGTACGAGTGTATGTGTTGTTGGCTGATGATTTTGTAAGAAGCGACGTTAAAGAGACGTGCTTCCTTGGTGCTGGAAGTGGTTGCGGAGTTTACACAACCAATCTGTGCTTTGAAGATAACGGTGTTTTGCAGTTGGATAGATCCTTCTGCAGCACCGGTCAGGTAACCACCGGCAACGCTGATGATCATATCAACGCCATTAAGAGTAGCTCTTGCAAAGCCGTTGGGGTTTACTTGAGTATTAAGGGTCAGTTGTACGTAGTAGAATTCGGAGCTATACTTGCCCTTTTCATAGGTGATACCCTTAGCGATTGCTTCTTCTGCGGTGATAACACAGTTATGCCCGCAAATGTTGCAAACACCGATATCACTGTATTGGTGCGTGTGGGAGTTGCTAACAACCTTGTAGGAAGCAACTTCATACAAACGGAGCTCTTTACCGCCGGTGGTGTAACCGGCTGCGGAGTTGGCTGCGCCAAGATATGCTTTGAAGATTACGGTATCGCCTAAATGAATGCTATCATTA
Organism: Eubacteriales bacterium; assembly: GCA_045658925.1. GTDB lineage: Bacteria > Bacillota > Clostridia > Oscillospirales > CAG-272 > UMGS1865. The sequence goes on from JAZOVV010000041.1 coordinate 56,408, forward strand.
ACGTAGCAACTGTAATTGCCGTTAACTGTAACGTAAAGGCCGTCTGCGATCTTAGCTCTTGCAAAGCCACCGTTGGTGGAGTTTACTTGATCGTTAAGGGTTAGCTTTACGTAGTAGTACTGACTCTTATCGCAGTAATCGGCACCTTTTTCGCATTTCATACCGATTGCAATGGCTTCTTCGACAGAAATGATAAGGTTCTTAGCGCAAACGGTGCAAACGCCTACGTCATTGCCTTGGTGACCGTTAGCCGAGCCTTCGGTTGCTTCACATTCGGCACAGGTCTTGGCAGTTTCGCAGGTTGCAGCTACCCAGTCGTGACCGTTGGCAGGATTATATACATAGGTACATCTGGTACAGGTTTGAGCAGTGGTACAAGTTGCCGCTGCGCCGGGAGTATGAGGAATCATATCGATGGTAGCTTCAGCTGCTGCCTTGCCGTTGTTACAAACGGTACAGTACTTACCACCAACTACACCGGTCTTGGTACAGGTTGCATCAACGTGAGGAACGTTGCCGTTGGTGTTGTGATCGCCGAAGTTGCCGTATTCTTTACCGCAAACGGTACAAACCGCCTTAACAGTGCAGGTTGCAGTGCCGCCGGAGCAGTTTTCAAGAACTGCGCCACAACCGTGGTCACAAACGTGGTCGGTGTCGGTCGAGCTGTCTGTGTGAGTACCGATAGCTTCTTGACATCCATAATCACAAACATGGTTCTTGTCGGTGTCTTTGTGTTCACCGATCGTTACGTTGCATCCATAATCGCAATCGTGATTCTTGTCGGTGTCTTTGTGTTCGCCGAAGGTTTGTTCACAACCGTAGTCGCAATCGTGATCCTTGTCGGCATCTTCGCAAGTGCCGATAGCTTCTTGACAGCCATAATCGCAGGCATGGTCTTTGTTGGTATCTTCGTGAACACCGTAGGTCTTATCGCAACCGTAGTCACAAGCGTGATCCTTGTCGGTGTCTACGCAATCACCGAAGGTCTTATCGCAACCGTAGTCACAAGCGTGATCCTTATCGGCATCTTCACAAGTACCGAAGGACTTATCGCAACCGTAGTCGCAATCGTGATCCTTATCGGCATCTTCACAAGTACCGAAGGTCTTATCGCAACCGTAGTCACAAGCGTGATCCTTATCGGCATCTTCGCAAGTGCCGAAGGTCTTATCGCAACCGTAGTCACAAGCGTGATCCTTGTCGGTGTCTACGCAATCACCGAAGGTCTTATCGCAACCGTAGTCGCAGTCGTGATCCTTATCGGCATCTTCACAAGTACCGAAGGTCTTATC
>JAZOVV010000042.1:0-43362 GCA_045658925.1 Eubacteriales bacterium
GTTACCGTTTCTCTGGAAGCATTGGATCAAAAAGCCAAAGTATCGCTTACCTATATTTGGTATCCGCAGCTTCCTTTTGTACGCAAAAATCTTACCATACAAAATTGCACAAATACCGAGGTGTGTCTAGAATCGGTAGACGTAGAAAAATTCGCCATAACGGGATTTTGGGCTCCCACCTATAGTTGGATCTTGAGTGATTACGGAAGAAAGAAATCCATTGGTCCCTATCTTGGAAATCTGCAGGATAGTCTTATCCTTGTTCATCATCCTGATTGGGAAGCCGGTGTTGTATTGGGAAATGAAGCTCCCGGCGTCCTAAAAGGTGCGTCCGTATGGGCACGGGGAAGGGAGATCACCTTAGGACTTACTCATAAAGATGAGGATTTTCCATTTAGAAAGTATTTGGCAAGTGGTGAAGTTTTTGTTGCATCGGATGTCTTTACCGGAGTATATAATCATCAAAAGGATACTCATATCGTTATGAATCAAATGGTTCAAGATTATGTTCGAAAATATATGGGGATCCGACTCACGCAAATAGAGGAGCGACCGGTATTTGTCTACAACACATGGCAGCCTTTTGAATGTAATCTTTCAGAACAGTTGATAAAAGAGACTGCCGAAGCAGCAGCACAGGCAGGCATCAAGGAGTACGTCATTGATGACGGATGGCAGGACTGTTATGGCGATTGGGGGATTGATTATAAGAAGTTTCCCAATGGGTTAAAGCCTGTTGTCGATCATATCAAATCTTTGGGAATGAAAGCCGGGGTGTGGGTCAGCATCGGTACCGCATCTCCCCAAAGCAAAGTATACAAGGAGCATCCCGAATGGTTCCTCAAAAACAAGGAGGGCAAAGAGTTCTCTTTACTCAGCGGCGGAAATGACAAACGCACCGCCTGTTTTTCTACCGGTTGGTCAGATTATATCACCAATGTGTTAGAAAGGTTGGTAGATGAGTATGGTTTTGACTATTTAAAGTTGGATTTCTCTGTTGTTTCAAGCCCATACCGTTACAACAAAGAAGAAGCAGGATGTTATGCTTGCGATCATCCCGCGCATCGTGATCGGGAAGAATCCATGTGGGTAAATTATAACAAAATGTGGGAAGTCTTTGATAAGCTTCACAAAGGTAGGAAAAATCTGTTTATTGACTGTACCTTTGAAACTATGGGTGGATTACAGCTTGTAGATTATGCGATGTTAAAGCATGCGGAAGGAAATTGGCTTTCTAATTTCTTGGGTAACATAGGTGAAAAAACAGACTTGCGAATCAGACAAATGGCATGGTGGCGTTCTCCTGCAATGCCGGCCACCTCTTTGGTAATCGGAAATGCCCACATTCAGGATACAGGATATGAAAATCATGTGCGTTCTTTGGCGGGAGCATTGCCAATTCTGTGTGGTGATCCCAGACAAATACCCAAACAGGATAGAGAAGTATTAAGCAAATATTCCCGGTGGCTCTCAAAAATGGAGCAAAAACACAATATTATGCTCTACCGTCAGGATCTTCCAGGCTATTTTGAACCGGCCATAGGTGGTTATGATGGATTCGCCCGTATCAATCGGGAAACCTTCTCGGGTGGCATCATTGGATTTTTCCGACACGGTGCTAAAGAATCCACAAGAAAAGTTTGTGTGGACGGGCTGCTTGCGGATCGCGAGTATCTCGTTTTGGACATGGACGGCAAAGAAATTGCAAGAATGTCCGGAGCCTTATTAGAAAAGGAAGGATTCGATGTAACGATTGAAGAAAATTTTGGCGGACGACTATTTGAAATTACACTTTCCTAAAAAACAACACCTAAAGGATGTCACTGCGGTGGCATCCTTATTTATATAAACAGGTTGGGGAGAATCGCGAGCTTTCTTTATCATTTCAAAACAACTTTCTTAACGAGCAGGGTCTCGGTGGCCCCTGCGAGTTTGCGAAAGCCAAAGCGAACCTTGCGTTCGCGCCGTCTGTCTGTTTCAAAACTAACAAATTTATTTAGATAATCATTGTGCGAAAGTTTTTGCGGGGGTGTGGGGGAGCTTTTTTCAAAAAGCTCCCCTGCGTCCTTTTGCTTACTCTGTTTTGGAAAATTAAACCCTTTAAAATTGTCCAAAAACAGCAAAATGCCAAATAAAATACCAAAAACGGAAAAATATATTTCAAAAAGGTATTGACAAGCATCCAAAAATGGAGTATAATAGGGACAGTAAAAATAAAAGGAAAGCGGTGGTACTATCCACTGCGTGAAAGGAAGATATTATGGCAGCTTCGAAGAAAACAAAATTGGCAGTTCCCGCAGGACTTGACGCGCAAGGCAAGGCGCAAGCGCTCAAGACCGCAATGACACAAATTGAGCGCGACTTTGGCGCAGGCTCTATTATGAAATTGGGAGAGAACTCCCACATGGAAGTGCAAGCTATCCACACCGGCTCGCTCTCTCTTGACTTAGCCCTTGGTATTGGCGGCGTTCCGCGCGGACGTATCGTTGAAATCTTTGGTCCTGAATCTTCCGGTAAGACTACCGTTGCTCTGCACATTTTGGCAGAGGTTCAAAAGTCGGGCGGCACAGCAGCGTTTATCGATGCCGAGCACGCACTCGACCCCGTATATGCAAAGGCACTTGGCGTTGATATTAACGAGCTCCTCGTTTCGCAACCCGACTGTGGCGAAGATGCCCTTGAAATTTGCGAAGCACTCGCGCGCTCCGGTGCAGTTGACGCTATCGTTATCGACTCTGTAGCCGCTCTCGTTCCTCGTCAAGAAATCGAAGGCGATATGGGACAATCGATGGTTGGTGTACAGGCGAGAATGATGTCGCAGGCAATGCGTAAGCTTTCCGGTGTTATTTCCAAGAGCAACTGCGTAGTTGTTTTCATTAACCAAATTCGCGAAAAGGTTGGCGTAATTTACGGCAACCCCGAAACCACCCCCGGTGGACGCGCGCTCAAGTTCTTCGCATCGGTTCGTATCGATATTCGCAAAACCGAGCAGCTCAAGGACGGCAACGACGTTTACGGCAACCACGTTAAGTGCAAAATCGTTAAAAACAAGGTCGCACCGCCTTTCCGCGTAGCCGAGTTTGATATTCTTTACGGCAAGGGCATTTCTCTTTCGGGCGAAATCATCGATTTCGCAATCGCACTCGACGTTATCCAAAAGAGTGGCTCTTGGTTCTCTTACAACGGTGAGAGAATCGGCCAGGGCAAGGACAACGTTCGCAAGCTCATCGAGAACACTCCCGAATTGATGAAAGAAATTGAAAACAAGGTTCGCCAACTCAGCGAGCAAGCTAAAATGACAATGGACCAAGATTTTGAGGTTGACGAGGACGATGACGACGAATTCGACCTTCGTCTCTCCGATGACGAATAATGACCATCAATGAAATTTCCTACGGCGTAACATCACCGCTAACCATTACCATCCGCGCCCTGCGTGCACAGCACGATGGGGCAGAGATGCTTGTGCAACTGCTTTTGGAAAATGGGGAACACCAAGAGCAAAAAAGTCTTGTTATTACAACCGAGCAATACTGTGAATTCAATCTGACACGCGGACCTATCAGTGAGGAGACCTACGAAAAAATTGAAGAGGCCGCCGAGCTTTGCCGCGCATTACGAAGCGGCGAAAGCTTGCTCTCATACGGGGCAAATTCGGTGCAAGCACTCACACGCAAGCTGATTGGCAAGGGATATGGGCGCGAGGTTGCCGCACATGCGGCAGAACGCCTTGCGGGCTACGGTCTTATCGACGAAGAACGCGATATGAAGCGCGAGGTGGAAAAGTGCCTGCGTAAGCTGTGGGGTGCCAAACGTATCAGTGCCCATCTTTGGAGCAAGGGCTATGCCGCCGAAACCATGCAAGGGTTTTCTGACCTTCTCACAGACGTTGATTTTGCACAAAGCTGTGCCGCACTCATCCAAAAGCATTACGGTGAAATCCCCACCGATGCCGATGAGCACCGCCGTATGATTGCAAGCCTTTCACGCTACGGATACTCCATTGGGGAGATTCGCGAGGCAATTCGTCTTTTACGTCAATAAAAAATCAGTACCCACGCGAAACTCGCGTGGGTACCTTTTTTATTGCTTAGGGAAAAGCGTCAGTCCAAGCCGTATTTGTCAACAATGGCACCTTGCTTCGCAGGCAATCCCTTGCGAATTTCAAGAATACCGTTTACGTAACGGTCAAAGAATTTGTCGCTCATTTCCTCATTCTCCTCGATTACCAATCCGGCGGCTACGTAGTGAACCGCAACGGGGATGAACACATCGCACAAAGGGAACTCGTCCTCGGGGTCAACCGATACGATATCGGTTCTAAACTCTTGAGTCTCCAACCCGTTTGCTTGGCGAAAGATGGCGTCAAGCTTTGCATATTGCGTTACGAAGTTTGCCAAAAGAAATTGCCCACGAACGGCATAATCCTCAATTGCGCGGGTGGCTGTAACGTCCTCGCATACCGCCGCGATGGAACCGTCCAAAATGTCGTAGTAGACCATCGGTCAGCTCACAATTATGCGTCGGCGATGGTCAGATCGAGCAGTACCATTTCCTTGGGGTAAACGACCTTTGCGCCATAGAGGTGCAGACCCTTAACGGCATCCGCAAAGCGAAGCTCGGGACGGTATGCATCGATTTCGGAAAGCTGCTCTGCAAACGCAATTGCACGCTTGGTACGTGCCAAGCACTTGTGTGCATAGCCGTTTTCGGTTTCTACGATTTCCACATTGTTGGAAACAAAGATTTTACAGCCACCGATAGCACCGATGCAACCTGCCTCCATCACGTCGGTGTTGTCGGTAGAAAGGTTGACTTTTGCCTTCAAAATCAAACCGGCGATAGCAGGGGTGACCTCAATTACGATATCCTCGGGGTCTGCTACGTTGTTGGTAAAGAGCTTGGTTCTGGCATCGATGATGAGGTCGATGATGTTTTCAACGGTGGTGTCGTTGCTCTTAATGAAGCTGCCTGCCTGTCCGTGCAAGCGATAGATGTAGCGGTCTGCATCGTTAGCAAGCGCGCTCGCGGCGTTCTTCATAGCGGCTTCCATCAGCTTGGGAGAGGATTGTGCACGGTCGATGTCGTCAATTTGGAAGTTGAAGTACTTTGCCTGATCGATTTTGAGCTCGCGAGCACTGTCAGAGAGGGTTGCGGGGGCGCTCATATTGGCATTCTTGGTGTATTCGGAAACAACAACGTCACCAATGCCGCAAATGCGAACAGTATTGCCTTTTTCACGAATTTCGCCCTCAAAATCACGATTACAGTTGGCAACGCCAATGTACTTTTTGTCGAGCTCCTGATAAAGATTTTCACTCCATACGGTGGGAATAAAATTTGTAATAGCCATAATGTTTTTTCCTTTCTTTATTCAAAAAATGTTTTAGTGCCATTTTTGCATCGAACGCATAATTTTCGGCAAATTAGCGCGCACCTCCTCCGAGGACATGGCACGTACCTCGGCAGGGGAAAACTCAACGCTCTGAGCATTGTTGACAGCGCCGGCAGAGCGGGCGCGATTGCTTGCATTGCTCTCATCGGCTTTTTTTAGAGAGATTGCCTTCTTTCTCTCAGCCAGAGCAAAGGCGGCTGCAAGGGGCGTGCCGCCTTCTACGGCTTGCCAAATTTCAGGCGAGAGCGAAGAGATGGGAGTCTCGGGGTAGAGGGCACAAAACTCGGCGTATTCACGAGTGATGCGTTCCTCTTGATGGGTGCGTGCATCACGCAAGGCGAGCTCCTCGCGTAGTTGCTTTAATTCACTTCGCAGCTGCTCCAATTCGCTCTCTTGAGTCGCGGAATCAGAATCCTCGCAATCAGAATCAGAATCTGCGCCGGTATCTGTAGGAACGCCAACAGCAGCTTCATCTGCTCCGGGGGAAGTTTGTTCCTCGGGCGTGTTGTCGCACGCAGTTCCCGCTGACGCAATTTCCGTCTCCACCGTATCACACGATGGGCACGGAGACGTCTCTGTATTTTCAAAAACAGAGCTTTCATCATTCATTAGTTGCAACTCCTTTCTTTTGGAATTTTTCCAACAGCTTCTCACGGTTGACCAATACGCCCTCAGGTAACAGTTCAACGTATTCCGCGGCAGAGAGATGCCCACTGTCGAGGAGCTTGTTCAGGGTAGAAACGGTCGTAGAGGGGGAATAACGGTCAATATTGCCAACATGAACGCTTGCACTGAGCAATGCGTTCTTCAAAAGGGAATAGTCGAGCGTTTCGGCACTTACGTCACCGCTTTGGTCCATAACGTGGAGCAGACGTTGGGGTGGGCAATAGGTGCAAAGCATATCCGCCCAAATTGCGGCAAGCTCTGCAATACAGTGGGAGAAGTTTACACGCACGTGCTCCAAGGCAACCGATGAAGCGGTTTGCAGCTTCATAATCGCACTGGTGTTATTTGCACGTTCTTCACCCAAGGCCGAGTCGGTAGCCCCCATCATCGCCTTGGTGTTGTTGATGACGTCGGTAATCAGGTCGAGGTATCCGTCCTGCATTTTGCCAACCCCAACAACCGAGACGGCATCTGCCATGCTTCCACCACCCACGGCACCAATGGCTTCTCCAACCTCGTTGGACCATTCCGGAATACGTGTTTTGTCGTAAATGACCTTGGAAAACGCCGTATTGCTCATGTGCTTGAGCGCCATTGCATAAGCGGTATTGATGCACTTTTGGTTGGCGATCATATCGCTGACAGAGGCAGTTCCGTGGAAGCAATTTTTGGTGTTATGCCAATGGAAATAAGCAATAGGATAAAGGCGCAAACCGGTGTTGGCACGGCGCACAAGACAGTTTTTGGTTGTCTTTTCAAAAATGACCTCATCGTTTTCGCGGAAGAAACGGATCAGAAACGTGGCTTTTTCCTCACCGCTCAACTCGCATTTGCCAAGGTCGGCACTGTACGTTCCCGTATTTTCCTCATCGGCAACGATTTTTGCCACGTCTGCTTCGCTCGCGCCTGCAGCAAGAGCCTCGCGCCGCAAGCTTTCCACACTTGCACGTCCTGCCAGCATCACGTATTTTTGGCTCTGCAGGTCAGATGAATTGACATCTGCCACAAACAAATTGGTAGAGTCTATCACATCTGTGCGAATGTCTCCGTCATAGTCCTGCCCGTTGCGAAGGTCGGGATCCCACCAAGAGTAGAAGATACCGTCTCCGGCAGTAGCGGCATCAAGGAGGGCCTTATAGGAGAGTGCCTCCATTTTATTGTGCTTCCAACGCCAGGCGGCGTTTCGATTGAGAACGCTGATTCCGTGGGATAAGCTTTTTCGTGTTTCTTTAGAGGCGGTAAAGGGGAGCGCTTCATCTGAGTAACAAATAGAAACGTCTCCGCCGATGACAGATGCCACTTGATAGTCGGTAATCCGTCGAATAAAGTTAAAAATGGGACGCGGGAGGTCAGCATTTGAGCCATACCAATGGTCGCCGCGGTAAAAACGCTCGTTACGTCTTACCGTTTCATAAAGACCGATGCGTTGCTTGTAGGCTTTGCCTGCCTCATACGCGCTCCACGCAATTTCGTGTGCTTGAGAAATAACGATTCCTCCTTTCTAAATCATTTGCCTTACGGCTTGGAATAAATGTCGAGTCGGTAGAACTCGATTGGGTGGCCTGCGGTAGTTGAGAGGGTAAAACGCAAAAATCGGTAGCGGTGTGTGTGCATACGCATGTCGTGCAACTGTAATTTTTTAGCATAAGACGGTGTCTTAAATTGATAGGAACTCTCTCCCTGTTCGGTTTCAAGCAGGACGTGAGCATCGCTTTTGCTTGGCGAAGCGTACAGCATTGCACGCAAGGAACGTCTGATAGAAGAGGAATCTCCAAAATCAATATAAGCACTTTTGTAATGCGCATCAATGGGAGAACCGTTGTCGGTGCTTTCAGCACGACCGAACAGGAACAGATCACTTCCGCTCGCAAATCCAATATTGCCCGATCTTTTAAAGAAGAAGGTTGCATCAATTCCCGTAAAGCGATACCAATCCTTGCGTTCATTGTTCCAAACCCAAACATTACCGCCGGTGTCGGTGGGGTCACGCATCCAAATTTCTCCGTCGGCAAAGTTGCGCAAAAATTCCACCTTATCGGTAAAAGACGTGGGAAATTTGTCGTCAATGCCAAGAGAGATCCGCTCGGGGAAGAGGTCCTCGGGGCGTGCGGGAGATGCGGTCAGACAGTAAATGCCGCCGTTCATTGCCGCGAGAACACCGCTTTCATAAGGGATAACACCGTGTGACGAGGCACATCCCATATCTCGCATAGAGAGTGTTGCTTGAATTCCTTCTTTTTCAAACGAAAGATTCCAAATGCGGTCAGAGGTAAAGACCAACAGCGTCTCATACAAGGGACAGAACGCGGTAATCGGATGCATGAAATCTCCCAAAAAGAAGACATCATTCGTGCAAAAATAAAGCGGAGAAGCCTTTGGATAGGAGACGTGGCAGTAGGTTATCATTTGTGAAGTTACGCTTCGTGCACAGAACAAACGACCGCTGTTACTACTAAGCATCAGTTGATTTATACCGTTGCGGGAGTAGATGTAGGCAATTTGTGATGCAAGGATTTCATTACGTAGATCATCGTCAATCATAATGGTAAAACCTATTTCTACGGTTATAGGGGGAACCGAGGAATTGAAAACGACCTTATTAGAGCCCGGTGTAAAGCTGTATTCGGTTGTTTTTCTGCTGTTTGCAAATACAACGTCCACAGAGCTCGAGTAGAAGGGAAGTATGAATGTGTTCGTATCGGTGGAGTTGTAATAGTGTACACGCAAGCGAGGGGTCAAAATGTTGATTTGTTCGTTAATTTCGCCATACGACTCGGGATGCCACTGATATCCGTAAAGCGGAACGTAAGGTTCAAGCTCCACAAATTTGATAGATGTGGTTGAAAATGTCCATATTTTGGTTCCGTCCAAAAGGTAAAGCGTATTTTCGTAAACGCAGAAATGTACAGTTCCGTTACCGTTTGTTATTATGCCGACATTCGTTTCGCTTAACTCTTCTCCCACCAATCGGTAAACGGTATCACCGACCACGACAAAGAAGTAGGAAATATCGTCAAGAACCCCTTCCCAAACGCCGCGCACTTTTTTATTCGAAGAAAAGTGCTTTATGCGTGTGTATCCCGACCTTACCTTCAGGGTGCCGTTTGGCAAAATTCGAAAGTTGCACATGTCTTCCGCTCCCAAAGGCTCCAACGGACTGTGCTTTCCCATACCGCTAAATTTGCAAGAGAGCATTTGCAAAGCCGTTCGCTTTGACTTGATTCTTGCCATTTGTTAAAAACTCCTTTCATTTTGAACTATCACAAAGAAAACCCTTCTTCCGCCCACTCTTAAAAGAGCGAGCGCTCTTTTTTAGCAAAACGAAAGGTGTTATCGGGTCGCTCTTGGGGAATGCTTTCCTTCGCGCGGCTCATTACGGCATAGCGCAAGGCTTCCGGCGCGTGCGTTACGGCATGAGGCTCATCCGAGGCATCTTCGGGGCGCAACGTGTCGCAAAGCAGAGCCGGCATCGAGCGGATCAGCTCGGTGCAAACCGACGATATCCGAAGCACAGGCGCACCGACGGCAGGTTGAAGGTACTCGCGCAGCACACGCCAACCGGGCACGCGGCGGTTATCGGCGGCGCACATCGGCGGCATACCTGGGACCGATTGCATCACCTCAAAACCGCTTTTGCCGGTGTCTTGACGTCTGTTCCATAGGTCGGGAGAAGCGACCGCGTAGCGCACCGTCCGTCCACGGCACAAGTTTGCCACCTGCCTAGCCGCCTCACTCAAGGTGAGGTTGGCTTGACAGAATTCGTCGATTACGTAGAGATTTCCCGCGGTATCTACCCCCATCAGGAGTGCCGCAAGCATGTCAAAACCGTAATCGAGAGCGGCAAAATAATGTAACTCCGCGGGAATCTGGGCAGGTGAACAGATGTGAACAGCGGGGTCAAATTCCGAAAAGAATTGCCCCTCGAATACATCCCAACGGCCGTAAAGCCACGCATCCCGTAATTTCTGTGGCAGGCTTTCCAACTGCCGAACATAGTCGGGGTCAGCCCGAAGCAGAACGGGATTGTCATAGACTTGTGCCGAAACAAAGAGATAATCATCGGGATTTTCGTCCTCTCTGAATTTCCGCTCTACAAAGAGTCGCTTGACCCAAGCGTGACCGATGCCACCGGGGTTGCAGGTCAGGTACATTCTGCGCGGTGCGTCACTGGTGCCACGAAGGCAGGCCTTAAAAATAGAAAACTGATATTCGCTCAGCTGCGTAGCCTCATCAATGGCAATAATGTCGTACTCTTGTCCCTGATAGCGCAAAACGTCTCTCGCTGCGGCACAATAACCCAATGCAATGCTGCTGCCGTTGGGGAGTGTCAGAATCTTGTCTCCTTCACTGTAGGAAAGGAGCGTTCCATATTCATCCAACAACGGTCGCACGTGATTGGCTTTGAGCTCCGCATAGGAACGCCGCACCAACAGGCACCGAATTCCGGGATAGCAGAGACAAAGACCAATCAACTTACGCCGCAGAGCCCAAGACTTTCCACCGCCTCTTGCACCCCCGTAAGCCGTGTAACGGGCACGGGATGCAAAGAACAACTTTTGCCGCTCGTTTGGTGTACCGTGAACGCGCAGGATGCCGTCATTTTCCTCTCTCACGCGCCGTCCTCCAAAATGTCGTGCTCAAACACAAGTCGCATCTCTCCGCACGAGGCGGCTGCCGTTTCCTCTTTCTCGTCGTACCCTAACCGCTTTTTGAGATAATAGGATAGGAGCGATGGGGAAGGGGACGAAATCAGAAGCTCGTCTTCAAGTGTAGTGCAAATGAGGTCGTAAAGACGGGGAGCCTCGGAGCAGAGCTTTTGAAGATATGAGATGCCGCAACCGACAAATCGGCAAAAGCCGGCAAGGTTTGCAAACTTTCCGTTTGCTTTTTTGCTATCCGCCTCGGGCGGCGGACGGCAAGCCTCTACGTACTCTTCCAAAAGTTCCAATAGGCGCTTTTGGCGAGCCGTTGTATCAAGCTTTTTTGGCAGTTTCTTTGCCATACAAAGTGCATCACCTCCAATGTTCGGTTTTCTTTGTGATGCCCATATTCTACTGCTTCTTTTTGTGCCAAAAGATGACAATGTGTGCCACCTTGTGCCAAACAAAAAACTCCGCAAAACCTGCGGAGCAATATAAATAATCTTATAAAAGGAAAAAGGAAAAGAAAAAAAGCGCCTACGACATTCGTCGCAGACGCTTCTTTTTATTTCTTATTCTTTTTCAAATGTTTCCTTATAACAATCAATCGCCTCTTGAATGATTTGTTCTGCCTTTTCTTTCCCAAAAAGCGACTTAACCGCGGTCTCTTTGTTTTCGAGCTGCTTGTAAACACTGAAGAAGTGCATAATTTCATCAAAGATATGCGGGGGGAGATGGTCAATCGAGTCAATTCCCAAGTAGGTGGGATCGGAAATCGGGACAGCAATAATTTTGTCGTCCATTTTGCCACCGTCCAACATACGCATCACGCCAATGGGGTAAACCTGCATCAGCGTCATAGGGTAAATGGATTCGGCACAAAGCACGAGGACGTCGAGCGGGTCTCCGTCATCGGCGTATGTGCGCGGAATAAAGCCGTAGTTGGCAGGGTAGTGCGTAGAGGTGTAAAGAACACGGTCGAGCTTTAAGAGGCCCGTGTACTTATCCAACTCATATTTGCACTTGCTTCCCTTGGGAATTTCAATAACGGCAGTAAAATCATTGGGCTTGATATGTTCGGGATTGATATCGTGCCAAATGTTCATGTTATTCTCCTTAAAATTATTTTACGTAATCAAATTCAAAATCGTAGATCGAAACGGTGTGACCGTCGCGACAGCCCTTTGCTTCAAGCATTTCAAAAACGCCACCGTTCTGCAGTACCTTTTGGAAGTAGTTGAGCGACTCATAATTGCTAAAGTTGATCTGACCCATTACGTTCTTGATCCACTCGCCTTCCACGTAGAATGTGTCGTTTTCGCGGCGAATAATCGTTTCACGCTCACCGCCGACAACAACGTCCTCGGGAGCGTATTCTTTTTCGTAAACCTTAATGGGGGGCAGCTCCTCAAGGCGTGCCGCTACGCGGCGAATGAGTGCCTCTACGCCCTCACCGGTGACTGCCGAGATGTAAAAGAGCTCCCAGCCGTTCTCTTTGATAAAGGCTTCAAATGCAGCTACGTCAACGATTTCGGGGTCAAGAGAGTCGCATTTGTTAGCTACAATAATTTGCGGACGTTCTGCCAATTCGGGGCTGTAACGACCGAGCTCATAGTTGATCTGCTTTACGTCCTCAACGGGATCGCGTCCCTCAAAGCAGGAAATATCCACTACGTGGAGGAGCAAACGGCAACGGTCAACGTGACGCAAGAATGCGTGACCGAGACCTGCACCGTCAGCCGCCCCCTCGATAAGACCGGGGATGTCAGCGGCTACAAATCCGCTCTCACCGCCCGTGCGAACAACGCCAAGGTTGGGGGAGAGGGTAGTGAAATGATAATCCGCAATCTTCGGCTTTGCCGCAGAAATGCGAGCAAGGATAGAGGATTTACCAACGCTGGGGTAACCGATCAGCCCCACGTCGGCAATCATTTTTAGTTCCAAAACAACCTCGCGCTCCTGTCCCTCGGTGCCATTCTTGGCGAACATAGGAACCTGACGCGTGGGCGTTGCAAAGTGACGGTTGCCCCAACCGCCGCGACCACCGCGGCAGGCGATAAAGTCGGCACCGTCGTCCTCGGACATATCGTGAATGATCTTGCCGGATTCCGCATCGCGAATGAGCGTTCCGGGGGGAACGAGAATAACAAGATCCTCGGCGGTTGCACCGTGGAACTTGCCGCCCTTGCCGTCACCGCCGCGAGCTGCAACGAACTTGTGCTTGTAACGGAATGCGAGCAGGGTATTGGTTCCCTCGTCTACGCGAAAGACGACGTTACCGCCGTGTCCGCCGTCACCGCCGTCGGGACCGCCCGCAGCTACGTATTTTTCACGGCGAAAAGAGACAGCACCGTTGCCGCCGTCACCGGCTTTGATATAAATTTTAACGTTATCAACAAACATAATATACTCCTTACGTAGGGGTGTCAAAAGCTCTTATTTATCTGCCTCGTCGCCCTTCATACGAATGATGAGCTTGATAGGCGTACCCATAAAGCCAAAGGTCTCGCGCAGGCAGTTTTCAATATAACGCTGATAAGAGAAGTGGAAGAGCTCAACATTGTTACAAAAGATGACAAAGGTGGGGGGAGCGGTCGCAATCTGCGTCATATAGTAGATTTTGAGACGGCGTCCCTTATCGGACGGAGGTTGAACGCGAATCATCGCATCGCCAAGAACGTCATTAAGCATACCCGTGGTAACGCGCATGACCGACTGACCGTAAACGTAAACGATACGCTCGAACAGATTGGTAACTCTCTGACCGGTCTTTGCCGAAATGTAGAGGATGGGCGCGTAGGGCATATAGGCGAGTTCGGTGCGAATTCTGTTGTTGAATTCGTTAACGGTGTTGTTGTCTTTTTCGATCAAATCCCACTTATTAACAACAATAATGACAGCCTTACCTGCCTCGTGAGCAATACCCGCAATCTTCGTATCCTGGTCGGTAATACCCGTCGAAGCATCAATCATCAAAAGGCATACCTGCGCGCGTTCTACCGCCATGTGTGCACGCAAAACGCTAAAATGCTCAATCTTGTCATCAATCTTTGATTGACGGCGAATACCTGCGGTATCGATAAAGGTGAATTTGCCGTATTCATTTTCGAGTTGCGTATCAACTGCATCGCGCGTTGTGCCCGCAATGTTGGAAACGATAAGACGTTCTTCGCCAATAAGACGGTTGATGATAGAAGACTTGCCCGCATTCGGCTTGCCTATAACGGCTACCTTAATGCTGTCGTCCTCTTCCATCGTGTCTTGCCAATCGTCAAGATAACGCAAACAAGCGTCAAGAAGGTCACCTGAGCCGCTTCCGTGAATGGAAGAAACGCCAATGGGGTCTTCCTCAAAGCCGAGCTCATAGAATTCGTAGAATTCCATAGGCAGAGCTCCAATGCTGTCGCACTTGTTGATGCAGGGAACGATAGGCTTGCCGCTCTTTTTCAGCATAACGGCAATGTCGCGGTCGTTGGCGGTCAGCCCCGTGCGAACGTCACACATAAAGATGATAACGTCGGCGGTGTCGATTGCCATTTGCGCTTGTTGACGCATTTGCTTGAGGATGAGGTTGTCGGTTTTGGGCTCAATTCCGCCCGTGTCAATGAGGATCATACGCTTGCCGCGCCATTCGGTCTCGCCATAGATGCGGTCGCGTGTAACACCGGGAGTGTCCTCTACAATCGAGCGACGCTCGCCGATGAGCTTATTAAATAAAGTGCTCTTGCCAACGTTGGGACGTCCGACAATCGCAATAATCGGTTTTGCCATAAATCTATATGTCCTTTCCACTAAAAAACAGTTTGTCCGCTTTTTTGGTGCGTCATTCGCAAATGCCAAGGAGCGCGGAAATGAATTTTGCACCGTCGCTCTCTGTTGCGCGAACGTGCACACCGAGACGTGCGCCAAGCTCGTCGGGCGTCATATCGTCAAGAAAGACGTCGCCATCGGCGCGAAGCATTACAGAAGGGAAGAGAAGCTCATCGCCAAGGTCTTTTCCATTGAGTTGTTCAACGACGTCACCGCCCGTAATGAGGCCTGCAACGGTAACGCTCTCGCCAAAGAATTTGTTCACTATGGGGTAAACGTTTACCGTCAAGCCCTCAACTCTCTCTGTCAATTCTTTTGCAAGAGAGGTGATGTGCGCATGCGCCGCCATACCCGTCACAACCGAAACCGTGCGCGGTGCGCGGAAATCAGCAAGAAGCTCGTCGAGATAATCAAGCTCCATATCAAACTCTGCCTTCATCGAGGTCAGCATACCAACGCCATTCTCGATTTGGGAGTAATCCTCGTAAAATTCTTCGGGGGGAAGGGGAAGTCCTGCACGAACGTAGAACTCATCCGAGCAGTAAAAAATGCGTGTGCCGTATTCTTTCAGGCACCAATTTCCGTATGCGTTGACCTGCTCAATGACAGCCGCACATTCCGCAGGTGAGAAAGCCTCGAGCGGATAGAGCTTTTCGCGGTATTTCGTAAGCCCTACGGGGACGATAGCGCAGGAACGCAGAGAGGGGTGATATTTTATCAAATCGTGCAAGGTGCGGTCAAGCTCGGCACCGTCATTCAGCCCCTTGCAGAGCACGATTTGCGTGCAAAGAGCGATCCCCGCATCTGCCATACGGTCAAGATAGGAAAGTACCTCTCCTGCGTGCTTGTTCTTCATCATCTTCACACGCAACTCGGGGTTGGTCGTGTGAACGGACACGTTGACGGGGGAGATGTGCATCTTAATGATGCGGTCAATGTCCTCATTCTTGAGATTCGTCAGGGTAACGTAGTTGCCGTGCAAAAAGGAAAGGCGGTCGTCGTCATCCTTAAAGTAACGCGACTCGCGCATACCGGGCGGGAGCTGGTCGATAAAGCAGAACACACATTTGTTTGTGCAGGAATGCTTTTTGTCCATTAAAGGAGTCTCAAAAGAGAGCCCTATGTCGTCGTATTCGCCCTTGTTGATGTGCACGGTATAAGACTTGTCATCACGCAAAAGCGTGACGGCAACGTTTGTATCGGTGAGATAAAAACGGTAGTCAAGCACGTCGCGTATTTCATTTTGATTGATGGAGACAAGCATATCCCCACCACGAATGCCGGCCTTTTCGGCAATACTGCGCGGCAGAACAGCCAAAACCTTTACCATTTTTATCATCCCCTTTCCAAAAAATCTCACAATCGCATAGTTTAACATCTTATTATATCATAAAAGAAAAGAAAAGTCAATATTTTGGAGAGGTTTTTCGCGTTATAAAAACGAAATTGAAGTTTTTAAGCGTAGACGAAAAAAATTGAAGCACAGATGTTGCAAAGCAAATGCTCGTTTGATATAATAAATATACCCCCCAAAAAACGCCTATGTTATAAAATAGATAAACAAAACAAAAAAGGAGAAAAAGACAGTGAAGAACAAGAGAAAAATCGTCACCTCTTTGCTGGTATCCGCATTGCTGACTACCTCTTTGGCGGCTTGTCAAAAAGCGCCGCCGAGCAACAATGAGGATCCCGATCATACAACAACCGAAAGCACCACTCTGCAAGAGCAAAACACAAGCCTACCCACCCAAAATCAAACGCTTTTTTTGAATTATCAAGAAATTCTCGATGCCATTTCTCTTCTGGCAACCGATGGCGGCGCGGAGCAGTTTATAGCAGCACATCCCGTAATGAGTGATCGCGAAACCGAAATTTGCTCACACTTACCCGATTTTGTTCGCCCCGCGCTCGGTTATTGCATTAAGGATATCAACGCCGACGGCGTGGAAGAATTGGTGCTGCTCTCCGAGAATTGGCAACTGTACGGCCTTTTTACCCTTCACAACGGCTATCCCATTCTTGTGGAGCAATGCGATGACGGCGGTATTGATAAAGATGGCAAAGTTCACACTATCGAAACCAAGCAGCTCTCCAATGGCGTACACACAACCTATTCGGTCAAAGAGTTGGCAAACGGAGAGATGATTACCGAGATGGAGTGCGGCATTGTTGATTACCACGACGCATTAGAGCGTGATGAAATCTATCAGGTGGTCAACAATGAAAAAGAGAAGTTGGATCAATACGATCTCGAATGGCTTCTCATCGGCCACCAATTTCACCAACTTAACTTAATCACCTCTAATGCGGGCATAATCTGCACACGCCTTTTGGATATTCCTGCACCTTATGATAGCGGCAAATTCTTCAACGCAACCTCTTTGCGCGACCGCGACAACGAATACGGTCGCACCTATTTCTATGAGATTTATGATGCTGTGGGCAATGTTGTTCGCTCCGGTGTGAGCGACTATCTTTCCATTTACGAGGAAGAAAGTTACAACCAAGAAATCATACTTTCGATTTATGAGGGTAAAGACCTTTATTTTTACAATATTTCAAAAAATATTTTTTCTCAAAAATTCGAACAAGATCTCGACACCTCTTGCAATCTTGAAAAAATCGCTTACTTTGCAGGAGAGGGTGACGAGCGCCGCTTGGTCGTGCAGGATATTTTTGACAAAAACGTATTTTATCGCGAATATGATCACGAGGCCTGCGAATATTCGTATCTCAACGCGCGTTTCAGCGAGGACGGTAAATCCGTTACCCTGCAATATCATTTGCCCGGGGTCGCCAACCAGATCACACGTGTGCTCTGCTTTGAGACACTCCCGATTTTGGAGACCAAAAAGATCTGTTACGTCAGAACCGGTCCCGGACTTCACTATGATGGTATTCACGTTTCCAGCGGTACCCGCGCCGTTTTGCGCGCTGATACCAACGACACCGTTCGTCTTCTGAGTACCACTCCCGTAACGGGCGGAGAATACGAATCCGAGGGAGGCGTCCGTAACGATTGGTATATGGTTGACTACAAGGGCAAAACCTGCTATGTCAGCGCCGATAGCTTTGAGGTTTCTACCTTTGTGGTAGAAGAATAATATAACCTTGCATAACAAAAAGGGTATCTGTTTCTCACAGATACCCTTTTATAACAGCTTTTTGTTTATTTTCCTGCGGTTTGCTTGAGATATGCGTTGATAAATCCGTCGAGGTCACCGTCCATAACGGCTTGAATGTTACCTGTCTCATAACCCGTGCGTTTGTCGGTAACAAGGGTGTAGGGCATAAAGACGTAGGAACGAATTTGCGAACCCCATTCAATGTTGTTCTTTACACCTTGAATATCCTCAATGGTGTCAAGACGCTCTTGGATTTTAATTTCCATCAACTTGGATTTGAGCATACGCATAGCGGTTTCCTTGTTTTGAAGCTGCGAACGCTCGGTCTGGCAACCAACGACAATACCCGTAGGCTTGTGCACGATACGGATAGCCGAGTCGGTTTTGTTGATGTGCTGACCGCCCGCACCGCTGGAACGGTGAGCGGTAACTTCGATGTCTTCCTCGCGGATGACAACGGCATCAAGGTTTTCAAATTCGGGCATAACCTCAATAGATGCAAAGGAGGTTTGACGGCGTCCGTTCGCGTCAAAGGGAGAAACGCGCACCAAGCGGTGAACACCGTTCTCGCTCTTGAGGTAGCCGTAAGCATTCAGACCTGAAATCATCACAGTCGCACTCTTAATACCTGCGCCGTCGCCGTCGAGCCAGTCGGTGAGCTTGACGTTAAATCCGCGCTTTTCCGCCCAACGGGTAATCATACGGTAGAGCATTTGCGCCCAGTCCTGCGCCTCGGTGCCGCCTGCACCGGGGTGGAAGGATACAATGGCATTGCTCTTGTCGTACTCGCCCGAAAGGAGAACCTCAATACGGCGTGTCTCTTCCTCGGCAACGATGGCATCGAGCTCGCCTTGAACTTCTTCTACGTAGCTTTCGTCGTTTTCTTCAATCGCCATTTCGGCAAGCGCGATGGCGTCCTCAAGACGTGCGCAAAGCTTTTCATAGCCCGCAACCTTATCTTGACCTTGCTTAATGGTCTGCAACACCTTGCTCGATTTTTCGGAGCTGTTCCAAAAATCGGGAGCTTGTGTTTGCGCCTCAAGGTCAAAAAGCAATTCTTTGGTTTCTTCAATACGCAAAGCGGAGCCGAGCTCCTCAATGCTCTCTCTCATACCAAGTAATTTATACTTAGCATCTTCCAATGCAACGATCAATTTTTACCTCCAAAGCCCTGATGGGCGAGTTTGTTTCAAAATTTTCAATATCTGTACTATTATATCACAAAAGTGGGGAATTTTTCAAGAGTTTTTTGAAAAAAGGGGCTAAAATTATCAATCCTTTTTTTCAACACCCAAGGTCGCAAGTCCGCCCTCGGAAGTTTCCTTGTAAAGGTCGGACATATCGCGGCCTGTCTCCATCATCGCACGCACGACCTTGTCAAAGGAGATCATTCGTGTGTCGGAAAGGAAGTCGGAAAGCGTGACCGCATTGATGGCGCGCATTGCCGCAACGGCATTTCGCTCGATGCAGGGAATTTGCACAAGACCGCAAATGGGGTCGCAAGTAAGACCAAGATGGTGTTCAATAGCAATTTCAGCGGCGTATTCGATCTTGTCGAGGCTGAGCTGGAACAACTCACCGAGAGCCGCCGCAGCCATAGCGCACGCCGTACCGATTTCGGCTTGACATCCGCACTCCGCGCCCGAAATAGACGCATTTGTCTTAATCAAGTTGCCAATAATGCCGCCTGCCGCCAAAGCGCGAACGACCTCCCAATCGGCAAATCCGTTTTTGTGTTGCTCGTAGTAAAGGACAGCAGGGAGCACGCCGGAAGCCCCGCAAGTAGGAGCGGTAACGATCTTTTCACCTGCCGCATTTTGCTCGCTGACCGCGAATGCGTAGGAGCAAACCAAACGGTCCTCGCGTGTCTCACTACTCTCACCAATCGAGCGGCGGTAGTAAAGATACTTCGCCTTTTTCTGTACGTGAAGCCCACCGGGGAGCTCGCCCTCGTCCTCAAGACCTGCGCGAATAGAACGCTTCATAGCCTCCCACATATCGGTCATATAGAGCCAAAATTCGGGACCTTCATTCTCTTCGGCAAACTGCCACAGGCGAATGTTCTTTTCCTCGCAATAGGCGCGAATGTCGCTCCAGGTTTTGAGCGTGTAATGAATTTTCGGCTCTTCTGCCGCTTCACCGTCCACTTGAATACGTCCGCCGCCCACACTCATAATACGCAAGCGACCAAACTCGTGTCCCTTGGAAAGAGCCGCCACGTCCATCGTGTTGGGGTGGGGAATATCCTCGTTTTCGGGGTCGAATATGATTTCGCAAGGCATCGGATAGAAAGTCTTGCGAATAATGGTATCGGTGCCGTGTCCCTTGCCGGTTTTGGCAAGAGAGCCGTAAAGTGTTACGCGAAATTCGTCAGCCGCAGGGAACTTTTTCATTGCCAACAAACAAGCGCGCTCGGGGCCGATGGTGTGCGAACTCGAAGGACCCGAACCCACCTTATAAAGCTCGGTCAAGGACTCCATTCCGGGGAGTCGCGAGCCGTGATGCTGTGTATTGTTTTTGAAGATCTGTTTCATAAAAATCTCCTTACAACCGGTTATTTATGATATTTTGTGCCCTTGAGAATACCAAAGCAACGGTAGAGCATTTCAAGCAGCACAACACGCATCATTTGATGCGGAAAAGTCAATTTGGATACCGACAAGCGAAGATCACACGTGCGTTTGACCTCGTCCGAAAGCCCGAACGAAGAGCCGATAATGAGGCAAAGTGAGCCCGTATTGGCAAGTACGCCATCGAGCTTCCTTGCAAGGTCCTCCGAGGAGAATTGCTGACCCTCTACGCACATAGCAATCTTGTAAGAACGTGGCGGAATTGCCGCCAAAATACGGTTTCCCTCATCGGCAAGTGCAGATTGAATTTCTCCCGCACTCGGGTTGTCCGAAAGGCGTGCTTCCTTGAGTTGAATGATTTCGGGCTTGCAAAAAGCGCAAAGCCGCTTTTCGTATTCGGCAATGGCATCGCGCCAATAGGCTTCCTTAAGGTTGCCAACGGTAATAAGGGTAACTTGAACCATACTTTTCTCCTCGTCAGAGCATTTCAGTCGGAATTTCGGGATGGGCGACAAACACTTCAACGTCACAGTCGCCCACAGCACCAATGCACTCACCGAGCGCGAGGTCGGGGGCATTGTTTTCCTGGCTTAAGTGTGCAAGCATCAATTTTTTTGTGCCTTTGGCACAAAGACGTGCGGCAAGAGCCGCAGAATCGGGATTGGAAAGATGTCCGCGCCGCGAAGCGATGCGTTTTTTCAAATCATAGGGGTAAGGCCCCGTCATCAGCATATCATAGTCGTGGTTACTTTCGAGAATGACAGCATCGCAACCTGTCAAAGCCACCTCAATTTCGGGCGTGACGTAGCCAATGTCGGTAGCATACCCAATGCGATAAACGATATTTCCGTCCTCATCGGGAATTTCAATGCGGTATCCCACCGATGCGCGGCTGTCGTGCGGAGTGGGGAAGGACGTCACCTGCATACCGCAAATACATTCTTCGTGGATGGGTGGGTGCATATGCAAAAGCGGCTCCACCGATGGGTGCGGCATCAGCTTATAAGCGCAACCGTAGGCAATATGTACGGGCACGGGATGCTTTTTGAGAAATACGGGTAGAGCACTTACGTGGTCGGTGTGCTCGTGCGTTACAAGAATGGCACCGATGTCGTCGACATTGATGCCGACCTCGCAGAGCGCCGAACATAGCCGTTTTGCGTTTTTGCCTGCGTCAATCAAGAGTGTTCCGCAAGGCGCGCAAATGGCAAAGCTGTTTCCCGTAGAGCCCGAGTAGAGCGAAATGATACGAATGTCATTCATTGGAACATTCCCTCCAACATTGGGAGCAGGAAGAGATACATCATATCAAGCGCGAACGCAAGCACAATGGGGAAGATAACGGTAATCATCCAACGCGAGCGGTGCAAGCGAGCGGCACAGTCGTCAATAAACTTTTGTTTTTCCTCATACGACATCGTATCGGGGAGCTGTTCGGGCTTCAGATTTCTGCCAACAAAGCCGCGGTTGTAAATAACGAATATCAAGGTCATTACGACACCAACCGCAAGGTAGACGATGTAAATGGGGAAGTAAGCCGCCAGAGTAAAATAGGCGACAGAGAAGAGAATGGAGTTGCCCACAAGGAGCAACGCAAGCCATTGATTTTCGGGTTTCATAAAAATTCCTTTTTCGAGTATCTATCAAAGTTTAATTGCGCCAACGGGGCGAATACGCAAAGCCATACAAGCACCTGCACCGAACGCGGCATCCATCGCTTCGCGATAAGCAACCACGTCAAGAGTGGGAACAAAGGCTTGAACGGTTCCCGCAAAGCCACCGCCGTGCACACGCCAAGCGGCCTTTTTGCCTGCGAGCAGACGCTCGGAAAGGCAAAGAGCAAGAGAGAGTCCCTGCTCGGCTACGTTTTTGGTGGTATATACGTTTTGCAAATAGCAATAGGACGAGTGTCCCGATGCAATTACGTTTGCAAAGAAAGCATCCAGGTCGCCATTTGCCAAGGCTTCGGTTTGTTCGGCAACGCGGCGGTTTTCCGAGAAGAAGTGCAAAGCACGCAAAATAGCGCGGTCACTGTACTGCACACGCAAAAGAGGCATACTTGCCACAACGTCCTCTTCGGAGAGGTCGCGCAAAACAGATTTTCCAAAATAAGCGGCAATCTCTTTCATTTCAGAGGGAACAGATGCATAATCGTCGGTCAGGTCGGCGTGGTTTCCGCCCGTGTTGGTAATGCAAAGATTGTAACCCGCACCCGAAATATCCACGTCGAGCTTGTTGATGACGGGGGCAGAAGGGTCTGCAAAATCGATGGCCACAATACCGCCAACGGCGCAAGCAACCTGGTCCATCAGTCCGCAAGGCTTGCCAAAGAATACGTTTTCGGCATATTGCGCGATTTTTGCAATTTCCACGTTGTCGATGGCACCCTCGTTGTAAATGTGATTGAGAATGTTACCAATCATATCTTCAAATGCCGCCGAGGATGAAATACCCGAGCCCTTGAGAACGTTAGAGGTCGTGTAGGCATCAAAACCGCCAACGGCATATCCGTTGTTACGGAAGCCTGCAACCATTCCCGCAATCAATTCATCCGAGTTGCCCTCGGGATTTTCGCGAGGAGAGGTGAAAACGTTGATGTCGATAACGTCCTCGTGGAAGCCCTCGCTCTTTACGCGAATGATGTCCTCGCCGTTGGGGGAGGCGACTGCAATGATATCAAGGTCAATCGATGCGGCAATTACGCGACCGTGGTTGTGGTCGGTGTGGTTGCCCGAAAGCTCACTTCTGCCGGCAACCGAGTAGAGAGCTCCCTCGCGCTCGGCACCGTAAAGTGCAATAAAGGAATCGATGGCAGCGGCATAGCGTTCCTTTTGCTTTGCCACAGCGTCCTCGCCGTAAATATAACCCAAACGACCGTCATATTCGCCATTCAATAGGGCAGATTTGAGCGCATTGATCTTCATAACAGTATCATCCTTTCCAAAAACGGTTTTGCGCACTATGCGCGCGTGTACATACTATCTCAATTTATCATTATACCATAGAAACGGCTGCTTGTCAATCCCCTTGTGAGGGATAGATAAAATGTCGATTTTTGCGCAAAATATCACTTTTTTGTTGTAACGCTTTTCTTGTTTTCGACATATTCTGAAAAAAAGAGAAAAAATTGAAAAAAATCAAAAGAATTTTTCAAAAACCTATTGACAAATACTGTATAATATATTATAATATATATAGTTTCAATATCGCGCGCGCGCGCGAAAAAACCCTATCAACGGGGGCTGTTTTGGCGCGCAAAAAATCAGAAAGGAGCGAGGCTTTCAGCCTTTTGTGCAATCAAAATGTCAACAAAATTTGTCATTACGGGAAAACGGCCGCTTTACGGAACAATTCCCGTTAGCGGAATGAAAAACGCGGCTTTGCCTATTTTATTCGCCACCATTCTCACAGGTGACGTTTGCACACTCGAAAACATTCCTGCTGTCAGTGATATTACCAATTCGCTGCAACTGATTCAACATATGGGGGCGCAGGTCAAATATCTCACGCCCACAACCGTCGTTATCAACACCGCGGGCGTTCGCCAAGGAACATCTCCCGACGATCTCGTTCGCAAAATGCGCGGCTCCTCTTATCTACTTGGCGCCGAGCTGGGTCGCTTTGGCAAGGCACGCATTGCTTGGCCCGGCGGCTGTGATTTTGGCGGAAGCCGTCCCCTCGACCAACACATGAAGGGCTTCCGTGCGCTTGGCGCCAAAACCGATACCGAGGGTGGCTTTATCTATGCCGAAGCCGATGAGGGATTAAAGGGAAATAGCGTTTATTTCGACGTTGCATCCGTAGGGGCTACCGTCAACGTTATTCTGGCATCTGTTTTTGCAGAGGGAACAACGGTTATTGAAAACGCAGCGCGCGAGCCGCATATCGTCGACTTGGCAAACTTCCTCAACGCTTGCGGTGCAAACATTGTGGGTGCGGGTACGTCTGTTATCAAGGTTCACGGCGTTACGGAGCTTCACGGCTGCAACTATACCATCATTCCAGATATGATTGAGGCAGGCACCTATATGGTAGCCGTTGCCGCTACGGGCGGATGCGTGCGCATCACGTCGGTTATTCCCAAGCACGTGGAGTCCATCACAAGCAAGCTCTGCGAAATGGGCGTCAGAGTCGAAGAAGAGGACGACGCAGTTGTCGTTATCAGTGACGGCAAATTACAGAACATCAACATTCAAACCGTTTACTATCCCGGTTTCCCCACCGATATGCACCCGCAGTTTGCCGTTCTCCTCTGCATTGCCAACGGCATTGGTAACATTCACGAGGGCGTATGGCAAAACCGCTTCCGCTACGCGGAGGAACTGACCAAAATGGGAGCCAAAATTATGGTTGATACGCAAAACGCAACCATTATCGGTGTTGAGCAGCTTATGGGAGCGGTGGTTAAGGCGACCGACTTGCGTGCAGGCGCGGCACTCGTTATTGCGGGCTTGGTAGCGCAAGGAGTCACCGAGGTTCGTGGAGTGCATTACATCAAGCGCGGCTACGAAAACCTTGTTGAAAAACTGCAGGGCATCGGCGCGGATATCACGGAGGAACCCCTCGAGGACCCTACCGCTGAAACCATCGTAAAGGTGAACTAAAGAAAAAACAAAAGGATAAAGCAGAATAAAAACAAAGCTCCCCAAACGAGGAACCACCTTGTTCGGGGAGCTTTTGCGCGGTATTGAGAATTTTTTCTCCAAATCTCTTTACAAAACGCATTTTTTGTGATAGAATGAATATGCTACACAATTCAATAACAACAAGAATGGGGAAGTTTTATCTTTTTTATGGGATAACTATACCCTTTTTCGTCTATGCTATTGGAACTTGGTAAAATCACCGGCTCCACTCGGCATATGCGGAAAAAAATTCCCCTTGTTGTAGAGAATTGTGTAGCGACAATTGGAGTTGGTGTTTTTCGGTGCGCTGATTTCGATTGGCGCACTTTTTATTTTGCCGAAAAAAACAGATAGAGAAGGGAAAAGAATAATGAAAAGGATTTTATGTACTATCGCGCTTATTTTGGCACTTGTTTGCATAGTTGCATCCTGCAACAAATCACCCGAAATTACCATCAGTGAAGATGGCTATTGGGTAATCAACGGTGAAAAAACCAATGTAAAAGCCCAAGGCGAAAAAGATGATGAAGGCGAAAAAGACGATGAAGGCGAAAAAGACGAAAAAGGTGAAAATAGCGATAGCGCCGCCACCGATGAAAACCCACTTGGCTTGGCATTTTTTCTAAAGGATGACGGCACATACGCAGTTGAAATTGATCAAGCAAAATATCTTTCCAAAATTGAAATTCCTGCTACACACAAGGGCAAAGCGGTAACTGAGATTGGATCGTTTGCCTCTGAAATCTTGAAAGAAATTACAATTCCTAATTCGGTAATCACCATCGGTAATAGGGCGTTCTCGGGTTGCACCGCCTTGACGAGCGTCCATATTACCGACCTGACGGCTTGGTGCAATATCAATTTCAGCGGTTCTTCTTCCAATCCGTTGTACTATGCGCATAACTTGTATCTCAACGGTAAGTTGATTACAGAACTCGTTATTCCCGATAGCTTCACAGCCATTGGCGATGATACATTCTCCGGTTGCTCCTCTTTGACGAGCATTACTATTCCCGATAGTGTCACAAGTATTGGCAATTCTGCGTTTTTGGGTTGTTCTTCTTTGACGAGTGTCACCATCCCCGATAGCGTCACCACCATTGGCAATTTTGTATTCTACAGTTGTTCCTCTTTGACGAGTGTCACCATCCCCGATAGCGTCACCACCATTGGTGAATCTGCGTTCTATGGTTGCTCCGCCTTGACGAGTGTAACCATTCCCGATAGCGTCACAAGCATTGGCGATTATGCGTTCTATAAATGCTCCGCCTTGACGAGTGTAACCATTCCCGATAGCGTCACAAGCATTGGCGATTATGCGTTCTATAGATGCTCCGCCTTGACGAGCGTTACCATCCCCGATAGCGTCACAAGCATTGGCGATTATGCGTTTGAAGGATGCAACAACATTACAACAGCGACTATGCCGACTATGGCAATTTCCGCAATTCCCCAAACCAATTTAACCACCGTTGTATTAACAAGCGGAGCCACCATTGACGATTATGCGTTCCGGGGTTGCTACTCCTTGGCGAGTGTCACCATTGGCGATAGCGTCACAAGCATTGGCTCTTATGCGTTCGCGTATTGCTCCGCCTTGACGAGTGTCACTATTGGTGATAGTATCACAAGCATTGGCTATATTGCGTTTTATAGTTGCGACGCCTTGACGAATGTCACATTTGCCAATCCGAACGGTTGGTGGTATGCAGATAGCGCAGATGCCACAAGCGGAACCGCCATCTTGGCAGAAACTCTTACAAATTCTTCTACCGCGGCACAGTATTTGAAGTCAAATTACTGCACCTATTATTGGTACCGCACCTAATAAAACAAAATCAGCGAGCCGCAGCGCGGCTCGCTTCTTTATATTCTTTTTTACGATGTCTTTGCAATTTCCTTATACAAATTCTCCGCATAAGGTCCAAAGCCTTGGTCATTGGGGTGCAGGATCTTGTCGGCAAAGAACTCGGGCAGGTGGGGGAGCAGATTCCAACCGTCCACAACGGTGAAGTGGTCGTAATCCTTGGTGTATTCACAAAAGAGCTTGTAAACGTCCGAGATGGGGCGCGCCATAGCGGTCTCGCGCTCGGAGTCGCCGCGCCAAATGGGGGCAATCGCAATTACGCGGCTATTGGGATAACGCTCGTGCATAATCTCAAAGAACGTGCGGCAGTTTGCCTCGAACTTTTCCATCGTGCACATGCTCCAGTCATTCGTGCCGTAGGCAATGGTCACGAAATCGGGATCTTCAATGTTGTCTCTTTTTGCCAATTCGGGCGAAAAGGTGTCACCGCCAATGCCGCGGTTGTGTACGTCGGCATCGAGAAGATTACCAAGACGGTTTACATAGGAAAGGGAAGGGTAAATGGCATCGTAGCCGTGGGTAATGGAGTCGCCGTAGGCAACCAATTTTTTGGAACGGGTATGGGGCTTGAGCGTTGCACCGTCATCGAGCTCGAAAGAGGTCATTACAACACCCTTCGACCAAGGGAAGTAGATTTCCACAAGGCTCTCACCCGAGGTGAGCTTCACTTCCATTTGTGCCTCGTTTTCTTTGTCACTGCCGCCGTGGGCAATCATCGCACCGTTTTCGTAAACGTCAAAATACGCGTAAGCGCGGCTCGAACCCTCGGTGAATTTCGCCGAGAATTTCACACTTTGGCTATCGGTATAGAACGCAAGACGAACACCCGAGGTCGAGTCGGTCTTGTTGGCTTTTTCTATGTTGTTGTAGTGCATATAGTAGCCTTTTTGCGCCTCGGTCATGCGAAAGAACTGCACACCGTCCGGGGCTTGTTCCAAGCGGTCAATGCCGCGCGCAATGCTTGCGAGTTGTTTAAATGATAATTTCATAGCATCCTCCGTGTAAGGGACGAAAAAACGTCCGTCGGTAAGGTCATTATACCACACGGTGAGCGCCTTTGCAACCCCTATTTTCACAATTTTTCCAACAGCTTGCCATATTCTGCCTTGCATACCAACAAGACCACGCGTCAATACTTTTTTTGGAACAAAAAACAGGGATTGGTGGCAAGAATGTACTACAACAAAGTGGAAATTTGCGGGGTAAACACCGCGCACCTCAAGGTACTGACAGACGAAGAAAAAAGGGAATTGCTCCTGCGGATGAAAAACGGAGACGAAGAGGCGCGTGCCGAGCTTATCAACGGTAATTTGCGCTTGGTGCTCTCCATCATTCAACGCTTCACAGGTAGAAAGGAAAATCTCGACGACCTTTTTCAAGTCGGTTGTATTGGGCTCGTCAAGGCGGTGGATAACTTCAACACCGACCTCGACGTCAAGTTTTCAACCTACGCCGTGCCGATGATTATTGGCGAAATTCGACGCTATTTGCGCGATAACAACGCGATTCGCATCAGCCGCTCGGTGCGTGACCTCGCCTACCGCGCTCTGCAAGCGCGCGAGGAACTTATCGCCATGCACGAAAGCGAACCGACGGTCGAGCAGATTGCCGCGCACTTGGGCGAAAAAAAGGAAGCAGTTGTGCACGCTCTCGACGCCATTGCCGAACCGATTTCTCTATACGAGCCCGTTTTTAACGATAACGGTGATGCGCTTTATTTGATGGACCAACTGTCTGACTCCTCGTCGGGCGACGAATTATGGCTGGAAAACATCGTTCTGCGTGAGGCAATGATGCGCCTGAATGAGCGCGAGCGTAAAATCATTCAACTGCGCTTTTACAAAAACAAAACCCAAATGGAGATAGCCGACGAAATCGGCATCTCGCAAGCACAGGTCTCCCGCCTCGAAAAAGGGGCACTTTTGAAGATGAGGAAAGAACTATAAGATGAACAGGTGACTCCTTTTGGTGCATCTGAAATAAAGCAGTTTAATATGGAAAGACATAGCTAATTTGGGCTATGTCTTTTTTGTTAGAAAAATACTACGATTCGTAGAATTGGGTCTATGTTGCAGTTATTGATTTATAAACCAAAACGCTGTATAATATATCTGGACGCGTCAAAATAACTTGAATTTGGAGGTTAACACTATGGAACTGATGATTGGTAATAAAATTAAAAAATTGCGCCGCGACAGAGATTTGACTCAAGAAGAGGTTGCAACGCATATAGGCATTTCCTGTCAAGCTATCAGTAAATGGGAGCGAGGTGACGGATATCCGGACATCACGATGCTTCCCACACTTGCAAATTATTTTGGAGTATCTATTGATGCGCTGATAGGTATGGATGAGATATCTTCTGCAAACAGACTTTCTGAAATCAATCAAAGGTGGCAGGAAAACAGAGCGTTGGGACATCACAAAGAAAACGTGGAGCTTATGCGAATTGCGTTGAAAAGCTATCCCAATAATGCGTTGTTGCTGATGCAATTGTCGTGTTCACTCGAACGACTTGACGGCACCGAAAAGGAGAAAAAAGAGTATTTAAAAGAATCTATTATGCTTCACGAGCAGATTTTAAAATACTGTGACGATTCAGAAATTAGAGGCGCTGCACTTTGTAATCTTTCCGATGCATATTACAGATACGGTGATTATGAGAAGGCGGTAGAATACGCTACCAAATTACCGAATCTTTATAAGACAAGAGAAACCGCGTTAGTTCGCATTTTAAAGGACGATGCACAGAAAAAGGAAATAGCGAAATCTGCAATAGAACCGTTGGCATGGCTTTTGTCTTACCATTTAACTGCTATCTCGGAAACCGAAAATGCCCCTTGCTATAAAGAAAAAATAATCAAAATACTAGATGTTCTTTTCGACGGCAATGAAAGCGATTTCATTGCTGGCATTCGCAAAAAAGCATCCGAGTAACTCAGTTTACCTCGTAGGGGAGGCCTATGGTCTCCCGCGGGCGAACACAGTTCGCCCCTACCACAAAATTTTAACATTTACCGTAGGGGCGACCATTGGTCGCCCGCTTTTGCGCTTACGTGCTTTTCTAACGGTCGCGTTGCGACCTACACCTCATCCGTCAAATGACAAGCATTTGACACCTTCTCCTCAAGGAGAAGGCTTTTGTGTCGTTGCACCTTGAAAAAACGGAAGGGAATTTTTGAGTAGTTTGCATTGCGGCATCCTATTCGCGCGGCAAGCTTACTTTTAGCCTTCCCCTTGAGGGGAAGGTGGCGAGCATTGCGAGACGGATGAGGTGTAGGATGCGGAGCATCCGTTTGGTTCTTTGTGTAACCGAAGACAAACTCAAAGGAATTAAGAAAGCCCCGCACTCGGCGGGGCTTTGGTGTTACGGTACCATTAAAGCTTTAAAGTCCTCTCTTTCTCTGATAGGATCAAAGCAACGATTATTATTCAAGCAACTAATAAAATCATCAACATCTGTTGTGTCGGAATCTGTAATAGTATGTTCTTTTTCAACCAGAGAAAATAGCGGAGATGTGAATTTGATAATTTTTTGATGGTTTATTTTTGTCATTTCTTCGGCATGGTATCTTGCTTTTGTCAGTTCTTCTAACACACGATCATATTGTTTTAGACCGCAAAAAAGAAAGGCTTTGCTAATATGGTTATATTGCAATGTGTTGTGATAGTATTGAAAATTACCATCGGGAAACATTATGCTCAGTATTTTCTCAACAGCATCATATGCTTCTATCGAGTTTTGACGAAATGTTAACTGAAAGAGAAAGGCGTGTAGCTTTCTTTCTATAAGGCTTTGACAATGCTTTTTTCTCTCTTCCGCCTCAAGACACCAGCAAAGCAGTTCATCTCTTTTTTCTTCGTCTTCCTCTAATAAAGCGTATTCTTTTGCTTCTTCCTTCTTTTCATTACAGCTAAGCGCAAGAACAATACCAAACAGTGCTTTACGGTATAATTTTGAATCTTTTGTGTTATCTAAAACAATTTTGTAATGCTTTACAGAGCTTTCAAGCAATCGTGAATATTCGTTGTTATCCAACGTTGGCATAGCAACGTAATACTCCGCCGAAGCCAGCCATTCCACATATTCCATGTTTCCGGGATATTCGGCAACTGCGCGCACGGCAATTTGGTAGTTCTTTTCTTTATCATCATGGTTCCAATATTCGTGGAATGCTTCGTCAAACTCTGCTTTTCTCAAATCCTTTTGGTAGGTTTCCATCCCAAGCAAATAATCGGTAGTTACATTAAACAAATTTGCAAGGGGTGGCAATAAAGAAATGTCAGGCATTGCCATATCAGTTTCCCAGCGGCTAACAGCTTGCGGCGAAATAGAAAGAAGCTCCGCAAGATTTTCTTGCGTCATATTTGCTTCTCGGCGAAGTGTTTTAATTGTTTGTCCAAATGTCATATACATCATCCTTCCAATTTTTTATTACATGACCGGTCTGTGATTATAGTATAACAGATTTTCTGTCATTTGTCCACCTCTCATTAGTTGAGAGTAAGTAAATTCAAAATTGAGATGAAAATGAAAAAATGGCGTATCTGCAACAAGCAGGTACGCCATAGGAAGTCCTCTTTTTGTCATCTATGAATCTTCACCAATTTCTCAATATTTACCGCCAACGCTTCGGCGAGTGCATCCACATCCTCGGTGGTGTTGTAATGGCTAAAGCTTACGCGCAGGGCACATTCGGTCTCGGCTTCGGTCGCGCCAAAGGCGAGGAGCGCACGGCTGAGCTTTTTGGAATGTGTCGAGCAAGCCGAGCCGCCCGAAACGCAAATGCCGCTCTGCGAAAGTGCGTGTACCATTGTTTCACTTTTAATGTCGGGAAGAGAGAGCGAAAGAATGTGAGGCGCACGAGCCCCCGTGGGGATGTGGAATTTTACGGGGAGTGCTGAAAGCTTTTCCTCGGCATAGGTTCTGAGTTGTAGTAAATGGGGTAAATGAGCGTTCAAATTGGCAAATCCGTCCTTTGCCGCCGCGCCAAACGCGGCGATGCCGAGCACGTTTTCGGTGCCCGAGCGGAATCCGCCCTCTTGACCGCCACCGAGCAGGGTAGGGACGATGTCACGGCGCTTGAGGGATGCCGCAGATACGTAAAGCGCGCCCACGCCCTTGGGAGCGTGAATTTTGTGACCGCTAACGGTTACAAGGTCAGCCTTGATAGAGTCGGGGGTAAAGCGGCATTTCAGGTATCCCTGAACCGCATCGGTGTGTGTTACAATATCGGGGTTTTGCGCCTTTGCCAAAGCAAACGCGCGCTTCAAATCATACATTGCGCCCGTTTCGTTGTTCACCATCATCATCGAAACAAGAAAAGTGCGAGTATTCAAGGCATTTTCGTAAGCATTCCAATCCAATTCGCCACCGCGCGTAGGGATGCGAATGACCTCAAAGCCGTCCTTCTCAAGTGCAAGCATAGCGCTCTCCACACCGGGGTGCTCGGAGTCGGTTGTAATAATGCGACCGCCACGTCGGCGCTCTTTTGCATAAGCCGCACCAAAAATCGCTAAATTGTCGGCTTCACTTCCGCAGGAAGTGAAAATAATTTGACCGGGAGTAATTGTACCGCGCAAACCGAGGGTGGATGCAATCTCGCGGCGGGCATCCTCAACCAATTTGCGAGCCGCCTGACCGGCGGGATGCAAAGAAGAGGGATTTCCAAAAATCTCTATTGCTTCGGTGATTTTGACCTTTGCAGCATCCGAGAGAGCGGTGGTTGCGCTGTTATCGAGATAAATTTGTTTCATAAAACCTTTCAGCGGAAGGTGAAAGCGGAAATGATAGCTTCCACATCCGCGCGATTTGTGTCAAAATTTTGGGGCAGAGCAGTGTAAGTCAGGTTATAAATCATACTCTTATAACCAACCAAAACCTGCAAATAACGGTAAGTTACACCGCCAACGGTGTATTCGTATTCATATTGCAATGCTTTTCCGCCGCCAAGGGTAGTTTCTTTTTCGGAAATGCGCTCATAACGAGCCCCCGAGGTGGTTTTCATCATTTCCTCACTCTTTTCAAAATAGCCTTCTACGCTGATTCCGTCACTCGAGGGGAGATAGGGAACTACGCTGACAAAAGAGCCGTCGGGAGCGGTTGCGGCATAAACGTTGCTTGTTTTGTTGGGAGACCAACTTGTAGGAACATAAAAGAGATATTCCACCTCATCACCCGAGGCGATTTGCAAACCTTGGGGAGCGTTTGCATCGGTGGGGAAGTTTTTAATAGCATCGGTAGGGGTATATTCTTTGCCAAAGCCAAAGTGCTCAAGCATTTTCTTTACGTCATCCATGCAATAGGTGTAGAGTTGCTCTGTTGCGGTAAAGGAGAAAACGTAAAATTTGTTATCCTTCTCGGCAACAACGTGCAAAAAGTGGGTGACTTCTCCCGCAACTGTTGCGGATGCGTGATACTGACGGGCATTGACTCCGCCAAGAGTGGTTGCGATGCAATCCTCGTCATAGAGGTGAACCTCTCCCGTTGCCATCAGCTTGATTTGGGCAAGTAAGGTCTTTTCAAAATAATAGCCGATGCGGGAGGTGTTTTCGTCAAGTGTCGAAAGCTCGGTTGCAAGCGACTCGTCAATGGGATATTCCGCAACGCTGACAGCGGATTGTTGCATTACGTTGTAGTAAGCTCCCGAAAGACCCGGCATAATTTTCAGGCTCCACGTGGTGGGAACGTAAAGGCGGTAGGTCGCACCGTAGGTGGTAGCGCTCTGCATTCCCTCGGGAACAAGCGTATCTTCCGTTGCGGCACAGGAAACGGTTGCAAATAATGCGGAAATAAGTAAAAGCGTCGAAAAGACGCGCAAAAGAACTCGTTTTTTCATATTGAAGACCTCTTCTCTGTAGAAACTGCATACATTGTATCACAACTTACACGAAATATCTACGGCTTTGTGTAAATTTTTCAAAAAGATTTCACAAAAATTATTTTTTTGTCGAAAAAAGGTTGCAAAAAGGGGAATCGTGTGGTATACTATTCTCATCAGAAAAACGAATATGCTAAATGAAGCATACAGGAAAAGGCGAAAGCCGCCGAAGGAGTAACGCTCTCAGGTGCCGCAAGGTGGGGACTGTATGCAGATAGCACTCCGGAGAAGTCCAATTTTGGATACCGAAGGTGAAAGCCGTATGCGGCGAATCTCTCAGGTAAAAGGACGGAGCAAACGCACCAAAGGGGAAAGCTCTTTGGTATACGTTTATTTCCCGGAGTCAAACGATGTTTGGCTCTTTTTGTTTTTCAAAAAAAGGAGGAAATAAAAAATGGACGCATTTATCCAAACAGTCACCGAGGTCAACACGTTTATTAACAATATTGTATGGGGTTGGCCGGTCATCATTCTTATTTTGGGCACAGGTCTTTTGCTCAGCATCCGTACTCGCTTTTTGCAGGTGCGCAAGTTCGGCAATTCTTGGGCAGCCACTATCATTCCCACTATCAAATCCATTGGCAAAAAGCAAGCGAAGAAGCCGGGGGAAAAGACCGTTTCGCAATTCGAAGCTTTTTCGGCGGCTATTTCGGGTACCGTAGGTACCGGCAACATTATCGGCGTTGTTGCCGCAATCCTGACCGGTGGTCCCGGTGCCGTTTTTTGGATGTGGATTTCCGCATTCTTCGGTATGGTTACCAACTATTCCGAAAACGTGCTCGGCCTTTACTTCCGTAAGCGCGATAAGAACGGTGAATTTTCCGGAGGTGCCTTCCATTACATTGCAAACGGCCTTGGTTGGAAGTGGCTTGGCTATATTGCCGCCGCCTTCTGTATGTTGGCGGCAATCGGTATGAGTGGTGTGCAAACCAACAAGATTTCAGGAACTCTTTCAGGGTCTCTCGATCAAGCGATCCACTTTGGCGAAGACAACATGTTCGTTGTTAAACTTCTCATTGGTGTTGTTGTAGCAGTCGTAGCGGCAACCATTATTTTGGGCGGTATCAAGCGTATCGGTAGGGTTGCATCCATGCTCGTGCCTTTTATGTCCTTGCTTTTCATCATTATGGCAATCATTTCCGTAGTTACCCATGCAAATATGATTGGCGGAGCACTTGGCATGATTTTTGGTAATGCATTTAACTTCAAAGCTGCAGGCGGTGGTATCTTCGGTTATGCATTTGCGCAAACTATTCAAAAGGGAATGGCACGTGGCGTGTTCTCTAACGAGGCGGGACTTGGTTCTTCGGTTATCGCGCACTCCGCATCCGAAACCAAAGAGCCGGTTATGCAAGGCTTGTGGGGCGTGTTTGAAGTGTTCTTCGATACCTTCATTATTTGTACCTTCACTGCGCTGATGATGCTGACAACTGTCGACGTAAACGCACTTACGGGAACCGAAGGAGACACCGCAATGGCTCTTTCGATGTTCGCCAATAATTTTGGCGCATTTGGTACTATCACGTTCTCCGTCATTCTCCCTTTGTTTGCATTCACTACAATTATGGCTTGGTCTTACTACGGCGAAAAGGCAACCGCTTTCTGTTTCCAATGGCTTGGAGAAAAGGGACAAAAGATTGCCGTTGTGGTATTTAAGGTTCTTTACGTTCTTCTTATCGTGGCATCTGCTGTTATTGAAAGCGATTTGCTTTGGAACATTTCCGATACCGCAAACGGTTTGATGGCGATCCCCAACCTGATTGCTCTTATCGCAATGAACGGTTTGGTTTGGAAGATTACAAAGAATTTCTATGATCGTAAGAAGGGCATTGACGTCAAGCCTATGCTTTCCGCATACCCCGAGCTTAACGAAGAGTTCGAAAAAGATATTCAAGAATAAAAAACGAACAAGGGATAGCGAATTTCGCTATCCCTTGTGTTGTATCAAATTATTTTCCTATTCTTGCAATCATTTGCTTGCCGATTTGGGCAACGTGGCGCAGAGCCTCGGGAACGAGCTCATCGGGGAAGCGGTCATAGTAGTAGCCGCCAATTTCAAAGTTGAGCGTGCCCTCGTAGTTGATGTCACGCAGAGCGTCGGCAATACCGTTCCAATCCATCGGCTTTGCAAAGTCGTAGGGTGAGGAGTGGTTGTCGCGAGAACCGTCAACCTCGTGCGCGTGGATGAGCTTAACTTGACTGCCCAGCTTGCGAATGGCGCCTGCGGGGGTATCGCCCGTGTCATTACCGGTCAAAACAAAGTGACCGAGGTCGGGGCAAGCGCAGAAGCAGTCGGCATCAACCAATCCAATGTATTCGAGAATCTCTTCGGGGCGAGAGCAAACGCAGGGGCGAATAATGCCTTGCTTGTCCATACCCCACATATTTTCCATACCAACCTTTACGTTGTACTTTTTGAGGTAGGGAACAAGCTCCGCAAAGAACTCTCTGTTGAGCTCGCGACATTCCTCAAGCTGCTCGTCAAACAGTCTTCCAAGAATATTGAGAGGATGAATGACGATATAGGGAGCACCGAGAACGCTCGTTGCAATAATCGCGTTGATAGTGGCTTTTATCATTTCCGCGCGCAATTCACCGGTATATACTCCAACGGGGCCGAAAGCGGCGTGCGTTTGACCAATGGTAATGCCTGCCTCGTCGGCATAGCGGCGAATTTCGGAGTAGTAGGCAATAACCTCTTCTTCAGTTCTCTTCGAGTTGGGACGCGCATCCATTTGCGCGCGATTGCCAATCCAGTCGTCAATGTTGTAGTCGGCGGCAAGAATACCTGCATCTCGCATCATTTCAAACATCTTTTTTGCTCCAAAACGAGCCTCAAGAGACCACGTGCTAACACTAATTAACATAAGCTTTATCCTCCGGTGCTTTTTTGTTCATTATAGCACTTTTGCGGAGGTGTGTCAATAGAATAAAGAGATAAAATAAAATAAAAATCTTTTCAAACACAGTTGACAAAACCAAAAAAGTATGGTATACTACACGGGAATGACGATGACAAAGAATGCCATAGTTGAAAGTCTTGCAGAGAATGCGCGGTTGGTGCGAGCGCATAGAGAGTAGGCTGTGGGAATCACTTTTGAGTCGGTGCGGCGAAGGGGAGAGCTTCTGCGTAGTCGCATCCGTCTGCCCGCGTTAAGGGCTCGGGGATTTTTGTCTCAAGAGGTGCGCCCAATGGCGAAGGTGAGTGGTACCGCGGAGCTTTCCGTCTCACAGCAGGTTGCTGTGGGGCGTTTTTTGTTTCTTGGCAACCAAACAAAAACAGTAAAACAATCCGCAAGGATAGAAAATAACGGAGTTTAAGAAAATGGCAAAGGATTACACAAACACACTAAACCTGCCCACAACCGAATTCCCGATGCGTGCGGGGCTTCCGCAACGCGAGCCCGAAATGCTCAAATATTGGGAATCTATCGACCTGTATAACAAGATGCAGGAAAACAGCAAGGATAAGCCGCTCTATATTCTGCACGACGGCCCTCCTTTCTCCAACGGTAATATCCACATGGGCCACGCCTTGAACAAGATTCTCAAGGACTTTATCAACAAGTCTCACGCAATGTCGGGTTATCGCGTACCCTTTACCCCGGGTTGGGATAATCACGGTATGCCCATCGAGTCTGCTATCATCAAGCAGAACAAGCTCAACCGCAAGAGTATGTCCATTCCCGAATTCCGCAGTGCTTGCCATAAGTTCGCACAGGACTTCGTCGATAAGCAAATGGAGCAATTCATTCGTCTCGGTGTCGTTGCCGATTGGGAACGCCCCTATTTGACAATGGATAAATCCTTTGAAGCGCGCGAGATTCGCGTGTTTGGTGAAATGTATAAAAAGGGTTACATCTACAAGGGACTCAAGCCCGTTTATTGGTGCCCGAACGATGAGACCGCATTGGCAGAGGCAGAGATTGAGTATCAAACCGACCCCTGTACCTCTATCTACGTTAAGTTCCAAGTTAAAGATGACCAAGGCAAATTGGCAAGCGTTTGCGACCTTTCCAAGACCTATTTCATCATTTGGACAACCACCACCTGGACTCTGCCCGGCAACCAAGCCATCGCGCTCAATCCGAATGAGGATTACGTAATTGTGAAAGCCGACAACGGCGAGTGCTACATTGTAGCAGAGGCGCTTTGCGGCAAAACGATGCTTGAGGGCGGTATTGAAAGCTACGAGGTTCTCGACCGCCGTGCAGGCAAGGATTTCGAATATATGACCGCACAGCATCCCTTCCTCGACCGTGACAGTCTCGTAGTTGTAGCAGATTACGTTACTATGGATAGCGGTACCGGATGCGTACACACCGCAGGCGGCTTTGGTGCCGACGATAACCTCACCTGCCGTCGTTATGGGCTTCCTCCTCTCGTTCCCGTAGACGATAGAGGATACCAAACCGAAGAAGCCGGCAAGTTTGCAGGTTTGCGATATGACAAATCCAACGAAGCAATTCTTGCAGATATGAAGGAGACCGGTGCACTTTTCGCATCCGCAGAAATCGAGCACGAGTATCCTCACTGCTGGAGATGTAAGAATCCCATCATCTTCCGCGCAACTCCTCAGTGGTTCTGCTCGGTAGATGCTTTCAAGGATGCTGCAGTAGAGGCTTGCGAAGCCGTAGAGTGGCTCCCCGAGTGGGGCGGAGAC
This sequence comes from Eubacteriales bacterium, assembly GCA_045658925.1. Taxonomy (GTDB): domain Bacteria; phylum Bacillota; class Clostridia; order Oscillospirales; family CAG-272; genus UMGS1865. The sequence continues at coordinate 38,243 of JAZOVV010000042.1, forward strand.
CGCATCAAGCAGATGGTACGCGAGAGAGCCGATTGGTGTATCTCCCGTCAACGCCATTGGGGTCTGCCTATTCCCGTATTCTACTGTGATTGTTGCAAGAAGCCCATCTGCAACGATGAAACCATTGAGCGCGTAGCAAATCTCTTTGAAGAGAGCGGCTCTAACATTTGGTACGAGAAGAGTGCCGCAGAGCTCCTTCCCGAAGGCTTTGTATGCCCCGAGTGCGGCGGCAAGACCTTTACCACCGAAACAGACACCCTTGACGGTTGGTTCGATTCCGGTTCTTCTCACTTCTCTGTAATGGAGAACAACCCCGAGCAACGTTGGCCCGCAGATATGTATCTTGAGGGTGCCGACCAATACAGAGGATGGTTCCAATCCTCGCTCTTGACGGCAGTTGGCTCTACCGGCGTGGCACAAGCCCCCTACAAGACCGTTTTGACCCACGGTTGGGTTGTTGACGGCGAGGGTAAGGCAATGCACAAATCCTTGGGTAACGTTATCGTTCCTTCGGATATCGTTGCAAAGTACGGCTCCGACCTTGTTCGTTTGTGGGTAGCATCTTCCGACTATCGCGTAGACGTTCGCGTTTCCGACGTTATCTTTAAGCAACTTTCCGACGCTTACCGCAAGATTCGTAACACCGTCCGTATCCTGATTGCAAACCTCAACGATTTCAATCCCGATACCGATGCTGTCGCATTCGATGAGCTCTTTGAAATCGACCGTTGGGTAATTTCTGCAATGAATGACCTGACCAAGACCGTTAAGACCGCATACGATACCTACGAGTTCCACGTAGCATATCACGCAATCAATAACTTCTGCACCACCGAGCTTTCCAAGCTCTACGTTGATATTACCAAGGACCGCGTTTACACCGGTAAGACAAACGGCGCACCTCGCCGCAGTGCTCAAACCGCTATGTATTTCGTTTTGTCCGGACTTGTTCGTCTGCTTGCTCCCATCATCTCCTTCACAGCAGAAGAGATGTGGCAAGCAATTCCTCACAAGGCAGAGGATAAGTGCGAGAGCGTATTCCTCAACGATATGCCCGTGTACGATGAGGCACTTTGCTTTACTGACATCGCCGAGAAGTGGAATAAGCTCTTTGAAATTCGTGACGACGTTATGAAGGCACTTGAGATTGCCAGAGCAGAAAAGCTCGTCGGTAAGTCTCTTGAAGCGAAGATTACTATTTACACCAAGGACGAAGAAGTGCTCGCACTCCTGAGGGCATTTGGTCAGGAGCTCACCACCGTATTCATCGTTTCGGGCGTTAAGGTAGAGAATGCCGACGCTCCCGAGGCTGCATACTGTGGCGAAGAAAGCAAGTTCGCAGTGCTCGTAGAGCCTGCCGACGGTTGCAAGTGTGACCGCTGCTGGAGCTTCTCCACCGAAGGTGAGGATGACGGTGAGGGCGGATTCATCTGCGCCCGTTGCCGCGAAATCTTGAAATAATTTTTACAGTTGGGAAGGGGACTCTTTGCAAAAAGTGTCCCTCTCCCTAATTACTTTCCCTAAAAAAAGAGAAAGGAGACTTTTTATGACTGTTATCTTAATTGCCGTCATTGCAGGTGTTATCGGACTTGACCAACTCACCAAATGGTTAGCGGTTGTTTGTTTGCAAGGCCAGGCATCTTTTCCGCTTTGGAAGGGCGTTTTGCATTTCACCTACGTAGAGAACACCGGTATGGCATTTGGAATGCTCAAGGACCACCGCTGGGTATTTATGGTCTTTTCCACCATCGCTATCGTGGCTTTGTCGGTATATCTGTTCCGCTTCCGTCCCGAAGGCAAATGGATGCAAATTTCCATGGCAATGATTATCGGTGGCGGCATCGGTAATATGATTGACCGTATCTTTTTGGGGTACGTAGTTGATTTTATCGACTTTACCCTTATCAATTTTGCCGTTTTCAACGTTGCTGACTCCTTTGTTTGCGTTGGCGCGGGCATTATGATTCTCTGCCTTGTTCTCGACTTGATAAAGGAAATCAAAGCGGAGCGCGCAAAAAAAGAAGCGGCAAACAGTGAGGAAAATGATAATGACACCAACGTGGAATAACGATGCCGACCCCAACCTTCTGTGCTTTGAGGCACAAGGTGAGGATATAGGCACGCGTCTTGACCAATTTGTCGCAACACACGCCGACCTTACACGCTCGGCGGTCGCAAGACTCATCGAAGAGGGCGCGGTGGTAGTAAACGGCAAAACGATGGCAAAAAATTATAAGGTTACCAAAGGAGATGCGGTAGAAATAACTCTGCCCGAGCCCGAGACAGCCGAGGCTTTGCCCGAAAATATCCCGTTGGATATCGTTTTTGAAGATGATGACATCATCGTAGTCAACAAACCGGTTGGAATGGTCGTTCATCCCGCCGCAGGAAACCCTACGGGAACACTCGTCAATGCACTCTTGTATCATTGCGGTAGCTCGCTTTCGGGTGTTGGAGGAGTCATTCGCCCCGGCATCGTGCACCGCATCGATAAGGATACGAGCGGTCTTTTGGTCGTTGCAAAAAACGACGAGGCACATCTCGCACTCTCTGCTCAACTCAAAGAGCATCACATCAGCCGCATCTATACTGCAATCGCAGTAGGGAACTTCCGCGAGGAGCAGGGAACCGTTGATGCCCCTATCGGACGTCATCCCATCGACCGCAAAAAAATGGCGGTTATTCACAACAGTGACCTCCGCTCACGCGATGCCGTTACGCATTGGTCGGTTCTCTCGCGTGGCGAGGCAGATGGAAATTCCTTCACGCTTTTGCGTTGTCAGCTCGAAACGGGACGTACGCACCAAATCCGCGTCCATATGGCATCTGTCGGTCATCCGCTTTTGGGAGATATCGTTTACGGTGGCGCGAACACACGCTTCGAAGCCAAGCATCGCGCATCCATTACGGGGCAATGCTTGCACGCAGGCGAGCTTCACTTGACTCATCCGCGCACGGGAGAAGAAATGCAATTTACGGCTCCCATGCCACAAAATATGCAACACATAGTCGATATTTTGTTCAAAAATGATGAGTTGGAGGAAAATTAAAATGAAAAGAATTCTGTTATGCCTTTTGTGCGTAATCCTCGTGTTTTCTGTTACCTCTTGCGATTATGTTAGCAGCTACAAAGCACTTATGTTTGTGCGTATGGAGCGCGGTGACCACGGCAGCATCAGCTTTTCGAGTTTGAGCGGCACGTACGTTATGAAATTGCGTATGAGCGGCAAAGGTCAAGAGGGGAGCATCCACTGCGTGGCATCCCTTGGCGAAGGAGAGATAAACGTATATTACGATTCCCTTGGTGTCAAAGAATTTCTCTTCAATCTCAAAGCGGGAGAAAGCATCGACGAGCACCGAGGTTACTTTGAAAGCGGCAGAACCGTTTATATCATCATCGAAACCGTCAACACCGCAAAGCAAGGGAAAATTGAAATTGACCTTCGCAAGTAATCAAAAAGAACCTATCTCAAACTGAGATAGGTTCTTTTTCTATCAATCCACAACTTGTTTATATATTTCGTTTTTTGCCACTCCACGGTCGCGAGCAACCTGCTTAATGGCATCCATCTTTGCCATTCCGCCATCGATGTAATGCTGAACGTGAGAGGGAACATCCATCGCATCCCAAAAATTCTCAATTACCGCATCCTTGGCACCTTCAACCACAAGCACATACTCACCGCGCGGAGCTTGCTCCCTGTAATAAGCCACCGCCTCACCAACAGTCAAGCGCAAAATTTCTTCGTGCGCCTTGGTTAATTCGCGGCAAATGGCAATGCGGCGACCTTCACCAAAGGTGCGCGCAAAATCGTCAAGCGTTGCTTGCAATTTGTGGGGAGCTTCGTGAAAGAGCATCGTTCTCGCCTCATTTGCAAGCGTCGAAAGATGCGCGCGTCTCTCCGCCTTGTTGACCGAAAGAAAACCCTCAAATGTAAATCTTCCTGTCGGGAGGCCCGAAAGAGTAAGTGCCACAATCGATGCCACAGGGCCGGGAACCGAGGTTAGGGAGATACCGCGAGCGGCACACAAAGCGACCATATCCTCACCGGGGTCGCTGATAGCTGGAGTACCCGCATCGGTGATGAGCGCACAGCTCTCACCCGCCTCAAGGCGCGCCGCAATCTGCTCACCTCTCTCACGCTTGTTGTGCTCAAAATAGGAGACCATCGGTTTGGAAATGCCCAAATGTGTGAGCAGTCGCATCGAGTTGCGCGTGTCCTCAGCGGCAATAAAATCCACCTCGGAGAGCACCTTGATAGCCCTCTCGCTCAAATCTGCAAGATTTCCAATCGGTGTGGCAACCAAATAAAGCGTGCCCGCGAGCACGCGATTTTTTTCTTTTGCACGGTCTTCAAGATTTTTTATAGAACTCATAAGCTTCCTCACTCATTATTTTCTCGGGTGCAGCACATTTTGTTTGTCATAAAATCGCAAAGGATTTTTTCTTCGCCAATTTCCTCGCTTTTGCCGTGGATGATCCGTATGACGAGATAAGTAATTGCTGCGGCTAGACAAGCAATTAATGCAATCGGTATAGAAAGGATGTAAGCAAAGACTGTCAGAATTTTGTCCCAAAGAGTTTCCTTTTTTGCAGGGCGGGTATGCCACGGTATCGTTTCGATGGTTCCCTTAATATTAGAACCGCCTGTTTCGTTTACCAAAACGCTTGCACGATAGACAACTCTGCCACCTTTATTGCTTTTAAGGTCCAAGTCAAATCCGTTTTCGGTTTGCTCAATCCCTAATTTTGCTTGAACTGCCGTTTCAGAAAGTCTTGAAATGAACTCATCGGGCGTCGACAAAGAGGAAAACGTAAAAACTTCTTTTTCTTTGCTTTTCTTTTTCATATTCGTTTTCCGTCCTTTCTTTATTTCCTATCCAAGCAACTCTCTTAGCGGATGGGGGCTTGGTGGGTCTCGCTGCGGCTCGGTCTCGTTCGCGTTCTGACAATCCACCGGACTGTCATTCATTACGCTCACGCCGCTTCGCTACCCAGCCGCTCGCGATAGCAAAAGCGAGCGGTGCGCTCGCGCCGACCGTCTATTTGCGTACTAACAATACTACTCGGTTATTTGTTGTGCGAAAGTTTTTGAGGGGGGGTGGGGGGGCCTTTTTTT
>JAZOVV010000043.1:0-3553 GCA_045658925.1 Eubacteriales bacterium
TTCCAACAGTTCCTTTTGGATATTCAAGGACGGTATTTATTTGGCTATGAGAGGTGTTTATGATGAAAAAACCAAACGCAAAGAACTATGATTCCTTCGATGATGTTGTGGAGTTTCAGAACAACGCACTGAATCCGGGGCACTATATTGGAACCGGTAGAGTACCTACCACCGTGTCGGCACCGGGTAACGCCACGCCAATGGTGATAATGTACTTTATTGCCTCGGCGGTTTTCTTGGCATTTGGTCTGCTGTTGTTCTTCTCGGATATAAACTTCACCTCATCAGGAGTAATCGATTCGCCTCTGGCTAACAAAATCATTACTCTCATCATTTTTGGGGTTATCGCTCTCATTTGTCTGATTTTGGCATTCGCTTATCTTAGAAAAGCGAAGCGATATCATAAACAGAAAAAGGCGATTACTAAAGACCATACCGAGGAAGATGAAGATTGGCAACTCACTTGCCCAAAATGCAGTAAATCTCATAGTGTGGAGTATTCTCAATGCCCTCACTGCCATTTTGATTATCAGGTTTAGTGGATTCTACTGCTCGTTTTCTGTTCCGTGTTGTGCAACGACAGAAAATCAAAAGGAGAATAAAACCGTAAGGAGGGTATCTTATGGTGCTCGCCATACTGGTGTGTGTGACGGCTTGCGGTGCAAAGCCTGATGCATCGGATAAGAACAACGAAGAAGGACGATACTCATTTGGCTAACAGACCGATAAATTTGAATTTGACAAGGAGCGGAAAACGATGCACGATTTAGAAGTTACGCGAAAACGATATAAACGGCTATGCATTTTCAGAAAAGTGCTTTATATTGTAGCCATCGTATTGGCTCTTGTTGCGCTTGTCGTATCGATTTTTAATCTCTTTGATTGGAACGAAAGCACAAACTGGTTTGTGAAACTGTTTTTCAACGGAAAGCGTGCACCGTTTATATTTGCAATACCCATAGCGTTAGTGGAGTGGCGTTTGCGAAAAGTAAAAGAAGAATTATCGTTCCTTGAGGAGTGTCAGCCGAAAGAAGAGGACGGTGACGATAAGCTATGTAAAGGTTGTTTTGAGTATGGGAAATAAAGCAGTTATTATTTACTTAGATGATGGTGTGTTACTAAGCAAAAAGGAATATTCCTGTTGGGAAGAAATTCAGGAAGAGTACTATGAAAATTATGTAGCGAGCCTTAGTCCTATGACCTGTGGCGAAGTGCTGCTTTTCTTTGAAAATGAATTTTCGCAAGAGGAATACTGGCCGTTTTCACGCAAAAGAATTATTGATTTCTTTAAAAGAGATGAACTGATTATTCGATCAGCAAGATAAATTTCAATTTAACGAAGGTGATACGATTATGAAAAAGTGGTTATCCATCCTATTGGCGGCTGTCATGTTGTTGAGCCTTGTCGCTTGCGGCGAGCAAAAAGATACCGATGCCCCTGCCATCACGCAGGAGGCGGCCTATAATCTGTATTACGATACCATCCGCAAGTTTGTTCCTGAGCTGATGCAATCGCCGCAGGAGTGCGACGTGGAAATTACCACCCGTGATGAGGTAACGTATCTTACGGAGCATTTTGTGCGCAACCACACGAGCAAAATCCAAGCGCAAAATGTGGACGGCAAACTGCAGTACTTTTTGCTGAATCAGTTCCCGGAAGCTGATAAACAGTCGGTTTACTGCATTGACGGAGAAAAGGCTTACGGTATCTCCTCAAAGTTGAACGGAAAAGGAGAATGGGAAGAATGGTCCTACTCTATCATTAACAGCAGTATTTTTCAGCTTTTGAATACGCCGCTTTTCGGGCAAGAGGCTATCAAATCTTTCGATGCGGAGAAGAAGAACGGCACAACCACAATGATCTTCGTCGTTGATGGAGCCAATATGGAATACCCGTTCTCTCAACGCGTGATGTGGGAAATCAAACCGGATATTTACGACGTACTGGACGATGTGACCATCGTATTGACCGCCGATGAAGCAGGTGTACCCAAAACTATGTCCACCGAGTTATCGATGAGCATTTGGAATGACCAGAGCGGCGACTTGCACGCAAAAAAGACTCTGAATACGGATTTTGTCTTCAACAAACTGGGCGATGTGGATTTTGATCTCGAGCAGTTGATGGATAATTATATCGACAAGAGTGACGATAGTCAAAATGAGATTCCCGCAGAGTTTGTTGCTGTTTTTGAGGATAAACAAACTTTACAGTGTGAGGGAGAAACGGTGTTGCTTTCGGATCTCCTTTCCAAATTTGGCGATACCATTGGTTACTACGCCGTCGTGGATATGGATGGCGACACCCAGCCCGAAGTAGCAGTGGCGATTAAGACCCTCAATTATGTTCTCATTCTTAGAAAGGATGGCACATCCTACTACGGGCATCTCTTTAGCCGTCGAGCGATGTATCAAATACATACGGATGGTTCTTTCCTTTGGTCCGAAAGCGGTTTCTATAATGGATGTTCTCGTGTTCGGTTCAACGGAGATAAATACGAAACCGTTGAGTTGTGGCATCGGGATGAGGGCTATTCGTATGGTTACTACTACGTAGATGGTGAGGCTGTGTCCAAAGAACAGTTTGATTCTGTGGCTTCGGTAGCGAAAGAGAAAGTACAGTGGATTGCTTGGGATTGATGGCTTTGTGAGGAAATAGGCTACCCGCTCCTGCGGATTTTTATACCCAGCCTTCGTCGTCGCGTAGTCTGCCCTCTCCTCGCTCCGCAGAGGCGAGGTGTTTCCCGACACCACCTAACACCGCACAACACTCATTTACACTCAATAACACTACTTGACATTTGATTAACATTGATCTACAATCAATGTGGCCGCTTGACTTTTTCGTGTTTTTTCACGAGTCAAGCGGCCTATTTGTTGTTGGAAAACTCCCTCCGAGCGTAGCAACGCTATGACTACGGAGAATGGAGCAAAGCGACATTCTCGCAGAGGCGACAACGAAACGTAAACAAGTACAAACTTTGCGTCGCCTCAGCCACCTCCCTCAGGAGGGAGGCTTAGTCCTACTTTCACCTTTTGTAAAACCTCCAACATTTGCATCCTGCTCCTAAGACGGCCTTGTGCCGTCTTTCTTTTTTAAGCAAACCTTAAATACTTTACAAAATTGTTACTTTTCTTCCCTTTTTCGCCCCCCTTTGCTATAATGCTCCACAAGGCGGGACCACCCCGCATATACCGCGAAAGGAGCAATCGGTATGTCTGTTATCAAAGAATATTTCGGCATTGGTGGGTACACCCGCACCCCCGAGGGTGCCTATTCCTGGCAACATCTGACCTTTGTTGGTCTGCTGCTGACCGCTATGGTGGTGCTGGGGATATGGCTGGGTCGCCGTAACCGCGGCCGCACGGCAAAAGAGCAGAACCGCGTCCTGATCTGGGCGGCGTTGCTCATCGACGGCTTTGAATTCGTTAAGATCGCCATTGCCTGCTGGTGCAGTCACGCCGCGGGGGACCCGTGGTACGATGGCATCTTATATAATCTGCCCTTGTTCCTGTGCAGTATCCAGCTCATCGCCCTGCCTCTGGCGGCCTT
>JAZOVV010000044.1:0-2846 GCA_045658925.1 Eubacteriales bacterium
TTTGTGGGGGGAACTTCTTGCAAGAAGTTCCCCCCACAAATCCTTTATTCTTTACTAGCTGCCTTTTTCCAACACTTGTGGCACATAGCGATGTAGGAGTCGTTGCCGCCGATGAGAATTTGGCTACCGGTGGTGACGACGTTTCCGTTCTCGTCGATACGGGCGTTAACGGTTGCTTTGCTACCGCAGGAGCAGATGGTTTTGATTTCGGTAATGGAGTCGGCGACCTCAAAGAGGCGGCGGCTACCGGGGAAGAGATGCGTCAAGAAGTCGGTGCGAAGCCCAAAGCACATAACGGGGATGTCATAGCTGTCAACGATTTTGCGGAGTTGGTCGATTTGTTCGGGCGTGAAGAATTGACACTCATCGGTAATGATGACGTCGCAGTTGTTGTGACTTTTTTCAAAGAGGGCAAAGATATCGGTATCGGGGGTCATAACGTCAGCGGCGGCTTCCAGACCAATACGAGAACGAATAATATTCGCGCCATCGCGGTCGTCTATCGAGGGCTTGATGAGCCAAACCTTCATATCGCGTTCTTCATAATTGAACTTGGTAATCAGCGCATTTGCGGTCTTGGAAGAGCCCATTGCGCCGTACTTAAAATACAATTTAGCCATAACGTATCTCCAAAATCATTAAAATTTGCAAATCAGTTGTTCAAGTGCCGTATATCCTTGGGGCGAGAGTTTGAGGGCGCGGTCCGCCTCCTGACAAAACTCCAATGCGTTGCGCAAACGCTTTTCTGAAATCTGCCGCAAGCTCTTTTGAAAGAGTCCTACGCGATATTCGTGCCACGCAGGTTTGAATGCGGCGCAGATTTCACTGATGGGAGCACCCTCGGCGGTCATTGCGCGAATGATTGCCATATCGCAGATAGTGCCCGACATCTCTGCCAAAATGCGAATGGGGTCAGCGCGGCGGAAGCGGTAATCGGCAAGAATTGCGAGAGCCTCTTCCGAGCGTCCTGCCGTAATGGCGTTTGCAAAGGCGTAGGTGTCGTATTCGTTTACGGGTGTGCAAACGAGGCGCATCGATTCTTCATCGGCAACGGTCTTTCCGTGATAACGCAAATAAAAGCTGAGCTTGTCTATTTCGTTTGCGAGGATATACATACTGTGTCCGCAGTATTCGGGAATGAGCGAACAAAGGGCGGGGGATGCCTCAATGCCGTTGTGAGAGAAGTGCTTTTGCACCCACGTGGCAAGCTTTGCCGTAGAGCAACGGTCAAACTGAACGGGCATCAGATATTCTGAAAGACGCTTGAGGAGTGCCGAGGGAGCTTTGGGGAGTCTACCTACGTTTAGGTGTTCGGCGGCAACGCTAACAATGAGCATATTGTAATCGTAGTCTTGCAGGGCAGAGAGGGCATCGCAAAGGTCGTCCACCTCATTCGGCTTCATCGAGTTGAAGTTGAGGCCAGAAAGAATGACCAATTTTTTGTCTGCCATCATTGGCAGGGGCATCAGTGCGTCAATCAGCTTTTGTGCCTCAAAATCCATAGCATCTATGCGAATTTCATTAAAAAATGCAAAGGTAGGGTCGGGGCATATCAGCTCGCGTGCCTGTTTGACGGCAAAGGATTTGAGATAATCCTCATCGCCAAAAAAGAGATATCCTGCGCGGGGATTGTTGTTCAGTTCTTTTCGAAAATCCGCTTCTTTGATGATGTCCATATCATCCGACTCCTTTCCTTCAAAATCTTACCCCCATTATACCATTTTTTCTGCCGCCCGTCAAGAGAGAAAATCCGCTTTGTTTGAGGAAACCAAAAAGATTTTCGATTTTTGTCGTTTTGCATATCCCAACAGGACATATCTGTCAAAAAATCGTCCTACTGCGCTATTGCAAAACGGAATGCGATGTGCTATAATATGTTGACTTTCTAAATCCTTGTTTGAAGGAGAGCTTATATGATGAAACATAAGATCAATCACAAAAAAATATGGCTCGAATGGGTACCCATCGGCGTTTGTGCCGTTGCCATTTTGACGTGTGCTTTTGTGTTTGGACAAAAGTGGTATAAGGTTTTGCCAACCTTGAATACACTCGTTATTTTGTTGTTGAGTGCACGTGTTGACCGTCGCTCTTTTTTGATAGGCGGACTGAATGCGGCATTCTACGGTATCGGCTTTTGGACAGAGGAGCTTTACTTTTCGGTTATCAACTGCCTGCTTGTTTCCATGCCATTGCAGCTGTTTTCGTTCTTTAACTGGAAGAAGCATGCCGACGACAATTCGACCAAGCTCCGCTCGCTGGGGTGGAAGGGTGAGATCGTTGTTATTTCCTCAACCGCGATTGGTTGCTTGCTTTGCCATTGGCTTCTTTTGCCGTTCTTCGGTTCGGGACAGCAACAGGCAACGCTTGACATTTTTTTGTTTGTTATCGGACTCGTTATTACGGTGCTCAGTATGCTCCGCTATGTGGAAACGCCCTATTACAATGTTGTTTCCGCAACGGCTAACTTGGTTATGTGGGCTTTGATCTGCACCAAAAATATTGCCGACCTCAATTACCTCATTATGGCGGCATATAGCCTTTTCCGCGTGGTGCAATCGGTCATTACCTGGACAAAACAGTACCAAAAAGGGCAAAGGGAATCCTGCGGTGAAGCAGCTGTTTTGGATGCTAAATAATATATAAAATAAAAAAATGGAAAATATTTTGAATTATTTTCAAAAAACTCTTGACAAAAAGGGAAGAATCGGTTATAATATGTCGTGTCATTGTGTAAAAAGCGTATTCCAGGCTTGAAAGTGTGAAACGCTTCCGATTAATCTTAAGGAGGTGCAAAACGATGCTCAGAACTTACCAACCGAAAAAGCGTCAGAGAAAGAAGGAGCACG
>JAZOVV010000045.1:0-66067 GCA_045658925.1 Eubacteriales bacterium
GTATTTTTTGAATGCGGACTCTTATAAAAGCAGAGGCAGGTTGTAAAAACCTGCCTCAATCGCTAATATCAGATATAAAAAACAAATCCGAACCAATTTCGATTTACGAAATAGTTCGGATTTGTTACGTTTGGTGACCCATCGGAGAGTCGAACTCCGGACACCATGATTAAAAGTCATGTGCTCTGCCATCTGAGCTAATGGGTCATTTTCGCTCACCCGAATATTATAGCACACTTTATTGGGTTTGTCAACACTTTTTTGTAATATTTTTGCTATGTTTTTCTTATAAAATGCCATTTTGTAAGAGGTACCGTTACGCAGTACCTCTTACCTACTTATATCTTATGGTTATACCGGTGTTTTGCGAATTCTCTTCTTCATCTTCATCAAGTCGCGCAACATCTTAATGGTGTCACGGATGATGCGCACCTTGGATTCGCCGTGGTTAATGACGCGCACGGGAATTTCTTTGATGTTCATCTTCATCTTCACCGCCCACAGAATCGCCTCAAAGTCAAAGGCGAAGCCGTTGACCTCGCAACGCGAGAAAATCTTTTCTGCCGCGTCTGCGCGGAAGGCTTTGCATCCGCACTGCGAATCGGAAAGCTTGAAGCCGCCTGCAATGCAGAGCACCTTGATATAGACCTTGGACATAATTTTGCGCAGGAAGGTATAGCCCTCGTATCCCGATTTATCGAGGTTGCGCGAGCCGATAACCATATCGGCATTGGGATTTGCCTCAAAGGCATCGGCTACCTGCTTGATAACGCCTGTGCCGTAAGCAAGGTCGGCATCGGTGAACATTCTCACGTCTCCCGTAGCTGACAAAATGGCAGTGCGAACAGCGCATCCCTTGCCTTGGTTCTTCTCATATCCAATAACGCGGACGTTGGGCAGATTGAGGGCGCGGACTGTCTCGTCACAACCGTCGGTGCTACCATCGCTGCAAAAGACGATTTCGTAATCCTCAAAGTTTGCCGACATATATTCGGAAAGTGTCTTGGCACTCGCCGCGATAACACGATTTTCATTATACATGGGAACACAAACCGAAATCTTCATGGGTTAATCTCCTTTTTGGTAAACAAAAATATCAAAGTCAAGCTCTGTTTGTAGGGTGTCTATATTCGTCAGTTTTATACGGTCTGCCTCGGACGTGCGCCAATAATAGGGTGTCATTGAGAAGAGTGCCTCGATGGTTTCCCTTCCCACAACGGTGACTGTGTAAGACAAACGGCGGCGGTCGATTTCTTTCATTTGGGTGGGCAAATCGGCTCTGCCCGGGTTGAGATAGGGGTTTTCGTATAGGACTTTCTTCAGCCCCATCAAATGTCGCTCCCCTGCGCCAACAAGAATAAGGTGCCCACCATTTTTGAGCACGCGCGAGAATTCGCTCTCGCAACAAGGTGCAAAAAGATTGGTAACGGCATCGCAGGCGGCATCTGCTACGGGAAGTGAGAAGATACTCCCCACCGCAAAGGCGGCACCTGTGGCATTCTGTTTTGCCTGCTTAGCGGCGGCATCGATGCCTGCGCGCGAAAGATCTACGCCCAAAACGGCACTGTTCTCTGCCATTCGGTTGGTATAATAGCCCTCACCACATCCCGCATCGAGTACGGTTTTAGCGTTCAAGCCTTGCAAAATCACGTTGATTTCATTGGAAAGCGGCGCATAATATCCCTCGTTTAAAAAAAGCTTGCGCGCATTGATTGCCTCGCGCAAATCCCCCTCTCCATCACCCGGACGGGTAAGGTTGAGATAGCCGCTACGGGCAAAATCGTACGAATGTATTCGTGCTCCTGTGCATCGGCAGGTTCTGCCTTCGCCATCCGTTTGCATAGAAGCGGCACACACAGGACAGCGCAGCATAGCAAGAACCGTATCCTTCACTGTCATTCCTCCAGTTCTTCTGTTGTTTCGCGCTCACCGAGCGCAGGGGCAAGAATATCGAGTTCGAACCAGAAGGTAGAACCGCATCCAACCTTACTCTCAACACCGTAAGTGGCATTGTGAAGCTCCAAAACCTCTTTGACGATGGAAAGGCCAAGACCTGTGCCAATCATCGCACGGCGGTGAACCTTATCCACCTTGTAGTATCTATCCCAAATTTGCGGGATTTCGTCCTCGGCAATGCCATGTCCCGTATCGGTGACGCTGATGCGTACACGACCGTCGCGCACCTCTTGCTCGACTGTGACAGAAAGGTCGTCTCCGGTGTAGTTGACAGCATTGTTAATCAGGTTATAAAGCACCTGCAAAATCATTCCTCGGTCTGCAAAAACCGTGGCGCGCTCATTTGAGGCAAAGGTAATGTGATAGCCTTGATGCGCTGTAAAGGCATCGTAGCGTTTCATAATCTCCTCAACAGCGGCTGTCAGGTCAAATTCCTCAAACATCGCCTTGCGCGAACCCGATTGAATTTTGGAAAGATCTAACAGGTCATTGACAAGCTCGGAAAGTCGCGTGGTCTCATCGATAACAACCTGAATATTCTCGGCGGTGTTCTCGCCCGGAATATCACGCATAACCTCGCCGTATCCCTTAATCATGGTCAAGGGGGTACGCAAATCGTGCGAAATGTTGGCAATCAGTTCCTTTTGCAAACGGTCAAGACGTGAAAGCTCATACGACGCATAGTTCAGCGTGTCGGCAAGCTCGCGCGTCTCGCGATATCCCTCACCCGAGAATTCAACGTCATATTTGCCGTATGCCAACTGTTTTGCTGACTCGTTCATTTTAACAAGCGGCGAAGAAATGTGGCGATAAAGATAAAAAACCATAATACCTGCGCAAATGAGCAAAATTGTGGATATCCAAATAACCTGCGTTTGCAGAATTTGTACGGTTGTGGAAAGAGGTTGCAGACTTGCGTTTAAAACGATTAAGTACGCACTTTCCCCCTCTCCCTCGACAAGTTGCAAGTGCAACAGTCGAACATTGGAGCCGCCGGATTGTGTTTTACCATCTTTATCAACAAGCTGCAACCACTTGTGGTCGGTGACCTCAAGTCCTCCAAAGGTAAATTTGCCTGCAAAGCTACCTCCGTTCTCTGCTGCTTTTTTGCAAAACTGAAAAACCTGCTCTGTGGGCAGCGTTTCACCTGCTTGCCCCGTGGCATCCACGCTGGAAAGCTGTGACACTGTTCTACCTTGAATATGGTAAACCGCAACACCCATAACACCGTCAAGTGCTTGGTCGTAGGTGTGTATTCCGAGATCCTCTTGCTTAACGTGAAGCGAGAGGATTTGCGCGCTTCGCGCCATCTCGCGTTTCTTAATCACCTCGTAAAAGTTATTAAGCAAATAGACCTGGAACACCCACATTACCAAAAGGGCTATGGCTACGAAGATAGCAAAATAGACAATAAGCTTCCAACGGATACTGACGCGGCTGCGTTTTTTTCGCTCGCTTATTTTCATACTTCCTCAAAGCGGTATCCGACACCGCGCAAAGTAACGATGTAATTGCTGTAACGTCCAAGGCTCTTGCGGAGCAGCTTGATATGTGTATCCAACGTGCGTGCGTCGCCGAAGAAATCGTAACCCCAAACCTCGCACAACAGTTTTTCGCGCGAGAGTGCGATGTTGCGGTTGGCAAGCAGGTAGAAGAACAAATCGTACTCCTTGGGAGACATATCTACGCGCTCGCCATCGATGAAAACAAGACGCGCGGTAACGTCGGCGCGCAAGCCGCCGTTATCAAGCTCAACAATGAGATTGGGCTTGCTTGCGGCATTCGCCTGTGCGGGAGCGGTTTTCATACGCTTCATAATAGCTTCTACACGCAGCATCAGCTCCTTGGGAGAAAAGGGTTTGATGACATAGTCATCAATGCCCACCTCAAAGCCGTTGATGCGGTCGTATTCTTCGCCGCGCGCTGAGAGCATAATGATAGGCGTTTGTGTAATCTTACGAATTTCGCGGCAAGCCGAAAAGCCATCGAGCTCGGGCATCATAATATCCATTATGATTAGGTCATATTCATTTTTACGGCAAAGCAGAACGGCCTCCATACCGTCACCTGCCTCGGTAACGGTGTGCCCGTCAAACTCTGCGTATTTACGAATGATGGAACGAATACGAGATTCGTCGTCTACAACTAAAATGTGATACATTCCAGTTCATCCTTTCAAAAAAAGTTTTTATTGCAACAAATCCTTAATGCGGTCGGGAACGTACTCCTGCAAAATAAGATTGCAGGTAATCGTTTCACCCTTGCGGTCAGCCACAATGGTAACGGTATCCCCTACCTTACATTTTGAGAAGATATCCTTAATTTCGCTGGTTGTCTTTATTTCAATGCCGTTTACGGAAACGATGCGGTCAAGAATTTTGAGCTCGGTAGCATATTCGGATTCGGTTACGTATACGCCTACCTCTTCAATGCCGTATCGGTTATAATAAAGCGGCAGATAATCTCTGGTGACGTCAAAAAGCGTCAAACCGTGGTCAATGACACCGCGCACGTATCCGTACTGCATCAAATCAAGCTGAACGGGATAGGCGGAGTCAATCGGAATGGCAAACGCAAGTCCTTCTACCCCGCTGGCGGAATATTTGGAGTTGACAATGCCAATCAGCTCTCCTGCAAGGTTGAAAAGTCCGCCGCCCGAGTTGCCCGAGTTGATGGCAGCATCGGTTTGAATCAAGGTCATCACCACGCCTTCCTCAACCTGAACCACACGCTCGGTTGCACTGATATAACCTACGGTTACGCTACCTCCGAGCAATCCCAACGGATTGCCGATGGCAACCACTTGCTCACCTGCAACAAGGTCGGCACTGTGACCTTGCTCAACGAAGGTAAGTGCTTCATCAGCCGAAATCTTCAAAACGGCAAGGTCGCTTGCGTCATCACTGCCGACAAGAGCTGCCTCATACACTTTTTTGTTGCGAAGCGTTACCATAATAGACGTTGCACCTTCTACAACGTGATTGCAGGTAAGGATATATCCGTCGGCGGAGATAATCACGCCGCTCCCCGCGCTTGTTGAAGTGGTGGGATTGCCCCAAATAGAAGAGCCCGAAATGGTTACGTTGATAACCACTACCGCATCCTGCACTTTGTGAACAACACCAGATACTGCAAAGGCGTCCTCGCCTGCCGAGCCGTAAATGGAAGGGTCGGGCTCGGGACGTGTGATTACAGATTCGGGATTTTCGCAAAGAAGATTTTCGGTAGTAATCTCTTCGTATTGCTCGCCGTAATACTGACGGTTAAGGCACAACGCCCCCATTGCTCCCCCAAATCCTGCCGCAAAAGAAAGAAGAATGCACAAAAGAGCGCCAAAGAAAGATTTTCCGCGGCGTTTGCGGCGCAAGCGACGCTCTTGACGGCGTTGCTTTTTGGTATAGGCGTAATCGGGTTGTTTCACTTCTCCTGTATAATCGAAATATGAGTTTTCAAATTGTGAATTTTGGTCTTGCATACTGATTGAGTCCTCCACGCGTTTTGACCTTTAGAAATTATACTGCCATTTTACCGTGCAAATGTGATAAATACTTGACGGAGCAAGAAAAAAACATTGAAAAATGAGCGGATATCTTGCTTTTTGAGCAATGTTTTGCTATAATAGTAGTGATATTAGTTATATTATAGCACAAAATGTCGGAAAGAAAAAGAGATGTTTGAAAATTTGTTGAATTTTTTGCAAAAAAAGAATATTGACCTTGTGGGGGCGGTGCCACTATCGGCGTGCCGCATCATTCGCCCCTACCTTTTGGAGCGCGCAAATATCACAAGCGGAACCGTCATTATGCTGGCTGTCCCCTACTTTAGTCGCGCTTGCGAGGATGATGACCGATGCATCTCTGCCTATGCCGTTTCCCGCGATTACCATCTCTTTTTTAAAGAGCTTTACGATGAATTGTTGCCTTTTTTGGCGAAAAAACACCCAAATCACTCCTTTGCCGCTTTTGCCGACCACTCCCCCATTAGTGAATTGCACGCAGCGGCTCGTGCAGGTCTTGGCATCATTGGCAAAAACGGGCTTCTTTTGACAGAAAAATACGGTTCCTACGTCTTTTTGGGCGAGGTCATTACCGATATGGAAATCCCCTGTGAGGCACAAGAGGTCAAGTTCTGCCCCGATTGCGGTGCTTGCGCAAACGCTTGCCCCTCGATTGTGAGTGAGAAGAGTGTCTGTCTTTCGGCTCTCTCGCAAAAGAAAGGCGCTTTGAGCGAGGAAGAAGAAAAAATCCTACTTGAAACCAACACCGTTTGGGGATGTGACAGATGTCAGGAATGCTGCCCTTACAATCAACGCGCCAAAAAAGCAGGCAGTATTTATTCGCCAATTCCGTTTTTTAATGAAAACACTCTCTCCTGCCCCACTGTGCAAGAGATAGAAAATATGTCCGACACGGATTTTGCGGCGCGTGCCTATTCTTGGCGCGGTCGTGAAACAATCTTGAGAAATTTGCGCCTTGGCAAGAAAGGAGACACACAATGTTAAAATTGATATGCGGCCCCTCGGGCTCCGGTAAAACCGAATATTTGACCGGCTGTATTGAAGCGGACATTCGTGCAGGTGTGCGCTCCTTTTTGCTCATTCCCGAGCAACAAGCATACATCAGCGAACGCGACCTTGCCGCAAGACTCCCCAAAAATGCAGGTCTGTTTTTTGAAGTCGTCAGCTTTTCGGGTCTTGCCGAAAAGGTCTTTTGCAAGTATGGCGGCGTTACGGCAGAATCGGTCAGCGGTGCGGTATCCTCTCTTTTGATGTGGCACACGCTCGCCACCCTCTCTCCTCTCCTTGAGCAATACGGCAAGAGTGCCGAGGGCGACCTAACGTTGACAAATTTGATGCTCTCCGCCGTTGCGGAAATGCGCGCGGGCGGTGTAAGTGCCAAGGCTTTGGAAGATGCCGCCTCGCAGATGGAAGCGGGCTCGCCTTTGCAAAAGAAGCTCTCTGACCTCGCTCTCATCGATGCCGCTTATCACGCAAAAATTGAGGAATGCTTTGGCTCCGACCCCTCGGACAAGCTTTTGCGCCTCTCCGCACTGTTACAAAAACACCGCTATTTTGAAAATTGCAACGTCTATATTGATTCCTTTACAAGCTTCACCGTACCCGAATACGCAGTTTTGTTGCAGGTTTTGAGGCAAGCTAAGTGTGTAACCGTATCTCTTTGCACCGAAGGTGCAAATTCAAAGCTGCCGCATTTTTTGTCGGTGAGTGACACTGCAAGACAACTCTCCCACCTTGCTAACCGCGCCGACGTGGAAGTGGAATACCTGACGCTTTCCCCCACGCAAGCCCAAAAGTCGCAGGCACTTTGCGTACTTGGCAAGGATTTGTGGCGTTTTTCGGCAAGTCAAACACCTCTTACCGATGATAAGTCTGTTCGTTTGAGCGTTGCCGCGAACGTTTATGAAGAATCCGAAGCAGCTACCTTGCAGATTTGCGAATTGGTGGCGGACGGTATGCGTTACGGTGACATTGCCGTTGTCGTTCGTGACCTTGATGCGTATCGCGGCATTCTCGATGCCGCTCTGGAAAGACACGGCATTCCCTACTTCTTCTCGGAGCGAACCGACCTTGCATCCAAACCTATCTTCCGTCTTATTCTCTCTGCGCTCCGCGCCGTCAGTCGCAACTGGCGACAAAGCGATATGATTACGCTCCTTAAAACGGGACTTTGCGGAACAGAGTTGCGCGATGCCGCGATGTTTGAAGAATACGTTGAGACTTGGCACATTGGCGGCAATCGCTTTTTGGATGCCGTTTGGAACATGAACCCCGACGGTCTTACCACCGAGCGTTCTGCACGTGCCGAGGAGATTTTGGCTGCCGCCAACCGCGTACGCCTTCAGTTAATGACACCGCTCTCGGCTCTTTCGGCATCCCTGCGCGCATCTTGCCGTTTGGAGGACCGTTGCCGCGCGCTTTATGAATACCTCACCGCGATTGAGCTCCCCGCTATGCTCGCATCCCGCGCAAAAGAAGAGTTGGCACTCGGTCAAGTACGCGAAGCGAGCGAGAGCTTGCGTCTCTATTCCACCCTTTTGGATACTTTAACCACACTTTGTAAATTACTTCCCGATGCAGAGCTCTCGATTGAAGACTTTATTGCTGCCTTGACCTTGGTATTTAGCAATGCTGACCTTGGTTCTGTTCCCACCACGCAAGATTCTGTTGTCATCGGCTCTGCCGACACTTTACGTGTAGAGAACGTACGCGCCTCTATTTTGTTGGGACTGTGCGAGGGAGAATTCCCCCGCGCGGTGAGCGACGACGGCATTTTGACCGAAGCCGACAAGGAAACGCTTGAGGAATACGGTGTCATTTTGCAATCTCGCGAGCGTATGCGCTCCTCCGAAGAGTTGTTTTACGCTTACCGCGCGATGAGTAAGCCGAGCGAATTCCTCTCGCTCTTTACGCACGCAAAGCAAACCGACGGCTCGGCTCGCACACCCTCACTTGCTTTTAACCGCGTAGCGTTTTTGCTCGATAAAAAACCCGAGGTCATCGATTTTGCGGAAATTCGTCGCGCGCGCGCGCTACCTTCGAATGAAGAATTGCAAAAGCCTTTGCAAGCTCCCGCAACCGAGGGGCGTGTGGCTTTGCGCCTCTCGCAATCAAAAATTCAAGCCTTTGTGCTTTGTCCCTACCGTTATTACAGCACCTATTCGCTGAAATTGAGAGAGCGAAAAGACTCTCAACCCAGTTATGCCGACGACGGCACGTTTTTGCACTACGTCTTTGAGCATTTTTTGCGTACATCCCTTACCGATGACGGCAAGCTGGCCCTTCCCGCTCCCGAGGACGTTGAACCCCTTGCCGACCGCATCATTGCCGATTATATTGGCGAGGTCTGCCCCTTCCCTGCCGAGAGCATGGACAACCGCTTGCTCCATTTGTATTCCCGTCTGCGCCGACTGGCTCTGAAAATGCTGCACGAAATTCTCGGCGAGGTTCGCACGGGACTTTTTGTGCCCACCTATTTTGAAAAAGGCATTGGCACGCGCGACGAGGGCAGCTTGCCTCCCGTACGGCTAACACTTGAGAATGGTAGTTCCGTTCTGCTCAGCGGTAAAATTGACCGCGTGGACATTTATGAGAATGACGAAAAGCTCTACTTCCGCGTTGTGGACTACAAGAGCGGAAAGCACACCTTCTCGCTTGACGAGGTGCGCTCGGGTATGGATATTCAGCTCATTCTTTATCTGTTTGCACTCAATGGAGCAATGCCAAATGCCACCCCCGCAGGTGCACAGTATCTCTTTGCCTCTACCGAAAAAGGCGTAACCGAAATCAAACGAAGCGGCTTGCTGCTTGACGATGAGACCGTTTCTGCTGCCGTAAACGGAGAAAGTGAGAGCGTTTACTCCAAGGGACTGACAAAACAAACGATGGAAGAGATGCAACAGCTGCAACAGGAAATGCAGGATGCCGTCCGCTCGGTTGCCGAGCGTATTCTTTCGGGCGAAGCCGAAAAAACGCCCAGCGAAAAGGCTTGCGCCTTTTGCCCCGTTCGCGCGGACTGTAATCGCGCATATCATCGCTGAAAGGAGTTGATTTGATGGGTAGAACTTGGACCCCCTCGCAAGAGGCCGCTATGCAGATTGACGGCAAGACCTTGCTCGTATCTGCCGCCGCAGGCTCGGGTAAGACAAGTGTTTTGACCGAGCGCATCATTCGCAAACTGACCGATACCGAGCACCCCGCAGACCTCTCCCGTATGCTCATTGTTACCTTTACACGCGCCGCCGCGGCAGAGCTCAAGGGTAGAATTGCAAAAGCATTGACCGATGCGATGGCAATCGACCCCGAAAACGCACACCTTTCGCGCCAGCTCTTTTTGTTGGGTAGCGCACAGATTTCTACCATTGATGCTTTCTTCCAAAAGGCAGTTCGTGCAAATTTTGAGCGTCTTTCGCTCCCCGCATCCTTCCGTATGGCGGATGAAGCCGAGGTGCTCCCCATTGCCGCCGAAATTATGGACGGGCTTTTGGAAGAATACTACGACCGATACGCCCAAAACAGCGCGCAAAGCTCTCCCTTTGCAAAGCTGCAAAACAATCCCTTTGCCGAAACGCTCGACCACTTGATGTCGGGACGCAGTGATGGCAAATTGGGCTCTGTTTTGCGTGAATTTCTTGCCCGTTTTTCGGCAGAGCCCGAGGGTGTCGACATTCTCGGTCGATTTGCAAAAGAGCTGAACGAGGCGGCAAATACCGAATATTTTACCACCTCTTACGGCTCGGTTGTGCGCAATTATCTTTTGGATTTGTTCGAGGGCTACATCGCCTTTTTGCAAAAAATCGAGGCACATCTCGACTCTGCCCCCGATATGCGCGCGAAATTCGCAGGTATTGTAGAGTCGGATATGGCTTACTGCCGCGCAATGAAAGAAGCTCTTGAAAAAGGCATCTATGCGCGCGCACGCGAGGTGGCAGTCACCTTTCTCAGCGGTCGTTTTCCCACATCAAAAGAGAAAACCAACGAAATCATCGCTTATCAAGAATGGCGAGGCAAGTTTAAAAACGATATTACCAAGCGTGTGCAAACACTTTTGCAGTTCCCTGCCGAAATCATCTCGGAGCAAATGCGCCGCACCGCTCTGCCCGCCGAAATTCTTTACCGTTTTTACAGTGAATACACCGCTCGCCTTCTTGGCGAAAAGTTAGAGCGCGGTCTCTTGGAATTCGACGACGTGCGCGCAATGCTTTATAAGCTGCTCACCGATGAGAACGGCTCCCCCACGCCTTTTGCCGAGGAGCTTGCTGCTTCCTATGATGCCGTTTACATTGACGAGTATCAGGACGTGGACTATTTGCAAGACCGCATCTTCTCGCTCATTGGAAAGAACCGCCGCTTTATGGTTGGCGATATTAAGCAAAGTATTTATGGATTTCGCGGCAGCGAACCTTCTATTTTTGCGGGTTACAGGCGCGAAATGCCGCTCCATACCGCTCCCGAAGCCAAAAATGCCGATGGCGTTTGCGTATTTATGTCAGACAACTTCCGTTGCGATAAGCCCGTAATCGACTTTGCCAATAAGGTATGCTCTTTCCTCTTTTCTGCTTGTGAAAGCTCCGTCGGGTACCGTCCGCAGGACGACCTTGTGTGCTCCAAGTCCACAGACGGAATTGTTGCTCCCAAGCATCCCGTTCCCGTAACGCTTGCGGTGTTTGATGCACCCCCACACAAAAAAACACGCACAGAGGACGAGGACGATGCCGAGGACGTACGCGAGGAAGCGGTTTGGGTTGCCGCTGAGATTTCCCGTCTTTTACGAGAAGAAACGCTCGACAACGGCGCTCCTATTCGCCCCTCGGACATTGCCATTCTTGTTCGCAACAAGTCTCACGGCGCAACCTACACCGATGAATTGACAAAGTTAGGCGTTCCCGTACTGTCGCCTACCTCTTCGGATATGGCGCAAGACCCCCTGCTTTACGATATGCTCAATCTGCTCAAGAGCGTGGACAACCCATGGCGTGATCTGCCGCTCTCGGAGTTTTTACTCTCGCCTCTCGGCGGATTTGATTTGGAAGAGCTCTGCGAAATTCGTGCATCTTCCGAGTCCTCTA
The DNA here is from genome assembly GCA_045658925.1 of Eubacteriales bacterium. Taxonomy (GTDB): domain Bacteria; phylum Bacillota; class Clostridia; order Oscillospirales; family CAG-272; genus UMGS1865. Next base: position 11,542 of record JAZOVV010000045.1, read on the forward strand.
CCGCACTCTACGACGGACTTTTGACCGTATCAGAGGATGAAAGCCATCCACTTTGTGCAAAATGCTCCACCCTTCTCTCTTGGCTTGACCAAATGCGCCGCTTGGCAGATGCACAACCTGCAGACCGCTTTTTGCGCCTGCTCTACCAAGACGACCGCGTAGCACATCTTTCGGATAAGCCCGTGCTCCTCTATCTTTACGAGCAGGCACGCATTTATCAAAAGAATGCCTTTTGCGGTCTTTACGGCTTTCTTTCTCACTTTGCAAAGCTCCTTGAGGGCGACAAGCTCTCGGGAGAAGGCTTTGGCACGAGCGAAGATGCTGTTACTGTCATGACGGTTCACCACTCAAAGGGGCTTGAATTTCCCGTAGTTTTCCTATCCTCTACGGGCTCTCCCTTTAACAAGGATGACCTTAAGAAAAACCTGCTCTATCACCGCGAAGTCGGCATTGCCTGCCGCCTTTATGATGAAGATTCGGGTAACCTTGAGAATACTGCCCTGCGTGCGGCTCTCTCACTCAAGGTAGACGAAGAACAGGTGGAAGAATCCATCCGTACACTCTACGTTGCGCTCACGCGCGCAAGAGAGAGAATGTACGTCAGCGGAACACTTTCGGGTAAATGGGAAACCGCAATGACCAATGCCTCTCTCATTCGCAGAGGCAACCGCGCATCCATTCTCGGCGCTTCCAATATGCTTTCTTGGATTCTCGCGGCTCTTTATGAGGGCGGTTCTCTTTCGGATTCTTTGCCATTAACGGTGGTGCATCCCCTTTACGGTGAGGTCGAGCGCGGACTTCCTATCTCCGTCGGCGCGACTGCGCCCGATAAGGATGTCGTTCTCTCGCCCGTAGCCGAGCGTTACGCCGCTATTTACCGCGCAAAAGGAAAAGCAGAATATCCTTATGCATTTTTGCAAGGACTCCCCACCAAAGCGGCGGCATCCAAATTGCGTGCCAATCTGTTGGATACGATTCGCGACGAAGAGGATGAAGAAAGCGCGCTGATGGCGCAAATTGAGTTGTTGCAAAATGCGACACAACCTTTTGATAGCCTTTTGCAAGCGGGGGAGCTGCCGAGTGCCACCGAGGTCGGCAGTGCAACACACGCATTTTTGCAATTCTGTAACTATGAACGCCTGATGGCGACTTCCCCCGAGGAAGAAGCCGAGCAGTTGGTAAAGGACGGCTTTATGAGCCGCCGCGCGGCAGATATTTTGCACTTTGCGCAACTGCGGACATTTTGCAAGAGTGACTTGATGGATCTCATCAAGTCGGCTACCAAGATTGAACGAGAATTGAAATTCGGTGTTTTGACGCCGATGCGCACACTTACACAAAATGAAGCACTTGCCACACAGTTGGGTGATGAGACTTTGTTTGTGCAGGGCTCTATCGACCTGCTTTTGATAATGCCCGACGAACGCCTAATTCTTGTTGACTACAAGACCGACCGCATCAGCAATGAGGAACGTGCCAATCCCGCACTCCTTGCCAAACGGTTGGGCAAGGTTCACGGGCATCAGCTCGCCTGCTATGCCGAAGCGGTACGTGATCTGCTTGGTCGCGCTCCCGATGAAATGCGCATTTATTCCCTGCCTTTGGGGGCCAGTGTGCGAATATAATAAAGAAACGAGCAAGAACCGAAGTTCTTGCTCGTTGTTCTTATGGCTTTTTGGTTGCATAACCGTAGCTTTGGGCGTATTCCTCGGCATAGGAACCCGATTGACAAAGAAAGGTAAGCTTGGCATTGCAGTTTTCAAAAGCACCGTACTCGATTTTGGTAACGGTTGCGGGAATTTCGACCTCACTCAATGCAATACATCCGCGAAAGGCGAACCAACCGATGCTCACAAGGCTTTTGGGGAAAATAACCTTTTCTATGGTTAAATTGTTTTCAAAAGCAGTATCGGCAATGTGCGTTACGGGACAACCGCCGATTTCTTTGGGGACGGAAACAACCTTCTCCTTGCCAACGTAGGCGGTTATGGTGATTTTGCCTTCCTTTGTTGTGTACTGAAAATCGGATTGCGGTGCGGCTTCGGGAACACCGAGAGCAATTTCCAACTCTTCTATGCGCGATTCATACTCTACTCTTTCGGATGCGTAAGCATCCTTGAGGGAAAGAATTTCCTTTTGTAATTCCGAAACAAGCATTTGATAATACGTCGCACGCGCTTCGGCTGCATCTAAAGCGATTTGGTCAAGTGGGTCGGATGTATCAAGAGGTGTAGTGGGCACTTGTGGCTCTTCCCCACCGCTCCCATCCGCGCAAGAGCCAAGAAGCAGACACAAAAGCAGGCAAACAATAGTGATTTTTTTCATAATCCTTCTCCTTTGATATGGGTTGTCCTCATCATACCATACTTCTCTTGTCGAATACAAGTGAAATAGGAGACCTATAAAAAATAATATACAAAAAAAGAAAAAAAGCCCTTGACTTTTGGCTCACGATAAGATATAATATAAAGAGCCAACGGACCATTAGCTCAGTTGGTTAGAGCCACCGGCTCATAACCGGTCGGTCCAAGGTTCGAGTCCTTGATGGTCCACCACGCAAAGCCACCCCTTTGGGTGGCTTTTTTGCGTGGTAGACCATCAAGTTTGACTCGACCTTGCTCTGCAACGCAGTTGCAGAATAAGGTTCGCATTTCAAGCAAAGCCGACGGGAGCTCGCTCACAGGCGGCGCGCGCAGAAATATTGCCCCATAGTGGCAAAGTCCTTGATGATGTATTTTCGCTTTTCTATTTACTTTTCCATTTTGATATGATATAATAAATTTATTAACGTATCCTTTCCAAACTAAACTTTGCCTTGGAGAAATCAAAATGAAACTAAAAAATAAGATTTTATCGCTATTTTTAGCCCTTTTTATTCTTTTTGGAATGGTTCCAACAACATTCGCAAGCACTGCTTCCCAATCGGCAATCGCTGCCGTTGATGAAGATTTTAACGGCCTGCCCATCGGTTTGGAGCCCGACGGATGGACGGTTGAACCCATTGGTCGCACCGATGCGGGCGTTAAGATTGTCGCAGCTCCAAAAAAAGCACAAGGAGATAACGCTATGCGCATTGAGGATAATTCAACTGAATATGCCAATCCCGCTCGCGTAACCAAAACCTTTGCGTCTGCTGCTGACGTAGAGCTTTGCTTTGACTACTACCTCGAAAGTGTTTCAGGCGCGAACGCTTTGGGCATTTGCAAGGACGGTATTGCAACCAATCAAAAAAGAGTGAACCTTGGTATCTTCCCCAACGGGGACGGCAGTGCTACACTCAAATACTACAATCCCCAAACAAAATGGGTGGCAACTGCTAAAAAAGATATGCAAAAGGAAACTTGGTATTCCTTTAAGATTGTGTCAAAAGCCAATTCCGACACGGCTGACGTTTATGTGAACGGTGAGAAGATTGGCTCGGTTTGGGCTGACCAAAGAATTGCAACTGTCGACCGCATTGTCTTTCATACCAACAACAAAGCAAGCATCAATGACGTATTTTTGATTGACAACGTTAAGGTAATTGGCCCTGCCGTTGTTAGAGATTATCCCGTAGTTGCTTGCAACAGCGGCAAATTTGGATTTACTGCTACCCTTTCTCACCTATCAAATCTTAAATTCGCTCTCCTTTCGGGCGATGCATACGGCATTTATATTGCTGCCAAAGAGGATGGCGCGCTTTGCTATCGCCGTGATAACCGTTGGATTGAATTCAGCGCCGCAGGCGCCGTTTGCACCAATCAAGAAATGAAAATCGTTGTGGATTTGCCCGAAGGACGCAACGTTGATTATGCTCGCGTATATGTGAACGGCACTTACGTTGGTATGGCAATTTACACCAACAAATGTACAAACATAACCGCTATGCGCTTTGAAACCGAGGGCGACGTACGCATAACCGACGTTTGGTCGGACACCTCGGATGGCATCATACAAATGCCTTCTCGTACGGAAAGTGCACCTACGGTATACGTTCCCGAGGTCGTTGCCTCCTCTCCCCTTTATTGCCCCCTTGATTATAATCCTTCTACCGGCAAGATGAACACATACACCGAAGATTGCTACGTTGACACCAACAACAATAGCGTTGGTGTAGATCTTGGGTATAAGCAACCTATCAACGCGATTCGTCTATATGATAGCGATGCGGAAGTTACTTCCCGTTCCAACCATTTCACCCTTTGGCAAAGTGATGACAACAAAAATTGGACGGAGATACGCGGTTTTCAATTTAATCGCATCACCGAAGATGGCAAATGCCAAATTCTGTTTGAGTTCTCGGGCGTGGAAGCGCGCTACGTAAAAATCAATACTACAAAATACGATGAAGCTGCAAGCATTTATTTAAGTGACTTGTCTGCCTGCATTCGCGCAGAGCGCCGCATCGTCCGTCAGTGGAAGATGGCAGGCACACCGATGCAAGCTTTGGATGACTCCTCCCCCACCACAACGCCTATGGAACAAGTGTTTGTGCAGAACTCTTTGACCGTTACAAAAGGTGACAGCATTGGCATTTGGTTTGGTATTCACTCCGAGGTCGAAGCGATTGCGCTTTGTGGCAAGGGTCTTGAAAATCTTGGTAAGGATGCATTTGAACTCTATTACAGTAACGATAATATCACTTATACGAAAATTGAGAACACCACTTTGAGCCGTGGGGAAAACACTTGGAGACTGACGTTTGACAGTATGAAATGCGGTTATCTCAAACTCTATGCAGCTGACGATATGAACGTTTCTCTTTCGAGCCTTGCAGACGGTATTTCGGCGTATTCCTCGCAGGAAGTGAACACAGGTCACGTTATGCAATCGACCGACAGAGGTGCGGACGGTGACTTTTACGTAATGCCGGACGGTACACTTGTAGCATCCTATAACGGCTTTGCCTCCAAGGTTGGCACTTCGGGTGGCGGTGATGCATCCGATTCTTCGCTGAACGCTTTTACCTCCACCGACGGCGGGTATACTTGGGGCGACGGCAAAAGCTTTTTGATTAAAAGCGAAGGCAGCCTCAACGTGCTCAATCCAACCTATATTTGGCTTGCAGGCGGCGAGTTGGGTCTTATTTACATCGAAAAAGAAGCAACGGAAATCGCTAACATTTATATTCGCCGCTCTATCGATAACGGATTGACTTGGGGAGATGCCCAACGCATTACAGATGAACCTCAAGGATATTCCATTACCTCTAGCGGACACCGTGTTCTGCGTCTTTCCACAGGTCGTATTTTATTGCCCGTTGGTTATTCCGCTACCGTAAACGATGTGTACGGCTCAGATCGTGCTATTGGATACATTTGGTACTCCGACGATGAAGGTCACACTTGGCACCGCTCTCTCGATGCCCTCACGCTTCCCCACGCAGCACTTGAGCCCTCGGTGGCAGAACTCAAAAACGGAAATATTTTGCTTTCTTTACGTACGCGCGAGGAACGTGTTATTTACCAATCCATTTCCACCGACGGTGGCTTGACTTGGGCACAACCCGTCAAGATTGACATTCAATCCCCTAGCGCTACCAACACGGTTATGCGCTTGCCTGCAACGGGTGATATTGCGCTCTTTTGGAACAACGATTTTTCTGCAAGTGGCGTTGACAGACGCCCCTTGACAGTAGTTCTTACCTCTGACGACGGATTGAGTTACCACAATCTTCGCAGTTTGGTAGAGTGTGATTATCCCACTCCTTGGCCGAGCGTGGCTTTTTATGGCAGAAGCGTATTCTTAATGCACGGAAATGAAACGCACGTTCGTGTGTTTGATATTGCAACACTGTATTATACCACATCAGGCAAGGTGACTACCAACGATTTGCCGCAAGCCGCTACTCCCACAGCTGTGCTCGATAAAACAAGCGGTTGGCTGACGGGTATGAGTGAAACAATGCAATATTCTCTTGACGGTGGCAAAACCTGGACTTTTGCAGGTGGTACGAGCGTGCTACTTAACCTTGACAAGATAAACGCAATGGAAATTTTGGTTAAGGATATTGGAACAAGCGCCTTTGCACCTTCCACTATCCAAAGCATTTCTCTTATTCAAGAAGGCGAATCTCCCGAACAAAACACAAAACCGACCCTCGGTGCGGGCGCAATTGCCGCAATCGTGATCGGTTCTGTGGTTGCAGTTGGAACTGCCGGTCTTATAACATTTACTTTACTCAAAAGAAAAAAGAAAATTTAACGAATCGCCTTCTCCAAAAAGGCATTGATATCACCTAACATTTTATCATTGGGAAGATTGACCAAATCGAGGTCGGCGTCGGCATAAACTGCTTGACGCTCCTCGGTGGGGATATCTTCCCCATATTTTTGTTTGAGTTCGGTAAGGCGTGCATTGATGCGGGCGATCTCTTCTACGCTTTTTGCATTGTGGAAGATGCTTGTGTGTCCGTCTTGTCCAGCGTCGCTCATAGGATAAATGACAACGTTGGGGTTTGTAATTTCATCTCTGTGCGCTACAATACCGGTGCTATCAAAGCGGACAAGTGCGTCGCCGGTGCCGTGCACAAGCATAACGGGAATATTTGCACGATTGATGCCATCAACGGCTGTAAGTGTTGCGTATTTTCCAAAAAGGAAAAGGTACTCAAAGTAGGCAAAAGGGCGCAGAAGAGCGATTGCTCGGCTAATAGTCGAAGTACCAACGCTCAACATCATTTCAATTCCATCGGAGTAACCCGCAATGCTTGCCGAGGCTTTTACATTGTGGTCAAAATACAGCCCTGCGGCAACGGCATATCCGCCCCAGCTATGCCCCATCAGGCAGACGGGCAGATGCTTGAGTGTTTCGTCACTTTCGACATAAGTGAGTGCGGCGTGCAAATCAAGTGCCGATTGGATAAGCCCTGTTGTGCCAATGCCTTCACTTGTGCAAGAGCCTGTGGCGTCGTATGTGAAAACGCGCCAACCGCGGTCGACCATCCAAAGAATTTCTTGTATATAGCTTTCGTGCCCTGAGTTGATGCCGTGTGCAAACACGAGGAGTCCTTTGGTATTTTCTTCACCAAAAATATAGCCCTGCAAACGGTTTTTGCCCGAGTAAAAGGAAACGTTGCGACGGGGATATGCATCTTTATAACAGTCGTAAAAATAATCGGCTACGGGATAGGCGGGATATTCCCCGCGCCCAAATTTTTTGCGCATAATGCGATGGGTGATGAGCAAAGCCGCCGCGAACAAAACGAGAACGGCACAAAAAAGAATCACAAAAGGCATTGATTTTCTCCTTAGCTTAGTTTCATCTTTATTATACCATTTTCAAAGAGAAAATACAAGGCTCATTTTCCTTTTTGCGGCACTCTCCCTTCAAAAAATCGTGCAAGAAGTGTGAGCGTGAAGAAAAAGAGGGAGATTCCATCGGCAATTTTAATCATTAGGTAAGCCGAAAATGCCCACAAAAGCCACAAAAACAAAAAGGTACAACCGCGCAAAATCAAGCCCGTTTTTTGCGGCGTGGTAAAGGATAGAAGCGCGCACTCGAGCATTCTTCCGCCATCGAAGGTTTGAATGGGTAAAAGGTTGAGCAGTCCCAATAGAAGTGAGGCGCAGGAGAATGCAATGGCAAGAGCGCCGTGTGACCAAAAGAATGAACCGACAAGCGAAAAAGCAAGGCTTGACAAGGGGCCCGAGGCGCACAAAAGCCATTCTTCGCCATAGGATAGGATGCGCCCTTTGACGTCAATGCGCGCGCCGAGTAAATCGAAGCGCATGCAACCGATGGGGATTTTTAAAAACCTCGCCGCTGCAAGATGCCCCAGCTCGTGCAAAGCCGCCGCCAAAAGGCTCATTGCTGCAAGACCGCTCTTATCGCAAAAAAACATAAAAAGCAGATAAATGAGGGCGAGTGGTTGTATCAAAAAGCGTTTTCGTTTCATCGGTTCTTCCCTTTTCTCTTTTTTTACAACCTATGTCATCTATCCTCGGGATATGCAAAAAAGCACGGCCGACCAAAGCGTCTGCCGTGCTTTTTATCTTTATAGGAACAGCTTACGGCATTGCTTGCTCACAAAAGCTGCCTCAAGAGTTGGCAATAGAAGTGAAAAATCCGCTACGAGCGAGTGTGGTTTTTTCTCGGGGTCATCTTGATGCATTGGCACAAAGTATACGCATTTGCGTGAAAGCATTGTGGCGATGTTTTTGAGATTTGCCGAAAGCGCATCGTTGGATGCCAGTGCCAAAATCATTGGTCTGTCGCATCGCAGATGCGCCTTTGCCGCCATACAAACCGCCGTATCGGTAATGCCGTTTGCCATTTTGGCAAGCGTATTCCCCGTGCAGGGCGCAACAATAAGGGCATCAAGCGAGAGCTTGGGGCCAAGCGGCTCTGCCTCGGGAATGGTGTGTATGATAGGACGGCCGCAAATAGTTTCGAGCTCCTCTCTCAACTTTTGCGCCGTTCCAAATCGTGTATCTGTACTGTAAACGGTTTCGCTGACGATGGGTTGCACCTCGTAGCCTGCCGCAATTAAATTTTTAAGTTCTTTGAGCGATTGTGCGTGCGTGCAAAATGAACCGCACAAAGCATATCCAAGCATAGCGTTTACCCTTTTCCTCTCTCTCAAAAGTCGGAACGCTGTGAGGCGTCCAATAAAATAGGATGAACGGTCTGTCCGAGAATAATCCCCGCGCTCTCGGGCGCGCACTTTCCGGGGAGCGCAGTTGCCCAAACAGAGCGAATCCCCAGCTCTGCCGCAGTCTCAAAATCCACTCCGCCCGGAGCGGATGCAAGGTCGATGATAATACAATTTCGCCCAAGTCTTTGGAGTACGGTGCGTGAGATGAGCCGACTCGGTACTGTATTAAAAATAACACGTGTATTTGTATCGAAAGAAAGAGAATCTTCTCCTGCAATCTGCTTGGCAGAATGCCCCAAGAGCTCGGCACGCACACAAACCTCGCGGCGGCGCGCCCAAACGGTTACCTCTGCCCCCAATGCTTTGAGCTTGTGTGAAAGGACTTCTCCAATTCGTCCAAAGCCAATAATTGAGACCTTTGAGCCGTCAAGAACTACGGGAAGTTCGCGCAAGGCAATCTCAATGGCTCCCTCGGCGGTTGGAAGCGCGTTTTTGAGCTGTAAAATCTCGCTTTCAAAATAGTCTATCCAACAAATTCCCTCTCTGTCGGCGCGCAGGCGCAATGCTTCACTCAAACGGCCGACGAGCCACAGCTTATCGGGTGCTGCCGAAAAAAGCGTTTCCATCCGCAATTTCTCTTCGCCTTGGCACAGAGGCAAAGAGAGGTGAATTCCGTCAAGCGACGTGGGCAGTGGGAGCATCAAGGCATCAACATCCGCAAGCCATTCCTTGGCAATCTTGGCAAAAGCGGCGGCATCATCGCCATCGCTTCTCCCCCATTCGCAAACGTCATACCCAAGGCGCACAAGCTCGCGTGCGGCAAAATCCATTCGTTTATCTCCGCCCAAAACGGCTATAACTGTCTTTCCCATTGCTGTCCCCCCGCTTCTATCGATACACTGTCAGTATATGAAAAAAGCCTCGTTTCGACACAGAAACAAGGCTTATTTTACAAAAAAGGTAATGGGTTCGCGGACATACTTGATATTGAGCGTGTTTTTGTAATCGGCGATGAAGCGAAGCAGCATTTCATCGGTGATAAAAACCGCTTTATGGACTTTCCACGAGTGCTCGATAACGGTGCTTTCGGAGTTGGAAAAGCCCGTTTCTCCCAAAATGACGTAGTCGGCGGCATTCATCATATCGTGCATTTGATTGACAAGTAATGACTCGGGGAGTGAGCCGTTGACGTAGGTAAAGACTTCCCCACCAACCTCGGCACTGAACAGGAGCGCATCGTGCCGCTCGTTCGGCATGGTTTGGTGTTCGCTTGTGAGAATTTTCAAATCGTCAATCGCAAGATTCTCTGTGCCGAAAACAACGGCAATTCCGTGCCTTTCTGCCTCTTTGATAAGTTGATTGGCAATCGATTGCTCTTCTTGACTGTTGGGATGCGGCAAATGTAAGGTTTTGACACGTATACGCTTTGCCATTGAATAGATAAAATAAGTATCGCGATTGTGATAATGTGTTAAGATTAGGTCGTCGAGCTCGGTGCAGCGCAAATCGTTTGCAATGCCCAAAAGTTGTACACCGCCGCCTGCCGTACCGTCGGAAAAATCGACCATCACGCTCTTATCCTTGTTGGTGAACAGAATCAAATCTCCACCGCCTGCGTGAACGAATGAGAAAGAGGTTCCGCGGTTTGGTAGATACGTGACGCAAAGAGATGTCAAAATTGTGATAAAAGTCAAAGCAAGCGGCACCAAGCACCACCGTTTTACCCTTTTGAGCTTTGCCACCGCAACAAAAACAAGGCTGAGCAACACTGCAAGCGCGCAAAGTTGTGAGAACGTATCGTTCAAGGGCATTAGGATTCCTTCGATATTTGAAAACCATTCGGTAACGGTGAGCATAATATTCCCCACAAAGGCGGTAACGATGCCGATTTGCGGAATGATAAGCGTGATAACAGACAGAACAAGCAATAGCGTTGTGGGAATAGACAGTGCCAGCGTTGCAGGCACAGAGCCGAGAGAGACCTCGCCAAAGAACACCGCTTGCAGATATAAGAGCGCGAGATTTGCCGCAAGACCGACAACAACGGCAGTAATTGCTCCGCAAATCACCTTTATCAGCTTTGGTGAAATTGTCAGCTTGTTATAGAGGAAATTTTGCACAACGTCAAACGCAGGCAAGAAAATCAAAATGGATGCCGCAGCAACAAAGGATAGCCACATTCCCATATCGAGAACGGCATTGGGAGAAACGAGGAGCAATAGCGCGAGAACGGTGCAGACAGAGGTCAATGGGTCGTAATCGGTATTCCAATAGTAGCCGAGTGTGAGAACTCCCAACATCAGTACGGCACGTGCGATGGAGGGTGACGCACCCGTAAAGAAAAGATATCCAAACGCAATGACAAACACAGAAATTGCGCGAATACGCTTGGGACAGGAAATGAGCTTTAAGAAAAGCTCCAATGCAGCAATGAGTATGGATACGTGCAAGCCGCTGAGTGCCAACAGATGCGAAACGCCCGCACGGCGGAAATGCAGTGAGGTATCCCCCGAGAGGTGGTCGCGCGTTCCAAAGAGGAGTGCCGAGGCAAGCTTGCCTGCTTCCCCACCGATAATTTGTTCCAGATGATAGGAAGCTGCAAAGTTCCAACGCGAAAGCGTTGCGCGCAAGGAAAACTTGCCGCTCTCCAACAATTCGCATTTCTCCATATCCTCATTTGTGATGCAAAGAAGAATTCCGTCTCGAAGGGAATTGATTTCTTCATTCTCCATATATTGGGTTTCAAAAGGCGCGCCTGTGCCCGAAAGGCGGAAACGGTCACCCACCTGCAAGGAGCTCGCATATGGGAATTGCAAACGCACGTCGGCGAGGCAAGGCTTGCCGTTGATTTTGTGAACCTCGGCTATGAGCGTGCTTTGGTAGGGCTTGCCCGTTTCGCGTTCGAGCACAACGCCTTCCACAATACATTCTTCCCCTATGCGCGCCTGCCAATTTTGATAGCGCACGTTGAAGAAAAAGTATGAAGAAACGAGCGCGAGAATAACAGCCAAAAGAATGAAAACACCGAGAAAAAGATTTTTCTTCTTGGTTTTAAAAAACAGAAAAGTTAGGACAAGAAGGGATAAAACAGAGGCTATAATGCATATAATTTGAACTGATGCGGACATCGTTTGTGCCAAAACTGCCACCGCGGCAAAGGTGCAACAAGACAATGCAAGCGGTCTATTATGAAAAATATGCACAAAAACACCTCCTTTTATCTAAAATTATGTAAAAAACAGTCGAAAATGCCATACTTTTGCCGAAAAACGGAAAATAATTCTTGACAAAATCAACTTTTTATTGTATAATGTACAAGGCGGCGCGAAGGCGCCTATTTCACCCCAAAAAGAAAATTTGTTGGAGGACATAAAACTATGTTTGAAACTCTGAAGAACCTGCTCGTAGAAGAGCTGCAACTCAACCCTGATGAAATCACTCTTGAGTCCGACCTCGCAAATGACCTTGGTGTCAACTCTATCGAGCTTGCTGATATGATTATGATTTGCGAAGATAAATTCGGTGTTGAAATTAAAGACGAGGACATCTTCAAATTCGTAAACGTTGGCGACGTTGTAAAGTTCTTGGAAGAAAACGCAACCGAGCAATAATTGAACATTGCATATAAATGCGACCCGGTAATCCCGAGGTCGCTTTTATATTGCATATCAATATCCTCTTCATTATATACCCGCTGTCGAAAAATGTCAATATACGCGAGAAAATCTGCCAAAATATTTGGTTTTCGGTTGCATTTTTTTATTTTCTTTGATATAATAAAGGTAATCCATCAAAAAAGGAGAACTTTATGAAAAAACACTTATCAGCAATCGGCTTAAATCTGCTCAAGGTTTGGGGCGCTGCTTGGGTTGGTTTTTTGATCGGATCCATCCCGTTGTATATCATTCGCGGCAATCTTGTTCCGAGAAATATCGAAAACATACTTTTTGGAATCATTGGCGGCGTTGGAGCAATGATAACACTTTTCTTCTTTTTCAAATGGGAAGGAAGAAAAAGAGAGTTTCGCGTGGAAACACCCAAGGAAATTTTCTTGTGCTCTGTTGCACCTACTATTCTGTGGGCATTGATTGGATCTCTTTTCAAACCCAATCCTTTTCTTATACTAACAACAGTTACAGCCTTCTGCAATGGTGTAATGGGCGTTGAAAGCGTAGTTGAGTATACTTTCTTTCAACCGTTTCCCTTTGCTCTACTCTTTGCAGTTTTTTATTCTGCCGCTATTTTTGGCGGTTATATGTACGGTCGTAAATTCAGCGACCTTTGATACAAACAATTATTACCGAACATAAGGAAACAAAACTATGAGAATGAGAAGAAAAAAGCACGGTGCCGAGAGAATCGCCGCGTGCTCCGAAATTTTAATCCCCTCTCCCATCGCGCCTGCGGCAGATCCGCAGTCCTTTTTTGCGGACAAGCGCCCCGTTTGCCTTGAAATTGGTTGCGGCAAAGGTGATTTTGCCGTTGGTATGTCGGCAAAATATCAAGACCTCAACTTTATAGCTATGGAGCGCGTTCCCGACGTGGCTTGTCTTGCTTTGGAAAAGGCAATGGCGGCAAAGGATTCTCGCCCCGACAATTTGAGATTTTTGATTGGTGATGCGCGAAACCTCACCGAGTTTTTCCTGCCTCACTCCTTTGATAGAATTTATCTCAATTTTAGTGATCCGTGGCCTAAAAAAGGGTACGCGAAGCGTCGTTTGACACATCGCGGATTCCTTGAGCTTTATCGCTCTTTGCTCACTGAGCACGGTCTTTTGATCCTTAAAACCGACAACGAAGGACTCTTTGATTTCAGTTTGGAAGAATTTGAAGCAATGGGTCTCACCATCGAGTGGCAAACACGCGACCTGCACGCGTCCGAGGCTGCTGCCGAGAACGTTATGACCGAATATGAGCGTCATTTCTCGGAGCTTGGTCAGGTTATTTATTCGGCTCGCGTTCGTTTTTGAGGAAAAATTATGTTAAAAGATTTGTTATTATCTTCTCGCAGCTATCGCAGCTTTGATGAACGTGTAAAAATCAGTAACGAAATGCTTGCCGATTGGGTGGACTGCGTGCGCTATGCGCCATCCTCTATCAATTTGCAAATGCTCAAGTTTTTTGCCGTAACCGATGCGGCTCTTTGTGCGCGTCTGCTTGGCGGTACGCGTTGGGCGGGCAAAATCAAAGACCAAAAGCTTCCGCCCGACGGTCACGCACCCGTTGCGTATATCGTCATTTGCGCGGACAAGAACGTTGTTCCCACAGCCGAAAACTTTGACAAAGACGTTGGCATTTGCGCCCAAACCATTATGCTCGCCGCGTGTGAAAGCGGCTTTGGCGGTTGTATGCTTGGCTCGTTCTCTCCCGATGTGGTAAGAGAGACTTTGGAGCTTGGTGAAAATCTTATCCCAAGGCTTGTTTTGGCTCTCGGCAAACCCGATGAGCGCGTGGAATTGGTTGACGAAGCCGAGGACGGCAGTGTAACCTACTATCGCGAGGGCGGTATTCATTACGTGCAGAAACGAAAACTCGAAAACATTTTGATTCAAAAATAAGGAAAGGAATTGGCTATGGTACTGGAACCCAACGGCGTGCTCATTGTAAACAAGCACGCGGGCGTAACCTCTCACCACATTGTGGGTGTGGTTCGCCGTCTTTATCATACACGCCGTGTGGGACACGCAGGCACACTTGACCCGATGGCAACGGGTGTGCTCGTGGTGCTTATCGGTCGCGCGGCAAAGGCCTCGGAGTATCTTTCGCACGATGCCAAGCATTACCGTGCCACTCTGCGACTCGGTCTTACCACCGATACAGAGGATACCACGGGTACAATTCTTACAACTTCGGAGAATATTCCTACAAATGAAGAATTACAAGCAATTCTTCCCCGCTTTCGCGGTGAAATTTTGCAAATTCCGCCGATGTATAGCGCACTCAAGGTAGATGGGCAAAAGCTTGTTGACCTTGCTCGACGCGGTGAAGTCATTGAGCGCAAGGCACGCAAAATCACAATTTTTTCCCTTGAAGCGACTCCTACCGACGATGCCTGCGAGTATATTCTTGACGTACATTGCTCGGGCGGCACTTACATTCGCACACTTTGCGCCGACATTGGTGCTGCACTTGGTTGTGGCGGTGCTATGGCGGCTCTTGAGCGCGGTGAAGCCTGCGGATTTGACCTTTCCCTTGCACACACCGTGGAAGAATTGGAAGAGATGAGCGACGAAGAACGCGAAAACTTGCTCATTCCCACCGAAAGACTCTTTTCAAATTTACCACAGATTCGTCTTTCGGCATTCTTTGAAAAGCTCTCGCGCAGCGGATGCGAAATTTATCTCAAAAAAATAGGACTTGACTTCCCTCTTGGCACACGCGTAGCTCTCTGTGATGCAAACGGTAACTTCTTCGCTCTTGGCGAGGTTGGTGAGTTCAAAGACGGTATTGCCGTAAAAGCGATTAAATTGTTTGCCTTATAATAATAAGAAAGACTTTCTTTCAAACACGAAAGGAAGTCTTTCTTATTCAAGAAAATTTGCATATTTTTTCAAAAAAAGACTTGACAAGCGCGAAAAAAGTGGTATAATAGGTGCACAATACAAAAAGGCAATGACCGGAAATCAAGTACAAAACGTCTTTTGTGCACAGAGAGCTGCCGTTTGGTGCGAGGCAGTAACAGGGCCGTTTTGGAAATACACTCCGCGAGCTTTGCATCGAAAGTCACTCGGCGAGTAAGATGTAACGGGTTGCTCCGTTATAGGCATAGGGTATGATGGTACCCGATGAGGTCTGATTTGTGAGAATCAGGCGAACAGAGGTGGTAACACGAAAGTTTTTCGTCCTCCGAGCACAGTCTCGGAGGGCTTTTTTGTTTGCTCTACCCCATCAGAAGGAGGATTGAAAAATGGACACTATTATCATCACAGCTTTATTGGTCGTATTCTTTGCGATTATGATCGGCATTGGCATTTATTGCCGTAAACATTCCACGGATGTGGGCGGATTTGTGCTTGGCGGCCGCTCGATTGGCCCTTGGCTCACCGCGTTTGCGTTTGGTACATCCTACTTTTCTGCCGTCATCTTTGTGGGATATGCGGGACAGTTTGGTTGGAACTTTGGTTTGGCTTCCACTTGGATCGGTCTTGGCAACGCCTTTATCGGGTCTCTTCTCGCTTGGGTTGTGCTTGGTCGTCGCACACGCGTTATGACACAGCATCTGGGGTCAAAAACAATGCCCGACTTCTTTGGCAACCGTTTTGGCTCGAATAGACTCAAAATTGCGGCCTCTTGTATTACCTTTGTTTTCCTTATTCCCTACACCGCATCTCTCTACAACGGACTTTCCCGCCTCTTCTCGATGGCGTATGAGGGCATTGACTACGCCGTTTGCGTAATTGTTATGGCCGCGCTGACAGGTGTTTACGTTCTTCTTGGCGGCTACGTTGCAACCGCCATCAACGACTTTATTCAAGGAATCATTATGCTTGGCGGTATTGTTGCCGTTATTTGGGCTGTTTTGCGCGACAACGGCGGCCTTGGTTCGGCTATCGAACAACTCGCCACCGGCGAGAATGGCGGTTGGGAGTATGCTTCTTTCTTTGGTGCTGACCCTGTATTCCTGCTCTTTGTCGTGCTTTTGACCTCTCTTGGCACTTGGGGACTGCCGCAGATGGTTGGTAAGTTCTACGCAATCAAGGACGAGGATGCCATTAAGAAAGGCACGGTTATCTCGACTGTGTTTGCTATGGTCGTGGCGGGCGGATGCTATTTCCTTGGCGGCTTTGGACGTCTGTACGACGTAAGCGATGCCGTTGCAATGGGTGACTATGACGCGATCATTCCCACAATGCTCTCCACACTCCCCACAGTCATTATTGCGATTGTAATTGTTTTGGTTTTGTCTGCATCGATGTCGACGCTCTCCTCTCTGGTGCTGACGAGCAGCTCTACGGTAACACTCGATTTTATCGCGCCTCTTTGCGAGAGGAAAAAGCCCTTGAATGAAAAGAAGCAGATGCTCTGCATCCGCGCATTTATTGTGGTATTCATCGTCATTTCGGCAGTCATCGCCATTATGCAGTACCAAAACAAGAATATGCTCATTGCACAGATGATGGGTGTATCGTGGGGTGCACTTGCAGGTGCATTCCTCGCTCCTTTCCTCTACGGTCTGTACTGGAAAAAGACCACGAGAGCGGGCGTTGTGGCATCCTTTGTGTTTGGCGTTGGTCTTGAGATCGTTCAGTTGCTCATTTCGATGAAGGTATTCAGCGTGGCGAACATTCCTGTGCTTTCCTTCGTATTCAGCAATTCCCTCTTCTCGGGCGTGTTTGCTATGATTGGTGGATTGATTCTTGTTCCCATTGTTAGTCTCTTGACACAAAAGACCGCTCCCACAAACACCGCCGAGATCTTCTCTTGCTACGAGCGCAAGGCTCTTGTTACGGTGACGGATTCTTTGGGAGAGGAAAGGAGGATTGTTGAAAATATATGAAAATTATCAAAATAGATGAAAGCTATGTAACTGATGTAAAGAACATACTCTATGAAGCTTACTTGCCGTTGTTAGAAAAATATCACGACGAAGAGAAAAATCCTGCAAATAAAACAACAGACGTTATTCTGTTTGATTTAAAGAGGGAAAATTCTGATGCGTATTTATTGATACTTGACACAAATCCGATTGGATATGTTCGTGTTGGACAACGAGCAAAAGGAGAATTTAGCATAGCAGATTTAGCAATTCTTCCCACCCATCAAGGCAATGGATATGCTCAACTCTTCTTGAAAGAGATTGAAAAAATCTATGATATGGCAGAAAAATGGAGCCTTGTAACAATTAAAGAAGAAGAAAAGAATTGCCATTTATATGAAAAATTAGGATATGTTCAAAAAAACGTATTGGAAGAAGTAAATGAAAATATGCATTTTGTTCTATACGTTAAACAAATTCTAATTTAGCGACATACAAAATATAAAAATGGGCTGTCTCCATACGTGAGACAGCCCCTACCTGTTTATTTATTTTTTCCTCTTTTTCGCTCTCCACTCGGATGCGAGGATAGCGCAAACGCCGACGTTTGCGTAGCTGCCCTTGATGAGCATTGCCTCGCGTTGAATGCCCTCAAAGGTCATCCCCACCTTTTCCATGACGCGGCGCGAGGAATCGTTCCCTTCCATAAAACGTGCTTCGATGCGATTTAGTCCAAGATTTTCAAAACCAAATTCGATTACCTTTTCGAGGGCTTCGACGGCAATACCGCGTCCCCAATATTCGGGGTTGAGGACGTATCCGACCTCGGCACAGTCGTTGGCGCAGTGAAAGGCGGTAAAGCCGCAGGTGCCAATCATTTTGCAGTCGGGCTCGTAGACCACTGCCCAATCGTAAAACATTCCCGCAGAGTAGCGGTTGCCGAGGTATTCGAGGTACTCGCGAGTAAAATCGCGGTCGGGGTGCGGATTCCAAGTAAGAAACTTGGTCACGTCGGGGCGAGAGGCATATTCGTACATATCGGAAGCATCTGCCACAATCATTTTGCGAAGCGTGAGACGCTCGGTAGCAAGCTCGGGCAGATGCGAGAAAACACGGTAGATTTTTTCTTTTTTCATGTCTTTACAGTCCTTCTTTTTTCTACCTTTCATTATACCGAAAATCGGTCAAAAAAGCAAGCGTTTTTGTAAAAATTTTCTTTTATTATTTTTCTTTATCCCCTTTTATTTTGTAATAATGTGTGTTATAATATACTATATATAGTATTTTTTAGCCTTGAGAGGGGGGACGAGCAATGGAATACATTATGAACGATGTGTTGTCGGGTGCTATCGTTCCCGTTTTGCTTGGTTTGACGACCGAGGCAAGTGAAACTGCGCACCGCATGTACCGCCGCCACGGCGTGATGTCACACGTGTTTTGCGATAGAATCCCCTTCGCTATGCGCCTCTCGCTTTGTATGAAATTCCATCGCATTCCCGCCACAACGGGAGACAAATTGATGCTGCAAGCACTCACCGATTTTGCCGATCAGCTTGGCAATGCCGACCTCATTCTCTACCTCATTCCCTGCAACGAGCATTACACAAATCTTGTGTGGAATCACGCAGAAGAGTTGGAGCGTCGCTTTGTGATTGCCGACCGCGCAGAAATGGAGCGCGTTTGGTTTGGTGCGGAAGCCGCACCGCTAAAGGAGGTGTGAGCGATGAAAACTTGCACCTATCTTGGAATTCTTGGCGGTCTAGGTCCTGCGTCAACGGTCTATTTTTGTGAACTGCTCAACCGCCACACCGCCGCGACCTGCGACGCTGACCACATCGATATGCTCATCAGCAGCAAGGCTACCACGCCTGACAGAACTGCTTACATCCTTGACAAAAATTCTCCCGATCCCCTGCCCGTAATGCTTGCAGAGGCACACCGCTTGGAGAATGCGGGCGTTGATTTGATTGTTGTTCCCTGCAACACCGCACACTATTTTTATGACGGACTGACAAAGGGTTGCAAAACGCCCATTCTCAACATCATTGACGAGACAACAGCGCATCTTGCGCGTACGGGTGTGGAGACCTTTGGTCTGCTTGCCACTGTTGGAACCATCAAAGCAGGCGCTTACGAGCGTTTTTGCGCGCCTCGCGGTCTTGCTTGCATCACCCCCACCAAAAAGGAACAAGCAATAATTTCGGACATCATTTATGGGCAAATTAA
This sequence comes from Eubacteriales bacterium, assembly GCA_045658925.1. Classification (GTDB taxonomy): domain Bacteria; phylum Bacillota; class Clostridia; order Oscillospirales; family CAG-272; genus UMGS1865. The sequence continues at coordinate 30,819 of JAZOVV010000045.1, forward strand.
GCAGAACAAACCCATAGATAAGTCTGCGTTTGAGTGTGTAGTGAGTTCACTCCGCTCCCGCGGATGCGAAAAGATTGTACTCGGTTGCACCGAGCTTTCGCTTTTGAAGAAAGAGGGACTTGACGATGAGCTCTTTGTCGACTCTCTTGACGTTCTCGCGTACCGCACCATTCTTGCCTGCGGCAAGACGCCTGTGGGATTCCCTATCTCGTTTGATACGGAGGTGGCGCGATGAAATCTTATCTTCTGCTTGGCAAAACCTTCCCATTTGACCACATTCCCGATTGCGAAATCACAACCTTGACCGACCACTCGGAGCGCACGGATGCAGAAAGCGTTTTTGTTTGCATTCGCGGTCAGCGCTTTGACGGTCACACCTTGGCGCCTCGCGCTTACGAGCGCGGATGCCGCATATTTGTAGCGGAAGAACCGCTCAATTTACCCGCAGACGCTTGCGTTCTTTTGACAAACAACAGCCGCAAGACGCTCTCGGAGCTTGCCTGCACGCTTTGGGGTGACCCCTCTGGCAAAATGCACGTCATTGGCATTACGGGTACCAAGGGCAAGACCACAACGGCTACAATGCTGGCACATATTCTTAATTCTGTTGGTATTCCAACGGGATATATTGGAACAAACGGCATTTCTTACGGCTCGGTGGAACGCACAACGGCAAACACCACCCCCGACCCCTTGACACTGCAACAAACTCTTTATGATATGCAACGCTGTGGCATTCGCGCCGTTGTGATGGAGGTCTCCTCGCAAGGGCTGATGCAAAGCCGCGTTGCGGGCGTTCAATTTGGAACGGTACTCTTTACGAACCTTTACCTCGACCATATCGGTGGCGCTGAACACCCCACGTTTGAGCATTACCGCGCAACGAAGCATTCTCTCTTTACCGATTTCGCATCCCCAAATGCGGTTTGGAACATTGATGACCCCGCAACGCCCTTGATGCGCATAGGTTGCACCGCTTTGCGCAACCTCACAATTTCGGGAGAAGAAAAGCGTGCCGACTATTTGGCACAGAATACGCGCCCCTTGCGCGACGAAAACGGATTGTATTCCCTCTTCCGCCTCATTGCCGAGGACAAGGAAATAGAATGTCGCCTGCGTCTTTTAGGCGAGCACAACGTTTACAATGCGCTCCTGGCGGTTGCCGTAGCGCACGGCGTTTTCCAAGTTCCTCTCTCTATGACGGTTGCCGCTCTTGAAAAATTGGCAATTCGCGGCAGAGCCGAGTGTATCCCTCTGCCTAACGGTGCGCTCTGCGTTATCGACTACGCACACAACGGCGAGAGCTTGCGACATTTGCTGACTTCTTTGCGTGTTTATCAGCCTTCTCGTCTCATTTGTCTGTTCGGCTCGGTTGGTGAGCGCACACAGGTCCGCCGCCGCGAGCTTGGTGAGGTTGCCGCAGAGCTTGCCGACCTCTCAATTTTGACGTCGGATAACCCCGGCACCGAGGACCCGATGCAAATTATTGACGAAATTGCCGCCGCCTTTGGCGACAATCGCAAGGCTTACATCAAAATTCCCGACAGAAGCGATGCCATTCGCTGCGCGGTTTCCATTCTGCAACGAAATGACATTCTCGTTCTCGCGGGAAAAGGTCACGAGGAGTATCAGCTCATCGGGCGCGAAAAGCTCCCCTTCTCGGAGCGAGAAATCATTCGAGAGGTACTGAACGCTGACCCAATTCTCTTACCCCAATAAAAATAAACTTTTAAGGAGGCGCTATGGCACGTTTGGTTTTTCACATCGACGTTAATAGCGCCTTTCTTTCGTGGGAAGCCGCAAGACGCGTTCGAAACGGCGAGGCAGATATTCGTCTCATTCCGTCCGCCATTGGCGGAGACAGAGAAAGCCGCCGCGGCGTGATTTTGGCAAAATCGATCCCATCCAAAAAATATGGCATCAAAACGGGCGAGCCCATTGCGATGGCTCTGCGCAAATGCCCCGACCTCTATATTGCAAAGCCCGATTTTTCGCTTTACGAGCAGTGCTCGCGCGCTTTTATGGACGTTTGCCGTAAATATGCGCCTGTGGTAGAGGTCTACTCGATTGACGAGTGCTTCCTCGATATGAGCGGCACGTCGCGGCTCTATCCCGACCCGATTGAGATTGCCCGAAAGATTAAGGATGAAATTCGCGATACGCTCGGTTTTACCGTAAACGTTGGCATCGGTTCGAACAAATTGCTTGCCAAAATGGCAAGCGACTTTGAAAAGCCCGATAAAATTCACACGCTTTTTACAGAAGAAATCCCCACCAAAATGTGGCCGCTGCCCGCCCACGCTCTCTTCTCTCTCGGTCGCTCCGCGGCGGAGAGACTGTACGGGATGCACATTCGCACCATTGGCGAGCTTGCCGCAACCGACGTGGCAGATCTGCGTACTGTTTTTGGCGTAAAGATGGGCGAACATCTCCACCGCTTTGCCAACGGCATTGACACCTCACCCGTGCTTGCCGAATCGGAAGAAGCCAAGGGCTATGGCAACTCTACAACACTTGCAAAGGATTTGACGACTGCCGAAGAAGCCTACCCGATTCTCCTCTCCCTTGCCGACAGTTGCACCTCGCGTATGCGCAACGATGGGCAAAAGGCAACTTGCGTTTCGGTAACCATAAGAGACACCGCCTTTCGCGACCGCTCGCATCAGCAGCATCTTTCGCACGCGACGGATATAACGTCCGAGATATACGAGGTTGCCTGCCGCCTGTTTGACGACCTTTGGGACAGAAAGATGCCCTTGCGCTTGCTTGGTGTATCGCTCTCGCAACTGACGCGCGAGGATGCGGCACAGCTTTCGATGTTCCCCGACCCAAAGCGCGAGCGCGAGCAGGAGCTCGACCGCCTGATTGATGGTATTCGTCACCGCTTTGGCTCGGATACTATTGTGCGCGGCTCGATTATGGAGCAAAGCCGACACGTAGGTAAAAAGCACAAGGCGGCACTTGATTTAGAAAAAGAAGAATAATATCCACCCCAAAAAGGTGGGTATTATTCTTTTTTTGCTCTATTTCCCCATCCTTTCTCATAGAATAAGACAAGTAAGTTGTGCGAGGTGAGAAGATGCGGACACGGGCGAGGGAGATTTTTTGGAATGCGATGCTACTAACTCTTGCGTCGCTGTTTATGCGCACCGTTGGCGTGAGCTTTCAGGTTGTTGTATCAGGGCGCGTTGGCGCGGAGGCAATGGGGTTGTTCTCCATTCTTTCGGGCGTTTACGGCTTTGCCTTGACCTTGGCAACCTCGGGCATTCACCTTGGTGTCACGCGAATGACGGTGGAAGCGATGGAAAGCGGAAGTTGTGCGCGGGTTGGCGGTATCCTACGGCGCGCAACGGCTTATGCCCTCTTTTTTGGTTCTCTTGCATCGATTTTGCTCTTTTCGCTGGCGGAGCCGATTGGCACGTTTTGGCTAAAAGATGCACGCACGATTTCATCGTTGCGACTTTTGGCAATTACGCTGCCCCTGATTGCGCTCTCCTCTGCGTGGGGCGGATATTTTTCGGCAATGCGACGCCCTTGGAAAAACGCCGCCGTGCAGGTGTTTGAACAGTCCGTCAAAATTGGCGCGACGATGTATCTTTTGGCCTTCCACTTTGCCAAAGATGTGGAAAGTGCTTGCCGCATCCTTGTGCTTGGCGGTGCGGTAGCAGAGATATTTTCTTTTCTTTTGGAGTTCCTTTTATATCAACTTGACAAAAGGCGGCATCTTGGCAAAGCCTTTGTTCATTGTGCGGGAGACGGAAAAAAACTGCTTTCTATCACGCTTCCCATTGCCGCAACGGCTTATATTCGCTCGGGATTGATTACGCTCCAACACATTCTCATTCCCGAGGGACTTCGCAGGAGTGGAGCTTCGCACGCCGCGGCACTTGTGGCTTACGGCACCATTCAAAGTATGGCACTCCCCGTTATCCTCTATCCTGCCGCTCTGATGTATTCCTTTTCGGGGTTGCTCGTTCCCGAGCTTGCCGAGGCAGAGGTGCACGACCACAGGCGGCACATTCACTATATGATATCGCGGGTATGGTCGCTCTCGCTCCTCTTTTCGTTTGGTGTGGCAGGGGTACTCATCTGCTTTTCGAGTGAGATTGGCGCGGCACTTTACCCGAATTCCGCGGCAGGATATTACATTCGTATTCTCGCACCGCTCATTCCCATTATGTATCTCGATACCGCGACTGACGCGATGATGAAAGGGCTTGGCGAGCAGCTATATTCGATGAAAATCAATATTGCCGATGCTGCAATTTCTCTTTTGATGGTTATTCTTTTGGTGCCTCGGTTTGGCATTTGGGGCTATATTGTTACCATTTACGTCTCGGAGCTCTTCAATACAGTTTGTAGCATTACGCACCTTTTGATAATCAGCAAAACCCCTGTGCGGCTTTGCAAATGGATTTACAAGCCTCTGTTTTGTATTGTTTGTTCTACATCGGTTGTGCAATTTCTGTTAGAAAAAACCGCGTTTAGAGTCGAATCTGCCGCATTCTCAATCATTTTTCATATTGTAGCGGTCATTTTGGTGTACGTTCTCCTTTTGCGCCTGACACGTGCGGTGGAAAAGGATGACGTCGTGTGGGTAAAGGGACTGTTTAAAACAAAGGAAAAGGTCGAATCTCCATGAGAGATTCGACCCCTATTTTATTCTTTTGTTTTAATAATCTTAACGGGCTTAATATTCTTGATCTTGATAAGCGGGAATGCAAGCGAGAGGATTGCAAGCACAACGATGAGCAAGCAGTCTTTGATTGCAATGGACGGTTGGAAGGTCAAGAATTTGAGTTCAAGCATAACGCGGTGCGAAGCAATGCGCTTGAGTGAATCGATGAGCACTGAGTTGGCGGCATCGATGAAGAAGTAATACCCCACAATTGACATAAAGCAGGTCAAAATTGCGATCAAGCCAATTTGCAAACCGAAAATGGTTCCAATGGTGTTGTTTTGCGTACCAAGCGCTTTCAGAATACCGATTTCGTGCATTTTGGTGTGGATAAGACGTGTGGAGAAGTTTACCATAATGAAGATGGCACCAACGCAGAGGAAGAGCGCAACCATTTTGAAAATGGGAATGAATACTTCAACCGCACGGGTCATGGTGTAAACACCTTCGATAATGTAACTCAAGTGCGAATAACCAAGATCCTCGGTAATACCGAGAACGTTTTCGATTCCCTCGGAACCATCCAAATAAATGCCATATGCTCTGATACCGTCTTTTTTGAAAAGATCGTAAATATTATCCGATGCACAAAGCGTAAGGCTAGCGTTTTGGACAAGTCCTACAATGGTAACTTCCTTGGTGAACAAGGCATTCTCATTCTCGGTCTCACGGAAGTCATAATGCGAAAGAGTCACCTTGTGAGGAACGAAGGTATCGAGATTTTCGGTGGTGTACTCTGTTCCAAATATTTGGTTATATCTTTCGTAGCTCATAGCAATGCTATCGTCGGGTAACTCGTCGCCGATTGCCCATTCTGCCGAAATAAACTCTTTGTTCTCATCGTAGAAGGTGCAATATGCGTAATGTCTCAAAGAAATAGCAGTGAACTCGGTAATTTTGGCGCCCTCGGGGATTTCGATGTAATCCGAAATCTTAGCCCCGGTTCTACCGTTGGAACCCGTTTTGACTACGGAGCCATCGTATGGGTCAAGACCGATTCCATCTTTGGCATTCTTTTCCGGCGTTAGGAAATTCATCTGCTCTGCGGAGATGGGCTCGTTATCGTCAAAGCGAAGGAGCGCACTCTCCATTTTGGCAACCTCGGGGTTGTTGGTTTGAGAATTCTTCAGTCCTGTGTTAAAGGCTACGCGAATATACTTTGCACCCTCGGGAATTTCGGGGAGCTTTTGAGTGTAAAAAAACGAACTGTAAAGAGAAGATTCATAATCGCCGGCATTGTAGTGATACCAATAATCATATACCATTGCATTGGTGTACGTTGTGATATCTTCCTTGCCGTTAAAGTTGAGGCGATAGTGCGGTACGGAATAACTGATGTTGGTGTTGTGAAGTCTCTCAACAAAGTCGGGAGCGGTGGCGTAACAATAGCCGAGCGTATCATAAATTTCTTGAGTGAATTGTTGGAAAACAGGCTTTTGGTAAAGTTCAACCATTATTTGCGTCAAATCTTTTTTGCCCTGTACAAATTCAAAAACCTCGGCATAACGCTCACGGTAGCCCGTATCAATAATGCCGTTGATGTATCCAACGGGAACGTTGGCACTATTACTGTAATAATACTTTCCTACCATGGTATCATAACCCTTGCCGCGATACCTTGTGGGTCCCTTGCTACGAATAGCATCAGCAAGATAGTCGGTGATGTAAACACCATACGGTTGCTCAACCTCTGCCTTTGCTGCAAAAGTAATTTCTCCAAATTTGCGAGCGAGGAAGTCATCATCCACAACAAGGGTGCCAAATGCCTCGTTCATATAAAGGCTGTAACTGAGACCGACTCCATCGCCGTAACCCAAATAAACACTTCTATTACTAACGGGAATGGTATAATTGAGCAAGGGGTAAGCGGTGCCCTTATAACCTTCATTGTAAAGAGTTTGAATATCGTTCTCTCCAACACCCGAGTAAAAATGACGTCCCCACTTTTCGTAGGCTTCGTCATCTACTTTTCTTGCAAGCAAGAGAGATTTTTGACTATTCTTTTTCAGCTCGTTTGCTACAACGCTGCTTGTGTCAAAAGCGATAATGGTTTGGGAGAAGGACATAATAACCATGATAACCGCTATCATAAAGCTGGAGAAAGTAATGCTGAGTGCCTTGCTCTTGAGAAACTTTCGGGAAAGGCGCATCTTTTTGAAGAAGCTAAGCTTTTCCTTGACGATTTCAATAAATGTAGGCTCATCATTTCTATATTGCGTTGGCGCGAATTGCGTTCGACTCTTAACAAGTCGACGCGCACCGTTTGCATTGATAATGGCAATATCATTGTCGCTCAACTCTCTGCCCTCGGGATAAACCAAAAAGCCATTGGAAATACTGATACCGCCTACCGCTCCCACGTTACGGGTATAGTCGTCTACTATGCTACCGCCTGAAAGTTCAATAATGCGATCGGCATAATTACGCGCATCGCGTGTATTATGCGAAACCACCAAGATAAGATGATTGTGGGAAAGTTCGCGCAAAAGCTCAATAATAGAAGTGGCTGTTTGGGTATCGAGGTTACCCGTAGGCTCATCGGCGAGGATGATGCGAGGATCCTTGACAATGGCACGCGCAATGGCTACACGTTGACGTTCACCGCCACTGAGCTCCGACGGATAACGGTGCTCATAACCGGCAAGCCCTACCCTTGCAAGCGCCATGCTGACATCGCCATAATCCTTCATTCGACGCAAATTAAGAGAAAGGACAATATTATCGTAAACGGTCAACTCCTCAATGAGGTGGTAATCTTGAAAGATGAATCCTACGTGAGAATTGCGGTAGTTGCACATCTTTCTCTCACTGAGGTGAGAAATGTCGTTGCCGTCGACCTCGATTGTGCCGCTTGTGATTTTATCCAAGCCGCCTATGAGGTTGAGAAGTGTGGATTTACCACTACCGCTCTTACCAAGGACGAAAACAAGACCTGCATCGGGCAGGGTCAAATTGATGTTATTAAGCGCTGCAACCTTTTTGCGCCTTTTGGAACGGTAAACTTTGTAAAGTGATGTAATTTTAATCAAATCTCTTTTCCCGCTTTCTAATTACATTGCAATCATTATAGCACATCTTTTGTATTTTGTAAAGGCAAAAATCGAATTTGCTTGAAAAAAGCCGAAGCACATTATAGTGCTTCGACTTTTTTGTCGTTTTTATGCGTCTTGCTCTTCGTCTTCGTCATCCTCGCGCTTTTGCGAGAGTTGTGCTTGGAGCATCATATCCTTGACCTTCATAAGGCGCGTTGTGTTACCTCGCTCGTTTTCGTCAAGCTTCATTTTAATGGTCTTGATGGTTTCGAGATACTGCGGCATCAGGATATATTCGAGTGCGTTAACACGGCGGCGAGTGCGTTCAATCTCCTCGGCGAGGAGCTGTGCCGTTTTTTCGAGTTCCGCCAAACGGATGAGATCCTCGAGAATGCTGTTGAGTTCTCGCAAAGAGGAATCCAATTCACCCGACGTAAACGCCATACCGTAGTTATAGCTATCGCTTCCCCCCTCTGCGTGAACACGCAGGTGGAACACGGGAACCGTGACGCTCATAATATTTTTATAATCGACGGAGAGCTCGCCCTCCTTTTTGGGACAGATGAGGGCTTCCTCCAGCATTTTGGGGCTACTGACAGCGCTTGCAACCGTGAAGGATTGGTAAACCTTGCCGAGTGCTTCCTCTACGCGTTCGCGCAAAGCCTTATCCTCGCGTACAACGTCCAAAAACTGTTTCATCAGTTCGTCGCGCTTATCCTTGAGCAGCTTGTGTCCCTTGCGTGCGGTTTGATAGCGTGTTTGAATACGCTTCATTTCCATACGTGTGGGATTGACTCTCAATTCAGCCATTTTCGTCTGTCACCTCTCTTTCCGTAAGAATTGGCCTCTGTCATTATGCCTGCTTGGGCCAGTATTTTTCAATCATTTCGGGCTTGATACGCTTCATTTCGCTCTTAGGCAGAATGGAAAGCAGTTCCCAACCGAGATCCAAGGTCTCTTCAATGGAACGGTTCTCTTCAAAGCCTTGATTGATATATCTTGCCTCGAATTCATCTGCGAACTGTGCGTAGAGACGGTCAATGGGAGAGAGCGCTGCCTCGCCCAAAACTACCATGAGTTCTTTTGCTTCTTTACCGCGTGCATAAGCGGCAAAGAGTTGGTTCAGGGTTGCTGCGTGGTCCTCGCGCGTTTTGCCCTCGCCAATACCCTTATCCTTGAGACGGGAGAGAGACGGGAGAACGTCAACGGGAGGCATATAACCTTTGCGGTACATTTCACGGGAGAGAATGATCTGACCCTCGGTAATGTAACCGGTCAAGTCGGGAATGGGGTGCGTCTTGTCGTCCTCGGGCATAGTGAGGATCGGAATCATGGTGATGGAGCCCTCGGAGCCCATTTTACGACCTGCACGCTCATACATGGTTGCCAAGTCGGTGTAAAGGTAGCCGGGATAGCCGCGGCGACCGGGAACCTCCTTACGCGCGGCAGAAACCTCACGCAAAGCCTCGGCATAGTTGGTGATATCGGTGATGATAACAAGCACGTGCATATCGCACTCAAACGCGAGATACTCTGCGGCAGTCAATGCCATACGGGGCGTGGAGATACGCTCGATTGCAGGGTCGGACGCGAGGTTGATGAAAAGCACTGTACGGTCAATAGCACCGGTACGCTTAAAGTCGGAAATGAAGAAATCTGCCTCTTCAAAAGTGATACCGACAGCCGCAAAAACAACTGCGAATTTATCGTCGGCATTGCGAACCTTTGCCTGACGGGCGATTTGTGCCGCAAGGTTTGCGTGCGGCAGACCAGAGCCCGAGAAGATAGGCAGCTTTTGTCCACGAACAAGGGTGTTGAGTCCATCAATGGTGGAAACACCTGTTTGGATAAACTCGGAAGGATAGTAACGTGCAGCAGGATTGATAGGTGTGCCGTTGATATCAAGTGTTTTTTCGGGAATCAAGCGTGCACCACCGTCGATGGCTTCACCCATACCGTTGAATACGCGACCGAGCATATTTTGCGATACGGGGAGTTCTACACCGTGTCCCGTGAAGCGAACCTTACTATCTGCGAGGTTGATGCCTGCTGCGGATTCAAACAACTGAACAAGTACGTTTCTACCGTTGACTTCCAGTACACGACAGCGACGAACTTCACCGCCCGGCAGTTCGATTTCGCCAAGTTCATCGTACTTTACGCCTTCGACCTGCTTGACAAGCATAAGAGGACCTGCAACTTCTTCGATGGTTCTATATTCTCTGATCATTGCCCTGCCCTCCTTTATTCAGCATCTACGCCTGCAATCAGCTTATCCATCTGTGCGGCGATTTCGGCTTTGATAGCCTTGAATTCGTTTTGGTAATTGTCGTTTGCAACTGTCTTTGCACGTGCAATTCTTTCGTGTACGGGCAAAGAGCAGATATCTTCGATGTCGGCGCCTGCCTCGATTGCCTTGCGTGCGCGATCCTCATAGGCGAAGATCATTTCCAGCATACCGCACTGCTTATCGAGAGGTGTGTAGGAGTCGATATCAAGGAATGCGTTTTGTTGCAGGAAGTCCTCTCTGATAGACTGTGCAACGTCAAGAGTGAGACGGTCGGAAGCAGAAAGTGCATCCATACCGACGAGCTTAACGATTTCTTGCAGGTCTGCTTCAATCTGCAAGGTCTTAAGACAACGCGCGGTATAATCCATCCACGCTTTGGAAACGTTCCCTGCGAACCAGCCCGACAGACGGTCGCGATAAAGCGAATAGGAATTGAGCCAGTTGATTGCCGGGAAGTGACGGCGGTATGCCAAAGATGCATCCAATCCCCAGAAGACCTTAACAATACGCAGAGTTGCCTGCGTAACAGGCTCGGAGATGTCACCACCCTGTGGGGATACGGCACCGATAGCGGAGAGTGCACCCTCACGTCCGTCGGAGCCGAGACATACTACCTTACCTGCTCTCTCGTAGAACTGTGCCAAACGGGAGGTGAGGTATGCGGGGTAGCCTTCTTCACCGGGCATTTCCTCAAGACGGCCCGACATTTCGCGGAGCGCTTCTGCCCAACGGGATGTGGAGTCTGCGATAACGGCTACGGAATAGCCCATATCGCGGAAATACTCGGCTATGGTAATACCCGTATAAACCGATGCCTCACGTGCGGCAACCGGCATATCGGATGTGTTTGCAATAAGAATGGTACGCTCCATAAGGGAACGTCCGGTTTTGGGGTCGGTGAGTTCGGGGAACTCACGCAAAACGTCGGTCATTTCGTTGCCGCGCTCGCCGCAACCGATATAAACAACAAGGTCAACGTCGCTCCACTTTGCAAGCTGGTGTTGAACGACCGTTTTACCCGAGCCGAAAGGTCCGGGAACGCAAGCCGTACCGCCCTTTGCAATGGGGAAAAGCGCGTCGATAACACGCTGACCGGTAATCATCGGGTCAACGGGGGGCAGCTTTTCGCGATAAGGACGCGCTACACGAACAGGCCACTTTTGAATGAGTGTGATGTTCTCAATAGTGCCATCCTCATATTTGATTTTACCGATGCGGTCGGTAACCTTAAAGTCACCCTCGCGCATTTCAACAATGGTTCCCTTTGTTTTGGGCGGAACCATAATTTTGTGCGTGATGATTTCGTTCTCTTGAACGGTACCGTAAATATCGCCGGGGCCTACCTTATCGCCAAATTTAACAGCGGGAACAAAGTGCCACACACGGTTTCTATCAAGCGCGGGCACGTCGATGCCGCGTTGCAGATTAGAACCGAATTTGAGACGAATTTGCTCAAGAGGACGTTGGATACCGTCGTAGATGTTAGAGATGAGACCGGGGCCAAGCTCAACCGACAGAGGTGCTCCTGTGGAAACAACCTTATCTCCGCGGCCGATGCCTGCAGTCTCTTCATATACCTGAATAGATGCGCGGTCGCCGTGCATTTCGATGATTTCACCGATGAGGTTCTTGGAACCTACGCGCACAACGTCGAACATATTTGCATTTCTCATACCCTCGGCAACCACAAGAGGTCCCGAGACCTTTAGAATTTTTCCTTCTACCATTTTGATGATGAACCTTTCTTACTTTGTCAGTCGGGTGTTATTCCTTGAACAGAATATCAGCACCCACCGCGCGCTCTACGGCGGAACGGATGTTGTTCATACCGTAACCGGTAGAGCCGCCCTGCCCCGGCAGAGAAATGACTGCAGGCAGAGGCATATCTTTATAACGATTCATTTCTTCTTCAATCTGCACAGCATAATTTTCGGTGATAAAGATGGTGGCATACGCACCGCTCTTTGCCATAGCGTGCAGCTTCTTTGCCGCTTCTTCGGCGCTCTTTACGTCCTCAACAACAAATCCGAGAGCCATAAAGCCAAGCACCGTGTCACGGTCTCCGATAATTCCAATTTTATACATAGCTATCACGAATCCTTTCGCGAATAGTTGCGACTGCAATTCCCGCTTCCTTACCCGAGAGCAGGATGCGCAAATTCTTAACCTCGTACTCGTGCGCTGCCAAGAATCCAATCATAACCTCAAGTCCGTCGGGAATAAATCTGTTTTCCAAAATGAGTGACATCCAATAATTGTCGGCAAGTCGCTCGGCGGTGCTCAAGGCTCTGTCGCTCTTGTAGAAATTCTCGGCAAAGCGAGAATAATCCGAGTAACGTAAGAGTTCCAAGAGAGCATCCTCTCCGTTTTCCATGCAGTCGGTCATACGCTCGTGTGCGAGCTTGCCGCCCTCAAGGAATGCATCGGCAAAGAGAACCTTCCCTACTTCCCCACTCTTCATACGAAGAATACGGAGAGCAATCATTGTATTGAGCAAATCGATTCTTGTTTCGACAAGACGGATGACGAATTCTTCACCCGATGCCTTTGCCGCTGCAAGCATATCGCGCCAGCAGGCCTTATCCAAAATCAAGTCGATGACCTGCGGATTTTTGGTTTTTGCATATTCATCCATCGCAGCAGGGGCAGACTCTTGCAAATTTGCAGGAAGCCCCTCATAGTTGCCCGTCTCTACCATTTTTACGATATTCAACGCGGGGACCGTGCCAAAATCGAAGAGCATAGAGGTAGGGTCTATACCGCGAATGAATGCCTTTTGTGCCGCTTTGAGGTTGTTGCAATCGTATGGATAGAGCCACAAACGAAGAGCATTCGAATCGGGGGCAAGTTCAGTTAAACGGTCATATGCGCCCTTTAAAATGCCCAAAAGCGTCTCTTCACGCATCGGGTTGCCGTCAGCGTTGCGAACAACAGTAACGCCCCAATCGGAAAGAAGCTCCCACGCTTCGTGGGTGGTTTTGGTATTGAGCAATCTCTCGATGCGCTCGCGCCCGATGATTGCGTTTTCCAGTGTGCGTATATTGGCACTGCCAAATAAATAGTCAGCCATTATTTGCGCACTCCTTTGCCTTACGCTCTTGCCTCGAACAGCGTGCGTGCTACCTCGGACTCGAGGCTTTCGCGCAACTGTGCGAAGAGAATTGCGAGCGAGCAGTTGGATTCGACATTGCCACAGCGCAGAATGAGACCGCCTTCGATGTTTGCCGTATCGGTGGCAAGCGTCAAGCGAGAAAGCTTATCGGCAGACACTTTGCCAAAGAGGTGCTTTTGCACACCTTCGATAACAAGCTTGCCACAACGATCGCGGTCGCGCTGATTGAAAAGAACCTCATAGGATTCGGGGGCGAGTGCCTCCTCCTCACCGTAAAGGGTACGGCTTGTCTCCTCGGATTCAATCTGCTCAAGAAGAGCCGCGGACAAAAGTCCTATGAGAATTTCATTGTATTTTACAAGTTCTAAATTGCGTGTTTGCTCCAAAACGCCTGCAAAAACGCCGTCAATCAGGTCGCTCTTGGTTTGCAGGAGCAAATTGCGCTTGGATGTTGCCGCCGTGCTACGAATGCGCGCTACGTATTCCATTCCTCCCTTTTCGGCTTCTGTCGAGATTTCGGAACGGATTTTTTCGGCACGCTCGGCATATTCGGCGTTGATACGGTCACACTCCGCCTCGGCGTCAGCCAAAATCTTATCGGCCTTTGCCTGTGCTTCGGAGAGGATCTTATCGGTAATTTTATTCAGTCCGTTAATTGCCATTGCGGGCTAACTCCTTTTTTTGCGTATCGAGTAGATAGAAATTAGAGAACGAGCAGGATGGAGATGAGCAGTGCGAGAATTGCGTAAAGCTCAACGAAGGATGCCGAAATTACTGCCTTACCAACAGCTTCGGGTTGCTTTGCAAGAACAGAAACACCTGCTACTGCTACTTCGCCCTGTCTAATTGCAGAATACCAGCCGCCGAGTGCGATGGGGAGAGATGCGAATACATAATAGAAGCCTTGTTCGATGGGGAGAGCTTCACCGCCGCCCATAATGCCACTGAAAACAATGATAAGGAATGCAACTACCATGCCGTAGATACCCTGCGTCATAGGAAGTGCTTGGAGAAGCATGGATTTACCGTATTTTTGGGGTTCTTCGCAAATGAGGCCTGCGGTTGCTCTTGCAACCATATTGACTGCCTTTGCAGAACCAAAACCGGGAAGAAGAACTGCCAAAGCAGCACCCAAAATAGCCAAGTTTGTACCGTTAAAAAGTTTTTCGATAATGTTAAAAATAACGCCCATTGTTTTAATCTCCTTTTTGTTTTTTAATTTATTGATTTACATTGGGTACATAAGAAGTGTCTTCCGAATATTCCTCTGCCGGAAGTGCAGGTTTGAATGCCTCGCCGCCATCCTCGTAGAATTTACCGAAGAACTCGATATATTGCAAACGAGCCGCGTGCACGAAGGTGCCGAGCAGGTTGATAGCGAGGTTGAGTCCGTGGCCCAAAATCATGACGATGAGCATAAAAATGAAGCCGATGGGACTCGATGCGCCCATACTTGTGAGCATATTGATAACCTGTGCAATAACGCTTGCCACAAGTCCAAGAGCCAAAATACGAGAGTACGAAAGCAGGTCGGATGCAAAGCTGATAAGCGAATACAAGCCTCCCAAGCCCTTAATGAGCCAAGCGAAGACTGTCTTCTCTCCAATTCCCTTGAGGAACAGAATCATTGCAATGCCTGCAAACATCACGTACATACCGATGCCGGAAAGATTTTGAAGCAATGCTTCGGTTGCCGGTGCGAGAGGTTCGCTTGAAATCATCCCTGCCGCCGCAAGAGGTGCCATCATATCGACACCCGCGAACATCACCCAGTAAGGTACGTTTTCGCAAAGTGCTACGAGGGGTTTACCACTCTTCCATGTTCTGACCATATTGACCGCCATACCGGCTATGAGGTGAACCTCACCCATTCCAAGCGCTACAAAGAGGAACGGAATGGAAGAGCTGACGGGGTTGAAGAATACACCGTTGTTAAAAAAGTGTCCCAAGGGTGTATTTTGGGCTTGTCCGTTAAACTGTGGGAAAAAGCTATTCATAATAGCAACCGGCAAGTCGCCAAACCATCCGCCAAACAAGACACCCATAAGCATACAGGATATTCCGCAATAGCCGAACATCAGCATCATGCGCTTGAGCCCCTCTTTGGGATTGAGCAGTTTAACACCGCCAAAGCAAGCCAAAACCAACAAGAGTCCGTATCCCACGTCGGCAAACATCAAACCGAAAATGAGGAAATAGAAGATACTCATAATGAGTGTGGGGTCAAACGTGCCGTATTTGGGATAGGAATACATTTCGATAACCCACTCAAAGGTAGATGCAAACGCATTGTTTTTGAGGAGTACGGGAACGTCGTCTCCCTCTTCGGGTTCGGAAATCTCACACGCACACTCAAATGAGGAAAGTCCTTCGAGAACTCTCTTCTCTGCCGCCTCGGGGAACCATCCCGCGAGCACGATGCAGTTTTGCGTGTGATAAAGCTTTTGCTTTTGCAAGCAGATGTTGAGATTGGTACCTTCGACGTCGTAGAGGACTTCGATATCATCCAAAGAGTCTGCAAGCTCCATCAAAACCTCAACCAAACCTGCGTGTTCATCCGCAAGAGCTGCTTGGCGTCTTTCCAATTCGTCGTAAGCCGCCTGTGCTGTGGTAGATATTTCGGGGAAACCCGCCTTGAGGAACGCACACTTGGCAAGTTCCGCCGTAACGGCCTCCTCATCCTCTTTGTGATAGGTGACTGTGAAATATTGTGTTTTGCCATCATCGGAAACGTCTTCGACGTATGCGCCTGCCGCTTCCAAGGCTTCGTAGTTATAAAGCTTGACCGAACAGCTTCCCAGCTGCATAGCCGTGTGCGCCGAGCCCACCTCACTTAAGGGAGCATCGTAGTTCAACCACGGGAAAAGGGATTGCATCACGGTTTCGTTGCGCGTTTGCTCGGCTACAATCTCGTCCATGCGAGTCTTTACCGCAAGCGTACGCTCAACGACCTCCCACGCGCGCTCTGCCCTGCCGTCGGCAACGAATGCCGCGCGGTCGAGACGCTGTACGCGACGGCCGATGCCGCCACGCCGTGTGCTGTACTTGGCCAACCGAGGTCTTGCCGCCTCAATGTGTGCCATACGTTCCCTAATCTCGGTTTGTCTTCCATCGCTTTCGATGCGTTCGATTGCAAACTCTCCCGCTTCGGGAATCGAGCGTTGAATTTGAACGCACTTGAGGTGGAGCATCCTGCGTACAATGGCATCTGCGTCGGAGCTGTGAGCTAAGACGGTCAGTTTTTTCATTGTACTTATCGACATTTAGATGCTAACCCCCTGATTACGATTTTTTCGGCGCTTCTTTTGCGCAAGGATGCCTGACGGACGATTTCCGCGGCCTCCTCTTTTGCTTCTGCATCAAGTCGCTCGCGCATATTTTCGGCACGCTCGCGCAGCTGCACGATGACCTCTTTTGCCGCGGCAACCGTTTCTGCCTCGGTGCTCTCGCACAAAGCGGCTCCGTTTGCCTCTGCATCAGCCACCATTTTTGCAGCCTTTTCTTGCGCTTCGCGCAGAATGCGCTCGGCTTCTTGTTCGGCTTGTTTTACCATCTTAATTGATTCTCTTGACATTAAAACCTCCATGCGGTTTCCCGTCATTTTTATTCCGACGAAAGGTCGGAGAGTTGGTATTTTTTGACAAAATAACCTTAGTATACATTATACCACAAACACTCTCCGATTGCAAGCACTTTTCGTCGTTTTATTTAAGTTTATTATTTAACAATGTCGTCCTTTTTGTCGTACGTTTTCAATGGGCGTTTTTTGCGTCTCCCAAAGGGCTTTTTCTTTGTGCCAAAGGTGTTTCTGCCGTTGGATTTTTGTAAAAAATCAGTTCCTCGCCATCGGGATAAACTCCCTCGGGAACAAAGGGCAATTCCTTTTGCTTGATGCCGCACCCAAACAGTTCCAAAATTTGTGGGATGGGCAAAATGCTTTCTTCGTCAAGATTCCAAACATGTGAGAGTCTGTGATAGCTATTTTGCATTTGTTGCCGTTGCCCCAATAAATAGGATTCGCAAAGAATGGCAATATAATGCTCGTTTTGCCACGGAATCCGCATCAAAAAACGATATTTTTGCGCTCGCCAAAGGGCGCGGTCGTGTAAATCCTCCAAAGACAAGAAATCTCGTCTGATGCGCTCCCCGTAAACCTCGGTTGCCCATGACATACATTTTTCGGCGAGCAGTCGGTAATAGTTGCAAATAACATCCTTCCCTTCAAACAAAAGAAGTTCAGCTTCGGCGCGCAAAAGCACCTGATATCCCTCTCGCACGCAGGCCCCGTGTTTTTCGGTGGTTGTATTCAATGTAATCGCCTCCTTTTTACCTTTTTATGAGTAAGAAAGGGAAAATATGAAGGGACAACCAACACAAAAGCTCCCCACCGCGTGGGGAGCTTTTCCTTTATTTATTCGGCATAGCCGTATTGAATATCGGTTACAACGCCATCTTTGAGGGAAAATTGCAGATACATTCCAACGGCTTCATAGGTGATATTGGTATCGGATATTTGATCGGGCGTTCCGTATGTCGCAGTGACGGAATCCTTTGTAGCACCGATGCGAATACCCTTCTCTGTTGCTACGGTATCATCGTAAAGGCGGATCATATTGACAAGATCTTTCCCTTCCATAGGATAGGTGTATATTTCAAAACCGGGGTAGATATAGATCTTATCAAGCCCCTCAAATGCACAGGAAGGAGACTCGGCATAATCAAGCCACTGACCGAGAGCCGCCACAATGGGGGCAACATCGGCATGAACGGCGATTTTGGTCGTGCCGCTCGTAAAGGTGTAGGTCTTTCCCTCTTCGGCGGGGGGATCGTTATCTTTGCAAGCAGCAAAGGAAAGAACCATTGCTACAAGCAAGAGATATATGAGACATTTCTTCATTTCTTTTCTCCGTTTCTCTCTTTTTGATAGATGGAAAGTTTTTCTGCCCAAACGGCATCGAGTTCAGCCTCGCCGTGACGGTCGGCAAAACCGTATTTTTCAACAAGAATTTTGCCGAAATATGAAGTCAATTTTTCTGCTCCGTAAACGTTGAGGTGTACACCTGCATCGTATGTGTCGGTGTTCCAATCGATGCCGATTTCCCCGTCAAGGGGAATGAAATTGTAGTAATCTACACTTTTTTCGTTTGCCCACGCTACAATCTGCTCCTCCCACTCATCGTACCAATAGTACTTCCAGTTGTTGGTAGGCGCTTTGATAAGGATAAACTCCACGCCCTTTTCCTCGCAGAGTGCACGCATTTTTTCGAGATACTCAAAGCCGACCTCGGGCAAGGTGTAATCGTCAAGAGGTCTGCCCGCTATGCTGTTAGTTTTTGGTTTTATTGCGGTTTGCATCAAATATCCGTTATGGGAAACGGTATCGCGGTGGAAAAGGTATTTCCAATCCTCTCCACTCACTTCGCTCCAACGGCTATGGTAACGCAAGAGTGGGAAAGCGTAGGATAGGAAATCTTCTTCCTCGGTCATTGATGCGTGAATGGCATCGACTTTACTGCTCGACCATTTCATACCGTCCAATGTCATACGGTTGTATGCCTCGCTTTGGGGCTTGCCGTATTTGATGGAAAGGACGTTAAAGACAACTGCTTTAGGCGTTTCGCGCTTGAGCGTTTCTTCAAGCAGATAGTAGGATTGCCAAATGAGCTGCTGTGCACTGCCGCGCACATAGGATGTAATGCCGTACTCCTGCCACAGGGTGGGCGGGGTGAAGCATTCGTAAACCTCGCAGTCGCCAATAAAAACGACGTCGTGGTCGGTCGTTTCGCGATAATATTCGGCGATGAGCGCACCGTCACGCGAGGTAGTCATATATTTAGGTGTGACCAGCATTTGCACAAAGCCGAGGCATAAAACCGCGATAAGCAGAATGCAGGTGCACAAAATGAGTGTTTTTTTCATAATTCTCCTTATAATAATCGGTCAGGAAAAATAGAGTGTCATCGCAACAATAATGTTAATGTAGGCGACAACGGCAAAAGGCGCTCCGATACGAATTATTAAACGGTTCACTTTTTGCGTAGCTGGCGGTGAAATACGGCAGACGTATTTTTCATACAGTAAAACACCGAGAAACGCACCGAGTGTATTCAGTGTGATATCCTCAAACGAAAACACACCAAAACGGGCAAAAAGTTGTATGCACTCCACAACACAAGAAAATGCACAGGCAAAGCCAACCGCTCTTCCCTTTCCGTAGAAAAAGGACACATAAATACCCCAGGGGACAAATACGAGAATATTGAGAATGGCAATCAGCAAACCACGTACAAGTCTCCATAGGTCGTTCTCAAGAAAAAAATCAAAAAAGCGAAACCCATCTAAAAAACGTGTACTAAGCGACTTTGGGGAGTTGATATTGATTTGGGAAATGAAAGAAAACTTGAATACAATTGCCCACACCAACAGCAAAAAATAAATGCCCGTGGCAAAAATGAGGATCTTTTGCCCTTCGGTCGGCTTCTTTTGCGGTGCAACAATGCGACACAAAAAAGCTTTTATTGCTTTCAAAGTTTTCCTCCTTTCTTAAAATCAGAACTGTTGATAAATAAATTGAGAAGCATCGTATCCGATGCCGTATGCGCCGAAGATGAGAATAACCACGGCAAGCGCGCAAACCGCGGCAAACCACACAACGGGCTTTTGTGCTGCGCGGCGATGGACGGGGGTCTCTCTTCCCAATCGGTCAAAGATGTTGATAACAACAATGCCGCCAAGAATAACACACCAATCGGCAACACCGAGACCGAATGAGGTAAGTCCATCCTCAAAAAGCTCGCCAATATTCCATTTTGTGAGCATACTGCCCCACAAGCGGAAGGTTTTGGGCACATCGCGATAGCAGTCAAGGCTACGGATAAGTCCCATCAAAAGGAAGGTGCGCGTCATCTGCCACATCTGCCAAGCCTTGGTGTCTCCAAGCTTCGGAAAACGCTTGTGGAAACGTCTATAAAGAGGCTCGAGCTCGCGCGAAACGAGGATAACGAGGCAGTTGAGCAGTCCCCATACGATAAAGTTCCAACCTGCACCGTGCCATAGTCCTGTCAAAAACCAAGTGGCGATAGTGGCGGTGTAAACGGGCAAGCGCATACCGAATCCTTTGCCAAAGCGTTTGGCGGTAGAGAGGGAGAGCTTTTGCATTCCCTTGCAAACAGAAAGCGGATAAAAGATGTAATCGGTGAACCACGTGCCCATTGTGATGTGCCAGCGGTTCCAATATTCCTTTGTAGATTTTGAGGAGAACGGGCGGTTGAAGTTTTCGGCAAGCTTGATGCCCATCGCCTCGGAAAGACCAATGGTAATATCGATGCCACCCGTAAAATCGCCGTAAATTTGTGCGGAATATAGTAAAATCAGCAAGAAAACGTAGATGCCGTCAAACTTGTCCGATTGCTCAATCAGGGTTTTGATACCAATCATTGCGGTATCGGCAACAATCAGCTTTTTGAAATAGCCCCAAGCAACGCGGAAAAGTCCTGCGCGGACATTCTCGCCATTGAAGGGATGTTCGCCGATGAGTTGCTCTTGCAAATCCCCAAAGCGGCTGATAGGTCCTTGCAACAGCTGTGGGAAAAAGGTGACGAAGAGCATAAACTTTGCAGGATTTCTCTCGGCGCGCACCTTTTTGCGGTAAACGTCGATAAGATATCCCATCGATTGGAATGTGTAAAAGGAAATGCCCAACGGCAACAAAAGCGACGGAACAGTGAGCTGCTTTGCACCGAATGCACCGAGAATACTATTGACATTCCCTACTGCAAATGCGGTATATTTCAGCACTGCAAGCATACCAAAGCCCAAAAGGAGACCTACGGTCAAGATGCGCAGGCGCTTCTTTTTCTCTTTGGCACGATAGGACTTGCGCTCCTCTTTGGAAAGAGTCGCGCGGTTCTCTTCCACGTAGGCATCCTCGCGGTCGGCAAAATGCTGCAAAGTGTGCCCCGTTAGGAAGGTCACAAACCAAGTATAGAGAATAAAATACAGGTATTCTACCCCTGCAAGTGTATAAAAACACAGGCTGGATAAGAGCAGAACCTTCCACTGCGAGCGACGCGGCACGAGATAATAGACTATCAGCGTCAGCACCGCGAAGAGGATGAATGAAAATGACGTGAATTGCATCCTGTTTATTCTTCGTCAAGACGCTCGATAAGCGCCCAAATGGTGTTTACGTTTTGGAAGTTTTCGGGAATCAGCTCCTCGGCAGGAATTTGCACGTCAAACTCCATACCAATCTCGGTAACGAGACGAACCATATCGAGGGAATCGAGCACGCCCTCGTCGTAGAGGTCGTCAATCGATGCAAAATCTACGTCGGGGTGAAGTCCGTTCAAAATTTTGAGTAAAGTTTCCATAATCTATTGCTCCTTAAAGTAACTGTCTAAATATCCACATTATATTATACCTTTTTTTAGAGTGGTTGTCAATGTGAAATGGGAAGATTTTTAGAGTTTTTTGAACTATTTATTAGCCTCCCTTGTGTAAAGCGAGCCTTTCGATAGATACGCAAACAGCCGCACCCGAAAGTGCGGCTGGGAACATTTAATATATGCGAATCAATATCTGTCCTCAAATATATGACGACATTTCCAAAACTCCCTTGCGAGGAAAATGACCACAGCCACCAATAAAATCAATGCCAGAGCGGTAACCAACAATGACTGTACAAAAACAATAGTCCGCGCATCATACAAAACTGTTGTTTGTCCGTCTGCATTGGTACTTGTCAACTGTGAATAATTTATTGCAAACAAATTTAGGATGCCAAGATCGTTTTGAATAGCATATGTTTGACCTTGCACACTTTTTTCATTTGCCCCAACATCGTCCCAATAGGAACGATTGGCATAGGTATCTTCAATCTCTGACATTTGCAAAATTTGACCATTGGCATCAATTGATATAACAAGGTCACTGCGAACTGTGCAAAGATTAATCAGGTCGCCATCCCATTCAACGCCAAAAGTACCCGCGGATTTAAATGTATAGCCATATTGGAATTCACCTTGATTGTAAACGCAAATCGTTTTTTTGTAGCGTCCCGCATCACAACCAATTACAAGCATTCCGTCTTCACGCACGTCAAAGCACGCAACGGGATATTTTGTAGGCTCTGATGTGATAGGCGTGAGTTGCAAATTCCCCTCGATTTTTTCTTGCTCCTCTTCGCTAATGTCCACCACAGAAAATCCTGTGTTGAGCGCGCTTGCACTTATCATACTGTTCTGTATGATGATAATGCTAAAAAGAAATGCGCAAATCATTAGAAATGTTTTTTTCATAAGATAGATATTCCCTTTCAAAATTGAGCGGCAAGTACAATCAAAACATCAAAAAATTTATGTTACTTTTTCTTTTTGAGATAGAATTTCGACTCTGTTCCGGCTCTCAGGCGGCTGATGTTTTGGTGGTGGCGGGCTACTACGAGAATACCTGCAACTGCCATAATCACGAGTGTGATAGGGTTACGGCATCCGAGGATGAAGAGCACGATGGGAAACAGAACTGCAAAGCTCATGGATGCCACCGACATAAAACGGATGGTGAAAAGAATGATTACAAAGATGGCAAAGCAAATAAGTCCTGCGCGCCAATCAACAAACCACACACCTGCAAGGAAGGTGAGAACCGCCTTTCCCCCCTTAAAATCGTACCATACGGGGAACGCGTGGCCAAGCATACAGCCAAGAAGTGCGGATGCTGCGGCAAGTTGACCTGCCCCATAAGCATTCTGCATTACAAGCTTTGCAAGGAGCACCGGAAGGATGGTTTTGCAAATATCAATCGCCATAACGCCAAAGGTTGCGGGGGCGAAGCCGTGAAGTCGTTTGAAATTGGTAAAGCCGGGGTTTTTGCTACCAAGCTTGCGAATGTCCTCGCGGTAAACCAAGTGCGAGAGGATAATGGCGCCGTTGATACCGCCAAGCAAATATGCAAATGCGGCAAATGCTAAAGAATTCAAATATAACATATCGGTACTTCCCTTTCAATCAAAGTTTGTTTTCGGTGTCGTTAAATGCCAACAAAATGTGGTGCGTGTTTTTGCGAACGCGAACAGTATACATTGTCGTCCAAAAGTTTACGATGCCGACAAGTCCCATCGAAACACCCATCCAAACGCTGACGTCGAGCTCGTGGTATGCCAACATAATCAGCACAACACCCACAAGGATTTCTAAAATGGCGGAAATAAGAACCCAATACCACTTTTTAATGCCAAAGTTTTTGCCTTCAAGTGCCATTTGCGACTTATTTGTGCCATCGAGAATGGTCAAAATAGAAACGGCAGTAGGCAAAAGAACGGAAAGCTGGACGGGATTGATAATCAGCAAAACGCCAAAAATAACGTTAAAAATACCGAGGGCAAAGTCGAGTTGGAACGCCAAACGGTACATATCGTTGGAAAAATAACCGTAAATGCCCGTAGCACCGATGATGATGCTTGCAACTCCTACCACGATGTTGCGGAAAATGCCGGAATCTTCAAAATCCGGTACGAGTGCCAAAAGCAGTCCTGCCACAAAAAAGATGACAGCCGAGCAAAGGTGCATGATTTTTGCGCTTTTGACAATGGCACTGCTAATATCTGTGTTGTTTTGTTGATTCATATCTCTTCACTCTCCTTTTGGGGTTGATAGGTTGTAATCTTTTGGAGCGCAGTTGTAAAATAGGATTTGATGCGGTTGGATGCGTGTGCGATTTGCTGTGGATCTGTCGTTCTGCGCGGATCGCACACCCAACGCATTAGTGTGCCCACAAGCGCTTCCTCGCAGAGGACACGTACAAGATTTTCATCTTCTTCTGCCCCTCGTATGCTTTGCAAATACCGTAACAGATGCGGTCGCACCTGCTTTTTGAGGTAATTGGCAAGCGGTTCGTAGCCCACCGAATGATACAAATTATAAAGCACCTTTTGATATTCGACGCAGAATGCAAAGGAAGATGCCAAAAAATCTTCAAAGCTTTCGCTTTCCTCTCCAATCTGCTCAAATCCTGCAGCGAGGGCGTACTCAAGAACCTCGTAAATATCGTGAAAATAGTAGTAGAAGGTGTTGCGCGTGATGCCACAAGCTTCTACAATGTCGCGCACGGTTATCTTTTTAACGGTCTTTTGTTCGACCAGGCGCATCGTAGTCTCTACAATCGCCTTTTGCGTCAGTTGTGACAAAAGCATACCTCCTCTCTTGTCTTATGCCATTATTATAGCATTTTTTCCTTTCTTTTGCAAGAAGGATAATAAAAGTTTACAATATTGAAAAAAGCATTGATTTTTAGGGCAAAATATGCTATAATAGCGTGTATTTGTTTTAAATTCAAAAAGGATTCTTGATTATATGAAATTTTTTAATAACGTCAAAGGCAGTGCCATTCTTGCCTTGGCTGCCCTGATTTGGGGACTTGCTTTTGTTGCGCAAGCACAGGCTGCCGACCTTGTTCCCCCCTTCGCATTCAATTCCATTCGTTGCTTTATCGGCTCGGCGGCTCTCTTTGCAGCACTCTCGGTAAAAAGTATAAAAACGAAAAAACCTATCTTTCCCACCGAAAAGGTGAAAATCAAAGAAATGCTCATTGGCGGCATTTTGTGCGGTATTTTTTTGGCTGTGAGTGTAAATTTTCAGCAATTCGGCCTCTCGGTCTATCCCGAAGGCTCGGCAAGTGAAGCAAGAGCTGGCTTTATTACGGCACTTTACGTCGTTCTTGTTCCTGTAGTTTCTATGTTCTTTGGCAAAAAGAGCAACGTTATCATTTGGGGAGCTGTTGCGGTTGCTACCTGCGGTATCTATCTGCTCAGCCTTTCCGAGGGGCTCCACAACATTTACCTTGGCGACCTCTTGATGCTTGGTTGTGCCCTGACCTTTACTTTTCATATTCTTGTTATCGACCGCTACGGCGAGCCCGTTGGCGGAATGCTTCTTTCCGCATTGCAATTCTTGGTTGCAGGTATCCTTTCGGGTGTGCTTGCCCTTTGTTGCGAGACGGTTGTGTGGGAAAACGTGCTTGCCGCCGCGCCGCAGCTGCTTTATATGGGTATCATGTCCTCGGGTGTGGCTTATACGCTGCAAATTTACGGTCAACGCTATGCAGAGCCTCCCGTTGCTTCGCTTACCATGAGCCTGGAAAGTGTTTTTGCCGCTCTTGGCGGTTGGATTATTTCGGGAAACACCCTCACGCCCCGCGAATTTGGCGGATGTGCACTCGTGTTCACCGCAATCGTTTTGGCACAGTTGCCGCAGTTTTTTGGAAAGAAAAAAGAGGCGGGAACTGTCTAATTATGACAAAAAGATTTTTGACAAAATGTGCTCGGATACTTGACACCGAGCACATTTTGTATTATAATTGTAAAGCACCCAAGCAGGTGTAACTCAATGGCAGAGTGTCCGCTTCCCAAGCCGAATACGCGGGTTCGATTCCCGTCACCTGCTCCAAAAAGGAACCCCCACGCGGTTGCGTGGGGGTTCTTTTTGGCACAGTTGACGAGTTTTGAGAAACTGTGTGCGCGCATAGTGCGCCCGCGACGAATTTGCGAAGCAAATTTGTGGCTCGATTGCAAACAATCGAGCCTTGGTTCTGATTCCCGTCACTTGTCCTTTTAGAAAACTTCGCCTATGGGATTGCATTTTATTAAAATTTATGTTATAATAAGCACATCCTACGTAAACTTTGGAGAAAAAATGAAGAAAACTACAAAAATCACAAAAAAGACAAAAGATAAAAAAGTCATAATCAAAATTACGGAAATTATAAAAAAGAAAAACGCCAAAAGAATCCTGATCGCGGCTCTTGCCGCCGTTTTGCTCATCGCTACGGTTGTTGGCATCGTGCTTTGGAGCTCGGTCCATCCCATTGAAAGATTCGCGCTCAAGATTGCAAGAAAGCAGAATTTTCAAATGGATATTACACTTTCGGGCATTCCGATTTTCGGTGCGGTTGCCCTAACCTGTGAGGTGGACGGAAATATTCAGCATATTCCGCAAGGCACTTTTATTTCGGAATCCTACATCGAAACGGTTGGTGATAAGCGTTACACCTACTCCAAGGACGATAGCGGAAGATGGACTAAAACAGAAAAAGATATAAGCGAGAACGATCTCTTTGGCAATCTTCAAGACAACGAAATGCTCAAAAAGCTGATAACCCCTGAGAACTACGAAAAGGTGGAAGGTGAGAAAAACGTCTACCGCCAAAAAGAAGGCGTTGAGTTTGAAAGCTTTAAAGACGTTACCATCACCATAGAAAAAAACACCTGCACCATTCAAATGATCCTTTACACAGACGGTATGGCTTTGGATACGGTGATCGTTATTTCTAACATTGGCAAAATGGACGTGACGTTGCCCAAAGTTGGTTAATTAAAAGGAGACACAGTATGAGACTTTCCTTCAAACAAATAGAAAGCATTACCGTTGGAGCCATGCAAATTTGGGAAAACGTTGACGGCGTTCATTTTTGCAAAATGCTGTCCTCGCAGTTGGATGCCTATGCGGTAATTGACAATTTTATTTATGGCAACGCAAAAACCTCGACGGGTGTTCGTCTCGATTTTTGGACAGATTCGCCGTGGGTAAAGTTCCGCCCCACCGTTACGGGCAAATATGAGGTAAAGGTTGACGGTGTTCTTACGGAAAACCGCTTTGCCACCGAGGGCGAAGACACGCTTATAGCCGTTTCGAACAACGAAAAATTACACCGTGTGACCATTCACCTGCCCTGCCACGACGTGATTGCGGGCATCAAGCTTTTGGAAATTGCCGACGGTTCGGTTGCAAGACCGCACGAGTTCTCGCGCAAGTTCCTCTTTCTCGGAGACTCTATTACGCAAGGCTGGAATTCGGATATCAACACGCTTTCCTATGCGTATCAGGTCAGCGACCACTTCAATGCCGAAAGTGTCATTCAGGGTGTTGGCGGTGCGTTCTTTGAGGCGACCACGCTCGACCGCGGGGATTTTGAACCCGACACCGTATTCGTTGCCTTTGGCACGAATGATGCCCGTCGTTTTCATTCACTCGATGCCATTCATTTGCGTTGCGAGGATTACATCAAAAAGGTACTCCGTCTCTTCCCCGAGGCGCAGATATACGTCATCACTCCCATTTGGTGCGGCGATTTTGACACCGTTCAGCTCCCCTACGGACACGTTCGCGAGGTCAACGCCACTATTGCCGATGCGGCGCATCAGTTTGGCATTACGGTGATTGACGGACTGCAAATGATCCCCCACGATATGACTTATTTCTCCGATGACCTGCACCCCAACACCGAGGGGTTCTGTGTTTATGCAGAGAATCTCATTAAGGCGTTGGAGAACAAGAAATAAAAAGCTTCATAATCGATATGTAGAGAAAATCAAATGGGAGGAATTTATGAGGAAAATAATTGGTGTAATTCTTTTCGTTTTGGTAATATTAACAGCTTCGGGTTGCGTAAACAATTTGGATAAAGATGCAATAGAATACACACTCTCCGATGACGAAACATATTATATTTTGTCTTATGTTGGAGAAAATATTGAGGAACTTGTTATTCCCGAATATTATAACGGAAAGCCGGTGCTTGAAATTGGAGATAATGCTTTTTGCTATAATATTCATCCAACATCACATAACAATTCTAAAATAAAGAATGTTCAAATCGAAGCAAAGCTGACCAAAATTGGCGCTTCCGCATTTAAAGAGTGCACTTTGCTTGAAACCATCAATATTCCGCAAACGGTAACTGAAATTGGTTCAAACGCATTTTCAATGTGTGAATCTCTTAAAAGCATTGAAATTCCAATCGGTGTAACGCAAATTAACAAATCGCTCTTTTTTGAATGTAAAGAATTAAAATCCATAAGCCTTCATAACAATATTGTAAAAATTGATGACTATGCTTTCTTTGGATGTAAGTCCATTACCGAAATAACCTTACCGCAGGAAATAGAATTTATTGGCGACTGTGCGTTTTCTACGATGGGAAGCCTTGCGGAAATCAAAATTGTTGAAGAAAACCCCAATTTTGCATCTGTTGATGGAGTTCTTTATAGCAAGGATCAAAAAACACTTATTCAATATCCACCCAAAAAAGAGTGCGAAAGCTATGCAATTCTCGAAGGAGTTAAAACAGTATGTGAATATGCTTTTGCAGAAAATTCTATCATCAAAAGTATTTCCATTCCCAACAGCGTAAATAAAATTCATTCCTATGCATTTTATAAGTGCGTCGCCCTAGAGGACATAAACATTCCAACCGAAGTAAAAACATTATCAATGCGCGCATTTGAGGGATGCACATCACTTAAAGGGCTTGTGCTTCACAATAAAATAACAAAAATTGATTACGGAGCATTTATTGGTTGCTCTTCTCTTGAAAAAATGCAAATCCCAGAAAGCGTAACCGAGATAGGTGGATATGCGTTTGCGGAATGTTCAAGTCTGAAAGAGATCAATCTCCCCACTAGTTTGAAAGAATTACCTTATGCAATGTTTAAAAATTGCACATCTCTTGAAACCATTACCATTCCGAACGGGATAAAGGAAATTGATTTTGACACTTTTTTGAATTGCACTTCTCTAAAAAGCGTTTATATTCCAAGCTCTGTAAAGGAAATAAATTATGGAGCATTTGGAGTTTGTACTTCCCTTTCAGATATCTATTTTGACGGCAGTATGACAAAATGGAAATTGGTTGACGGACTCTATGGAATTTTGGGAAACAAAAAAGATGATTGGTGCTTTGGCTCCAACAATTTTGTTGTTCATTGTACCGATGGAGATATTGGACAATAGAAAATAAGAAACAAAAAAAGGCTTCACGATGTGAAGCCTTTTTATTGTTCAATTTTGAATTAGTGCAGGAAGCAACGCTCGGTGTCCTTGTCGAAGAAGTGCATTCTATCCATATCGAAGCCGACAACGATCTTTTCACCGGCTCTGGTGGTGGATCTGGAAGAAACGCGAGCGGTGAGTCTACCCTCTTCACCAACGGTGAGGTAGAGGTAAATTTCAGCACCCATAAGCTCGGTAACGTCAACGTCGCACTCAACGGTAGCACCGTGGCACTTGGAGATGGAGAGCTCGTCATCGTGGATACATTCGGGACGGAGACCTGCAACAACCTCTTTGCCGATGTACTCTTGCAGAGATTCTGCATTTGCCTTATCCTCGGGCAGCTTGAGCTCGTTGCCTTCGTATACGAAGTAAACACCGTCTTCCTTCTTAACCAGAGTTCCGTTAAGGAAGTTCATTTGAGGTGTGCCGATGAAGCCTGCTACGAAAATGTTAACAGGGTTATCGTACAGAGTTTGAGGAGTATCAACCTGTTGAATGAGACCGTCCTTCATAACAACGATTCTGGTAGCCATGGTCATAGCCTCTACCTGGTCGTGCGTTACGTATACGAAGGTGGTTTCTACACGGTTGTGAAGCTTTGTAAGCTCGGTTCTCATGGTTGCACGAAGCTTTGCGTCCAAGTTGGAGAGAGGCTCGTCAAGCAAGAATACCAGAGGATCACGGACGATTGCACGGCCGAGAGCTACACGCTGCTTTTGACCGCCGGAGAGAGCCTTCGGCTTACGGTCGAGAAGGTGGGTAATGTCGAGAACGCGAGCTGCTTCCTCAACCTTTTTCTTAATGGTTTCCTTGGGAACCTTGCTCAACTTAAGACCGAATGCCATATTCTCAAATACGGACATATGGGGGTACAGAGCGTAGTTTTGGAATACCATTGCGATCTTACGATCCTTAGGTGCTACGTCGTTTACAAGACGGTCGCCAATAAAGAGCTCACCCTCAGTGATCTCCTCAAGACCTGCGATCATACGAAGTGTGGAGGACTTACCGCAACCGGAAGGACCTACCAATACCAAAAATTCTTTATCTTTAACTTCGAGGTTGAAGTCGGAAACAGCGGTAACGCCGCCGGGATACTTCTTGTAAATGTGTCTGAGGGATAAACTTGCCATTTTAATTGACCTCCTTGGCGCCTCTTGCGAGGTATATTTTTTATCGTATAATATTATAACAGATTTTCGTCAAAATTGGAAGAGATTTTTCTCCCAAAATTTCTTCTTTTTTATTGTGCAATCTGCACAAGGTTTTAAAGTGCGGGTGGTGTTCCCCAAGTAGGAAACACACCCGTTTTTTAATTTATTAAATTACGCTTTTTGGCGACTTCTCATTGTCAGAGAAATGCGCTTTTTAGCAATATCAACGCTGAGAACGCGTACCTTTACGGCGTCTCCAACCTTAACAACGTCGGAAGGATGCTTAACGAACTTATCGGAAAGCTGAGAAATATGAACAAGACCGTCTTGGTGAACACCGATGTCAACGAATGCGCCAAAGTCGATTACGTTACGCACGGTTCCGGTCAACTCCATATCGGGCTTGAGATCCTCAATACCGAGGATGTCATCGCGCAAAATGGGGGGCGGAAGTGTGTCACGAACGTCGCGGCCGGGCTTTTCGAGCTCGCTGACAATATCCTTGAGAGTAGGCTCACCGATGCCGAGCTTTGCGGCAACGTTGGCATACCCTTCCCCTTCAACCTTGCTACCAAGGTCTTTGAGGTTACCCTCGGCTACGTCCTCTTTGGTGTAACCAAAGTTTGCAAGCAAGGTGGCTGCTGCCTCGTAGGATTCGGGGTGAACGCCGGTATTATCGAAGATTTCCTTACCGCCGGGAACACGCAAAAAGCCTGCTGCCTGTTCGTAAGCCTTGGCACCGATGCGCGGAACCTTGAGGAGCTGTGCACGGTTGGTGAATTCGCCGTTCTCTTCGCGGTACTTAACGATGTTACGCGCGGATGTAATATTGATACCCGAAATATAGGAAAGGAGCGAATAGGATGCCGTATTGATATCAACGCCTACGGCGTTTACGCAATCCTCTACAACGCCGCCAAGTGCTTCGTCAAGGCGCGCTTGCTTCATATCGTGCTGATACTGACCGACGCCGATACCCTTGGGGTCGATTTTGATAAGCTCTGCCAGAGGGTCTTGCAGACGGCGCGCGATGGAAACCGCACTTCTCTGCATAACGTCGAATTCGGGGAATTCTTCGGCTGCGAGCTTGGATGCCGAGTAGATGGATGCACCTGCCTCGCTGACAACGATATACTTAGTTTCCTCGGGAATTTCTTTGAGCAGATTTGCAACAAAGATTTCACTCTCCTTGGATGCCGTACCGTTACCGATAGCGATAACGTCTACGTTATGGCGGGTGATGAGGCGCTTCATAATGGATTTGCTCTTTTCAATCTCTTCGCGAGGCTTAACGGGATAGATAACTGCGGTGTCGACAACCTTACCGGTCTTATCGACCACTGCGAGCTTACAGCCGTGTGCGTAGCCGGGGTCAAAGCCGAGGACAGTCTTGCCCTTAAGAGGAGATGCCATCAAGAGGTGGCTGAGGTTATCGGCAAATACCTTGATTGCACCTTCGCAAGCGTTATCAAAGATATCGCTACGGATTTCACGCTCGATAGAGGGCGCGATAAGACGGTCGTAGCTATCGAGAATAGCTGCGGAAACGTACTTTTCGGCAGGGCTCTGGTTGTTGAGCAAAATTTGCGAGAAGAGATAATTGAGTACGATTTCGGGAGCGATGGCAATGCTTGCCTTGAGGAAATCTTCCTTTTCTCCGCGGTTGATAGCGAGAACGCGGTGAGGAAGAACCTTTTTGAGTGCTTCTGAGTACTCGTAGTATTGAGAATATACAGAATCCTCTTCCTTGGCTGCCTTAGAGGAAAGTGTACCGAACTCAAAGGTCAGGCGGCGAAGCTCTTTGCGGAACTCTGCATTATCGGAAATATCCTCTGCAATAATGTCCTTTGCGCCTTGAATGGCTTCTTCAACCGAAGCAACGCCCTTTTCTTCATCGATGAACGCCTCTGCTTGAACCTCGATAGCAGGCTCGTAGGTGGGCTCTTGTGCGATGATGAGAGCTGCGAGGGGCTCGAGTCCCTTCTCTCTTGCAACAGATGCACGCGTTTTGCGGTGCGGGCGGAAAGGACGGTAAATATCGTCAACCTCGGTAATCGTTACGGCTGCTTGGATAGCTGCCTCGATTTCGGGGGTCATCTTTTCCTGTGCGGAAATGAGGTCGAATACCTCTTGTTTTCTCTTTTCGATATTGCGCAAGAAGTTGAGGCGGTCGTTCAGGTCACGCAGAATGTTGTCGTCAAGACTGCCCGTAACCTCTTTACGGTAACGTGCAATAAAGGGGATGGTGTTGCCCTCATCAATGAGTTCAACCGTCTTTTCAACGTGTTCGACCTTGATGTTAAATTCTTGCGAGAGTTTTTCAATAATGTTCATCGTTGTAGCAGTTCCTTTCTGTTGGGACATAGAATTTATGATTGGTTGAGCGCGGTAACTTCTGCTTCGGTCAGTTCTCGCCATTCTCCGCGCGAGAGCGTGGGGTCAAGCGTGAGCGGTCCGAAGGTGATGCGCTCGAGATAGGTAATTTGATTGTGGACGGCTTCCATCATCAACTTGATTTGATGATATTTGCCCTCGGTGAGGGTGATGTGCCCTTCTCTTTCGCCTGTCAATGAAACGGTGCAGGGCTTGGTGAAGTAGCCGCCGATGTCGACACCGCTCTGAAGTTCGGAAATATCTTTTTCCGACAGCGGAAACTTGACACGGAAGGCGTAGGTTTTTGCAACGTGGCGTTTTGGGGAGAGCAAACGGTGCGAAAGCTGACCGTCGTTGGTCAGGAGCATCAATCCAAGAGTATGCTTATCGAGGCGACCGCACGGGAAAAGCCCCATCTTTTGGTATTCCTCGGGCAAAAGCGAGGTGACAACCTGCTCACCGCGACTATCCTCGGTGGCACTGACGTAGCCGTCGGGCTTGTTGAGCATCACGTAAACGAATTCGCGCCACTTGACGGCTCTGCCGCAAAAGGTGATGACGTCGGTGGTGGGTTCGACCTGCATATCTGCTTTGGTGACGGGTTGACCGTTGACGGTTATCTGCCCCGCTTTGGCGGCGCGTGCGCTTTCTTTTCGGCTTGCAATTCCACATTCCGAAAGCAATTTATCCAGTCGCATTCCCCGTCCTCCCACACATTCAAAATTCGATGTTTTCAAAAGTCAACATACGAATATATTATACCATATTTGTTATATATTGTCAATAGAAATATGGGGTTTTAAAAAGGAAATAACGTAGTCATATGATCAAAACAACTCCGCCGAGACTCCCCCATACGGTTACTCTCAGCGGTATTATTTTATTTTTTAAAAAATGGCGTATTTCTCATTTGGACTTGCAAGCTGTAAGCTCCCGCATAACCAATCTCTCTTGCCATAATAAATAGCGCGAGCAATTTATGGCTTGGGTTAGAGTAATATAGCATACGTTCTTCGCCATTAATAATGAGTTTTTGTCTCCGTACGAGCTTCAGCAACAATAAATCTTCAAATACATCATCAATTTGGTCATCTACAATGCCGCAATCCTTGGCAAGAACTGCACTTTCGAAAGCATAGTTTGCATTTTTTTGATACAAATAAATCAATGCTCTCATTGTGTTTTCGTGAGAAAGTGCCTCAAAGAGCTTTTGCAAATCGTCCTTATCATTCAGAAAATGACCGTATCCCCCGTCTGGTTGCGGAAATACAGAAAAGAAAGACTCTTTTCCGTTGGATATAATTGTAAATCCATAATCATCAAGAATATAGGATGCGTTTTTCTGATTTTTGATTTCGTTGGGATCGTACTCCTTTCCTATCTCCATACGGCAATTAAATAAACCACGCTCGATCTGCCAGCAGATATCACGTGCAAGATGGAACCGCTCCTTTTCCTTGGTATTATAAATTAAGGACATAATTCTGCTCGAAATATCCGCCATCGAAACAGAATTGTTGTCAAAAAGCACGTCAAGTGAGACGTCAAGCTCTTGGGCAAGCGGCACAAGGAGTGCGCCGTCGGGATAGGTTTCGCTTGTTTCCCACTTGGATACCGCTTGTGCAGATACACCGAGTTTTGCAGCAAGCTGCTCTTGTGTCAGATTTTTTTCTTGTCGTAATCTTTTAATATTCGCCGATAAGCTCACCTTATTTACCTCCTATCATATGACAATTTCCGTTATAACTATATTCGTTATCATTTCTGCCACACATTTTTTCAAATGCCATCGAGATTAAAGAAAGAATCATACCATCACCATAGCACTCATAAATTTTCACTTCCCCCTGCGCAAGGTGTGCTATTACCCAACCACAGCCACCAATATTCCAAAACTCATCGAGAATTTCTACAACACGATCTTCTTTTATGCCGGTATTTTTTGCAACATAGTCTGCGGTAAAACTCACCGAACAACTGTTAGAGTGGATAAAATGGATTACAGAAAACACATCTTCATTTGACAAAAAGCGAAAAATTTTTACAATTTCCCTTTGCTTGCGCACATCTTTCATCCAAGCAAAGTCCGCCTTGTTTCGCAAAAGCATAACAGACAAGTTTATATCTTGCGAACTTGATGCGAACTTAAAAACATTTCGATGTGTAATATTGGAATTATAAAAACAAGAAGTATCTGTCGGAAATATTTCTTGCGTGTTATATAGGTCGGCATCTTTCTCGGAAACCCTCCCAAATAAAGCGGGAACCAGCAAACGCTCTATTTCGAAGGCTTTCAGCACAGACTCTTTGTGACCCAATCCATCAAACATAGCGCATAATTTTTCTTTTGTGCTTTGCTTTTTGTCATTGGAAAGTCCAAGAAGTGCATCGGTACTGATTCCATAATATTTTGAGAGTTCGATAAGCATTGGAAGATCGGGCATAGATGCACCGTTTTCCCATTTTGATATAGTCTTATTGGATATCGCCAATTTTTTTGCCACATCCTCTTGCGTTACTCCCTTTGAAGTGCGGAGCTCTACTAATTTTTCTGCAATTTTACATTCGGACATATTTTTCACCTCTCGAAAAAATTCAAGTTCCGGAGCTTGTGATTCTATTATACACGAAACCAACAGTGGAGTCAAGAGAGCAATATTCTATTATTTCTCCGATTTAGAGAATAAAAGCAATAAAGCCAAGCAAAAGTGGTGAAAACAACAAAAGGATAGCATTTTGCTATCCTTTTGCTTGATTAATGCCTTTAGGCAGTTGAGCGCGAA
>JAZOVV010000046.1:0-13195 GCA_045658925.1 Eubacteriales bacterium
AATATTTAGTCTACATACAATCATGTTGTACATTATACCACGATTATACAAGTTTGTCAATAGTTTTTGATTGTTTTTTTCAAAAAAACCACAAACTTCGACACCGGATAACTCAAAAAGATAGATTACTACTTGTCGCAAGCAATAACTTTTGCGGAGTCAAAAAATGTTCTTACATTGATATTATATCATGATTAGGGGTTTTTGTCAACATTGCAGATAAGAAAAATGGTTGAGAACCGATTGACAAAATACGACTGGAGGGATAAATATTACCAGACAAAAATTAAAGTCGGCATTCAGCATTCAACTATCTACATGTTTTTTTGATAAATCTCCTTTTCTATGGTATGTATACTAATTCTCCCTAAGATGTAAGTTGGGCAGACCACTCCATTATGAGTATAGCCTGTTTGGCTTGATCTTATACAAACTAAATACGATTATAGGTGTGGCGAGCAGTAGTAAGTCCCGTCTTTCTATACGCTTAGCACGCGGGTCACGAGGTTTTAGATTCGTGCTTTACATACATAAAGAGCACGGAGATCATCTTTTTAAGCGAACAAGTGCCGTTCGCTTTTTGGAGCTTCCCGTGATCCGTGTGTGTAAGTACGAATCTTTTTTGTTTTCTCCACACTTCGTGCCAAGATGGCACGAAGTCGACCTCGGTTCAGAGTGAGCCAAGGTTGAAATCGTACAGGCAGAAATGCAAGGCCATCACCCTTTGATGAATTGTTTTTACAAATTAATGGGGATTTTTTATTTTGGGGCTTAACTAAATGACATTGACTCACGATTGGGTCCGTTCTTTTTTTGTGGAATTGGTCTGCCGCAGGCTTTGATACGGGGTTTTGCCTGTGATGCTTTTATAGACGTTGATAAAATAAGAGATGCTGTTATATCCGCATTTTGTGGCAACCTCGCTAACCGATGCGTTCCCACGGCAGAGCATTTTTTCTGCCTGGTTGACACGTATGCGATTGAGGTATTGCTTAAAGGAGATGCCCGTTACGCGCTTAAAGCTGCGCGAAAAATAACTGTAACTCATTCCCAGACTGCGTGCAAGCTCACGCTCGTCCATATCCTCGGCGTAGTGATTGCGAACGTAGACCATTGTATTGTAGATCAGCGTAGCCGTTTGGTTGTGCGGTACCTTTGTGTCGGTGTGGGAGTCGCTCCGCAAGATTTCCACCAAAAGCTCCATAATTTTGAGCTTAATTGCTACCTGCGATGCGTATTTTTGACTCTCGTGCTCGGCAATGAGCGATTGCAGGGCAGAAAGAAGAGGCGTGCCTTCAAGCTCCTCACGCTTCCAAATATTCTTGTTTTCCTTGCGGTTGATGGCAAAGCGCATCACGTACTCGGTGCCTTCCTCCTGCGTGGAAAATTGCAAAAAGAAGGTGGGAGAAATCTTAATTACATAATATTCGTTCTCGGGCAAATTTTTTGTGAAAACGTGGTGAATGGCATTGGAGCAAAAGAGCACAAGGTCGCCTTCTTCTATCTCGTGCTCCACGCCGTCAAGCAGTACGGTATACGAGCCGTTTTTGACGTATAACAGCTCCACGGCTTTATGGACGTGTGCCGCGCAAGCGACAGATGCAGGCGGTGTGGCTTGCAAAAAGAACTCTGTTCCGTCGCCAACAATCGCCGGCAGTTCAACGTGAATGTCATTTTTCTTCATATCTGTTTTCCTCAAAGGACAAATTTGTTATATTTCTTAGCAATTCTATTATAGCATTCTTTTCTGCAAAAGTCTATAATAAAATCAGAAAAAGATAAAAAAATTCAAAAAAGTGCTGCAAAACGTCAGGGCACTGTCAAAAAAACGTTATGAAAAGGAGAAAAATTATGGACAGAATTGTAAAAATCGGTATTATCGGATGCGGCGGCATTGCAAACGGAAAGCATATGCCCGCGCTCTCTCGCATTCCCAACGTAAAAATGGTTGCTTTTTGTGACCTTATCCCCGAAAGAGCAGAAAAGGCTCGCACAAAATACGGCACGCCCGATGCAAAGGTATACGTAGACTACAAGGAACTGCTTAAGGATGAGGAAATTGAAGTGGTTCACGTGCTCACTCCCAACCGCGAGCACGCACAAATCACCGTTGACGCTCTTTATGCAGGCAAGCACGTAATGTGCGAAAAGCCTATGGCAAAAACCGCGGCTGACGCTCGCAGAATGTACGAAGCAGCAGTGGCTACCGGCAAGAAACTGACCATTGGTTATCAGCACCGCCAAAAGCCGCAAAGCATTTATGCAAAGAGATACATCGATTCCGGTGCTCTTGGTGAAATTTACTACGCAAACTGCTATGCTATCCGCCGTCGCGGCACTCCCAACTGGGGCGTATTCCTTGATGCCGAAGCACAAGGCGGCGGTCCTATCATCGACATCGCAACCCACTCCCTCGACCTGACTCTCTACCTGATGAACAACTATGAGCCCGAGATGGTTGTCGGTAAGACGCACAAAAAGCTCGAGCATCCCGAAGCAGGCAACATTTGGGGCGACAACGGCGTTAGCACCACTCCTCTTGAAGAGGCTGCTTGCGCGTTCATTCGTATGAAGAACGGTGCTACCATTATGCTCGAAACAAGCTGGGCACTCAACACCTCCGAGCCCATCGAAGAGGGCAGCTGCACACTCTGCGGCAGCAAAGAAGGTCTGCAAATTAAGAACAACGTCCTCAAGATTAACAAGATTGAGTTTGACCGTCAAACCGAAACCAAGGTTGACACTTCCGCCGGCGGCGTAGCCTTCTACAGCGGTGCATCCTCCAACGCTATCGACGTAGAAGCCGCAAGCTGGATTCGTTCTATTATTGAAGATACCGACCCTGTTGTTCTTCCCAAGCAGGCATTGGTCGTTTCTGAAATTCTTGAGGCGATTTACGAGTCCTCCAAGACCGGTAAGCCGGTATACTTCACATGAAGATAGCGGTATTTGGCGTTTGGCACGTCCACGCCCCCGACTACACTCGCAAGGCACAAGCCCACGGCGAGGTAATCGGCTTTTATGAAAAAAATGATGCTCTGGCGGAAGGCTTTGCAAAAGAATTCGGTCTTTACCGCTTTGCAACCCCCGAGGAGCTCCTCGCAAGTGATGCAGAGGGTGTTATCGTTTGTTCCGCATCCTGCGACCACGCCGAGGACCTTGTTCGCATTGCGAACGCAAAAAAGAACATCTTTACCGAGAAGGTAT
Source organism: Eubacteriales bacterium (assembly GCA_045658925.1). Classification (GTDB taxonomy): domain Bacteria; phylum Bacillota; class Clostridia; order Oscillospirales; family CAG-272; genus UMGS1865. Next base: position 3,208 of record JAZOVV010000046.1, read on the forward strand.
TGACACTCACCGATGAAGAGGCCGCTCGTGTTCGCGAAGCGGTAGAAGCTAACGGTGTAACGTTGACCATTTCTCTCTTCCAAAAATATCTCGGCTCTCGCATTGCCGTCAAAGAGGTAGTGGAGAGCGGCGAGCTTGGAAAAATCAACTACGTACGCTTCCGCAACTGTCATTCGGGCAGCATCAACAACTGGTTGCCCACGCACTTTTACAATGCAAAAGAGTGCGGCGGCGGTGCGATGATTGACCTTGGAGCCCACGGAATGTATCTCATTCATTGGCTTCTCGGCATGCCCGTGTCGGCATCTTCTGCCTTTACGCTTGCTTGTGAAAACGTTGCAGCAAATGAGAAAAATGCAGACCGTGTAGAAGATAACGCTGTTACGGTGATGTCTTTTGGGGGTGGTGCTATTGCCATCAATGAGACCGGTTTCTGCTCCAACTGCGCCCCCGTTGTCTTTGAAGTACACGGAGAGAAGGGCTACGTACGCATGGAGGATGACTATGCTATTCCCCGCGTCGTAAAACGCACGCAGGCTACCGGCGGCAAGCCCGTCGAGGTTCCTGCCGCTCCTAACCAAGACCTTCCCATCATTCAATTCGTCAAGGGGGAAATTCTCCCCGGCTGCGGCCTCGACGAGGCAGAAGCCCTGACGCATATGATGGTTATGGCTTATAAGTAAAGACGCGATTGATTTCGGGGGAACCCTTTTTGAGAAATGGGTTCCCCCGAACCCCTTCCCAAAAACTTTCGCACAAAGGGGCGAAATAGAGTTGTTAGTTTACTGACGGACAGTTGGCGCGAGGACACCTCGCTTTTGCTATCGCTAACGGTCAGGTAGCGAAGCGGCGGTGCGGCAATGAAAAACACCACGGTGTGGTGCTTGAACCGCACCGTGACCGAGCCGCAGCGAGACCCACCGAGCCGCAGCGAGACCCACCGAGACGCTGCCCGTTAAGAGAGTTGATTTGCATTAAAAATAGCCACCAAAAATTGAGGTGGTTACGCCATTTTGGCAAATTAAGTCGAGAAAACTCTTTCGGGTCGTTCTATAATACTATCATAAGGAGGTGAACAGAAATGGATGAGCATATCGAGGCCGTTCAAAGAATGCAAGACTATATTGAGGCGCATCTGGATACGAATATCTCTATGGCTGACCTCTCAAATGTAGCAAAGTATTCTCCGTGGTACTCCTATCGACTTTTTGTGGATTTGCTCCATATGACACCGTCGGTATATATTAGACGTTTGAGATTATCCAAATCCGCGCTTCGATTACGAGACGAAAAGGTCAAAATCATTGACGTTGCATTTGATTTCGGATTTGAGAGCGTGGACGGTTATCAACGCGCATTTTACAAGGAGTTTGGTTGTAATCCTTATGAGTATTCTATGCATCCTATTCCAATCTATCTGTTCAAGCCCTATGGTATCAAGTATGCAAACAGAAAGGAAAACAAAGAAATGAATGACGTAAAAAGCGTTTTTGTACAAGTCATCGAAAAGCCGGAAAGAAAAGTGATTATCAAACGCGGAAAAGAAGCAACCGAATACTTTCAATATTGTGAGGAAGTTGGTTGTGATGTATGGGGACTGCTCTGCAGTATGAAATCCATCTCCGGTGAACCCGTATGTTTGTGGCTTCCTAAAAAACACATTGCCGAAGGAACCTCCGAATACGTGCAAGGGGTAGAGGTTGCAACAGATTATTCCGGTGAAATCCCCGAAGGATTTGACATTATCGAATTGCCGAAATGCAAATATATGATGTTCCAAGGCGAGCCTTTTGCAGAGGAGGATTTTTGCGAGGCGATTGAAGCGGTTTGGAATGCCATCAAAAAATACAATCCTGAGGTTATCGGATATGTGTGGGACGAAGAAAATCCCCGCATTCAACTCGAACCGATTGGGACCCGAGGATATATTGAATTGCTTGCGGTAAAAAGCATCTGATTATCTCGCAAAAAGGGACTTTCACAAGGGAGTGAAAGTCCTTTTTGTAAAACGAAAACCACGCGATAGTCGCGTGGTTGAAAACAGGCTATGCCGGAGAGAGGAAAGAAAATAAAAAATCAGCGTAGGATGTTTTTGCGAGAAAGGTTTCCTTGTGTAAAGGGAGCTGTCAGTCGACAGGCTGACTGAGGGATTGTCTTTTCTAAGACCTTTTTGCTATTACAATCCCTCCGTCATTTTCTTGCGAAAATGCCACCTCCCTTTACACAAGGGAGGCTCATAGGAGCAACCCGTTTACGGGTAGCAAGTAACGATTGCACGGCTGGCAGGCCAATCTCAAGCACACTTGTGCGCAGCCATTATTATTAGGGCTGTGCCCGAAAATGAAATCCCCCCGTTATACGGGGGGATTTTTATTTGTTATGCAATTAAGCGTGGTCAATGTTTATAACAACGAAATAGGTTGAGTCAATTTCCTTGACCTTTTCAGCAACGGCGGCCTTAATTTCGGTCTCGCTCATTTTGACCTCAAAGGGAACGACAACGTCAAAAATGAGGTTGGTATGTGTTGCGCCCGCAACAAAGCGGAAGTCGTGAATTTGCATCGACGGGTGTATTTTTTGCACCGCTTCTGCCGTTTTTTTGCGCAGGGCGTTGACCTGTTCGTCGTCTGTTACGATAGGGTCCATATGGATGGTGGCTTCAATGCCGCAATTCTCGCGCAAGTCTTTTTCAATGGTGTCAATCATATCGTGGGTTTCGAACACGTTTACCGAGCCGTCTACTTCGATGTGCAGAGATGCGATGATGCGTCCGGGGCCGTAATTGTGAACGACCATATCGTGAATACCGAGCGCGCCCTCGTAGCGGTCAACGGTTTCGGTGATTTGCTTAACGATTTCTTCCGAGGGGGCTTCGCCAAGAATGGCGTTCTTCGATTCGTTAAGGATGCGAAATCCCGCTACAATGATAAGCACTGCAACAATAACGCCCATATAAGCGTCGGGGTTCCAATTCATATTGGTAAAAATCATCGGGAGCACGGTTGCAACGAGAACGGCACCCGTGGCAAACACGTCCGAAAGACTATCTGCGGCGGTTGCACGCATCACCGAGGAGTCAATTCGCTTACCGATGGTGCGGTTGAAGAGACCGAGCCACAATTTGCACAGCATTGAGCCAACAAGCACGATAATGGCGATGGGGGAGCTATCGGGGCGTTCGGGAGAGAATATCTGCGAAAACGAGCTCTTCAAAAGTTCAAATCCGACGAGCATAACAAGGAAGGATACAATCATCGAGGTGACGTATTCGATTCTCGCGTGACCGAAGGGGTGTTCACGGTCGGCGGGCTTTGCCGCAATGCGGAAGGAGATGAGCGAGATGATTTGTGTGCCTGCGTCTGAAAGATTATTCACAGCGTCACCCACAATCGAGATGGCACCAAACACACTGCCTACCACAAATTTTGCAGTGAAAAGAATCAGGTTGAGCACGATTCCCGTGATGCTGACCATCGTTCCGTAGGCGGTACGCACTGCGGGATTTTGCGCATCCTGATGATTTTTTACAAATAGACGGGATAAAAGTTCAGTCATAAAGAGTTCCTTTCTGTCAATGCTTTTTTGTTAAATCATTGAGCCAAATTCTGCTTCTGACGAGCAAGATACCAATGATGCATCTAATGATATCGGAATTGTAGCACATAAAGTAAACCCATTCAACGGGGAGTGTTGTAAAACGAATTATGCAATAAGAAAGGGGAATGGTAAAGCCCCACACGTATCCGGAGTCAAACAGGAAGGTGAGTAGGGTTTTTCCGCCCGAGCGGAGCGTGAAATAAGAGGCATTGAGAATTGCTTGGATGGGTGCACTGATGGCAACGGTGATGATAAAGGACGATGCAAGGGCGCGCACTTCCTCGGTGGTGTTGTAAAAATTGGGGAAAAACAGAGAACAAATTGCAATTAAAATACCCGAGATGATGCCGAGCAGGGTGGAAAAAGCAATCATCTTTTTGGCATCGCTTGCCGCCGCTTCAAGGTTTCCCTCGCCGAGTCGGTGACCGATGAGAATGGCAATCGTCGTTCCCATAGAGAAATAAAGAACCGAGAACGTGTTAAAGGTAACTCCCGAAATGTTCATTGCCGAAACGGTGGCAATCCCACGCAAAGAATAGCATTGGAGCAGCATTGCCTGACCTGCCGCCCACAGCGTTTCGTTCAGGAGTAGGGGAGTGCCCGTAACCGTAATGGAACGAACCAATTCTTTTGGAATACGGAAAGAACGGTACACGCCCACAATAAAGGGACATTCCTTGGTGTGCAGATGTGTCCACACAATTACGCAAATGCATTCCACAAAACGCGAAATAACCGTTGCAAGAGCGGCACCCTCAACGCCGAGTGCGGGCGCGCCGAACTTACCAAAAATGAGGGTGTAGTTCAGCATCATATTGACGAAAACGCCGATAATGCCTGCGGTCATTGGGGGAATAGTGTGCTTTACCTCACGCAAGGAGCTTGCATAAATTTGTGTGACCGTAAAGGGGAAAAGGCCAAATAGTGAGATAGCAAGGTATTTTTTTGCATAGTGAAGCGTGAGTGCAAGGTCGCCGGTCTCGCCGCCCTCGTGCAGGTAAAGAGAGATGAGGGGCTCTCCCGCAACAAGAAAGAGTCCAATCGCGCCGGCGCAAATAATCAAAGAAATAATGACCTTATAGCGGAAGGTGTGCTTTAAATTTTCAAACTCTTTGTTGCCATAAAACTGTGCGCCAAAGAGTCCGGCGCCCGAAAGAGCTCCAAAAATGCAAAGATTGAAGACAAACAGCAGTTGGTTGACAATCGAGACCCCCGACATTTGCTCGGTGCCGATTTGTCCCACCATTACGTTATCAAGCAGGCTGATAAAGTTGGTAATGCTGTTTTGGATGATAATGGGAACGGCAACCGCCAAGAGAGAGCGGTAAAAGGCGCGGTCACCGATGTATTTTTTGAAATTCATAAAAAGAAAACGTCCTTACGTGTTGTATTATCCCCAATATTTGCGGTCGAGACTACGCAGCTGAATGGCTTCAGCAATGTGCGGCGCACGGATGGTTTCGGATGCATCGAGGTCGGCAATGGTGCGCGCTACGCGCAAAATACGGTCATATCCGCGTGCACTCAGTCCCATGCGGTCGTAAGCTGCCGCGAGGAGTGCGGAAGCATCCGCATCGAGCGTGCAATAGCGTTGAATACCGCGTGCATCGAGCTGCGCGTTACAAAAAATCGGCGAATTCTCGCCCATACGCTCGCGAGCAAATTTGCGCGCGGCGGTCACGCGCTCGCGAATGGTAGCCGAGGAGTCGGCGCGCGGGTCGGGCGCGGAGATTTCATCGTAGGAAAGAGAGGGGAGCTCTATTTGAATGTCCATTCTGTCAAGCATCGGTCCGCTGATGCGGGAGATGTAGCGCTTGACGTCATCGGGACGGCAGGTGCAGGGATGAGTGGGGTGCCCGAAATATCGGCAACGGCAGGGGTTCATTGCTCCCACAAGCATAAAGGAGCAGGGGAAGGTCACACGTCCGTTTGCGCGGGTAATGGTCACGCGGCGGTCCTCAAGCGGCTGACGCAGAGCATCGGTGACTTGCTTGGGGAACTCGGGCAGCTCATCGAGAAAGAGCACGCCGTTGTTGGCAAGTGAAATCTCACCCGGCATGGGATTGATGCCGCCGCCTACAAGGCTTACGGGGCTCATAGTATGATGAGGAGAGCGGAAAGGTCGGGCAGACAGGAGAGAAACTCCCTCGGGGAGCGTTCCCGAAACCGAGTGTACCTTGGTTGTTTCAATGGCTTCGGCAAAGGTTAAGGGAGGCAGAATGGTGGGCAGTCTCTTTGCAAGCATCGATTTACCCGTACCGGGAGGGCCAATCAAGAGGATGTTATGTCCGCCTGCGGCAGCAATTTCCATCGCGCGTTTTGCCATCGCCTGCCCGCGCACGTCTACAAAATCGAGGGCGTGTTTGGTTACGGCGTCCGAAAACGCACTGCGGTCATATTCTACGGGGACAAGTGGGGCTTCTTTGTTGAGGTGCATCACAAGTGCGCGAATATTGGGAACGGCATAAACGGTGATACCTTCCACCGCGGCTGCCTCGTGGGCATTTTCTACGGGCGCGTAGAACTCGGTAAAGCCGTGCTCCTTTGCGGCAACGCACATACACAAAATGCCGCGCACGCCGCGCAATTCACCCGAGAGGGAGAGCTCACCCACAATGCACTTGCCGCGCATATCAACGCCTCGGTGAATGATGCCGCTGCTATGAAAAATGGCGCAAAGAATGGCCGCATCAAAAGCAGAACCTTCCTTTTTGCGGTCAGCGGGGGCGAGGTTGACGGTGATGCGCGCATAGGGGAAGCTGTATCCGCTGTTGTAGCAAGCGGTTCTTACGCGTTCTTTTGCTTCACGTACTGCCATATCGGGCAGTCCGACAAGGTCAAAACCTTCCAAATTATTCTTTTGGTTACACTCTACCGTTACGGGAAAGCCGTCTATGCCGCACAGTCCCGCGCTAAATGTTGCAGATAACATCAGAGTCCTCCCACAGTGTTACATTTCTCTTAACATTATACAACACAAGGCAGTTCTTGTCAATAGAGGAAAGAGAAAACACCGCGCATGGAGGCGGGATGGAAACCTTCAAAAAGCGAAGAGAGGAGAGCTCGAAAAAGGGGCAGGCCGGAGAATAACAAAATATTTACAAAGAATCGAAAAAAATCTATTGACTTTTTGGCATATATCTTGTATAATCTTATATATATGTATTTTCGCAGGAGGAAGATTATGAAAAAACTTCTCGCAATTTTGTTGGCAGCGATGATGGTATTGACTGTTGTTGCCTGCGGTGACAAAGATCAGCAAGACACAAACGATGACGAAAAATACAAAGATACCACCGTTGTTGTAGACTCTGCAACGTATGGTAGCGACACTTTCTATTTTGAAAACGTTGACAGTGAAACAGTTATCGTTTCCAAGTTTTCCACCACCAACGATAAGGCGCACACGGTAACCATTCCCGCATACCTGTTGGTTCCCGGCAACGAAAGAGAGCAGGAGCCCGATAAGTATCTGCGTGTTGTAGGTATCGGTAAGGAAGCGTTCCAAACCACCTCCAGCATCAAAACCTTGGTATTTCCCACCGAGGCAGCATACCGTGAGCATGATGCGAACTTTGATATGAGCAAGCACACCTTTACCATTGCAGATTATGCATTTAGAGATTGCGTAGCGCTCGAAACACTTTCTCTTCCCGCATACGTAACCGAAATCGGTACAGGCGCGTTCATTAACTGCTCCTTGCTCAAGGCAATCATCTTTGAGGAAGGCTCCAAGCTGACCGAAATCAAAAAGGCTGCTTTTATGAACTGCATCGCTTTGGAGAGCGTTACAACTCCCGCATCGGTTAAGGCTATCGGCGAGGGTGCATTCTTCGAGTGCAAAGCATTGGCATCCGTTGTTATCAACGAGGGCACTCTTTACATTGGCGACCAAGCGTTCCAAAAGTGCACTGCTTTGGCAAGCGTTTCGCTGCCTGCAAGCCTTGGTATTTATAAGGGTTCCGAATTTATCGCTTCCAGATACGATGAAGGCCAAAGACCCGCTCCCATTGGTGAGGCTGCTTTCGGTCTTTGTGACGGTCTTTACGATGAGGATGACTGGACCTATGCAGGTGTTCTTCCCGTAAAGCCCGCACCCGAGGAAGGTGTAGAGGAAGACAGCGATGAATACAAGGAAAGCGAAGCATACAAAAACTACGAGGAAGCACTTGCAGCATACAATGCTATTATGCTTTACAAGAGCTCCTTGGGTCTTAAGGCTATAGGTCAAGCAAACTAAAGAAATGAAAATTGGGGATGGCCCGCAAATGCGAACCATCCCCATTCTGCTCTTTGTTATTCAGTTATAAAAGTCGTGGTTGCCAATGGTAAAGGCATAGGGTCTGTTCTTTGAAATCCAGTTTGTTGTAGCAATACGGGGGTTCATAAAGAACAGAGCAGAATTGGAAATAGAATATCCTTCCAAACAAATTTTGGCGGCAATAATCGATGATGCCGTAGGCTCGTTGTAAATCGTACCGTAGGAAACGGGTGAGAATTGCGTGCCGTGCTTGCGGTCAAAGATAACGCCGTAGATGGTGTTTGGGTAGGATTTGTGACGCACGCGGTTGAGCACCACGTTGCCAACGGCAATCTGACCCTTTAGGGGTTCGCCCTTCGCTTCTGCCGAAATAATGCGAGCAAGCCAATAGAGGTCATCCTCATTATAATTTGCCCAAGCTACCAAGGGCTTGCCTGTGGGAGATTTGAGCTCTACCGCACGCAAAGAATTGTTCCACGCAAGGGTGGCATTAAAGGCACGTGCCAAGGGGCGAATCGGGACGTAAAGGCTGCCGCCCCAGTTTTGAACCGCCTCAACGGTGTAGAAGTAGTGCCCGTTTGCCCAGATGTAAAGCGCGCCCGACTGAATGATGAGCGTCATGCCGCTATCGGTTTTTACCGTTGCGGTGTTTGTTTTTCCGTCCCACGAGAAGCTGCAGCCGTCAAACAGGTTGCAGAACTTGCGCAGAGGAACAAACGTTGTGTCGCGCCATATTACCGTGTCACCGTCCAGAACCTCAACGCCATCGAGGTAAACGTCGGTTTCTACCGAATCTTTGGGGTGAGAGGGGGAAGCGGCAAACGCACCCACCGTTAACACACTCAAAAGCATAAGGGCGGCAAACAGAGCACATAGCCCGCGTCGTGCAAAAGAACGTCGCGGTCGAGTTGTTGTCGTGACCATATCAATCACTCCTTTTCTGTAAATTTGCGGCGGCAAATCCACCGCATGGTGCTATTATACAGGAAAAGGCAGAACAAATCAACCCACGCTTTTTGCCAGCGCAGGGGAGCTTTGCCACAAGAGGGCGGGTGTGGAAACAGCAGGAGCGTCCCACCCCGAAAAAAGGGGAAAAAGGGGCACTTTTACCAATCATTTCCGCCAACAGGCGAGGAAGAAAAGAGGACTGTATGAAAAAATACACACATATTATTTGGGATTTTAACGGAACCATTTACGACGACGTAGATGCCTGCATCAAGAGCGCAAACCATCTGCTCGGCGCGTATGATTTGCCCTTGATTACATCCTTGGAGCAATACCGCTCGCTGTTCGGTTTTCCTATTCAGGATTACTACGCGCGTATGGGCTTCGATTTTGAAAAAGTGCCTTATGCCGTACTCGCGCCCGAATGGATGGGGTACTATTTTACCTATTCCAAGGATTCGACCGTCTACGCCGATATTCCCAAGGTGATGGATGCTTTGCACGAGAGGGAGGTCGAACAGTGGATTCTTTCCGCCACCGAGGTCAATATGCTGCGCGGACAGCTTGAGAGCTTGGGTATCCTTTCGCGCTTTGACGGTATTCTCGGCTTGGATAACATTCACGCACGTAGCAAAATAGAGATTGGCGTAGCGTGGAAAAAGGAGAACCCCGATATTTGCGCTTTGATGATTGGCGATACCGACCACGACGCCGAGGTCGCCGAGGCGATGGGCATTGATTGCGTGCTCGTTGCCGCAGGACATCAAAGCCGCGAGCGGCTCGAAAAATGCAAATGCATCGCCGTTGTGGATACGGTGAAGGATGTGTTAACTTTTTTATAATTATATTGGACCGGAGGTCATAATGGATATTTTGAATCAAATTTCAAAAGCGATAAAGGAAGCTAAATGGCTTGAAATTACATATCAAAATAAACAAAATGAGACAACTCAATATTGGATAGCTATAAAAGACATTGACCCTAAAACCAAAGAGTTTGAGGTCTATATGTTTAACAGTAGTAAATCAATGGATTCAGTAGAGGGAAGAATATCTTTCAATAGAATTAAGAGCGCAAAGATTTTGAATTTCTGCACGTATGAAGGCGCAGATAAACTTGTGGAGAAAATAGAATCCAACCTCGATAAATTTCAGTGGATGAATTATGACCGTTTCAACCAT
>JAZOVV010000047.1:0-7408 GCA_045658925.1 Eubacteriales bacterium
TTCTCCTTTCGTGTTGCAATAGACTTGAGCATCTTATTGTACCACATTAGGAGATTTTTTGGTATAACCTTTGTTGCCCACCCGCATAGCGGGTGGTTGTCTGTTTCGCGCTTCGCGCTCAACTGCCTAAAGGCATTAATAAAACACCCCTGCAAGCATGTTGCAGGGGTGTCGTTTTATTTGGTTTTGTCAAACAGTGACTATATTACTTTTGCTTGATAGCTGCCTGAGCTGCTGCGAGGCGAGCAATCGGTACGCGGAAGGGAGAGCAAGATACATAGTCGAGTCCGATGCTGTTGCAGAACTCAACGGATGTGGGGTCACCACCGTGCTCACCGCAGATACCAACGTGCAGGTTGGGATTTACGGGACGGCCGAGGGTGATTGCCATGTTCATCAGCTTGCCAACACCGGTTTGGTCGAGCTTTGCGAAAGGATCGTTTTCGAAGATCTTTGCATCGTAGTATGCGGAGAGGAACTTACCTGCGTCGTCACGGGAGAAGCCGTAGGTCATTTGGGTAAGGTCATTGGTACCGAAGCAGAAGAAGTCTGCGTTAGCAGCGATTTCATCAGCGGTAAGGCATGCACGAGGAATCTCGATCATGGTACCAACTTCGTACTCGAGCTCTACGCCTGCAGCTGCGATTTCTGCATCTGCGGTTTCAACAACAACAGCCTTAACGTACTTCAGCTCCTTAACGTCGCCTACCAGAGGAATCATGATCTCGGGCTTAACGTTCCAATCGGGATGGTTCTTCTTGGTGTTGATAGCGGCACGGATAACTGCAGCGGTTTGCATCTTTGCGATTTCGGGATAGGTTACTGCCAAACGGCATCCACGGTGACCCATCATGGGGTTGAACTCGTGGAGAGAAGAAATGATAGCCTTGATATCTTCAACGCTCTTGCCTTGTGCTTGTGCAAGAGTTGCGATGTCTTCTTCGGTAGTGGGAACGAACTCATGGAGCGGAGGATCCAAGAAACGGATGCAAACAGGGTTGCCCTCGAGTGCTTCGTAGAGCTTTTCGAAGTCGCCTTGTTGGTAAGGAAGAATCTTAGCGAGAGCTACTTCTCTTTCCTCAGCGGTGTCGGAGCAGATCATCTCACGGAAAGCAGCGATTCTGTCTGCCTCGAAGAACATATGCTCGGTACGGCACAGACCGATACCTTCAGCGCCCAGCTCACGAGCCTTCTTAGCGTCTGCGGGAGTATCTGCATTGGTGCGAACCTTGAGAGTACGGAACTCGTCAGCCCAACCCATGATGGTGCCGAAGTTACCGGAAATTTCAGCGTCAACGGTAGGAATGAGACCGTCGTAAATGTTACCGGTGGAACCGTCGATGGAGATGCAATCACCCTCGTGGAAGGTCTTACCTGCCAGAGTGAATTGCTTGTTCTCTTCGTCCATAGCGATTTCGCCACAACCGGAAACGCAGCACTTACCCATACCACGAGCAACAACTGCTGCGTGAGAGGTCATACCGCCGCGAACAGTCAGGATACCCTGAGCTGCCTTCATACCGGTGATATCTTCGGGAGAGGTTTCAAGACGAACGAGAACTACCTTCTTGCCGGCGTTCTTCCAAGCCTCTGCATCTTCTGCGGAGAATACGATTTGACCGCAAGCAGCACCGGGAGATGCGCCAAGACCGCGACCCATGGGCTTTGCAGCCTTGAGTGCCTTAGCGTCGAATTGGGGGTGCAGGAGGGTGTCAAGGTTACGAGGATCGATCATAAGAACAGCCTCTTCCTTGGTCTTGTGGCCCTCTGCTACAAGGTCAACAGCGATTTGGAGAGCTGCGGGAGCAGTTCTCTTACCGTTACGGGTTTGGAGCATATAGAGCTTTTCATTTTCAATGGTGAACTCCATATCCTGCATATCGTGGTAGTGGTTTTCGAGAATTTCGCAAACCTTCTTGAATTGCTCGAATGCTGCGGGGAATTTGTTAGCCATTTCAGCGATGGGCATAGGAGTACGAACACCTGCAACAACGTCTTCACCTTGTGCGTTGGTCAGGAATTCACCCATCAGCTTCTTTTCGCCGGTTGCGGGGTCACGGGTGAATGCAACACCGGTGCCGCAGTTGTCGCCCATGTTACCGAATGCCATTGCCTGTACGTTAACGGCAGTACCCCAAGAATAGGGGATATCGTTGTCGCGACGGTAAACGTTTGCACGGGGGTTATCCCAAGAACGGAATACTGCCTTAACAGCGCCGATGAGCTGAACCTTAGGATCGCTCGGGAAATCTTCACCGATCTTTGCCTTGTATTCAGCCTTGAACTGCTCTGCGAGTTCCTTAAGGTCGTCAGCGGTCAGTTCAACGTCAAGGGTTACACCCTTCTCTTCTTTCATCTTGTCGATGAGTTCCTCGAAGTACTTCTTACCAACTTCCATAACGACGTCGGAGTACATCTGGATAAATCTACGGTAGCAGTCGTAAGCCCAACGAGCATTGCCGGACTTCTTTGCCATAACCTCAACAACCTCTTCGTTAAGACCGAGGTTGAGGATGGTATCCATCATACCGGGCATGGATGCACGTGCACCGGAACGAACGGAAACGAGCAGAGGGTTCTCAAGGTCACCGAACTTCTTGCCGGTGATGCCTTCCATCTTCTCAATGTAGGTCATGATCTCAGCCATGATACCATCATTGATTTGACGGCCGTCTTCATAATACTGTGTGCAAGCTTCGGTGGAGATGGTGAAGCCCTGAGGTACAGGAAGACCGATGTTGGTCATTTCTGCAAGGTTAGCGCCCTTACCGCCAAGGATTTCACGCATGTTAGCGTTGCCTTCGGAAAACAGATAGCAATACTTCTTTGCCATTTTCAAATTCCTCCAATTTTTATATAAAATTATTTTTTGACACAATGAACGAGAGCTTCGAACGGCTTGTTCGAGCCCTCTTGTTTCAAATTGACAATCTATTATATCATATCTTTGCCAATTTTTCCATAGCTTTTTGAAGGTTTTTGACTATTATCGAGGTGTTTTTTGTAAACATTTTGTGAACAGACGGGCTTTTAGACAAAATCCGTTTGACAGGGAGACCGTTATATAGTATAATATTGGAGATAGAAAAATTGCGGCGGACTCCTATGGAGTCGGGCGCCCTTTTGCGTTTTTGAATTAAACGCAGGACTGTGAGGTAATTATGGCGGATATTTTTGCTTTGTTCAAGCAGATTGCAAAAAAAGAAGATGCTCCCACCACTCCTATCTCTTGGATTGTGGTAGGACTTGGAAACCCCGGAAAGAAATATGTGAACACCCGTCACAACGCGGGCTTTTTGTGCTTGGATTATATCGCCGAAAAAGAGAATATCCGCATCGACCGCTCCAAATTTCATTCCCTTTGCGGTGAAGGTCAACTCGCAGGCCAGCGTGTGCTCTTTCTCAAGCCCGAAACGTTTATGAATCATTCGGGCACCGCCGTAAAAGAAGCGATGGATTTCTACAAAATAGACCCTTCGCACCTCGTTGTCATTTCCGATGACATTGCCCAAAAGCCCGGCAAAATCCGCATTCGTCAAAAAGGAAGCTCGGGCGGTCAAAAGGGACTGGGAGATATTATTTGTCAACTTGGCAGAGACGACTTCCCTCGTATTCGCCTCGGCGTTGGTGAGAAGCCTCACCCCGACTATGACCTTGCCGCGTGGGTGCTGTCGGAGTTTAATCCCGATGAACAAAAGCTTTTGTTCGATTGCTTTGGATATGCTCACGAAGGGCTCTTGAAAATTCTTGGCGGTGACATTGCCGCCGCACAACAAATTTGCAACTCTTATTCCCCCGAAGAAAAGAAAGCGTAAGGTATGAGCATTTTAACAAGTTGTATTCGCGAAGACCCCGAATACCGCCAGCTTTTACGCACCGTAAGCGAGAATTTTCGCATCAATCCTCTGCCTATCCTTGCAAGCGGAATGTGCGACGGCGCATCGGATGCCTTTCTCGTTTCTCTCATCGAGGACACCCAAAAGCTACGGGGGAGCTCCCCTGCCCTTGTGGTCTGTCCCGAGGAAAAAGAGTGCGTAAAGCTCTGCGGCGTTCTCGAGCGTTGCGGACTGCGTGCGGCTTTTTATATGTCGCGCGACCTCACTTTTTATAACATTACCGCCTCCCATGAGTATGAGCATGAGAGGCTTCGCGTGTTGTCGGGAATTCTTGGCGGTGACTTTGATGCCGTTATCACAACTCCCGACGCGATGTTGGGATACACTATTCCCCCTCGCTTTTTGCAAGAAAATATGCTCCGCATTGATGCTGCCGACCTGTTGGAGCCCAAGGCGTTGGCAAATCGCCTCATTGGCGCGGGATATGCACGCGCTGACCTTGTGGACAGCCCCGGTCAGTTTGCCCTACGCGGCGGCATTGTGGATATTTATCCGCCAAACGGTCAATTCAAAGATGCCGACGGCGGCATCAAAAATGGGGCAAATGCAATACGTATTGAGTTTTTTGGCGATGAAATTGACAGAATGGTCATTTTTGACCCCGAAACGCAACGCGCCGCCGAAGAAATTGTAGAAGCCGTTTTTCCGCCCGCTCGAGAGCTTTTGGCATCTCCCGATGCCCTGCAAGCCCTCAAAAAAGCGCTCTCATCACAACTGAAAGCGAACAAGAGCGAGCAAGCAACCACCGAAATTCTCAAGGAAATTCGCGCGGTGGACGATGCGATTGCAAACGGCAGTGATATCCACTTTTTGGACAAATACGTCACTCTCATTTATCCCGAAAAAGCATCACTTACCGACTATTTTGCATCTACGTCGCTCGTTTGCATCAAAAACACCAATGCAACCGCTGACCGTCTTAAGGCATCCGCGTGGCACCTTGAGCAAAGCATTACCGACCTTTTGGAAAGCGGCACGATTGCACCTAAATATACCGATTATGCAAAGCCTGCGGTGATGTTCGACCGCTTTTGCGATATGCACGTTTCGGTACACGTCGATTCGATTGCACACTCCTTTGGCGAGCGTCGTTTGGGCGGCCTTTTTGGCTTCCGTACACGTCATACGGTATCGTATGCCGATAACCTTCCCCTCTTTCTTGAGGACCTGCACGGATACGTGCAAAGCGGCTACCGTTGCTTGATTTTAGCCGAAAACGCAACCGAAGCGGATACACTTGCCGACACCCTCCGCGAAGCGGCATTTGTGGTTATCGATGAACCCGAAAACGCCACCGATATGGCGCGCGGAACGGTGACTATCATCTACAAAAACGCACTTTCCGGTTTTGAATTGCCTGTGCCTGCGTTTGCCGTTCTTTCGGCTCGCCCCGATGCACGCGGCGGCTCTCTTTCGCTCTCCGCGATGGCGGGTACGCGCAAGAGAAGAAAGAAAGGCACAAAGAGTATTCTTTCCTATGCCGAGCTCGAAACCGGCGACTACGTGGTACACGAAAATTACGGTATCGGTCGTTATACGGGTATTGAATCATTGACCTGCGAAGGCATTACGAGAGATTATATCGGTATTCAATACGCGGGCTCGGATAAACTGTTCGTTCCCGTTGAAAAATTAGATAAGGTATCCAAATATATCGGTGCGCACGCCGATGACGGGCTTGTTAAACTCTCCAAAATGGGGGGCGAAAGCTGGAAAAAGGCGAAATCTCGCGCGTCTGCCGCGGCAAAAGACATTGCAAAAGACCTTATTCGTCTCTATGCCGAGCGTATGCGCAAGCCCGGACACGCCTTCCCCTCTGACGACAGCTATCAAAAGGCATTTGAGGATGCCTTCACCTTTGAGGAGACCGACAGCCAACTGACGGCTGCCGATGAAATTAAGGGGGACATGATGAAAGCCGTTCCAATGGACCGCTTGCTTTGCGGTGACGTTGGATACGGAAAGACAGAGGTCGCACTCCGTGCGGCATACAAGGCGGTACTTGGCGGCAAGCAGGTAGCCATACTTGTTCCCACTACGCTTTTGGCTCTGCAGCACTACCAAACCATTGTTAGCCGTATGCGCGCTTTTGCCGTAAACGTGGAGATGGTATCGCGTTTCCGCACTCCCAAGCAACAATCAAAGGCACTCGCCCGCCTTGCGCGCGGTGACGTTGATATTATTGTTGGAACGCACCGTTTGCTCTCAAAAGACGTCAAATTCCACGATTTGGGACTTGTTATCATTGATGAGGAGCAACGCTTTGGCGTTGTGCAAAAGGAAAAGCTCAAGCAACTCGCTTCGGGTGTGGACTGTTTGTCACTTTCGGCAACCCCTATTCCCCGCACGCTCAATATGGCAATGGGCGGCATTCGCGATATTTCCATTCTCGATGACGCTCCGAGTGACCGTCTCCCCGTTCAAACCTACGTTTTGGAAAAGGACGACCTCATTGTTGAGGAAGCCATCCGCCGAGAATTACGCCGCGGCGGTCAGGTATTTTATCTGTTCAACAACGTTGAAAATATCAACGTAGCGGCGGCAAAGCTCTGCTCTGCCATTCCCGAAGCGCGCATCACCGTAGCGCACGGACAGATGGATAAGGAAGAATTGGAGCGCATTTGGGAGCAGATGCTCTCGGGTGAGATTGATATTCTCGTTTGCACGACCATCATTGAGACGGGTGTGGATATCCCCAACGCGAACACTCTAATTGTAGAAAACGCACACCGTTTGGGACTTTCGCAGCTCCATCAAATACGAGGACGCATCGGCCGCTCGGCGCGACGTGCCTATGCGTATTTCACCTACCCTGCTTACAAATCCATCCCCGAGGTGGCGCAAAAGCGTCTTGAGGCAATTCGCGAATACGCCGAATTTGGTGCAGGGTTCAAGATTGCCCTGCGTGATATGGAAATTCGCGGCGCGGGGAATCTGCTCGGTTCGGAACAGCACGGGCATCTTGATGCCATCGGCTATGACCTTTATATCAAGCTGCTCAACCGCGCGGTTTTGGAAGAAAAAGGAGAGGCTCCCACCGAAGAAGTGGATTGCACCGTCTCCCTGCAGTTTGATGCTTATTTGCCCGAGCGTTACGTTCCCTTTCCGGCACAGCGCATTTCGCTTTATAAGAGAATTGCGCTCATTGCAAGCGAAGAGGACCTCTGCGACATGACCGATGAGCTGCTCGACCGCTTTGGTGAGCCCCCCGCTCCCGTGCAAAATCTCTTGCGCATTGCCCTCATTCACACCCTTGCTTCGCGTTGCGGTGTTACCTCTGTTCGTCAAGACACGGCAGGCATTCACATCACGCCGCAAAAATTGGATTTTGATGCTTGGTCGGAGCTCTCCGCGCTCTATCCCGGACGTATGCGCGTGATCCTCTCCGGTGAGCCTCATATTCTTTTGCGACTGCAAAAAGAGGATACTCCACTCTCTTTCATTCACAAAATGTTTGAAAAATATATAGAAATCGGTCATACAAACGCATAACGTCTATCACATTTATCCTG
>JAZOVV010000048.1:0-60357 GCA_045658925.1 Eubacteriales bacterium
TGGACGAAAACTTTCTCACACGGGTGAGCAAAAATTCTTAACTTTTTGGTTTCCCTTTTGCAATCAGGCAAGCAATATAGCCGAACACAAGAGCCGCCGCAATTCCGCCTGCCGATGCGCGCAGTCCGCCTGTCAAGGCGCCCAAAAGTCCTTCCTCCCCTACTGCTTCTCTCACACCTTTGGCAATCAAGTATCCAAAGCCTGTCAAGGGTACAGTCGCGCCTGCGCCTGCGAAATCAACGATGGGTTTATAAATTCCTATACCGCCAAGAATAACGCCTGCCACAACGTAAATAACCAAAATGCGCGCGGGAGTGAGCTTGGTGCGGTCAATGAGAATTTGCGCAATCACGCACAAAATGCCGCCCACCAAAAAGGCACGCAAGTATGTCAACAGCAAATCCATTTACTCCCCTCCCCCTTGCAAATGTTCTATTTCGAGCAGATGCGCTACTGCGAGAACCTTCTCCCCCTGCTTGAGGCTGTCGGGGCTCATCATCGCTCCCGTTGCCATAAAAAGAATACGGGAAAGCTCTCCTCTCTTTATTCTCGGTAGAATATCGGCGGAAAGTACCACCGCCGAGCATCCGCAACCCGAGCCGCCGCCGTGAACGTCCTGTCCCTCTCTATCATAAATCATACGTCCGCAATCGTTGTAGACAGTATCGATATCATATCCTTCCGCCTTCATCAAGGCACAAAGAATGTCGCCCCCCTCAAAACCAAGGTCGCCCGTTACAATGAGATCGTAATCCGAGGGGCTTGTCTCGGTTTCTCTGAAAAAACGGCAAAGTGTATCAAGAGCAGCAGGTGCCATTGCAGCCCCCATATTGGCGGCATCTGCCACGCCGCTATCCTGCACACGACCGATTAAGCATCTTCGCACGACTGCTCTTCCCTCGTTCGAGAATTCTTTTTTATTGATGCCGCGCACAAGAAATGCACCTGAACCTGTCACCGTCCATTGCGCGGTTGGCGCTCTTTGTGCGCCGTACTCCAAAGGAGTACGGTATTGCCTCTCGGCAGAACAATAATGCGAAGAGGTTACCGCCGCGGCGATTTTGCACATTCCGTGGCTGACCATCAAAGAAGAAAGTAAAAGACTTTCGGCACAGGTTGAGCAAGCACCGTAAAGCCCGATATAAGGAATGCCAAACCCCTGCAAGCCGTATGCCGAACCGACACATTGGTTGAGCAAATCCCCCGCAAAAAGCGCACCGACATCCTCGGGATGCACACCCGATTTGGCAAGCGCTGTGTTGAGGGCAAGGCGTTGCATTTCGCTCTCGGCCTTTTCCCAAGTTTTCATTCCAAAGCGGTCGCAAGAGTCGCGCAAATCGAATAATTCGCCAAGTGGTCCATTAGATTCTTTGCCACCGACAACGCTCGCAGAGGAAAAAATTTCCGCCTTTGTTTCTATTATGTCACGTCTCATAAACCGTCACCTCCAGGGCAATTATTTTGTGCGGATTTTGCCCTGTTATACCAAAGGGTGCGAAAGGACGAAAAAAGAGGCAAAAAGACAAAAATTATTTTTATTTTTTGAAAAAATAAAGAAAAATTCATTGACAAGAATATTATTATATGTTATACTTATACTTAGATATTTAGCGGAGCACAAGCTCCCATTCGATAGAAAGACTACTACCAACAGAAAGGACACAACGAGAAAATGATGAAAAAAAGAATGATTGCCCTGCTTTTGGCAGGATTGATGACCACCGCTACTCTCGCTTCTTGCCGTGTGCAAGGTAATTTTGATAATCCCAACGGAACCGAGCCTAACCAAGGCACTTCCAATCCAACAACCACTAACAACCCCGATGATCCTTATACCCCTCCCACGGTTACGTGGCAGGATGTAGACAAATACATCTATACCTTGAACGATGTAAAGCTTCGCGCTGAGGCCAATGGTACCAGCACCGCTTTGGCTGACATCGCAAAGGTAACCGAGCTGCATTGCACCAAGCAAAGCACCTCTTGGTACTACGTAGAGTACGATGGCAAACAGGGCTATGTTCCCAAGGCAAGCGTTACCGAAATCAACATTGCAGGCACCGACTTCGAGGAGATTGCAGGTGGCTCCAAGATTATGTACGCCAACGCCAAAACCATCAATGTTCGCCCCTACCCCGTTACCAACGAGACCTTCTCCAAAGCTGTCGGCTCCTACGATCTCAATGATGAGGTTACGGTAGTTGCTAAAAACAAAGATTGGTACAGAGTAAAGTTCTTCGACAAAAACAACGTTGAGCATCTTTATTATGTTCACGGTTCCTGCCTTTCCGAATCCAAGGTAACCGACCCCAACGATGACTCCATTTACGAGAATCAATTCTCAACCGTGGAGAGCAAGCCCACGATGTATGTCAGCGGCGTTGAAAGCGTATATTTCCGTAAGGCTCCCAACACCTCTTCCGACGGTATTCTGACACTCAAAAAGGGCGACTCCATAAAAGTACTCAAAACCGGTACGGTTGATGGCAAGGAATGGACCTACGCAGTTGTAGAGATTCCTCCCAAAAAGGAAGGCGACGGTATCACCTATGAGTACGGTTATATCAGCTCCGATTGCTTGGCTTACACCAATGGCGATATGACGTTGGAAAATCTGCTTACTATTTACACAACATTTACGCAAACCAACAAGACTATGTATGTCTTGCAAGAAAAGACCATCACCATTCGCTCCGCTCCCATCTTCCCCGAAGAGGGACAGGACAACAGCCTCTCTCATCCTCAATCCGGCAAAGATCCCTCTACCATTAAGGCAATCCAAGTTTTGGCAACCGGTGAGGTAGACGGTACTCAATGGTTCATTGTTGAGTTTACCAAGAAAGAGGGCGAAAACGACGTAGTTATTCGCGGCTTTGTTGGTGGAAAGGCACTTGATGTTCTCACCTCCGATCCCAGCGGTAAGCCCACCGTTACTTTGGAAGATCTCTTGTTGAAGTATCCCGGTCAGTTTGAAGTTCTCGAAACTCCCACTACTGTTACCACCAAGAGCGTTGCTAACTGCTACGGTACCCCCGAAGTAACCAACAGCCCTCTCAAAACGCTTGCTGCCGATGCATCTGTCACCTTGGTTGCAAAGCAAACCGGTGATTTCCCCACTTGGGCGGTTATTCAAGACGGTGAAGGTGCTTACTACTTCATCCAAAAATCCCTTTTGAACGAGGAACAGTAAAAAACACAAAAGGCACTCGCGATGCGAGTGCCTTTCTTTTATTCTAAAACAGTGTATTACGGACGAGCAATCATATAGAAGCACCCCAACGCATAAAATGCGTTGGGGTGCTGTTTGTTGGTTTTGGAAAAGAATTATTTTCCCTCGTCGTAAGCGGGATACATATAACATTCCCCCGTTTCGACATGGATGTAAAGATGCTTGAGATTGGATATGTAATAGGGCTCTGCACCATTTTGATAGCCTTCGTGAGAATAACACTCGCTTTGCCAAACAACGTGATAGTACATTCCGCCATAGTCATATTCCGGCTTGCCTGCCACGATAATACGCCTAACGTAGGTGCTTCCTGCCGCAGAATCAACGTATCCATCATATGTGTTCCAATATGCACCTGCAATCTCTTTTGCCTCTTGTGGGCTTACGCCGATTTCTATGATTTCGCCTGTTTTTGCGTGAATCAAAAGATAGCGTTGAATTTTGACTGCGTGCGGTATTCCGATATCACAATCCAAACAACTGCAATTCGTGGGAGAAATATCTTTTTGCCAAGTAACAAGATAATAGCCGTGCTCATCCGGCGTTGAAGATACCAAAATGCGATTGACCATAGTCATATAACCAAACTCTTCACGCAATCCATCGTAAACGTCCCACTTACAATATCCGGGCACACTTTCCTTGATTTCCTGAGCAGTTATATCAACCTCTCTCCACCACGCCGGTAAAGGATAATAAACTCCGCCACTCGCAATCAGTTTTTCTTTATCTGTCAGCGAGCGCGCACTCACCGTACCCGTAATATAATCATAGGTCAAAAGAAGCGGTTCCCCATAATAAATGATGCAATCAAGGGTTCTGGCTTGGTCATTGTCAAAATTGCCAAACGAGCATTTCAATCCACCGCGCTTGGAAAGCGGGGTACTACTGTTGGGCGGGATGTAATCCTTTAAGAACAAATATTCGCCGGTTTCGGTAAAGTAAACTGACACTTCACCATCAATGACAGGCTGATAAACGGCACGCAAAAGTCTTGTGCTTGAAAACAGTATTCTGTCAAGGGGAAGCCACACCGTGTTATAGGTGCCGTATTCCCTCTCCAATGCGTAATATCCCGCCGAGGAAATACTTACTTTTTTTCCATTGCTTTCTACGTAATAACCGAAATTCGAGAACAAAAGGTCATCTACACCATATTCCGCAAGCTTATTAAGCCTGTTCCCACCGCGGGCAATCTCATAAACCCGTTTTGAATAGGAATCACCGCTCCCCTTCTCAGTAACGTGTAAAAGCCCTTGATCATCCACCTCGCAAACATTGCGCGGTGTATAATTGCCAAGCAAAACGGGCTTATCATCAACCTTGGAGAAAATTGCCAGCACATCCTGCGCCAATGCCAAAAGAATCAATTCCTCAATGCCGTCACCGTTTAAATCGGTTTGCGTATAGGTAAAACAACGGAGTCTGTTCACTGTCGCGTCTCGCGCGTCTTTGTCATCACCGTAATAATATAGGTAGGAGGACATCAAAATGGTTTCGAACCACTCAACCTGCTTCACATTTGAAAAGCCCAATGTGCGCGCAATCGTCTCGGTGGGAGCATCTATCAAATCAAACCGTTCAATCGCCAAACGGTAAATATCAAGAATTTCCTCATAAGAACCAAAGACGTTTGCTTCGGGTTCGGGTATTGGGAGAGGATAGCCTTCTAATTGCGGTGGTGTCAATTCTTTAGGCTGCTCGGAAGTCGTCGTTCCCTGCGGCTCGGTTGTTGTTCCCTGCAACTCGGGAGTTGTCGTCTCTTGCTGTTCCGGAGTCGTTTCTTGCAACTTGGAAGTTGTTTCACTTGGCGTTGTTTCAATGGGCATTGTGGGCTCGAGCGATGCAAGCATCGGAAGTATTTTCTCATATATATTGCACGAGCACAGAGAAAATACAGTTATAAAACAAAGTAGAAACGCAATATATTTTTTCATTTTTGTCCTCCTGATTTTTCATTGTTTGATTAAAAGCTCGCCTTGCGGCGTGCAACTGCCTGTGTGCGGAAAACGGCGGGCGAAAGTCCTAACTGCTCCTCGAATTTGCGGCTGAAGTGCTGAACCGTTTTAAAGCCGCAACGCTTGGCAATCTCCTTAACGGGGAGATTGGTAAACTCCAACAGCTTTTTAGCCACCGTCAGGCGATGGTGCCATAAGTATGCCACGGGCGTGATGCCAAGCTCGTGCTTGAAAAGTGCCGTTAGTGTGGAGTGATTGATGGAGCAAGAACGCACGATATCCTGCAAGGTGATAGGCTCGTGATAATGATTTTCGATAAAGGTAACCGCTTGCTTGAGGAATGCATTATCGAACTCGTCCACCTCTTTGGTAACCTCAACGTATCTGCCACCCATAAAGCAATAAATACGTTCCAAAAGCAGCATAATTTCGATAAAGTAAGAGCGACTGCGGCAAGACCAATACCAATCCGACTGCTCATCCAACTCCTCTGCTAGCTTGGAAAAGAGAAACCGCATAGTAGCCTGATAATCATCCAACATAGGAAGTATGGGACGACGGTCGGCAACAAAGGGGCTGAGCAAGAAGAGATCGTGGATGGTAGCTAGCTCCTCATATCCGCTGGAACGCACACGCTCAAAGGTCATATTGACGTTGAGAAACGTAGGGTGAAAATAAACCGTATCGCAACACAAATTGCGCTTGCGTATCAAGCGCAGATCCTTTCTTTCGTCAAAGCAAAGTAGGCAAGGCCCCATAGCATCTATAACCTCTTCGCCGCACTGAAGTCGCACGCTTCCCTCGTGAACAATCAGCAACAAAAAGCAATTATCTTTTATTTGTAAATCCCGCAAGGGATCGTTTTCTACACATCGAATGGGAATGGTTCTGCCAATGTTGTATTTGAGATCGACTGTTTTTGCCTCCATTGCTTACCTCCTGTTCACAAATTGTCAAATATAGTTTTATTATAGCACAGTGTTCCTCTCTATTCAAGTAGGATTTTGTCGGAATTTAACGCAAGATGTTTCTTTTTTATGCACAGATAAATCCTTTGGTAAAATGCGACAAAAAAGAGGAAAAATCCCCGTTTTTAACCTTGTGTAGATAGTGGTATATGCCCAAATTCGGGAGAAACTATTGACAAAATCCGACTTTTCTTGTATAATGTATGAAACACCAAAAAATGAAAGGGTCCATTTATGGGTAACATTATCATTAAGGAAGTAGTGACACAGCGCGACAGACGTCGCTTTGTGGACTTCCCCAACGAGCTCTATAAAAACGAGCCGAACTACGTCCCCGGCTTTTTTGGAGATGACGTAGACGATTGGAATCCTTCCAAAAACCCCGCATTTGAATACTGTGAAGCAAAATGCTTTCTCGCCTATGAGGACGGCAAGATCGTAGGACGCATCGGTGCAATTCTGAGCCACCGCGCCAATGAGAAGTGGAACCTAAACCAAATGCGCTTCTCTCAGGTAGACTTCATCGACGATGCCCGTGTTTCCAAGGCACTGTTTGATACAGTTGAGACTTGGGCGCGCGAAAAAGGTTGCACGCAGGTACACGGGCCCTTGGGCTTTTGCGACCTCGACCGCGAGGGTATGCTGATTGAAGGCTTTGACCGCCAAAGTATGTTCATTACCTATTATAATGCTCCCTACTATAAAGAGCACTTGGAGCGCCTTGGCTACGGCAAATCCACCGACTGGATTGAGTTCCGCATCAACGTTCCCACGCCCGACTCGCGTGAGGCACAAATGATTGCACGTGTAGCTGCTCGCAATGAACGCCAAGGCAAATATCACATCGCATCGCTTAAGCACCGCCGTGATTACAAGCCCTACGTCAAGCAAGTATTTAGGCTCGTAAATGAGGCGTACGCACCTCTCTACGGAACGGTAGACTTGACCGACCGTCAAATTGAAAAGTACGCAAACAAATTCATCCCGCTCGTCAACCCCGACTACGCTTGCTTTGTGGTAGACGAAAACGAAGAAATGGTAGCATTCGGCGTAACCGTTCCCTCTTTGTCGGGAGCGCTCACCAAATGCCACGGCAAGCTCTTTCCTTGGGGATGGGCACCCGTTCTCTATTCGCTAAACCACAACGACACAGTTGACCTTTTGCTCATTGCCATCAAACCCGAGCTGCAAGGCAGCCTTTTGATTGCAACCATCTTTAACCACTTTGTCAACTCCACGGCAAAGAACCACATTCTCTATGCCGAAACAGGCCCTCAGCTTGAAACCAACACCAAAATTCAGGCACAGTGGAAATTCTTTGAAAAGGAACAGCACAAACGCCGCCGTTGCTTTATCAAAGACCTTACATCATAATAAACAGAAAACTGCCGCCCGGCATCACGCAGGGCGGCAGTTTTTATCATTTTATCAATTAAATCAGAAGCAAGCCTTGAGAATTTCCAAAATTTCGGCGTGGGTGACCTTGTGGTATCCGCCGCCCTCTTCAACGGAGTTCGCAATCAGGGGAAGCATTTCCTCGGTAGCGCCAAGCTCGCGCAGGGTCTTGGGCATACCCATCTCTTCCATAAAGGCTTCCATTGCGTCAATTCCCGCAAGGGCAATCTCTTCATCGGTCTTGCCTGCGGCATCGACTTCCCAAACGTTCTTGGCGAAGCGCACGAATTGGTGGAGTCCGTAGCGGTAGATATAGCGGTAATACGGCAGAGAAATGACCGCCAAGCCGAGACCGTGCGGGCAATCAGTGTACGCGCCGAGCTGATGCTCGATGCCGTGTACTTCCCAGTCCTGCGTTTTGGAAAGCCCTGCGATGCGGTTGAGTGCCACGGTGGAGCCCCACATGATGTTGCTGCGCGCCTCGTAGTTTTGAGGATCTTTGTTGGCAATTTTTGCGTTGTGGATAACAGAACGCAAAAGCGCCTCGATTAAATAATCACTGACGTTTTCATCGTCGCCCGAGAAATATTGCTCGCACAGGTGAGAGATGATATCGAAAATGCCGCTGACCATTTGAATGTGCGGAACACTGTAAGTAAATTCGGGGTTGAGAATGGAAAACTTGGGATATACCTCGGGCGGGAATACTCTTCCCTCTTTAATCATCACGTCCTCGTTGGTAATAACCGAGCCACCGTTCATTTCGGAGCCTGTTCCCACCATTGTCAAAATGGATGCGACGGGAACAACACGACCGCTGAAGGGTTCAAAATCCACCCAATATTTCTGCCACGCGTCCCCTTCGACATAAGCAGCCACCGAAATGGCTTTGGCGCAGTCGACCACAGAACCACCGCCTACGGCGAGGATGAGGTCAACCTTGTTCTCACGCACAAGACGTGCGCCTTCAAGAACTTGAGAATACGAGGGATTGGGCTTGATACCGCCGCACTCAATAATATTCTTTTCACACGCGGTGAGAATTTTGACAACTTCATCATAAAGGCCGATGCGCTTGATGGCACCCTTGCCATACAAAAGCATTATGTTTTTGCCATAAGCTGCAAGCTCCTCCGGGAGCTTCTTCATCGCATCCTTACCAAAATGGATGCGCGTGGGGTTGTGGAACGTAAAATCGTATTTCATTTGCGAGTCTCCTTTTCTCCTTGTTTATTTAGTCAAACCATAGCCACCCGCATACTTGCTAACGTCGGATGCCACCACAAATACGCGGTTATTGCACAGCTTGCGAATCTCGCGCAACACACGCTTCATTTCGCGGCGCGAGAGGACGATGAGAATCATATTCATTCTGTCGGTAGAGCCCTGACCGCTGAACACGGTATATCCACGCTTGTTTTGGCGCAAATAAGCGACAATTAGCCTTGTGTTCTCGTCGTTGGCGATAAGCTGCAGGTTGGATGTACCAAGTGCAATCTTACCCTCGATGGTAGAGCCGAGGAAAAGTCCTGTTGCGTATCCCGTACAGTAGAACAACAAGAGGAACAAATTATCGCCCAGCGTGCTGATAATGGTGGAAATGACAAGTCCCCATATCATACACTCTACAAAGCCAAGGCAGGCTGCCTTGAGACGTTGCCCTTTAACCATCATACAGGTTTTGAGAGATTGGATGGTAATTTCAACAATTTTTGCCGCACACACCAAAAGGCATACCGCTACCGGGTGCAGAGAGGATAAGAATTCGGACATTTTGGGTCTCCTTGATGTTCTTTTAATCAATAAAATTGCTCAACAACGATTTCTTCGCCAGTAGTTTCATCACGGAAGCGGAAGCGGCGAAGGTCTCCCTCGCTCTTCCCTTTTCCTATATACGTGCAGGGCTTGCCTCCTTTATCCATTGGCCACTCGGAGCTTTGAGGCCAACAGGGATAGCCTTTTTCGCTTTTGAAATCTTCCTTGATTTTGGCTTTGATTGCCTTTTTTCGCTCGGCTTTTTTCATCGTTTCAGGGAAAAGCGGAATGATGTGCTTTTGAATATACTTTTCCGATTCGCCCCCCTCAAGATACTCGGGGATCACTTCGATAGCAAAGTTAAATGCATCTCTGTATTTATTACAAAACGGGATCGATTGGTCGATTTGTATATAGATTTCGTAAACCTCACTGTAAAAAGCAGATGCTCCGCTTGCTGTTTCCACATCGTGAGTAACCATACGAAATTGATACGTTAACAACTGACGAACGGACTCATATTGCGGTGGACAATATTGCAGCCCCGGATCTCTGTGAGGCTCAAGCAAATACGGTACAACAGAAGAAAAGCTATGCTCCTCTCCCCCAATCAAACAAGTATAGGGGATCGGTTTTCTACTGTAATCCTTTTTCATATCATCAATGATCTTTTGCAAAAAAGCATCAATTTCTAACTTTTCGTCATAAAGACGACGAAATTCTACAATATCAAGCTTTCCGCTCAAAAAATCAACAATCGTTTGTTGTGCGTATTCCATTTTTGGTCTCCTTTACATTCTGATTTTCTATATTTATTTTAACATAAACAGGCGAGGAAGTCAAGAGAATAGTACCCTCAAAAAACCAAATGTGTCCCATTTGTAGGGGACGACGTCCTCGGTGTCCCGTTCGATATGGGGCTCTGAACCCAAACGCGTCATTTATAGTCCGCTCCCAAAGGGCAACAATTCAAAAGCCTTCCCCTTGAGGGGAAGGTGCCGAGTGATACGAGGCGGATGAGGTGTAGCCGTCCGTGGACGGCGTCCAGAATTTCCGTGAGCAGCGACGATACGGGGCTCTGAACCCAAACGCGCGTTTTATGCAGAGGCATTCCTTACACACGGGACGCGCGTTATAATAAAAAACGCAAGCGTTTTTTATTTGGGTTCAGCAATAATGTCATCTGCATAAAAACAAGAACCTCTCCGCTATTGCGGAGAGGTTTTGTTTTTATGGGGTGAGATATGGGGCTCGAACCCACGACCTTCAGGGCCACAACCTGACGCGCTAGCCAACTGCGCCAATCCCACCATATTAAATTGTGGCGTGCCTTGAGGGATTCGAACCCCCGACCTACTGCTTAGAAGGCAGTTGCTCTATCCGGCTGAGCTAAAGGCACATCACCGGTGCCTTTTCGGTCACCTTTTGGAGCGAGTGATGGGAATCGAACCCACGCGGCCAGCTTGGAAGGCTGGAATTCTACCATTGAACTACACTCGCAAAGATGTGGTCTCACACGTACTTGAATATTATAGCACACACCCTCCTTTTTGTCAATACTTTTTTGTGAAAAAAATATTTTTTTTGAAAATTACCATCTGTTTACTACAAGTTCATAATATTCCATTATAATATGGATGTCAAAAAAACTCGAAAGGAGTATTTTATGAAGATATTAAAAGCAATTCTCAAGGTTCTCTGCATCGTTTTGGCATCTATCGTCGCACTCTTCCTGCTTGCTTGGGGTGGTCTGCACGTGGCAAAATTCATCATCTACCCCGACTATTACGCACAAGGTGAACAGGTTTCTAAAATTCCTGCACTCAACCAAGGATTCGTTCCTCAAGGCCTTGACTACGATCCCGAAACCGATACCTATATTCACTCCGGCTACAACGGCGAAAAAGCCGAACTCTATTTGGTAACCGGGAAGACCCCCAAAGCAATCGTTCTGCTCACACCCGAGGGCGAGCAAGCCAAGGGACACGCTGGCGGTGTAACGCGTGTCGGTGACTACCTCTACATCTCCGACAACCACGCTGAAGGCGACGGCAAAGCAGGATACTTGCGCATCTACCGCTTCTCTGACATTTGGAACGCCAAGGACGGCGACTCTGTAAAAGCGATTGGACAATTTACCGTTGACACCTCGGCTTCCTTCTGCTTCTCAGATGACAAGTACATCTACGTTGGCGAGTTCTATCGCCCCCAGGACTATGAAACCAAAAAGGAACATTACTTCACCACCCCTGCAGGAGATGAAAACAAGGCTATCCTTTCTGCCTTCCCGCTTGCCGAGGATGGTTCGATTGCCGAAGATGCAAAGCCCGAGTTCTCTGTCTCCATTACTTCTCAAGTACAAGGCTTTGCAGTAACCGAGGATGGCAAGGTAATGCTTTCCCGTTCTTGGGGCTTGACTCCTTCCTATATGGAATTCCACGAGGGCTGGAAGGATAGCG
The DNA here is from genome assembly GCA_045658925.1 of Eubacteriales bacterium. GTDB lineage: Bacteria > Bacillota > Clostridia > Oscillospirales > CAG-272 > UMGS1865. Next base: position 11,765 of record JAZOVV010000048.1, read on the forward strand.
GCAAGAAAATCAACACCATGGGTGTGGATGTTCCCCTTTATTATCTCGACTCCTCCACACGCACCGAAAATATTAAAATGCCCTGCTTTAGCGAAGGCTTGGCACTTGTTGACGGCAAGGTTGTAGTCAGTTTTGAGTCTGCTTGCAACAAATATATCGTTGGTAAGTTCTTCTTCGCCAACAAGGTTATGGCATTTGAAACTAAGTAATTTCACATCATAAAACCGCAAAAAACGCAGTACGTAGTGCAAATTCGCACTACGTACTGCGTTTTTATTTTACCATCTTTCGTCTCTGTCGTCACGTTTGTCGTCGTCCTCGGGATTGCCTTCTTTGAACTTGTTGCGATTCTTCACTATGCGCACAATGCTAACAATCGCTACAACAGCAAGAACTGCAAGAACAACAAGAATAACAATGTCACCCATCGGCAAAGTCTTGCCGAATACATCTTCCATATCTTCAATAACGATAACGGCGGGAATACCTGTTGTCTCGGTAAAATCAACCAAGGCTTCGTCAACAATTTTTGCGTTCATTGTTAAGTTTGAATTGTTAACCAAGTGTGATTTAGGAGAATTCTCGTGACTGTACTCCTTTTTGAAGGAAGATTCTAAATGAAGATCATCAATTTTTCGTGTCATTGTTTCTACTACACGCATAAGATCGTCATCCAAGGAATGGGAGTAGTTTTTTTGAATGGAACCTCTCATAGATTGGTCGAATTCGGCACCGATATCAAACAATGCTCTAACATCCTCGGTAAGATTACTTCCACCCCAAGGAATATAATAGTAGTAGTCTGCTTCTTCATTAACTAAAACAACAATTAAAATATTATCTTCGGTTGCATCCGAATTGCCGAATACCTGAAGATATTGTTGGTCAGTATAATCCTGAAAAGTACGTTCATCATAAGAAATTATACCACCATTCGACACATTGGTAAGCGCAGATCCTATCATCCCGAACATCATAACACCAACAATCAGCAAAAGGATAAAAGGAGCCATTAAAGCACCCAAAAGTCCGCCTAAGCATCCTCCACCACCATATCCGTAATAACGGGGACCAAAGCCAAAGAAACGCGGGCGATGATAATAACCGTAACCAAAACGCGGTCCGCGATGATATGGTCCACGCGGTCCTCCGCGAAAGCCACCGCCGCCGAATCCGCCGCTGCGGCCTCCTCCGAATCCACCGCCGCCACGGGAGCCTCCACTACGGCCTCCACCCATAGGTCCTGCCATAATCTATTTCCTCACTTTCTGTCAATTTTGTTTTTTGATAATTCTATTATACACCTTTTTCCCAAAAAATGCAAGGAAAAATGAAAAAAGTCTGCAAAATCTCCCATTTTTAGAATAAGAATTATTCTCTTTATTTAATTTGAGCAAAATAATGACATTTTGCGACAAAAAAGCATATATTGGGAATAGTCGACACATTATGTGTGGGCTAAATAAAATGCCAAAGGAGTTAAAAATGTATTTTGAAAACAACCGTCGCGCACCCGAAAACCGTGCCGACGCCGATTTTTTACGCCGTATGCTGGGCGGCGAATTGAACGGAAACGGCTGTGGATGCGATCGATCCGATGACCATTTCGGTAATCGCTCTTATAATCGTGAGCGTGAGCGTTCCTGCAACCGTACTCCTGTCGAGTCTCGCGGAAGAATGGGACAGTGCTGTGAATGGACACCTCAAGCACGTCAAGAAGCCCCTGTAAGACCCGATAATGGTTGTGGCTGTCAAAACTCTTGTAACACGTCCTGCCCCACCGAAATCCCCGCTCCTGCGCTTGCAATGGTCTATTGCCCCCGTCAATGCTGGCGCAAGCTCTTCGAACCGGAGGACGCGCTCCAACACGGCTCTCTCTTTGCAGAGCTTGTTCTGCCCTTTGAGGCAGTTCCCCACAAAGGTGGAAAGGAGGGTTGTGCTCGCCGTCCTATGTAAGCGAGCCAAGCACTATGAACCAAAATCATCATTCTAACTGCTGTCGCGACCGCGAAAAGCTGCGCGCCATCAACTTTGCTATTCAGGAGACCGTCCTCTATTTGGATGCGTATCCCTGCCACCCCGAGGCACTTGCGTATTATCACGCCCTCATTGAGGAACGCGAAAAGCTGCTCGCATGTTACCAAAAGAACTGCGGCCCCATGACAATGTACGGGAACACCTCTCGCGACTCGTGGGATTGGGTAAAAGGTCCTTGGCCTTGGGAACCGGATGCAAACTGAGAATAGGAGGAGACTGACTTATGTGGACTTATGAGAAATCTTTGCAATACCCCGTAAAAATCAAAAATCCCAACCCCAAGCTGGCGAGCCTGATCATCTCGCAGTTGGGTGGCCCTGACGGCGAGTTGGCGGCATCGATGCGTTATCTCAATCAGCGTTACGCAATGCCTTACGGCGAGATCACAGGAATTCTCACCGATGTGGGAACCGAGGAGCTCGCCCACCTCGAGATGGTAGCCGCCATTCTCTATCAGCTGACACGCAATATCTCCGAGGAAGAGATCGCCAACACGCCCTTTGCGCCTTACTTTGTTGACCACACCACGGGCATCTACCCCGTGTCGGCAGCAGGCGTGCCCTTTGATATGAAATACGTCGGCATCAAGGGAGACGTTATCACCGATCTCAACGAGGATTTGGCAGCAGAGCAAAAGGCGCGCACGACCTATGACAATCTCATTCGTTTGTGCGATGATCCCGACGTGCGTGATCCTTTGCGCTATCTGCGTGAACGTGAAATCGTGCACTATCAACGCTTTGGCGATGCTTTGCGCATTGCCCAAGAAAAGCTCGACAGCAAGAACTTTTACGCAATCAACCCCGCGTTTGACAAGGGCTGCAACAAATAAAAAGCCAAACGCACCTAACAAATCTTCGGGACGGCTTGAAAAATCAAGCCGTCCCCTTTGTGGTAAAACAAACACGGTCAATAAGAATTGACCGTGTTTTCTCTACTCTATTGGAAGGATGTCTGCTCTTTCGTACTGACAGTTAGCTGCCTTGACAGTAAGCTCCAAGCCATCTGCCCCATCAGGGGGATATATTGTCGAAGACAAGACTCTACCATCTTCAAAAATTTCCACGGAGAACTCATCCATAACAATGGTTAAGGTTACATCCTCTTTGTTTGAGCATGGCATACGGCGGATGCCGTTTAACGAGTCTACGTCCTTTTCCACGCCGACAATGACCTCGCCCGATTTAGAACGGTCAAACACCCACTCGCCATCCTTTAACGAGAGTGAAGTGTAGCTTGCACCGCCCGAGCGCATTTTGAGTTCAAACCCATCAAGGTTGGTTGTCTTTACGGTAATCACACCTTTGACAACCGTATCCTCTAACCTATCGAATACGGTGGTTGTAAATGCTTTGCGGCAATTTACAATAGGCTCTTGGTACAATCTACCATCCTGAACGGATACTCTTTTCGGCACTGTCAGCATACCTGCAAAGCCGTATTTTTCAGATGGTACGTTTCTATCCCACATATTAAGCCAACCCATAAGTACCGGCTTTCCCACAAAGGTTTGCGGAGCATACATATCAAAGCCGTAGTCAACTATTCCGCGGGAAGCTTCTATGAATTTACCGGTAGAATAATCAATTTTTCCAACAGCAAAACGGCAGGTGTGCACATTTAGGTGTATGCCATTCTCACTTGGCTGAAACTGCTCACAAAACAAGAGATACCCTAACTCCTCATTATAGTCAGGACATTCGATCATCGTGCCGGAACCATCTCTTCCAAACAGGTCGTTGACAAACTCCCAATGGAATAGATCCTTAGATTTATATAGCAGGATTCTGCCTCTGCCCTCTATCCGTCTGGCGGCAACAATGCACCAAAAGCAATCATTGTGAAACCAAATCTTTGGATCGCGGAAGTCACAAGGCACATAGCCCTCGGGTAAATCCTCTTCTCCGATAACTATGCCGTGCTTTTTGAAGGTTATACCGTCGTCACTTTCCGCCAAGCATTGAAGCTGCCTTATAGTATCTCCGCCTTGATTTTCTGTAACGCCCGTGTACATAAGCCACAGCTTGCCATTATGCAGAATTGCGCTACCTGAAAAACAACCGTCTTTATCACAGTCATCACCGGGTGTCAGTGCAAAGGGCAGATAATTCCAATTTGTTAAATCATCACTCACTACGTGTCCCCAATGCATCGGTCCCCACTTGATATCGTATGGGTTGTGTTGGTAAAATGCATGGTATTGACCCTTATAGTATATCAATCCATTCGGGTCGTTTATCCAACCCGCCTCTCCCGTTATGTGAAAAGCGGGCGCTTTAATTTTAGTAATAGCCATATCAAATCTTTCATTTTTTCCCGCTCCCCACCAAATTGGGCGGGGAGCGCATTTTAGTTTATTACGCGAATATTACAACAATTTACTGAATCGCTTCAACAAATCCTTCGGGTGCGCTTTCAAGATTAACTCTGAAATCGTCAATTACAAGACAACCGTAGTCACCTGTTGAATTGTCCACAACTCTAAAGAAACATTCTACTTCCACACCATTATACTGATAATAGTATGCGTTCATTCTTGTATTGACCTTACCCTCGGCATCGTTATAGAATCTTGCGATCACGGAGCCATCTATTCTGCAAAGCTCAATATATACGTCGTGATTTTGAGCATTGCCCGCAGCACCGAATCTGAAGGATACAAACGCACCTTCCTTCAAGCTGAAAACAGAGCTCGTAAGAGTACCCTTGGTATTTTCGCAGTTGATGTCGCCGGGTTGTACGAATGTAAACAGGAAGTTGCCATCCTTGGTTTCGTCATTCTTTGTGTACCATTCAACATCGATTTCCGTATCCAATACCCAACCCAATGTGTTGTGAGTGCCTTCCTCGGTAATGTCCATAGTCCAGCTATCGATATTGCCATACTCAAAGCTACCATTATCAATCTCATAGACAAGGTTGCCCTTAATATCGTTTGCAACAATAGCGCCTTCAGGCAATGCAGAGCCTTCGGGATAGTAGGTTACAACATTATCAAAGGATACGCAGCCCCAAGCGTTTGCTGCCTGATCAACAACCTGAATTCTTGCGGTTCTGCCAATGAAAAGGCCAAGATCTGCGACATAAAGCTTGAGAACGGCATCTTGCATATCCTGCTGATGATATCTCGCAAGAATTTCGCCGGTAACAGCATCAATTACCTGAACATAGCAGAGTGCGTTTTCGCCACCGCCAAGCATAAAGGAGATATAACCGGAGCCACCAATTTCAAATACGGAACTGGTAAGTACGCCACGATTGCCTTCTCTGAGCGTGTCAGCACCAAAGCTCTCTACACCGGTAAAGAGATAGTTGCCATCCTTACCGTAAGGAATGTCGTCTGCCCAAAATCCATTTGCATTTGTAACAACACCGATCTCACCGCTGTTCCACCAACCTTGAACGTCGCCCATTTCAAAGCCGCCGTTGAATACATCATAAATGGTTCCGGGAAGCTCATAATCTACAGGAGTTGCAGCCATAAAGCCTTCGGGTTCGTTTTCGTAATAGGTGATGAAGCTATCGGCGAAGAACAAGCCGTAACCGCTATCTGCGTTGTCGCTGATGCGGAAGAATACCTCTTTGCCCGCGAATGCAGACAAGTCTGCCTTATAGGCGATAAGTGTACAGCCGCTCTTTACATCATCGGTGCGTTCTGCCCACAGACCATTGTAGTAGCGAGCAAGGATCGCTTTGGTTTCGGCATCAACAACGTCAATGTAAACGTAGTTGCTGTCTCGCATTGCACCAATCTTGAAAGTAACAAAGCCACAACCGCCAACCTTAAAGGTCGAGCTGGTAAGCGTACCGACTGCGCTTTCAAGAGCACCGGGTGCGTATGCGGAAAACATCTTTTCGCCATCCATGCCGAACGCAAAGCCTTCGGCAACCTCGGGGTCATTTACCCAATAGTGCGTATCCGAGCTTACGTTACCAATGTTACCAACTACAGTCCAACCCTCCATACCGTTCTCAAAGCCGCCGTTTGCAAGTCTGTTTGCGGTGGTATCCTTTAGAGCAAGCTTGTAAACATATTGGATAGACTGCTCCTCACCGTTCGCCGTGTAATAAACAGTTACGGTAAGGATCTCGTAAGTAACCTCATCGGTGTAGGTGTCGAGCATGAAAGTGCAAAGAGAGCCGTTTATTTCTGCATCTTCTACAAAGTAACTGAGCGAGAGATTACCAAGGTTCTCTACGTTTTCGGAAAGATCGATGGTAATGCTTTCTTTGTTTTCAAGATCAAAGATGTCGTATCCCTTAACGACCTCTTCGTTCTTTACTGTAGGTGCTGCATCATTGGTGATCTGTACAGACAACTCAACGGTAAGCTTTTCTTCACCGTTGTAAGAAACTGTAATGAACATCTTTGCCTCGGTTGCTTCGCTTACATCGCTTGCTGTGACGGTAAACTTACCGTCCGCAATAGCACCAAGAGTTAGAGCTGCATTGCTTGCCTTAACCCCGTAAGTGATCTTGCTCAAACCGTTGATATCAATATAATCGGTCAAAACGATTTCCAGACTGCTACCGGAAATGAGTTTGAACGTCTTGTTTGCGCCCTCAACCTCTTCAATAGGTCTTACGGCAAGTGCCAAGCGTGCTTCTGTAAGTGCTGCGACTGCCTCATCAACAGTTGCCTGAGTAGCTGCTGCATCACCGAAAATCGCTTTTGCTTCCGCAAGTTTTTCTGCGTATGCGTTGTAAGAATCAGCAGTGTAATCGCCCTGCTCTGTTACTCCCAATGCAAGCTCTGCTTCAAGGGCGGATTTGTTTGCCAGGAGATTTTCTGCAAGAACTGCTTCCTCGGGAATGAGATCTGTAGGTGCGTAGTAGGTTTTGAGCTCGTCAAAGAACACAACGCCCCACCCCTCAGATGCATGATCGTGAACGACAAATCTAATTTCCTGACCTGCCCACTGGGCAATGCTTACCTTGTAGGTTACAAAGTTGGCAAGGAATATAGTGATACCGAGCTGTTCGCGTTGAGCATCGAAATCTTCCAAACCCTCGGGGATATCTGCAAACTTGGTGTTGCGATAAAGCGCCAGCACGTTGCCATCTTTATCTTCAATAGTAATATAAACATTGGGGTTACCTGCACCACCCAGCATATAAGTAGCATACTCACCGCGTGCTACAAAATAGGGAGATGCCAAGGTACCCTGCGATGCTTCGGATGCACCGTCTGCATAAGCAGAAAAATAACTGCCTACGTTATTCATTGGGAAGTTTTGAGTCCAGTAGTGCGTCTTATTGTCAATACCGCCAAAGGGAGCTTCGCCTACGGTATTGTTTACGGTCCAACCCTCAAGACCGTTTTCAAAATTACCGTTCGCAATACTGTATTTGCGGGTATCCTTGATACCGATCTTGTAAGTATATGCAAGCGTTTTCTGCTCGCCGTTTACCGTACAGGAAACGGTTACATCAAAGGTTGTGTAAATATATTCTTCGGTGTAGCTACCGAGGACAAATGTGTAAGCAGAACCGTCAAGAATTACTGCCTCCCCGTTGCATTTAACCGAATAAGTAAGCGCCAGATCGCCCACAACATTTATGTTTTCGGCAAAGTCGATGATGAGGCTTTCCTTGTTTCCGAGTGTGACCATGTCAAACTCTTTAACAACCTCTTCACTGCCTAAAGTGGGCACTACCTCGTCGGTAATGCGAACTGCCAAATCAACCTTCAGTTTCTCGGTGCCATCGTAGTAAGCGATAATGGAAACCGTTACGTTGGTTGCTTCTCTTACTTCACCTGCTGTAATGGTAAATTTACCGTCAGAAATAGCACTGAGAGCTACGACTGCGTTACTGGTTTTTACCTTATAGGTGATCTTGCCCAGGCCGTTTGTGTTAATGTAATCAGCCAAAGCAATTTCCTTAACGTCGCCGAAAATCATGTTGAACGTCTTGGCTGCACCCGTCAATTCCTCTACGGGTCTTACAACAAGCGCCAAGCGCGCCGCGGAGAGATCCGCAGTCGCTTTGTCAATGTTTTCTTGGGTTGCAGCTTCATCGTTAGCAATTCTTTTCGCCTCGGTGAGCTTTGCAAGGTATGCGTTGTAAGAATCAGCAGTATAATCGCCCTGCTCGGTTACCTCTAATGCAATTTCTGCATTCAGGGCAGCCTTATCAATGGTCGATCCATTGTTCTCGGTTGTGTTGGAGGGGTCGTCATTGTTGTTACCGCTCCCTAAAAGAGATTCACAACCGACGATCGTTATCATAAGAGCACAGATTAGTAAAACTAAAGCTAACTTTACAAATGATTGTTTCATTTTGCTCTCCTTCGTAATCAATTCAGTTTATGATCAATAAGCATTGCCGCAAACAATTCTTTCATTGATTCATTTCGTTTTTTACTGCTCCCCCACCGAGCTCGGCGGGGGAGCATTTTTTAGTTAATTACGCAAATATTTACGGCAATTTATTGAATTGCTGCAATAAAGCCTTCAGGTGCGCTTTCGAGATTGACTCTGAAATCGTCAACTACAAAGCAACCGTAGTTACCGGTTGAATTATCCACAACTCTGAAGAAGCAGTCTGCGGTCTCACCGGTGTACTGATAGTAGTAAGCGTACATTTCGGTATTAACCTTGCCGGGAGCTTCGTTATAGAAGGTCGCAATTACAGAACCGTCTGCTCTGCAAAGCTGAACGTGTACATCGCGAGTACCTGCGCCACCGAATCTGAACGACACGTAAGAATTGCTCTTCAAAGTGAATACAGAGCTATTCAATGTACCCTTAGTGTTTTCACAGTTGGTGCCGTCGGGTCTGCAGAAGGTAAAGAGATTTGCTCCATTCTTTCTGTCATCGTTCTTGGTGTACCAGCCTGCATCGTGCTCGGAGCTTTCTACCCAACCTAAGGTGTTGTGAGCGCCCGCTTCGGTAATATTCATCGTCCAACCGTCAAGTCCGTTTTCAAAGCTACCGTTTGTAATATCGAAGCCGTGGAAAATACTCTGTGCAGCTTCGCCTGCAGGAAGAGCCTCGGAGGATGCATAGTAGGTCACAACGTTATCAAACGATACGCAACCCCAACCGCTGGTAGCATAGTCTACAACCTGAATTCTTGCCGTTCTGCCAATGTAAGCAGAAAGATCTGCGACATACTGAATAAGAACTGCATCTCTTTGTGCCTGTTGATGATATCTTGCGAGAACCTCGCCGGTAACTGCATCAATTATCTGAACGTAACAGAATTCGCTGCCGCCACCGCCAAGCTTGAAGGAGATGTAGCCGATACCGCCGATTTCAAATACGGAACTGGTAAGAGTACCCTTGTTGCCTTCTCTCATCGTATCAGCGCCAAAGCTTTCTACACCGGTGAAGAGATAATCGCCAACCTTTTCGTAAGGAATATTATCTGCCCAATATCCGTTTGCATTTGTAACAAGACCGATTTCGCCAATGCTCCACCAACCTTGGACGCCGCCCATTTCGAAGCCACCATTGAATACATCGTAAATGGTGCCGGAAATTGCATAGCTTACAGGAGTTGCAACGTTGAAGTCTGCGGGCTCGTTTTCGTAATAGGTAATAAAGCTATCTGCAAAGAACAGACCGTAGCCGCTATCTGCGTTGTCGCTGATGCGGAAGAATACTTCCTTACCCATAAATGCAGACAGATCTGCTTTATAGGCGATGAGTGTGCAACCGCTCTTTACGTCATTGGTGCGTTCTGCCCACAAACCGTTGTAGTAACGGGCAAGGATCTGTTTTGTCTGGGCATCAACAACGTCTACGTAAACATAGTTTTCATCTCTCATAGCACCAATCTTGAAGGTTACAAAGCCGGAGCCGCCAACCTTGAAGGTGGAGCTTGTGAGTGTACCAACGGCGCCCTCAAAAGCGCCGGGTGCGTATGCGGAGAACATATTTGCGCCGTCCATACCGAACACAAAGCCTTCAGCACTTTCGGGGTCATTTACCCAATAATGCGTATCAGAGCTTACGTTACCGATATTGCCCACTACAGTCCAACCGTCCATGCCGCTTTCGAAGTCACCGTTTGCAAGTCTGTTTGCGGTGGTATCCTTCATAGCGAGCTTGTAGGTGTAAGAAACAGATTGTTCCTCACCGTTTGCTACATAAGAAACAGTTACGGTAAATGTTTCATAAGCGGTTACATCGTTATAGCTGCCGAAAGTAAATGTATAAAGCGCATTGCTAAGAGTGGTGCCTGCAACAGAGTAGCTAAGTTCAAGATTTCCTACGTTATCAATATTCTCGGAAAGATCAAGGGTAATGCTTCCCTTGTCCTCGAGTTCAAAGATGTCATATTCCTTAACAACCTCTTCATCCAAAACCTCAGGTGCCAGATCGTTGGTGATTTGAACAGAGAGAGTCACTGTGAGTTTTTCAACATCACCGTAATAAACGATAATGGATACCGTTACGGTGGTTGCTTCGTTTACTTCGCCTGCTGTGATGGTAAATCTACCGTCAACAATGGAACCGAGAATTACAACTTCGCTGCTTGCTTCAAGCTTATAAGTGATGTTACTCAAACCGTTAATATTGATATAATCTGCCAAAACAATTTCTTTGTTGTTGCCGGAAACAATGCTGAACGATTTGTTTGCACCCACAACCTCTTCAACAGGTCTTACGGCGAGTGCCAAGCGTGCTTCTTTAAGTGCTGCAACTGCCGCATCAACAGTCGCCTGAGTAACTGCTACATCACTGACAAGTGCTTTTGCTTCCGCAAGCTTTGCAAGGTATGCATTATAAGAATCCAAAGTGTAATCGCCCTGTTCGGTTACTTCCAATGCGATTTCTGCATGAAGGGCATCCTTGTTTGCCAAGAGATTCTCTGCGAGAATTGCGCCCTCGGGAATTGCATCTTCGGATACATAATAAGTGTTGAGCTGGTCGAAGAATACAACGCCCCAGCCCTCAGATGCGTAATCGTGAATAACGAATCTGATTTCCTGACCTGCAAAATCTGCAAGGCTTACCTTGTAGGTTACAAAGTTTGCAAGGAATACCGTGTTGCCGATCATTTCGCGCTTTTCTTCAACACTAAAGTCACCTGCGGGGAGATCAGCAAACTTGGTATTGCGATAAATGGCTAATACCTCACCATCTTTGTTTTCGATGGTGATATATACGTTGTGGTTGCCTGCGCCGCCCAGCATATAGGTAGCGTATGCACTATTTGCAACAAAGTAGGAGGATGCTAAAGTACCGTGAGATGCTTCAGCGGCACCGTCTGCATAAGAGGAGAAATACTTGCCTACGTTGAACATAGCATAGCCCTCACCCCAGAAGGTGGCCTTTTCGTCAATACCGCCGAAGGGTGCTTCGCCAAAGATGTTATTCAATGTCCAACCGTCAAGACCGTTTTCAAAGTTGCCATTTACAACTCTGTATTCGGTGGTGTAACCGCAGAAGCATGTTGCATTGTATGCGTCGTGATCGCCAACATCGCCATCAGCTCCGCAAACAGTACAGTCGCGCCAGTGCTTGGTTTCATCTTTTTCCCATGCGTCGGAATAACTGTGACCGAGCTCGGGAATTTCTTCTTGCTCTACGATAGTTACACCGCATACCGAGCACTTCTTACCTTCGGTAAGACCGGTTTCGGTACAGGTTGCTGCCTTGCCGGCTACAACCTCTTCGGTGTGAGCAAGAACAGGAATTTCTTTTTGCTCTACGATAGTTACACCGCATACCGAGCACTTCTTACCTTCGGTAAGACCGGTTTCGGTGCAGGTTGCTGCCTTGCCGGCTACAACCTCATCGGTGTGACCGGGAGCATCGATAGCCTCTTCCTTGATCTGAGTTGCAAATCCTTCAAACTCGAAGGTAGCGGTATAAGTCTTAAGACCATCCTCAGTGCAGGTAGGTTCATCTCTGGTGATAACTACGCTGACGACCTCGGTCTTAACGTGAGCAGGATTGTTTTTACATGTAACGCTTGCAGTGCACTGCGTATTATTTGCGTTCCAAGTATACGAAACAGTTTGACCCTTGTAATCATGACCAAGGGCAACGCCGTCGGTAACACCACAGCCGGGTCTCTGACATGTCTTGGGGGAAACGCAGGTAGCCTCTGCCCAGTCGTGATTAAGAGCAGGATCAACCTCCTGCGGAATGATAGTTTCACCGCAATCAAGACACTTCTCACCCGCGGTCTTACCGGCAGTGGTGCAAGTAGGAGCTACTGCGGCAAGGGTCTCGGTATTGGTGTGACGACATGCGGCATCACGCTCGTAACCACATACATTACAGAATGCGTCGTATTCATCATCATAGGTGTGCGGCGCAAGATCGGTCTCGGTCTGCTCAATCTCAACCTTTCCGCAAACGGAGCAATGCTTACCCTCGGTAAGACCGGGAACCTCGCAGGTAGCATCCTTTGCAGGATCGACAACAAAACTATGATCAGTGGTTACAGGAAGAACTTTTGTTTTTGTGTCCGGATCAAAATTCTCAAACTTAGCAGTATAAACAATCGACCCCTCATCCCTACAGGTTGCAGGAGTAGTTACACTGGTAATGTCACCGGACTCGCTCTTACTTGCGGAACAATTCGCTCTGGTGCACTTTTGCTGTGCAGTACATGCAGAGTAGTCGATATTCCAAGAATAAACGATTTCACCATATTCGTGAGCAAGCTTGTTAATGGTAGTGCTTTTCGTCTGATCTTCTGCCCAATCGACTTCAAACGTAGCAGTATGAGTCATTGTCCCCGTTGTGATACATGTAGCTTGGGTTGTTACTTTGGAAGTTGTATTTTTTGTAGTAACAGATTCGATGTGAGCTTCATCGCGACTGCATTTTCTTGTAGCAGTACATTCTGTATAATCATCGTTCCAAGTGTAAGTTACAATACTGTTTTTGTAATCATGACCTGCAGGAAGAGTGGTCTTGCCCTCGGTATAATCACAGTTAGCGCAAGCCTTATGGGCAGTGTAACCGTCTTCGGTGCAGGTTGCTGCCTTCTCGTCTACATCCTTCAGGTCGTGGCCTGCAGGAAGAGTGGTCTTGCCCTCGGTATAATCACAGTTAGCGCAAGCCTTATGAGCGGTGTAACCGTCTTCGGTGCAGGTTGCTGCAACACGGTCGACTGTTTGGAGATTATGACTAAGAGCATCGATATCCTCGGTATAGCTATCGCCACATTCGCACTTAAACGTCTTTACACCTGCTTCGGTGCAAGTGGGAGCCTTCGTGATCTCCTCACCGTATTTGTGGGTGTGTGTGGTCTCGACGTCGTTACCGCCGATTCCCAAATTTTCTTTTAGTCGGTCGGCAATTTCACAACCGACAACCGTCATCATAAGAGCACAGACTAGTAAAACTAAAGCTAATTTTGCAGATAATTTTTTCATTTTGCTCTCCCTATTAAATTAATTTTGATTAAGTTTGTTATCGACAAATGTTGCCTCGGGCAACTTTTCGACTGATTCATAATGCGTGATAAAGCTGTCTACCGCTAAACAACCCCAGTCGGCAGAAGCATTATCTACAACTCTAATGTAAACTTCCCTTCCCATAAATTCGGTCAAATCTGCCTTAAACAGGAACATATAACCTTCATTATGGTTTTCATTATCGTTGTGGTATTTTGCGATTGCCTCATCGGTAGAAGCATCAACGATTTCAATATAGCAGTCTTGATTGTATCCACCGCCTAATTTAAAGGTAATGAATCCGCAGCCGCCGATGGTAAACTTGGAACTTGTAAGAGTTCCATGTGCCGCTTCCATGCTACCCATAACGTCTTCGATACCGGTAAACAGGAATCTTCCGTCCTTGTTGTAGAGCTTGTTGGCTTGTTTCCAGAAAACATCTTGCCCTGATACATATCCCATTTCGGTTTCACCGCTTGTTGTGGTAAGCGTCCAACCTGTTAGGTCACCGGACTCAAAGTCACCGTTAAGCACCTGGTAGGGATCATTTTCACCAAGAACAGTATCGGGCAGGGGCTCGGGCTTAATATCAACTGCAAGATTTGCCTTTGCAGGAACACCTGCTTCGTCCTTATAATAAGTAACGAAGCTATCTACGGTAATCAAGCCCCAGTTGCTGGTAGCATTATCTACTACACGGATCTTCAGGCTTCTACCCATAAACTCAGAAAGGTCAGCTTTATACATAACCATGTTTGCGAGGTTACTGCCGTTGTTAATGATACCGGTTCCCCTGTCATCAAACAATCTGTTGGCAAAGCGCGCAAGCTCTTCCCCGGTTTCAGCATCTATGATAGAAATGTAGCACTCCAAAGGATTGCCACCGCCGCCAAGCAGATAGGTGATATATCCGCTGCCGCCAACAACAAATGCAGAGCTTGTTAATGTGCCCTTGCCGGCTTCATCGGAAATACCGGAGAACAACCATGCACCCTTTTTGTTGTAGGGGAAATTTTCGTTCCACCAGCCGGAAGCGTTTGTTACAATACCAATCTTCTCACCTTCCAGCGTCCAACCTGTCAGATCTCCTGTTTCAAAGCCGCCGTTTACTACCTGATATTCGCTTTCGAGCATAATATCCGATTCGTATTTGGCAAGGAAGGACTCACTGTCTATCCATAAGGGCTTTTCTTCCCAATAGGTTTGAACACTGTCTAAAGTGATACAACCGAGCTCATCGCCGGAATTGTTGGTGTCGACTACCTCAATATACATCGTTTCGCCAATATATGCAGAAAGATCAGCATAGTATTGAACCATATTCAAAAGGCGCATGCCGTTTTGAACATAGGGGAATTGGTAATTCCAATACTTGAAGTTAGAATATCTTGCCACCTCTACAGCTTCGTCGCCTCGTTTTACCATAAATCTTAGGTAAGCTTTGCTGTTGTCAGAGCATCCGCCAAGCTTATAGCTTATGTAGCCAGAGCCACCCAAAACGAACTCTGAGGAACGCATAACACCCGTTGCAGAAGGCATGTATTTGCCGTAATGATAATTTCCGTCACGGGAATAGGTTATGTTCTCATTCCACCAAACGTCCTCGGTGTTTACACCCTCGTTAGAGAAAGCGTCGCCTTCTACAACGGTCCAACCCGCAAGCGAACCGAGTTCAAAGCCACCGTTTGCGATCTCGTAAATCGAGGGTGCAAGCGCATCGGTTGCATAATCGGTTACTTTTGTGAAGAAAGTGCCCTCGGTCTGCGGGTCTGCGTATTCACCTACTCTTATATCGTCTACTGCGATATAACCGTAGTAATAACTTTCATCGTTATCTACTACTCGAATGTAAATTTCTTGGTTTTTATACTCCGACAAATCTATGTGATATTCATAAAAGTTATCGGTGTTATATACACCTGACGCATATCTGTCGGGCATAACGTATTCTTCGGTATGCTCGTGGAAATATTCGTTGGTTTGCATTGCAATCATCTTATCGTTTTCTGCAAGATAAAAACCTACAAAGCAAAGTCTTTCCTTCGATTTTTGAGGCGCGTTTGTACCCTTCCCTACGGTTAATGCACCGCCGGCTAATTTCAAACTAATAACGCCGTCCTCGGGAACAGTGAAGTTGGTGGAGCGAATAGCTCCTGTTCTTTCACCCGAATATTTACCGTGATAACCCTTTCCGGTAAGATACCAGTTACCTGTTTGGTTGATCGATAAAACATTGTTGTTCGTATCGAAGTCATACATAAAGGTCTTTTGAGAGGAAACGCAATCATCGTCAAAAGCATCTCCGTATTCAACCGTCCAACCGGACAGATCGGCAGATTCAAAGCCGCCGTTTATCAGAGTAGCGGTTTTGCCGACGTTTTGATTGTTTTGATTATCTTGGGGCTCGTTTTTGCTACAACCTGCTAAGCCAACACATAAAAATATTGCACATAATAGACTTAAAATCGCGAACGAATTTTTACGCATATAGCACCTCCTATTATCCCAAATTACCCATATTACCATAGTACGGAGGTGTTACAGTATCACTGTATGCACTACCCATACGGTAAACAGTAAATTCGGTAAACTTGATGTTTGCATTGTTATCAAAAACGCTTAAATAATCAGAATCACCGTACTTGGGATAAATTCTCGTTGTAAAGCTAATCACGCCATCAATATAAACCTCAAGCATAGAACGGTCTAACAAAATCGTTACTTCATATTCTTTTTTAACACGATCCCATGTGTGGCTGGGCTGACGGTTAACGTAATCGAGCAACGAAGATTGATTTCTTTCAACAAAAACACCGTTGTTGGTGAATTTGATTTCGGTTCTTTCGGTTTTTCCATCAACAACATTGGGATTGTATCTTGCCATGATGCCCGCCGAATATTCGGGGCTTGTAGGATCAATCTCTATTTTTGCTCTGATTTCCAACATGTCGCCGCGAATTTCGGAAATACCGCTGTTGATTTGAGCTGCGGTCATTCCTGCACCTGAGTAATGATACAGAGTTTCTTCTCTCAGAAGTTCAACTTCTTTGATAGGCTCACGAATAACCTCTTTGCCATCATCAGAGAGCCAAAGCTCCAAGGGGATTGCATAGTTGTGTGCCCAGCCTGCAGTGTAGTTTTGTGCAGTGCCTGCATCCTTACCTTGGGCAATCGCATAAATAACGGTTCTACCATCCTCGTAATCAGTCTTGCCTGCAGCAATATCTTCTTCTGTCAAGAAGCAAAATCCATTTTGACCGGTATATACGCCTCTTCCCAAATCGAACAGTTTAGGCTGATCGTCATCTGCAATAAATCTGCAGGTGTTTTTGTCAAATGTTCCTATCCAGTAGTAGCATTCAACGATGTAACCGTCTACTGTATACTGAGGACAGTCAAACAAAATGTATTTTGTCTGAGAGCCATCCTTGGTGCTAATCGGGAGCATTACTACGCACTCCCAGTGCGCGCCCTGTTCGGGATATCTGTTATAATCGCACTGATACAGATAACCGCGGTGTTCCCACTCTCTCATGTTTTCAGAGGTGTAAATAACCGCCGAACCACCTGCACCGGGAATAGATGTCGAAACCATCATATAATAGGTGCCATCGTCATACCAAACGAAGGGGTCACGGAACTGTTCTCTCTCACCCTGAGAGTTATCGTTGGGCTGAGTAATAACAAGCTTATCCTCAACTACCCACTCCGCCAAGTAGGGATCGTTAGGATCCTTTGCATGGGCAAAAGCAACGTTTTGTCCGCCGTGATTGCCATTGCCGTACAAGTTCGTACCTGCGGTAATAGCAAGCCAAGGCGTTCCGTCGGGGCCTATGCAAGCACCGCCGGTCCAAACACCCTCGGGACAAATACCCGCAGTCGGAACAACTGCATCCTTAACGTACTCCCAATGGATCATATCTCTACTTACTATGTGTCCCCAACGGATCTGCGACCAATATGGGCCGGCAGGGTTGTGTTGATAGAATACATGATACATTCCCTTATAATAGAAGGGGGAATGAGGCTCATTCATCCATACTGCCGGAGGCAGTGCGTGATATTGCGGACGGTAACGGTCACCCTCGTAAACCGAGGAATCGAGCGCGATATCCTTCCAATCAAGATAGGGATGTGCATCAGAAGAATCGGTATCTTTATAAACTCCAACAATTTCTTTGGGCGTCAAGGCAGAGGAATAAATCTGAACCTCGTCCAAAAGTCCGGAAACCATCTGTCTTTTGATACCGAATTCAATTTGAGGGCTAACGTAACAGCCCACACGCAAAGGCTCTTCGGTGGAGATGATTTTTGTGGAAACCAGCTCGGGGATAAGAGCCTCGTATGCCTTTTCCCCGTTATAGAACAGTCCGATATATCCGATATTGCCATCAAAAACGACCGCAACGTGTGACCATTCATACAGAGGGAGCGCATTCATCGGATCGTAAAAACCAACTACGAAATCCTCGCCCGTTTCCTCGTTATGTAATGCTAATTGAACGCCCCAAAGGCCAAGTCTTCCGTAGCCAAGCAGGAAGCCCTCACCCATTTCAATGTCACCCTTATTGATGATCGAAGTCATACGAGTGTGTCCTGCGGCAGCCGATGCGCCATCGTAATAAACGATGTTTTCAAAAACTCTGGGTGCTACCCAAGCGGACATCGTTATTGCAGAAGATGGAGCTACAAAGTCCTTGTTGACTATATTGTTTGAAAAACCGTCCATGTATAAAGCATTTCCCTTTACACCCGGTCTTCTTAAAGGATCATTAGGCTCCTTGAAAAGACTGGCTGCGTTTTGCTGATTGAATACGTAGTTTATTGTATAATCCTTACCACTAACCGATTCTTTCGCAAGGCTGCCATTGGATTCATCGAGTGAATAATGAAGCAGAAGACTGCTTTTCTCTTCCCCGCCTTGTTCGTGCGGGTTATCATCTTGGTTGAAGCACCCTGTTGCTGAACCAAGCAACATAAGCGCAACCAATAATAAAGCTATATATCTTTTTAGTTTCATAAGCCCTCACATTTTAAGCCCGGCTGTACCGAAGCCTTGTACAATGTATTTTTGTGCCGCAACGTAAATTGCGAAAATAGGTATACTTGTAAGCACCAGAGAAGCCATTATTTCTCCCGTGGTAATACCTTCGATGCTCTTTATGGTGATCAGTGCTGTTTGTATGGGTAACAGCGGCCAGGAACCGTCGTCAGCCGAAGGCAATATCATAGACGGCCAAAGGTAATCGTTCCAAACACCGATAAAGCAGAATACAGCTACCGTAGCAATTATCGGCTTTGACAAAGGCATGATTACCTTGGTAAATACTCCCATGGTGGTTGCTCCGTCTATGCGAGCAGCCTCCTCATATTCGGTGGGAATGTTTTGGAAAAACTGCGTGAATAAGAAAATATTGAATATACTTATCGCCGCAGGAAGTATTACACCCCAAACAGACATTTGCTGCTTTAAGCCAAGCATCACCTTAACGATTGAGTAAAGCGGTATAATAGATGTTTCCACCGGTACGACTATTAAGAAAATAATTAAGAAGGATAAAAGTCTTTTGCCGGGGAAACGAAGCTTTGCCATAACATAACCGGCAAGCCCGTTTATCAGAACGTTAAGCACGATAACGATTGCGGCATATATAAAGCTGTTTATGGCGTACTTCCAGATATCGTAATTCATCAGAACACTTTTGTAATTTTCAAATGCAGTGCCTAAGTTTGCGAAATCGGGCAGGAACATATTGATCGTTCCTATGCTTTCGGCATACGCCATCTCGCTTTTGGTGGATGTTGCCAGCATATACAGTATGGGAAATAGAAAAATCAACGATAAAACGATGCCTACGATGTGGTAGATAACCTCTTTAACGGTCTTTTTAACAGGCGTTTTATTAGGTCTGAAATTAGGTAAATCTTTTATCAAGCGTTTGTCCATATTACTTTTCCTCCCTAAAAAGTCTGCGCTGTATAAGTGTTATACCGCCAATAAATATCGTCATAAGCAAGGCTACTGCCGATGAGTAACCTACCCAACGCTCGGTGTAACCCTTATTATACATATAATAAGACAAGGTTACCGTGTGATCCATATATCCGGTCATCAACATGGGCTGCGTTAGAATTCTGCACGCACCGATAAACACCGTTATAAGCACGTATACAAAGGTTGAACGCAAGCCAACCCAGGTAACAAGCCAAAATTTACGCCACCAGTTTGCCCCATCTAAAGCGGCTGCTTCATAAAGATCCTTGCGAATGTTGGAAAGACCCGACAAGAAAATCAGCATTTGATAGCCACACCCTTGCCAAGCACTAAGCACTATGATACAAGTCATTGCGGTCTTGGGATCACGCAACCAATCATGTGGCGGCACACCGAATACGCCTAATATCGAATTCAACAGACCGCCTGCATCCGGCGCCAAAATTTGTTCCCACAAAAATGCAGTAACCGAAAGCGAAATCACAACAGGTGCAAAGAAGCATACCTTGAAAATTTTGCTTCCGATACCGGGGCGATTTACAAAGAGTGCAAGCAATAATGCAAGTCCTATTTGCAGAGGAACAACTCCCACTACAAAGGTGATTGTGTTCTTGATTGCATGATAGAGCGTTCCTTTTGTGGAAAGCTCTTCAAAAAAGTCAGTAAAATTCTGAAGCTGTATAAAATCGATGTCATTTGGCTTTAGCAAATAATAATCCGTAAAGGCATAGCCTAAGGAATATAAAATCGGTAACAATACGAACAAAAACGCGAGAGCTACCGCCGGCAAAAGCATAAGGTATGCCGTTACCGAGGACTTTACTCGGTAAACCTCTTTACGCCGCTTTGCGGTGGCTAAGTCGTAAGCGGCAAAGCCACCGAAAGCAAGCAAAAATAATACAAAAATAATGATTGTAGTATTCAGCATATTCTTCTTTGACCAATCTAAAGTCTAAAATTTATTACTTAAGTTTTTTAAGTCTGTCCATCTCGGTTTGCAGGGTGTTGGTTGACGAATTCAAGAGAGTGGATACATCACCGTTGCCCAAACCTGCAATTACCTGATTGAAGGTTGTTGAGAATGTAGGATATGCAACGGTTACAGGACGCTCTCTACCGCTCAATTCCAGCTGCTTAAGCAAGGTGTATTCAGGCGAACCGGGCACATAGTTCTTAACGACGTCACGACGAGCGGGAATCATACCGGTTGCATTTGTGATAGCCTCAGAGCTTTCTGCCGAGGTCATCCACTTGAGCAATTCTACGATAGCGGTTTTATTTGTGTGATGGTTGTTTGTGATTGCATAAGACCAGCTGCCTGTTGCGCTTGCAGCCACAGCCTCCATGGGATAAGGCAAAAGACCCCAATCCTCACGGGAAGCAAAGTTCTCTCTGTATTTGTTATCAAGATCCGGAATGGTCCAACCGGAAGACAGATACATACCTACCTTGCCGGTAAAGAAGTCGGTTGCACCAATCGCATAGGAAGTATATCCCGCACTGATCAAATCTTTAATAAACTGAAAACCCTTAGCAGTTGCTGCTGAGTTATAATAACCTGTTGCAGTATAGCCGTCTTCGGAAGTAAAGCTACCACCTGCTGCATAAATAAACGGATACAGCAAGTAAGGTGCGGTCTCATCCTTAGTGGCATCTATACGCATATCTACTGCGGTAACGCCGTGCGACTTCAGTCTTGCGCAAACATCCTTAAACTGAGCAAAGGTCCAAGGATTTTCTGCAGTATAACCGCTAACATCTATACCTGCGGCACGGAAGATTTTCTTGTTATAGAAAAATCCCGCACTGGATTCTTGAATCGGCAAGCCGTACAACTTACCCTCATACTTATTGAGCGAATAGAATTTTGTCTGTTCTTCTGCGGAGATCAGGGTGCTGATATCATAAAGCAATCCGGATTTTGCATAAGCCGCAGTATTGGGTGCGTCAAAGGTGATGATATCCGCAAGAGTTCCCTCTAATTGGTTATTCAAAAGCTCTGTTTCGTAACCGGATGCACCTGCGCTACGTGCCTTAAAGATAGCCTGTGCTTTAATGCCCTTTTCCTTATAAGCCGCATTAAATGCATCGATTCTCTTTTGATATGCCTGACCTTCGGTCGAGGATTTGTCAACGTGGAACATGATTTTTACGATAGTATTGCCTTCGGAGTCGGTGGGAAGCTCTTCTCCGCCCCCATTACCGGAGTTATCACCGCCAAGGCATGCGGTCATGCCGAACAACATAATAACGGAAAGCATAAGTGAGATAATTGAAATTAAAAGTTTTTTCATTTTTTTCTCCTTTTCTACAACCTATGGTTGCTTTGTGTTTTTGTTATTTAGTGGTTGTGCCAAGTACAAATTTTGTTTTAAGAACCGTTCTGGTGCAGGTTTCCTCGCTGTGGATTTTTTGAATAAGCAATCTTACTACCTGTCTTGCCATTTCTTCAATAGGCTGCTCTATGCTTGTCATATTGCTTGTGCTCCATTGCTTGAAAATGCCGTCATAAGAAACGATTTGGATGTCCTCGGGAATTTTTTTACCAAGCTCTATCGCCGCATCATAAAAAAACTGCGATAGCGTATATCCCGAAACGAAAACTCCGTCAACGTCTGCATACTTTTCTATAAAGTCTGCAACTACTTCCGTTTCTTCTCCGTGTTGGATAACCTTGTTTACAATACGGGGGGGCATATTGCATTCTTTCATAACGTCAAGATAGGCGCGCTCTCTTTCCATGACCTCCGACTCAACCAAAGGCTTAGAGCCTATGAATCCAATTCTTTTAGCACCACGCTCTATCATATACCTTACGGCTTTTTTAGTCGCTTCGTAGTTGTCACTGGTAACATAAGGTATGTTTTCTCCGAGCACCCTATCTATTGAAATAATCGGGCAATCCTTCAGGTCTTCTTCATTGTGGATGTAGTGTGTAACGAAAACCGCTCCGTCCACCTTTTTTTGTTTGATTCTTGTGATAATTTCAGTCTCTTTTTCAACTCTTTGCTGAGAAGAAACCAAAATTGTGGAGTAGCCAAATCTATCCGCTTCGTCCTCAACGTAATACGCCAGCTTTGCGAAGAAGGGATGATTAACAACAGGCACCAGCAAAGCAATAATACGTGTTTCGTTCTTTCTTAACTGCGACGCCATATTGTTTGGCGAATAGTTAAGCTCTTTCATCGCTTCAATTATTTTTTTTCGCGTTTTTTCGCCTACTGCCTTTTCGTTATTGATCACTCTTGAAACAGTACCAATTCCTACTCCTGCTCGTTTTGCTACGTCTTTAATCGTCGTTGCCAACTTTTTCTCCTCCAAAACAATGACTACTGTTGCACAGTTACAGTAATGTTTTTCTCCCCGTTGATAACGACCGTGTTGTCATTCTCGGTTAAAGCATCAGCATAAATGGTCAACATAAAATTTTCTATCTTATACTGTTCTTTTGTGAGTTGCTTACCGTTGAGTGTAACAGAATTTACATCAACGTTTCCTAAATAGATAACTGCGTTACAGCCTTTTTCGATTGTTACATTGCCAAGAACCGTTTGCGTAACCGCAGTAACGTCTACCGTGAACTCGTATGCACTTGCCCCGCTAACAGCCTTAAAGGTGTATGTTCCAACGGGTAAAAGCTCGAAATATGCGGCATCAATAATAAGATTTCTGCCGTCACTGACATAGAACGCTCTATCGACTTTTGTATTTTTCAACGTTTTATTGTAAAGGGATGTTATCACTTGCTTAGCATCTCCAACAACAGTTAAACTGCCCGTACCATTATACGAATACTTATCGTTGAAGTTTACCACTGACTTAAAGGTTGCCTTGCCGGAGTAAACGTTCAAGCCAAACAAGCCTTCGGTCGGCTCCTTGTCGCTCAATACCGCATCAATAGCTAAGCTACCGTTGATATAAGCCTTGATTGCGGTACCCTTTGCCTCAACTCTTAAAACTACATTATTTATATTTACATTAGGCGCACTTGCTCTGCCGATTTCACCGTTTTGCGACCACATCTTAACGATTTTTTCATTGTTGTCGTAGTTGAAGATGATATATTCGCTCATATCCTCGTTCGCTCTGAAGATAAAGGCTGCAGCAATCGCCTCAAGCGAGAATGCTACCGAACAGTTAAAATCAGATGCACTTTGGCCGGATAAGATATATCCGTCGCCTGCGGGGGTGTATGCGATTATTTCCGACCCCTTTGCGATCCAATCACCCGAGATAATTCCACCGGAGGTGAATGGTATGTCGGTTTCAGGGGAGCCTGCGTAAACGGTAACGTCTATTACCCTTCTCTGATTACCGCAGGTTGCAATAAGAGTTGCCTTGCCTGCGCTCAGAGCCTTTACAATGACTCCGCCGGTTGTGTTCTCAAGAGAAACAATACCTTCACCGCTTGCAAGCGACCAGATGATCTCCTGACCTGATGTGGAATATGCAGTTACCTGCTTTTCGGTAGCGATAGAGGTATCAAGTTCAACGGATTCGTTACTGATATAAAGAACGGTTTCGCCATCCACGACCTCACCGGTACGCCATACGGATGCGATCTCGTTGAGCACAAGGTTCTTAACCGTTACCTCTCCGCCAACAGAGAATTCTGCCTTAACAGAATAGGGAGATGCAAGAGTCAATACGTAGAAGGGGATCTTAAAGTCATCACAGAATACTTCAACGCCACCATTATCAGACAAGATATAGAAGTTTTGTGCGCCAAAGCTTCTGGGGCCCGAGGTATATTTGAAGTGATAATCTTTGATGCTCAATCCTGCCGAAGAAGTGAATCTGCGGTCTACGAAATATCCTTCTTCCGCATTCCAGCCAATTTCTGTATATTCATCAGCACTTACGTTGATCTTTATGGAAATTGCTTCGTTATTAGGATTGTCAATGCTCAAAAGCATTTCGAATATATGTGTGTTTACATTTGCAAGGATATTTTCGCTTAACTCATCAACTGTTATGTTGTTTAAGGTCAGCAAATTGTCCTTTGTGAAAGCTGTGCTATCTTTTACTATGGGTGTTTGGGTTAAAATATATCCGTCGCCCTCGGTTGCCAAGCCCCAAATTACGGGGATCGTCAAACCGCTACCGTTCCAAACCTTTCTTACGTTTGCATAGATGCCGCTATCGGTATCTGCGGGAACGCCTGCATACCAGCTCATTGATACGGTTTTACCGAAATAGTCGCTCTCACTATCTCTTATGCTAAAGGTTTGTGTTGCGTAGGAATCGGTACCGAAATCCATTCTTTGGAAGTCACCCTTATCGATCGCTCCGCCATCTTTATCGGTAAAGATAATGGAATTTCCGTCGTAGGACATCTTACCAACGATGTATTCTCTGCCCGAAAACGTCATTACGGTGTAAACTTGACCGTCATCTGCGGTCAAGGTAACAATGTCGGGACATTCGGGAACATCCGCTACAAACTGACCTGCATATTCCCAATCCCAAAGGTTGGTGGATTTGAGGAACCAAACTCTGTTGGCTTGCTGACCGGTAAGAGCCATACCCCAAACGGTGGTTTTGCCGTCTTGAACCTCTACCGGGAAGATCTTGGGGTCACGGCAAGCCTCCTTGTTGGTATATTCGGGAGCGGTTGCAACCGTTTGAGGAATCATTTTGCGTTTTGTCCAGGTCATACCGCCGTCGTCACTGGACATGATCATCTGATCCTGCATACCGCCGTCACGGGTATAGAAAGCAACAATACCGTTTCCATTTCCATTCGGGAACCAGTTGAGTGCGTCTATCGCTTCGCTGTCGCCTTTTCTGTACTCGTAAGCAGAGCCCGACCACATATAGCCTGCGCCGGTGCCCCAATCTTCATCGGGGAACAAACATATAGGAAGCAACTCCCAGTGAGCCAGATCCTTACTTCTTGCATGTCCCCAATACATATCGCCCCAATAGTTGTTGTATGGATGGTGCTGATAGTAAATGTGGTAATAACCGTCGTAATAAATGAGACCATTGGGGTCATTGTTCCAATGTGCATACTGCGAAAAATGATACTGGTTACGGTAGAGCTCGGTGTAATAAGAATAATCGCTCTTGCCGTAATAGATATCGGTAAATTTAACCTTTGAATTAAAGCAGTTAAAACCGATATTACCGCCGCCGTAGGATACATCCTCGGGGAGTTTTTCCAAGGTGTTAAGCTCTATGGTTCTGTCAATGCCGAATCTACGGATATTATCTGCGTAAAATTCCGCATAGACACCGTCTTCGCCGGGAGTAATAATGACTTTAAGCTGAACCTTATCTATGCCTGCAACCTTTGCACCTACCAAACGTCTTTCGCTTTCGGTCATTTTATCATTACCGATAAAGTAGTCGGTTAGCAGTTCTACTGCCGTTGTTTTTCCGTCCTCAACAGTAAAGTAAAGCAGTTTTACAAGGTTAGCCGCTCTATCCACGTTGAACACCCAATAGTGAGAACCGTCTTCTGCGCCAAAGACAAGGCCCGAAGCCACACCTCTTTCAAAAGAAGCGGTTGCGGTGTAAACGAATTTATCCTCTGCACCGTAAGCGGTTTTTGAAAGGGTAAAGCTATCAGCTTGACTTTCCATATTGACATCATTAGCTATAGTCTCGTAGTCAGTGATCTCCTCGAAGGTAACACCATCGCTCTTGCCTTCTGTACTGACGTTCTGCTTTGTCGTGCCGTTGTCAACGGTTCCCGTGGGGGTAAAGCCGACGGTTTCATTTTTTGTGCCAACCGCGTCATCCGTCGAATCGTTAATCAAATTGCAAGCTACCAATGAAAAACTCATAACGGCAACCAATGCCAAGCATATCATTTTATACCAATTTTTCATGATTGCTCCTCCCTCTTATGTATTAAGATATGTATTTATGGTACCTAAATCAGGTAGGTTATCAATCGCACCGCGACCTGTAGTGTTTAGGGCACCTGCAATGTTGCCAAATCTTAAGGCATCGTTCAGCAGCTGCTCGGTCAAGGGCTTTCCTACCTCTTTGTCTATAACAGAAAGCGCACCTGCAAAGAACGCATCCCCTGCCCCCGTGGTATCAATCGGCTTGACTGTTATTGTGGGAATTTGATTTCTTTGACCTTTGCATCGCCATTCACTACCGTTTTTGCCCAAAGTTATCAAAACCAACTTGTCGGTTAGCGAATTTACATATTCCTCGGTAAAGGTCTCGACCTCATCCTCGGAAAACTTAACGATATCCGCCGCTGCCAAAACTTTTTTGTAGGTTTTTACAGCACTTTCCGTGTCTCTGTAAATATCGGTGCGATAATTAACATCAAACGCAACCGTTTTGCCGAATGCGTGTGCGCGCTCTATTATATCCAATGCGTATTCTACACATTTTGGATCTGCCAGCATAAGTGAGCCGATGCATACAGTATCTGCAGATTTTATAAGCTCATCGCTGACACCGGGCATAAAGTAATCCGCTGTGTTCTTGCGGTAGAAGCAGAAATCTCTGTCCCCTTCCTCGTTTAATTCTACAAATGCAAGTGTGGTATTACGCTCTGCATCCCGATGAATATAGGTGATATCCATACCAACGCCTTTGGCATAGTTTATTAAAAACTGACCTATCAGGTCATCGCCAACACTGCCAACAAATTTAACCTCTGCACCAAACTTTTTTAATGCACAGGCAACGTTGAAGGGCGCACCACCTGCTTTTCTTTCATAAGTAGTAATTCCGTTTTTTTCCTCGCCAATCATATCGGCAAGGATCTCACCAATGCAAAGTAACAATTTAAGCCTCCGTTTGTACTGTTTCTTGTTGTTCTGATTGTTTTGAGTATAATTTGCTTTCCCTGATGACGAATACTATCGACCTGACTGCCAGCGTTATAAAGAATAACAAAAGCGGCAGAACGGTAAGTGTATTTCGCTGAACAAAGAATGCGGTGATCACGGTAAGCACGGCAGATATCGCAGCCGAAACCCATACGTATGATCCGATGACCTTGAACATTGAGCTCAGGGAAGTTACGTCGTTAACACCGCGCAGCCTTAATATTGAATAGGCTAAAAGGGTGACCACCATAGGCATAAGTGCTATAAAAGGTATGAGCGAAAAAACATTCATAGCATAGGAATAACAGCTTAAAGGTGCAATAGAAGCAAAAGACTTCTTTATAAAATCATCCGCAGCCTTGTTTGCCTCTGCTTGCTTTGTATCCTCTGCAACCAAAACGCCGTTTTCTGCGTTACTGTAAAAGCCGTAGAAGGAATAATTTATTTTGCTATCGGTTTCAAAGGAGCCCGCCATGTAATCATCAAAAACAAATAAATACTTGCTCTCGCCGTTTTTTAGATATTGATGATAATAATAATTTCGGAGCAGCGGAACCTTCGAGCTACTCTCATACTCGGTTATCTCCGGGTAATAATTTGTAAAATAAAGCTCATAAATGGCTCTGCTATATTCGCTTTTTGTGATCTTGTTTTCAGTGAGATCTTTTGCAATCTTTTCGGTCTTGCCTTTGTTTTCATCACTTGATCCGTCAAGATATGCCCTATAAGCTTCGACCAATTCATCACTTAATACAAGCTCGTTTCCCGTATACCTTAATCTGAAATCAAAATTAAGCCTTGCTACGTCGCTTAACTTAAGGTAATCCTGATATGAAATCACGGTATTTTTACCGTCGTTGGAAACGAAGTAAGCTTCAACCTCAGCAAGGGTATTCGCAGGACGAGAATCAATAACTACGTTATAACCGTTTATTGAATAATTTTGTTTATCGGCATCATTTTCAAAGGTGTTTACCAAAAGGCTTTCGGTATATTCGCCGCCGTGCTTTTTTGCTTTGAGACGGTTTCCTTGCATTTCAATGCTAATGCGCTTGTTGACATCAGAATTGGCAAAAACCGCACGCACGGTTGCCTGAAAATCAGACGAATTGTTGTAATGTGCCGAGAAAGGCAACATATCTCCGCCAACAAAGCCCGCCCATAAAAAGGCAAACGATAAGAGCAACCCGATAAAAACGTTTGTATACCCACGCCTTGCCCCTTCTTTGGATATTTTATCGGAGAAAAAGCTAAGGCCAAAAAATCTAAACCATCTCTTCATAAATTACTGATTGCCGTATTCTCTTGACATAATTGCCATTTCGGTTTCTTTATCAAAAAGATGAATAAACTTTTCGATAAACTCAATACGTACAACGTCGCCGGGTATTAACTCGTTTCTTTCCGGCACACTGACGATAATGTCACTGCCCTTTTTCTCCAGGCGAACAAACAGTTGCGTGGTGTTGCCCAAAACCTCTTTGATCGAAAGTGTGGTTTTAATGCCGCCACCACCTACCTTTATGTTTTCGCTTCTTACGCCAAGGTAAACGGTGTGAGCATTGCCGTCAAGGTATTTATCCTGTATTGTACGCAATTTTGAAAGGTCTAAATCTACACTCTGACCATCCTTGAAAGCAACGTTGAGCTTATTGCTTACACGCTTAATATCAACCTCAAAGAAGTTCATTTGCGGAGTGCCTATGAAGCCTGCTACAAACTTGTTTTCGGGATAGTCAAACAGATTTGTGGGCGTATCGATTTGTTGAATAACGCCGAGCTTCATAACAACGATTCTCGTACCCATCGTCATAGCTTCTATCTGGTCGTGAGTAACATAAATAAAGGTGGTTTTAAGCTCATTGTGCAGCTTAACGATTTCTGCTCTCATCGCCGTTCTTAATTTTGCGTCAAGATTGGATAACGGTTCATCCAGCAAGAAAACCTTAGGCCCGCGTACCATTGCACGGCCCAGTGCTATACGCTGACGCTGACCACCCGACATTTCTGCAGGCTTTGAGTCAAGCAATTCTTCAATTCCCAAAATTTCAGCTGCCCATTGTACCTTTTCGTCTATCTCTTTCTTGGTCATATGAACGTAGTTGAACAAAGGAACGGCAGTGCTTTTGTAGTACTCCAGATCTTTTTCGGCATCTGCAATACGTTTTTCAACCAATGCCTTCTTTTCGCCATAATATTCAACGTCTTTTTCTTCACACCCTGCAGCATCCTTTGTTAGAGTAACCTGCTCTTTGTAAAGTTGCTTCAACCTTTTGCTTATCTGGGCAATTTTCCGATCATCAATCGCTATGATCTGATTTCCCTTCTCGTCGAGCTTGGGGGTGGGTACTTTACGCATTTTAAGACCAAATGCTATATTATCGTAGGCAGTAAGATGAGGGTAAAGTGCATAGCTTTGAAAAACCATCGCAATATCTCTATCCTTCGCATCAACATCATTGACCAAGCGGTCGTCTATATAAAGTTCGCCACCGCTGATCTCCTCTAAGCCTGCAATCATTCGCAGAGTGGTTGATTTACCGCAACCGGAAGGGCCAACGAATACTATAAATTCACCGTCATTGATTTCCATGTTAAAATCTTTAACAGCAACAAAGTCTCCGCTTCTCTTTTTAGCTTCGCCTTTAGCATTCTTTTTTGCCTTTCCGGTACCTGCGTATACCTTATAAACGTGTCTTAACAATAATTTTGCCATAAACGACTCCCCCTTATTTTTCTTAAAAAACCATACTTTTGTTCAACATTATGTACAAAATGACAATAGAACAGCTGTTTGGAAAGGTTTCCAATGGTATTATAACACAAAAAAACGAAAATTGCAATACTTTTTTGGAAACGTTTCCATTTTATTAATATAAAGTCCATTTTTAGCACAAAAATATGCCCTGTGGGTAAATTTTGCTTCCGATGCATTCCCCACAATTCGATTTTATGCATTCCAATACGCTTTTATCTGCAATTTTATACCCCAAAATAATAAATTAAAAAACTTTTCCTATTCAAACTCAATTATTGAGAAGTGTGCTGTGAAATAGAAAAAGAGGAGTCTCAATGAGACTCCTCTAATTTGTTTTTAATTATTTCTTTTCTTCAACGGGAGCTGCTGCTTCTTCCTTGATGAGTCTTACGATAGCCATTTCAGCTGCGTCACCGCGGCGTGCGCCCAGCTTGAAGATCTGGGTGTAACCGCCGTTGCGGTTCTCATAAGTGGGAGCGATCTCGTTGAACAGCTTGGATACAACATCCTCTTCGGTAATGTATGCAAGAGCCGCACGACGGCTTGCAAGGGTGTTCTTCTTACCAAGCGTAATCATCTTTTCTGCCATAGAACGAACTTCCTTAGCTCTGGTGAGCGTGGTTTCGATCTGTCCGTTCTTAAGCAGCAAGGTAACCATGCCGCGCAGCATTGCTTTTCTGTGCGCAGTGGTTCTGCCAAGTTTTCTGGTTCCGGGCATTGTTAGTCCCTCCTTCTGCTTTTCGAATAAGTTTTAATTCAATGTTGGGGAAAGTGAACTGATTACTCTTCTTCTTTCTTGAGTTCAAGACCGAGAGAGTGCAGCTTTTGGATAACTTCCTCCAGCGATTTTTTACCGAGGTTACGAACTTTGATCATATCCTCCTCGGTGCGGCTGATCAGATCTTCAACCGTGTCGATGCCTGCGCGCTTCAAGCAGTTGAAGCTACGTACAGACATGTCAAGTTCCTCAATGGTCATCTCAAGGACTTTCTCCTTGATGGTTTCTTCTCTTTCTACCATAATCTCCTTGTTGCGTGCACCCTCGGAGAGGTCTACGAACAAGTTGAGGTGCTCATTGAGAATCTTGGCACCAAGCGAAATCGCATCCTTTGCGGAGATGGTTCCGTTGGTGAGAACATCCAACGTCAATTTATCGTAGTCCGTTACGTTGCCTACACGGGTATTTTCTACGGTGTAGTTTACGTTATAAACGGGCGTGTAAATGGAGTCGGTAAAGATGGTTCCGATAGGAGCGGAAACTGCATTGCCAAGAATTTGGGTTTGCAGCTGCTTATTTCTATCCTGAGATACATATCCACGGCCTGCTGCAAAGGTGAGCTCCATGTAGAAGCGTGCACCGTCTGCAACGGTTGCGATGTGATGCTCGGGGTTGAGAATTTCGATATCGGAATCCTGCTTAATATCGCCTGCAACAACGTCCCGCTCACCGGTAATGTCGATCATTACGGTCTTGGGGCCGGTGCAGTGCAGTTTGGCAATAATGCCCTTCACGTTCAGAACAATCTCGGTAACGTCTTCTTTAACGCCTGCGATCGTGGAGAATTCGTGAAGTACACCGTCGATCTTAATGTTGGTTACTGCGTAACCGGGAAGAGAGCTGAGCAATACACGACGCAGGGAGTTACCAAGCGTAATGCCGTAGCCGCGCTCCAGGGGCTCTACCACAAACGTTCCGCGGGAGCCATCTTCTGTTAAATCGGCAGTTGTAATATTGGGCTTTTCAATCTCGATCATTCCAAATAATCCTCCTTCAATTTAATGTGTGATACCGTGCAAAATTGCGGTTAGCGCTTTGCTAAACCGTATCGTATTTGAAAACTCAAGTGGATTACTTGGAATAGAGCTCCACGATCAGCTGTTCGTTGAAATCAAAGTCAACGTCTTCTCTTGCGGGAAGAGTGAGAACGGTTGCGGTCATAGCCTCAGCCTTAACTTCAAGCCACTTGGGAGCGTTTGCGCTTGCAGCAGCCTCTGCCAATGCCTTGAACTTAACGGAATCGCGGCTTGCTTCCTTAACGGAGATAACGTCACCAGCCTTGATGATAAGGGAGGGGATGTTTACCTTTTTGCCGTTAACGGTGAAGTGACCGTGAAGAACCAGCTGACGAGCTTCCTTGTGGGATGCTGCAAAGCCCATTCTGTAAACCACGTTGTCAAGACGACGCTCAAGCAGGCAGATGAGGTTTTCACCGGTCATACCCTCTTTGCGGTCTGCTTCTTCGAAGTAGTTAACGAACTGCTTCTCAAGAACACCGTAGTATCTTCTGGTCTTCTGCTTCTCACGCATCTGAAGTCCGTACTCTCTCATTTTCTTGTTTGCTGCGCCGTGTTGACCGGGAGCAGTGCTTCTGCGGTCGATAGCGCACTTACCGGTAAGGCAACGCTCGCCCTTGAGGAAGAGCTTAGTGCCCTCTCTGCGGCAAAGTCTGCAAACAGGTCCAGTATATCTTGCCATAATAATTGTACCTCCAACGAATAATTAAACGCGACGGCGCTTAGGCGGGCGGCAACCATTGTGCGGGATGGGTGTTACGTCTTTGATCATAGTGATCTGAAGACCAACGGTCTCAAGCGCACGGATTGCGGATTCACGACCTGCACCGGGGCCCTTGATGAAGACTTCAACGGTCTTCAAGCCGTGCTCCATAGCAGCCTTTGCTGCGGTTTCGGAAGCGGACTGTGCTGCGAAGGGAGTGGACTTTCTGGAGCCCTTGAAACCGAGTTCGCCGGCAGATGCCCAAGAAATGGTGTTACCAAATGCGTCGGAAACGGTTACGATGGTATTGTTAAAGGTAGCTTGAATGTGAACAGCACCCTTCTCGATATTCTTTCTTTCGCGGCGTCTCTTGATAACTTTTTTAGTATTTACTTTTGCCATCTTTATGCCACTCCTTTACTTCTTCTTGTTCGCAATGGTCTTTGCAGGACCTTTACGAGTTCTTGCGTTGGTTTTGGTTCTTTGACCTCTTACCGGCAGACCCTTTCTGTGACGGATACCGCGATAGCAGTTGATCTCAACCATTCTCTTGATGTTCATTGCAACTTCACGGTGCAAATCACCTTCAACAGTGTAGTTGTTTTCGATTTCGTCACGGAGCTTGGCTACTTCAGATTCGGTCAGGTCCTTTGCGCGAGTGTCCGGGTTGATGCCGGTCGCTGCAAGGATATCGTTTGCGCTCTTGCGGCCGATACCGTAAATGTAGGTAAGGGCGATTTCTACGCGCTTGTTGTTCGGAATATCAACACCAGCTATACGAGCCATACTGTTTATTCACCTCTCTGTTGATTTTTGCGGTATCTGATTAACCCTGTCTTTGCTTGTGCTTAGGGTTTTCACAGATCACCATGATTTTACCTTTTCTCTTGATGATCTTGCATTTCTCGCAGATCTTCTTAACGGATGGTTTCACCTTCATTGTGTCTGTACCATACCTTTCTTGCTTATTCTGCAATAATTATTTTGCTCGCCAGGTGATGCGTCCCTTGGTCAGGTCGTAGACCGAAACCTCGATGGTTACGCGATCGCCGGGCAAAATTCTAATATAGTTCATACGAAGCTTACCCGAAATATGTGCGGTAACAATGTGACCGTTCGGGAGCTTTACCTTGAAGCAAGCGTTGGGCAGTGCCTCAACGACTGTGCCTTCAAACTCGATTACATCTTCCTTTTGTGCCAAAAGAATGTTCCTCCTATTCAGTTATGATTGTTTGTGTTATCAGAAACCTTTTTCTACTTCGGTCAAGATCAGCACACCATTGCTTGTAAGAGCTACGGTGTTTTCGTAATGTGCCGAGAGACTTCCGTCAGCGGTTTTTACCGTCCAACCGTCATTGAGCTCAATTACGTCTGCCCTGCCTACGTTAACCATCGGCTCAATGGCAAGCGTCATACCTGCCGAGAGGCGAATGCCTCTGCCGGGAGTGCCGAAGTTTGGAACGTCGGGTTGCTCGTGCATATTTGTGCCGATGCCGTGTCCAACGTAGCGCTTAACAGTGCTAAATCCGTTTTGCCGTACCAAAGTATCAATAGCCGAACCTACGTCACCCAAGCGGTTGCCTGCTTCCAGTTTTTCAACGCCTGCCCAAAAGCTATCGCGTGTAACCTGAATCAGTTTTTTCGCTTCTTCACTGACGTTCCCTACGGGAATGGTTCTTGCCGAGTCACCAACGTAGCCGCGATAGGTTGCGCCGGTGTCAATTTTGACGATGTCGCCATCCTTTAGGATGCGGTTTTTTGCGGGAATGCCGTGAATGACCTCGTCATTGATGCTGATGCATGCGCTGGCAGGAAAGCCGCAGTACCCCAAAAAGGCAGGGGTTGCTCCGCACTTTTCGATATGCCGACGAATGGCTTGGTCGATTTCATACGTGCTAATACCCGGTCGGACCATATCACGGGCGATGAGCAATGCTTCGCCCGTAATACGTCCCGCATCTCTCATAGCGGTGATTTGTGCAGCATTCTTAAGTGTAATCATACTTTACGCCTCTACCGTTTTGAGTGCTTGCAACACGAGTGCGGTGGTATCCGCTACCTCGTCCTGTCCCTCCACCGTGAGAAGCAGACCGCGCTCTGCGTAAAACGCTTTGAGGGGTTCTGTCTCTCTGTGGAAGGTTTCCAATCGTTTTTTTACAGTTTCTGCTGCGTCGTCGGCTCTGACGTACAAAGCCGCGCCGCATCTGTCACAAACATCCTCTTTGATGGGAGGATTGTAAACGACGTGATAGGATGAGCCGCAAGAGCAAACTCTGCGTCCGCTCATACGCTCAATAATTTTTTGGTCGGGAACTTCAAGATTGACTACGGCGTCGATGTGAATTCCCATCGCTTCCAAAGCCTCGGCTTGAGGAATGGAGCGCGGAAAACCGTCGAGCAAAAAGCCGTTCTCACAGTTGTTCTCTACCATATACTTCTTGATAATTCCGATAACAACGGAATCCGGAACAAGCTGTCCTGCTTCGAGATAGGCCTCGGCCGCATTTCCAAGCTCGGTACCTGCTTTACGCTCTGCACGAAGGATGTCCCCCGTTGCAATAGCGGGAATTTGATATTTTTCGGAAATCTTCACGGCTTGGGTACCTTTACCCGCACCGGGAGCGCCCAGTAAAATCAGATTCATAGTTTCCTCCGGTAAACTACCGATTAATCAAGAAAGCCTTTGTAGTTACGCATCGAGAGCTGAGCCTCGAGGTCACGAACAGTCTCAAGAGCAACACCTACGGCGATGAGGAGCGAAGTGCCCGTGAACGCCAAGCTGTCGAACTTAACACCAATCACAGATACAATCGCGTTAGCGATAAGAGGCGTACCTGCGATGACTACCAAGAAGATTGCGCCCATAAGGGTTACGCGGTTGAGGATCTTCTTGATGAAGGGTGCCATTTCTTGAGGACGGATACCCATGATGGCACCGCCATTGTTACGAATGTTGTTTGCTACTTCTACAGGATTAAAGGAAATCGCAATGTAGAAATAGGAGAATGCAACGATGAGTGCAATGAATATGATGATATAAACGGGAGAAGTTGCTCCGAGCCAATCATTTACAAACGTTGCAAAGCCTGTTCCGGGAAGGAAGGCTGCGATCGTTGCAGGAATAGATACGATGGAGCTTGCGAAGATGACGGGCATAACGCCTGCCATGTTCATCTTCAGGGGCAGGTTGGTCTTTTGACCACCGTAGGTCTTGCGGCCAACAACCTTTTTTGCATAGATAACCTTGATGCGGCGCTCGGAGTTTGTGAACCAAACGATGAGCACGATTGCACCGAGAGTCAATGCGATGGAAAGGATAACGCCGACGATACCGAGAACGAGATCCCAACCGGTCTTCCATTCGTAATACTTGTCTTGCAGCATACCGATAGTGTTTTGAACAGTACCGGTCATACCGGAGATAATATTAGCAAACAGAATCATGGAGATACCGTTACCGATGCCGTGCTCGTTGATCTTTTCTGCCAACCACATGATCAGAGATGCACCTGCACACAGGCAAGCGATCATTACGAACCATGCGAATACATAGTTGCTATCACCCTTCTTAACAGTAAGCCAACCGTTCATATCGAACAGGTTAACGTAACCGTAAGCGGTAACAACAGCAAGCGCAACTGTTACCCAACGGGTAGCAGCGGAAAGCTTCTTTTTGCCATCCTCGTCCTTGGACATTCTTTCCAAAGCGGGAATTGCGATAGAGAGAAGCTGGATAACGATGGATGCGGTGATATACGGGCTGACAGACAGCGCAAAGAACGTACCTTGGCTGAATGCACCACCGGACATCATGGAAAGCATACCAAAGATGCCATCACCAAAGAAGGTGGAAAAAGCTTGAACTTGGTCAACACTGATATAAGGGATGAAGAGGTTTGCACCAATGCGGTACAACAAAATAATCGTCAAGGTAAAGAGGAGCTTCTTGCGAAGATCCGGGACTTTCCATGCGTTCACAAACGTTTGAATCATCCTTATACCTCCTCTGCCTTACCGCCTGCTGCCTCGATCTTCTCCTTCGCGGTTGCCGAAAATACGGCTGCCTTTACAGTGAGTTTTTTAGTGAGTTCGCCGTTGCCGAGGACCTTAAGACCGTCCAAAGGCTTGCGAACGATTCTTGCTGCCAACAGCATCTCGAGATCAACTACGGTGCCGTCAACAAACTTGTTGAGGTCTTCAACGTTTACAATCGCATAGTTGGTAGCGAAGTGGTTGTGGAAGCCTCTCTTGGGGTGAGTTCTGTAAATGGGGAATTGTCCACCTTCGAAACCGAGGCGAACACCGCCGCCGGAGCGAGCGTTTTGTCCCTTGTGTCCCTTGCCGGCGGTCTTGCCGTTACCGGATCCGGGGCCTCTGCCCTTTCTCCAGTTGGCCTTTGCGGAGCCTGCTGCGGGTTGAAGTTCATGGAGTTTCATATCTGCCATTACCTCCTTATGCGTTTTCTACGGTTTCAACCGTAACGAGGTGAGAAAGAACCTTAACTTTGCCGGCGAGAACTGCGTCGTCGTTGTGAACGATGCTGTCACCGATCTTGTTCAATCCCAGGGATTTTGCGGTTGCCTTTTGATTGGGCTTGCAGCCGATAAGGCTCTTGGTAAGTGTTACTTTTTTCATTGTTCCTTACCTCCAATCAACCTTTTACCTGCTCAACAGAGATGTCACGAATCTTCGCAACCTCTGCAGCGGTACGGAGTTCCTTCAAACCTTCCATAGTTGCCTTAACAACGTTGGTGGGGTTGTTGGAACGCAGACATTTTGCACGAATGTTCTTAATGCCGGCAGCTTCGAGTACCATACGTACCTTACCGCCTGCGATAATACCGGTACCGGGTGCGGCGGGCTTAAGGAGAACCTTGCCTGCGCCGAATACGCCGATAACTTCGTGGGGGATGGAAGTGCCCTTAAGGGACACGGTTACCATATTCTTCTTTGCATCTTCAATACCCTTGCGGATTGCTTCGGGTACTTCTGCTGCCTTACCAAGGCCTACGCCTACGTGACCTGCGCCGTCACCAACAACCATAAGTGCTGCGAAACGAGCTACACGACCACCTTTAACGGTCTTGGATACACGGTTCAGAGCGATGAGCGATTCTTTCAAATCGTGCTCAGCCGGATTAAATTTTTCTGCCATAATTTCCTCCAAAAATATTCAATAAACCAATTAGTTTGTTGAACAGTGTACAAACCGGAAAATCAGAACTTCAGGCCGCCCTCGCGAGCGCCTTCAGCCAGTTCCGATACACGTCCGTGATACAGGTAACCGCCACGGTCGAATACAACCTCAGTGATTCCCTCTGCGATTGCCTTTTCAGCAATCATCTTACCTACTTCTCTTGCTGCTGCCTTGTTGCCGCCGTCTGCGGTGAAGCTCTTACCGAAAGTGGAAGCGCTTACCAAGGTTACGCCCTTAACGTCGTCAATGATCTGTGCGCTGATGTTCGCGTTGGAACGATACACAGCCAGACGAGGACGCTCTGCAGTACCCGAAATCTTTGCTCTAACTCTCTTATGTCTCTTAAGACGAGCCTTGTTTGCATCTTTTCTCGATACCATATCACTTCACTCCTTTCAATTATTTGCCCTTGCCGGCCTTACCAGCCTTGCGACGAATATACTCAGTAGAGTACTTAACGCCCTTGCCGTGGTAGGGTTCGGGAGGTCTCTTGCCTCTGATAACAGCTGCCATTTGGCCAACCTTTTGCTTGTCAATACCCTTAACAATGATGGTATTGGAATCCGGTACCTCAAAGGTAACACCGTCTTCTTCTGTCATAATGAATTTGGACTGAGGAAGGCCGGTTCCGGGCATCAAGGAGTGACCGAGGAAGAGCTGCAGGTTCTTGCCCTGCTTAACAGCTCTGTAACCAACACCAACGATCTCAAGCTTTTTGGAGAAGCCGTTGCTTACGCCTTCTACCATGTTAGCGAGGAGTGCGCGGGTGAGGCCGTGGATACTTCTATCCTCTTTCTCGTCAGTGGGACGAGTAACGATAACTTCATTTCCGTTAACCGCAATGTTCATGCGGCTGTTGAAGGTTTCAGTCAATGTGCCGAGCTTACCGGTAACGGTAACTACGTTGCCTTCTGCAACGGTAACGGTTACACCTGCGGGAAGCACGATGGGCATTCTACCAATTCTAGACATTGTTCATTACCTCCGTTCCGATTACCATACAAACGCGAGGACTTCGCCGCCTACGTTGAGGGACTTAGCCTTCTTGCCTGTCATGATACCCTTGGATGTGGAAACGATTGCAATACCGAGGTCGTTCATAACGCGGGGCATATCCTCGCAACCTGCGTAGATACGCAGACCGGGCTTGGATACGCGGCGGATGCCACGAATAACCTTTTGCTTGCCTTGCAGATACTTGAGGGTAATGCGGATGATACCTTGCTTACCGTCTTCGATGATCTGATAGGACTTAACGTAACCCTCTTCAACGAGGATCTCGGCGATTGCCTTTTTCATGTTGGATGCCGGAATGTCAACAGTTTGATGCTTTGCGTTGTTCGCATTGCGAATTCTTGTGAGCATATCGGCGATTACGTCTGACATTTGCATATTAATTTTCCTCCTTATGCAAGTTAAATCATTCTTGCTGCCCTTGCGGGCGGCGTATCGGGGGTTAAATCCAACTGCCGAGCTATGTTTTGTCGGCCGGTTTAATTTCCTACCGATAGTTGGGGGCTTTTATTTGGGAGCGTGCCCCATTGGGGCAACGCTTGCCATTTAAATTACCAGGATGCCTTCTTTACGCCGGGAATTTGGCCCTTGTAAGCCAGTTCACGGAAGCAGATACGGCAGATGCCGAACTTACGGAGATAAGCGTGAGGGCGGCCGCAGATCTTGCAGCGGTTGTACTCTCTGGTGGAGAACTTTTGCTTCTTCTGTTGTTTCAGAATCATAGCTTTCTTTGCCATCGTTGTTACCTCCTATTAGTTCTTTGCGAAGGGAGCGCCGAAGAGCTTGAGCAGCTCACGAGCTTCTTCATCGGTATTAGCGGTGGTTACAAAGCAGATGTCCATACCGCGGATCTTCTCGATTTTATCGTACTCGATTTCAGGGAAGATCAGTTGCTCTTTCAAACCGAGCGCGTAGTTGCCGCGACCGTCGAAAGCGTTGGGGTTGATACCCTTAAAGTCACGAACTCTAGGCAGAGAGAAGTTGAACAGTCTGTCCATAAATTCGTACATTCTGTCACCGCGCAGAGTAACCTTTGCGCCGATCTTCATGCCCTGACGGAGCTTGAAGTTTGCAACAGACTTTTTAGCATAGGTGGGAACAGCCTTTTGACCGGTGATGATACCGAGATCCTTCAGAACTGCATCCAATGCCTTGGAGTTATCCTTAGCGTCGCCGACACCAACGTTGATAACGATCTTATCAAGCTTCGGAATTTGCATAACGCTCTTGTAGTTAAACTGTTTCATAAGTGCGGGAGCAATTTCAGCTCTGTACATATCTTTCATTCTTGCCATGATTGCTGCCCTCCTTAGTCAAGTTTCTTGCCGCATTTTGCGCAAACGCGGACCTTTTTGCCGTCAACGACTTCGTGCTTTACACGAACGCCTTGCTTGCAGTTGGAGCAGTAGAGAGCGACGTTGGAAGCGTAAATAGCGCCTTCTGCATCAATGATGCCGCCGGTCTCGCCCTGTCTGCGGGGTTTGACGTGCTTGTGGATGATGTTAACACCCTTAACGATTGCTTTTCCCTCTTCGGGAGAAACTGCGATTACCTCGCCTTGAACGCCCTTGTCATCTCCGGAGAGAACAACAACGGTATCACCTTTTTTAATGTGCATTTTTGCCATTGTTCTTACCTCCATTAAAGTACTTCGGGAGCGAGGGACAGGATCTTAAGGTAATCTCTGTCACGAAGCTCTCTTGCAACAGGACCAAAGATACGGGTTCCGCGAGGAGTCTTGTCGTCACGGATGATAACTGCTGCATTTTCATCGAACTTAATATAAGAGCCATCTGCTCTCTTTGCACCATGTCTGGTTCTTACTACAACTGCCTTAACAACGTCGCCTTTTTTAACAACGCCGCCGGGAGCTGCTTTTTTAACAGCGCAAACAACTACGTCACCGATGTTGGCATATCTTCTGCCAGTGCCGCCGAGGACTCTGATGCACATCAGTTCCTTAGCGCCCGTGTTGTCTGCAACTTTCATCAAAGATTGTTGCTGAATCACTTTAATTTCCTCCTACTGATTCAATACGCTACGACGTATTTACTATTCGAATAAGTGAATGTTACACCGAAAAGCCGATTATTTCGCTTTTTCGATGATTTCGACAACACGCCATCTCTTCGTTTTGGAAAGGGGTCTTGTCTCCATAATTTCTACCTTGTCGCCCTCGCCGCAAATGCTGTTTTCGTCGTGAGCGTGAACCTTCAAGGTTCTTTTAATAATTTTACCGTAAATGGGGTGCTTTACGTTGTCCTCGATTGCAACAACAACAGTCTTGTTCATCTTGTTGCTAACAACGATGCCCACTCTGGTTTTTCTAAGTGCTCTTTCTGCCATGACTTACGCCTCCTCTTTCTTCATTTCCTGAAGAACCGTCATCACGCGAGCGATGTCGTGCTTAACTTCAGTCATTTTGTGAGGGTTGTCAAGTTGATTGATTGCATGCTGGAAACGGAGATTGAAAAGCTCGGATTTGAGTTCCTTCAGCTTCGCCTCAAGCGCTTCAGCAGACATAGTTCTGAGTTCAGCTGCTTTCATCGATTAACCCTCCTTTACTTCTTCTGCCTTGGAAATGAACTTGGTCTTGATGGGGAGCTTGTGTCCGGCAAGACGCATAGCTTCTTTTGCAACGTCCTCGGCAACGCCGTCCATCTCGAACAGAATTCTGCCCGGCTTAACAACGGCTACCCAGTACTCAGGAGAACCCTTACCGGAACCCATACGGGTTTCAGCAGGCTTTTCGGTGATGGGCTTATCGGGGAAGATCTTGATCCAAACCTTACCGCCACGACGAATGTAACGAGTCATAGCGATACGGGCTGCCTCGATCTGGTTGCTGGTGATCCAAGCGGGCTCGGTTGCAACAAGGCCGTACAGACCATTGCTGAGCTCGGTGCCGCGGGATGCTTTACCCTTCAGTCTTCCGCGTTGAACACGACGGAATTTTACTCTTTTAGGCATTAACATAATTACTTCGCGCCTCCTTCTCTAGGAGTTCTCTCTTTGCGCTCACCGCGGAAGTTGTTGCCACGGTTGTCTCTGCGCTCGCCACGGTTGTTATCTCTACGATCACCACGGCGGTTGTCTCTGCGATCGGGGCGACCGTCACGACGGTCGTTACGACGAGAGTTGCTACCGGGACGGTTAACCTCATTGAGGATTTCGCCCTTGTAGATCCAAACCTTGATACCGATCTTACCGTAGGTGGTGTTTGCTTCTGCAAAACCATACTCGATGTCAGCTCTCAGGGTTTGAAGCGGGATGGTACCTTCGTGATAGTGCTCGGAGCGTGCGATTTCTGCACCGCCAAGACGGCCGCCGCAGTTAATCTTAATACCCTTAGCACCAAGACGCATGGTGTTACGAATAGCCATCTTCATTGCGCGGCGGAAGGCAACACGGCCCTCAAGCTGCTTTGCAATGTTCTCGGCAACGAGCTGTGCATCGAGGTCGGGTTGACGAATCTCAACTACGTTGAGAGCTACGGGCATACCAACCATCTTTTCCAGCTGCAGACGATACTTTTCAATTTCTACGCCGCCGCGACCGATAACCATACCGGGCTTAGCGCAGTTTACGAACACTCTAACTCTGTGGCCATCGCGCTCGATTTCGATTTTGGAAATACCTGCATCGTAAAGTTCCTTCTTGAGGTACTTTCTTACGTTGTAGTCGGAAACAAGGGTATCACCAAAAACTTCGTCCTTAGCGAACCATCTCGAATCCCAGTTTTTAATCACGCCCACTCTAAGACCGTGGGGATTTACTTTCTGACCCATTCTATTGTTTCCTCCTCTCTCAGTCTTTTTCCTTAACAGCCATTGTTACGTGGCTGGTTCTCTTCAGGATGCGGTCTGCGCTTCCCTTTGCACGGGGCATGATTCTCTTCAGAGTCGGGCCTGCGCAAACGAAGCACTCGGAAACGTACAGTTTAGAAGCATCCATTTGGAAGTTGTTTTCTGCATTTGCAATTGCGCTTTTCAGGAGCTTGATGAGAAGCTCGGAAGCCGCGCGAGGCTTGTTTTGAAGAATTCCCATAGCGGTGGCAACATCCTTGCCGCGGATCAAATCAAGAACGATTTGAACCTTGCGAGGGGAAATTCTTGCATATTTCAGATAAGCTTTTGCTTCCATTATTACAATTCCCCTTTCAATTATTTACCGTTATTGGAAGTTTTGGATCCTGCGTGGCCCTTAAAGGTACGGGTGAGAGCGAACTCACCGAGCTTGTGGCCAACCATATCCTCGGTTACATAAACCGGAACGTGCTTTTTACCATCATGAACTGCGATCGTGTGACCGACGAATTCAGGGAATATGGTGGAAGCGCGGGACCAGGTTTTGAGAACCTTCTTTTCGTTCTTTGCGTTCATTTCGCAAACACGATTGTAGAGCTTTTCCTCAACAAAAGGCGCTTTCTTAAGACTTCTGCTCATTCTATATTCCCTCCTTATTTAGCATTTCTGCGCTTTACGATGAACTTATCGGTACGCGACTTCTTGTTTCTGGTCTTATAACCCAGAGCAGGCTTGCCCCAAGGGGTGAGCGGGCCGGGATGACCGATGGGAGACTTACCTTCACCACCACCGTGAGGGTGATCGCAGGGGTTCATTACAGAACCGCGAACAGTAGGACGGATGCCCTTGTGACGGGTCTTACCTGCTTTACCAACCTTAACGGTGTCGTGCTCAACGTTACCTACCTGACCGATGGTTGCTTTGCAATCGAGACGAATGTAGCGAACCTCGCCGGAAGGAAGACGGATCTGAGCCATGCCGTTAGCTTCTTTAGAAATCAGCTGAGCCATAGCACCTGCAGAGCGAACGAGCTGTGCGCCCTTGCCGGGGTAGATCTCGATGTTGTTGATAACGGTACCAACGGGAATGTTGGCGATGGGGAGTGTGTTGCCGGGCTTAATGTCGGCAGTAGGACCGGAATATACAACGTCGCCGGTCTTCAGGCCTTCGGGAGCGATTACGTAGCTCTTGGTGCCTTCAGTATCCTGCAGCAATGCGATATATGCGGTACGGTTGGGGTCGTATTCGATACCAACGACGGTGTTAGCGTTAGGATTCTGACGCTTGAAGTCGATGATTCTGTACTTAACCTTGTTTCCGCCGCCTCTGTGGCGAACGGTGATGCGGCCGTAGCTGTTACGACCTGCGTGCTTTTTCTTAGTTACAATCAGGCTCTTTTCGGGAGTAAACTTTGTGATCTCCTCGAAAGAAGGAACAGACATGTTTCTTCTGGCCGGTGTTGTAGGCTTATACTTAATTGTAGGCATTCTCGTTACCTCCTACTCTTAGTTAAGGCCTGCGAAGAACTCGATCTCGCCGGAGTCAGCAGTCAGAGTAACGATTGCTTTCTTCCATTCGGATGTGTAACCGAAGTGTACACCGAGTCTCTTGGGCTTCTTCTTCATGTTGATGGTGCGAACGCTGGCAACCTTGACCTTGTCTGCCTTGAAAACTTCCTCAACAGCCTTTGCGATCTCGGGCTTAGTTGCGTCCTTGCGAACTTCGAAGACGTAGGTCTTGGAAGCGAGCAGGTCCATGGAGTTCTCAGTAATGATCGGTCTTACAATGATATCGTGAGCCGTTTTCATTATGCGTACACCTCCTCGAGTTTCTTCACTGCGTCAACAGTCATAACCAGCTTTTCAGCATTCAGAATGTCGTAAACGTTCAGAGTTGTGCTCTGAGTGGTTTTAACATTGGGAATGTTGTTGCAGCTGAGGATTACTGCCGCGTTAGCATCTTGTG
Organism: Eubacteriales bacterium; assembly: GCA_045658925.1. Lineage (GTDB taxonomy): Bacteria > Bacillota > Clostridia > Oscillospirales > CAG-272 > UMGS1865. The sequence goes on from JAZOVV010000048.1 coordinate 56,201, forward strand.
TGCCGTTCAGAACAACCAGAGCGCTTTGAGACTTAACAGCCTCGCGAGTAGCGGTTCCGTAAACCTTGTTGCCGTCTTCAACGGTAACGGTCTTGTAGTTCTTGGTGTAGGTCTTTTCAAAACCGAAGGTCTTGAACATGCCTGCCAAGGTCTTGGTGGAGGGCTTGTTGCCTTCCAGAGCGATGTTGTCAACGATAACGAGGTTACCGTTTGCAACCTTATCGGAAAGTGCGCTGAACAGAGCAACACGGCGTGTCTTCTTGTTCATTGCAATGCGATAGTCACGGGGCTTGGGACCGAGTGCGATACCGCCGTGTGTCCATTGAGGAGAACGGGTGGAGCCTTGACGAGCTCTGCCGGTACCCTTTTGTCTCCAGGGCTTTCTACCGCCGCCGGAAACCTCGGAACGGGTCAGGGTGGATTGAGTACCCTGTCTTTGGTTCATCAGATAAGTTCTGACTGCGGCATGGAGAACAGCGCCGTTTACATCTGCACCGAAGATTTTGTCATTCAGTGTAAGTTCGCCGACTGCTGCGCCGGACATATTAACGATTTTTACTACTGGCATTGTTTACTTCCTCCTTCCGCTTATGCTTTTACCGAGTCGCGGATGAATACGATGCCGTCCTTAGCGCCGGGAATGGCACCCTTGATGGCGATCAGATTCTTCTCTGCGTCGATCTTTACAACTTTCAAGTTTTGAACAGTGACTTGTTCGTTACCGTATTGGCCGGCCATCTTCTTGTTCTTGAAGATTCTTGCGGGGTCGATAACACCCATAGATCCGGATTGGCGGTGAATAGGACCGATACCGTGGGTCTTGCCCAGCAGGTGCAGGTTCCATCTCTTAATTGCGCCGGTGTATCCGCGGCCCTTCGTCGTACCGGTTACGTCGACCTTGTCGCCTGCAGCGAAGGTTTCGACAGTGATGAAGTCACCAACGTTTGCGGAGCAATCATCAAGGCGGAATTCCTTAAGATGCTTCTTCATGGGAACGCCTGCTTTTTCGAAATGTCCGATCTCGGGTTTTGTCAAATGCTTTGCCTTAACTTCTGCGAAGCCAAGCTGCAGAGCATTGTAGCCGTCCTTTTCAACGGTCTTCTTTTGTGCTACTACGCACGGACCAGCTTCGATAATGGTTACGGGAATGACGTTGCCAACTTCGTCGAAGATTTGCGTCATACCGAGCTTTTTACCGATAATAGCCTTTTTCATTTTGTTTTTCCTCCTGTAAATTATTGGTTGACGAGCGACTCGCCAACATGACTTACAAAGTTACCGATCATTTTCGACTCTGTGAGGCAACAACTCGGCTGTTGTCTTTGTGGAATTGTTTTTTTGGTATTGCGATTGAGTGCTTGATGTTAAATCTGTTTATCAGATCTTAACCTCGATCTCAACACCGGCGGGAAGTTCAACACTCATCAGCGCGTCTACAACCTTTTGAGACGGCTTGAGAATGTCGATCAGTCTCTTGTGAGTGCGATACTCGAACTGCTCACGGCTATCCTTGTACTTGTGTACTGCGCGAAGGATGGTGATGATCTCCTTCTCAGTGGGAAGCGGGATAGGACCGGAAACTTCTGCTCCGTTTCTGGTTGCAACCTCAACGATCTTCTTCGCTGCGGTGTCAATCAGTACGTGATCATAGCTCTTGAGTCTTACTCTGATCTTCTCTTTTACTGCCATTGTTCTTTGCCTCCTTATCAGATTTCGCTCGTCTGCGGTGTCCCATATATATAAATGGAAGGGATCCGTCCGCAGGCCGCGTTTTTGCAAGGCAGGCATCACCACAACACCGCCCCGTGTGTTTCTTGTCTCTCCTGAAAAATGCGGGATTTGCCCCCGACCGTTTTTTTCGGCGCGGACAAATTCCGGAAAAGTCAAGTCACATCGAAGCCCCGTATTGCAACGGATAATGCCACGGTGAACACCTTTCGCCCGGTTGAACGGACATACTCCACGAAAATTCCCCGTTTTCGGCGTCCCGAAACGGCAACCTTTCGCTTCATCGCACATCAAGCTTGTATATTATATCATAAATCGCCACAAATTGCAAGAGTTATTTGTTGTTGTTTTTATAGAAATTTCATCCATAAAAAACCGTTTTAGTATACAAATTGCACAAATTAGAGGAGTACAAAGGCTCAAAAAGCGTGTTTTGGGCATCTTTTTTGTAAAATCTCTTTTCGCCTTACAGATTTTTATGAAAAAACCAACAAATATTTTTGAAAAGTGTGCAATTCGTCACATTTTGTTCAAATTTGTGTTATATAATATTTGTAACTGTGTTTTTTGGAAAGGAGAGCTACCGTGAACAAGCAACCCATCACACGCATTTTGCGTACCGTTTTGATTGCCGGAACCCCTCTTGCCGCACTTTTGCAAGAGCTTGCCGTACTGCTCTCCTACGATTCCGAATCTCATTATTTTGCAGCAAACGCACCTCTGCCTATTTTGGCAAACGTGCTGACTGTGGCAATGTTCGTTTTGGCAGTGGTCTGTGCGCTGGTTACCGAAAAACCGCTTAACGATGCCTCCCCCTTTGGCTCACAGATATGGGTTGCTATTCCCGCTGCTATCGGATTTGGCGTTGGCGGCATTTATCTTTTGATCGACTTTTTCATCAAGCAAACCGTTTTGTCTCTTGTAGCGGCAATCGTCCTTTTGCTTTCTGCCGCTTACACTCTCTTGAGTGAAACCAAGAACAAAAACGCCCTTTTGGGATTCACGCCCCCTATCGCCTGCGCACTTTTGATCGGGCTCCTTTATTTTGACACTTCGCTTGAGATGAATGCACCCATGAAGGTTGCTGTGCAATGTGCCCTCATCCCCTTAATGCTCTACTTTACCGCCGAGCTCCGCTATCTGCTCGGTCGCGAGCTGCCCCGTTTGTACAGCGCGCTCGCACTCGGTAGCCTTGCGGCATCTTCCCTTTGCATTCTCACCGTTCCCGTAGCAAGCATTACGGGACGTCTTGAAAACGCCTACTGTTTGATTTCCGCGATTGCGGTCATCGGCATCAATGTCACGGTTGCCCTGCGCCAGTGGCGATATCTGCAAACACCCGACCTCCCCTCCCCCGAAAACGAAACGAAGGAGACTGAAGCGCAATGAACGCCAATATTCGAATTCAATGGCTACACAAAAAGCTGACAATGAAAAGCTATCCCAACGCGCAACGCTTGGCAGAGCGCTTTGGAATTTCTCACAGACAGGCTCAGCGTGACTTTGAGTACCTTCGCCGCGAGTTAGGAGCCCCAATCGCCTATGACAACAGCCGCAAGGGCTTTTATTACGAGGAAAGCTACGTGCTCCCCGTACTGCTCTCTTCTGATAACGACGACCTTTACATTCCCGAAATCTTTAACGTACACTCCAAGCAAGAGTTGGCGGCTGATGAATCAATCATCCAGATGCAGATTCCTTATTCGGCAACGATAGAAATCAAAAACAAGCTCACCGCCCTCGAGTTGAGCAATTACATCGTGGCACGCGAACCGCACGACAGATACGTTTGCGAGTTCCACAGCGTAGAAAAGTTTTTGGGACTGCTCCTCTCAATGGATGCGGATTTTCGCATTGTAGAGCCTTATTGGCTACGCGAAAAGATTCTGCGTTCGGCAAGACGTGTAGTGGAAAACAATAAGGATTGATAGAAAAACGCGCACACGGTGCGCGTTTTTTGTTGCCCGCAAAGCAAAACAGTGAGAAAGTTTTGGTCAAGCTTTCCCAGAGGCTTGCGGGGTGGAGGGGCGGCGCCCCCCATTTGCGGCGCTTTTCTTTTTAATAGATTTTTCTTTTGCGCCTACTTCGTCAAAAGAAAAATCGGCTAAGAAATCTTTGTAAATAAACAGACTGTTTGTTAGCGTCAAACCCATAGCCACTTTTTCTTTGCTAATAGGAGGCGCAAAGAAAAAGCTAACAAAAAGACACGCCGAGGTTTTATTTCGCGCTCTGCGGAGCGCGACAAGGGCTTCGCGCCCTTGACGGCGGAAACTTTTTGAAAAAAGTTTCATCAAAAACTTTCACACAAAACAGGCACACATCGTTTGATGTGTGCCCGTTTTTATCATACGTCTATCAATTAGAACTGAATTTTCTTCTCAATGTAATCCTTGAGCTCGCTGATGGGCAGACGTACCTGCTCCATCGTG
>JAZOVV010000049.1:0-28324 GCA_045658925.1 Eubacteriales bacterium
AGCCCCCCATATTCGGCGCTTTTCTTTTTAATAGCTTTTTCTTTTGCGCCTATTTCGTCAAAAGAAAAAGCGGCTAACAAATTTTTGTAGACAAACAGTTTGTTAGTTCACATAAATTTTCTGCCCACTTTTTCTTTGCAAAAAGGAGGCGCAAAGAAAAAGTTAACAAAAAGAAACGCCGAGGTTTTGTTTCGCGTGTTGCGACACGCGACAAGGGCTGCGCGCCCTTGACGGCGAAAACTTTTTGAAAAAAGTTTTATCAAAAACTTTTCTTACAAAACCACTTAACCTTTTAACAATCCAAGACGGTGATTTTTCACCGTCTTTATATTACCCACCGAAAGGAAAACCACTATGTCCTATCTCGTTCAAAATCGTAAACCCGCGTCGGTCTTTCGCTTTTTCGAGGATATCTGCGCCATTCCGCACCCGTCCTATCACGAAGAAAAGATAGCAGATTTCCTCTGTGCCTTTGCCGCCGACCGCGGACTTGAATATTACCGCGACAATTTGCACAACGTGCTCATCAAAAAGCCCGCAACGCCCGATAGAGCGGATGCCGCTCCGATTCTTTTCCAAGGGCACACCGATATGGTCTGCGTAAAGACTGCAGATTCTACCATCGACTTTATGAAGGACGGTCTCTCTCTTTACGTTGACGGAGACTTCTTGCGCGCTAAGGGCACCACACTCGGTGCCGACGACGGCATTGCCGTTGCGGTTATGCTCGCGCTTCTTGACGGTGAGCTTTCCTCTCACCCCGCGCTTGAGTGTCTCTTTACCGCCGCCGAGGAAGTCGGTCTCGATGGGGCAGAGGGCTTTGATTACTCCAAAATTTCCGCACGCAAAATGATTAATATGGATAGTGAGGACCTCGGCATCATCACTGCAGGATGTGCGGGCGGTCTGCGCTCCACGCTCACCAAAGCCTGCGAGAGCGTTCCATTTGCAGGCGAGTGCCTCACGGTTAGCATCAAAGGTCTCTTTGGCGGACACTCGGGCGTAGATATTTGCTCGGGCCGCGCCAACGCGAACAAATTGATGGGACGTCTCTTTGCCAAGTGGCAAAAAGCCGAGGGAGAGGCGCACTTGATTTCCTTGAACGGTGGGTCTAAGGACAATGCCATTCCGAGCATTTGCGAGGCGGTCATCGCTACCGCGGATGCGCAAAAGACAACTGCTCTCCTTGAAAAAACGGCAGCCGAAATCGCCGCCGAATTGGCAGGGGACGACAAGGGATTTTCGCTTACCGTTACCCCCGTTCCCGCTCCCGAGACGATGTTCTCGGCAACCGATACGGCACAGCTGATTGCCATTCTTGCAACGGTTGACAACGGCGTTAAGGAAATGAACTACAACATCAAGGGGCTGCCCGAGTGGTCTCGCAACCTCGGTGTTATCACAACAAAGGACAATACGGTAGAGTTTACGTTCTCTTCTCGTTCTGCTATCGAGAGCCGTCTCGATGCTTCCATCGATGAGCTCGACACGCTTGCTCGCATTACGGGTTGCGCAACCAAGCATTACAGCCGCTATCCCGGTTGGGACTACGCTCCCGTCTCTCCCTTGCGCGACCTCTACGCGCGCGCTTACCGCGAGATTACGGGTAAGGATGCGGTGGTTGACGTTATCCACGCAGGACTTGAGTGCGGCATCATCGTTTCCAAATTGCCCGACCTCGACGTCATCTCCGTCGGCCCCGATATGCGCGACGTGCATTCGCCCGACGAACGTCTCAACCTTTCCTCTGTCGAAATCTTTTGGAAAACGATTGAAAAGTTAGTTGAAATGGTATAAGAGTTTTTCGGGGGAACCCTTTTTGAGAAAAGGGTTCCCCCGAACCCCTTCCCAAAAACTTTCTAACAAAAATTACAAAATAGAACTCTAAAGACTCGGATAGACGGGCGGCGCGAGCGCAAGGCTCGCTTTTGCTATCGCGAGCTCCCAGGGACCACCGAGACCCTGGTCGCTAAGAGGGTTGATTGAGACAAAATGTAGGGCGGGGGCTTGCTCCCGCCGAAGTTTTTTAAAAGGATTGTCTTTTTAGTTGATAAGTATTGTTTTTTTTGGAAGAATATGCTATAATAAAAACAGCAACACGAATGAAAGGAATATCGATTATGCTGATTTATTATATCGTTGCTATTTTGGCGAATGTAATAGCTATTGCTGTATTCCGCAAAAGCATCCAAATAGAAATTTTGTCTATTCTCCCTCTCGTTTTTATTTCACTTATGCTTTTTCAAGCCGCTTTGTTCAAAAAAGAAAAAATCGAGAACGGTTTTAGAACCGCTTACTGCTCACCCTTTACCGCCGAAGAAGAGAACGGAATGAGCAATTCTGCCGCAACGGCATTGTACGCTGCTATTCCTTTGATGATTCCTTTTATCTTTTTCTTCCCGTCCGTTATCAAAGCTCTCTCTGCGGTTGTTTATGCTGTCGCGTTTATTGTTGGTTTGTTTGCTTACCGAATCAAAAACAGAGATGCTCTCAAAGAACGTTTTGACAAAGAGGAAACAGAACGCCGCGAACAAGAGAAAAAAGAATCCCTTGGAGAATGGAAATGACCGATATGCCCCGCCTTGTGCGGGGCTTTTTCATTTTCTGAATTTTGGGTACAAAAAACTTAATAAAAAATAAAATCTCTCATTGTTTTTTGACAAATTTTATGGTACAATGATAATAACAGGAACCCTTGGAGGAATATGATGATAAAAGCGGTTTTATTTGATATGGACGGAACGGTCTTTGACACCGAGCCCATCTATCGCCGTTGCTGGATTCGCGCGGCTAAAGAGGTAGGATTTAACGAGGATATGGACCTCTTTTTTGCACGTATCTGTGGTCTCAATATGACCGATATCGCGGCTTGTGTCTATCGCTTTTACGGAGAGAACACTCCTTTTGAGCAGATTCGCACGCTCCGACGCGGTTACCTTGACGAAGAACTCGAAAATGGCGTTCTTCCTTTCAAGGCGGGCGCGCCCGAAATCTTTGTCGAGTTGAAAAAGCGCGGCATTAAAATTGCTCTCGCTACTTCTACCGGTCGCAAAATGGTAGACCGTTATCTGCAAATGTCGGGGCTTGAGGGCATCTTTGATGCGATTGTGACGGGTGAAACCGTAACGCACGGCAAGCCGCACCCCGAAATTTTTCTCACCGCCGCCGAAAAAATGGGAATTGCCCCCGGGCACTGTGTCGTGGTAGAGGATTCTCACCACGGTGTGAGGGCGGGGCACGCCGCAGGAATGTTTACCGTTATGGTGCCCGACCTGCAACCCTGCACCGAGGAAATCGCATCCCTTTTGTGGCACCGATGTGACACGCTCTGCGATTTAATTCCTCTCATTGACGAAGAAAACACAAACATTGATATAATTTGAGTTAGGAGAACTGATACAATGATTGCAAAAGCATTGGCAGAAGAGGTACTTGCCGTCGCGATGAGCGGTGGAGCTGATTTTGTAGAGCTCTTTGGCGAGATTACCCGTAACAACAGCATCAATATGGTGGACGGCAAAATTGACCGCGTCACCGATAATTTGGTATCCGGCGTGGGCATCCGCGCATTTTTGGGAACAAAAACCGTATTTGCTTCCACGTCCGACACCTCGCGTGCGGGACTTCTCAAGTGTGCTCGCTCGGTAGCTGCCGCTACGGGAGACCTTCGCTCGGTAGCCGAAAAAATCCTTCTTTCCGAGCGTATGTTCCCGAACATTCACCCTGCAAAAATCATTCCTACGAGCGTTGATGCGCGCATTCGCGCCGACCTTTTGCGCGCAGGCTGCTTTGCCGCAAAGGAATACGACGAGGCGATTTCTCAAGTCAGCGGCACGCTGCTTGGCGTTGACCACAGCATCCTCGTTGCCAACACCGAGGGACTTTATACCACCGACCGCCACATCCGCACCCGTATGGCAATCTCCTCGGTTGCAAGCGCGGCAGGCGTTAACCAATCGGGCAGTGCAAGTCCCGGAGCGGGAATGGGTCTTGAATTTTTCGATACCGTTGACCCCGCATCCATCGGTCGCGAGGCAGCTCGCTCGGCTATGGTAAACCTCAAAGCGGATTACTGTCCTGCGGGAACGATGACCGTTGCTATTGAAAACGGCTTTGGCGGTGTTATCTTCCACGAGGCTTGCGGTCACTCACTCGAGGCGACTGCAGTTGCCATTGGTGCATCGCAAATGGCGGGCAAGCTCGGTCAACAGATTGCCAACCCCAAGGTTACCGCAATCGACGACGGCACCATCCCCGGTGCGTGGGGCTCTGTCAATATCGACGACGAGGGCAACCCCACGCAAAGAAACGTGCTCATCGAAAACGGCATTCTCAAGAGCTATATGGTTGACCGTCTCGGTTCTCGCCGTATGGGTATGCCTGTGACGGGTAACTCCCGCCGTCAGAGCTATGAGTATGAGCCCACATCCCGTATGACCAACACCTTTATCGACAACGGCCCCGACAAAAACGAGGACATCATTGCATCCATCGAAAACGGACTTTACTGCCGCAAGATGGGTGGCGGCTCTGTCAACCCCCTCACGGGCGCATTTAACTTCTCGGTAGCCGAGGGCTATCTCGTTCGCAACGGTAAAATCTGCGAGGCTGTTCGCGGAGCATCCCTTGTTGGAACAGGCTCCGAGATTCTGCAAAACATCGATATGGTAGGGCAAAACCTTGACCGCGCGCAGGGTATGTGCGGTTCTTCCAGCGGTAGCGTTCCCACCGACGTCGGTCAGCCCCTCATTCGCGTTTCTTCCATTACGGTAGGAGGTCGTTAAAATGGTATTTGAACAAATGAAAAATGCGCTCATTGCCGCCGCAAACGAGGCAGGCATCGCGCAATACGAAATTTATTATCAGGTAGGCGAGAGCATCAGTGCCGAAACACTCAAGGATGAAATCAGCGCATTTGCTTCGAGTGTGAGTGGCGGCATCTGCTTCCGTTGCATCGTGGGTGGAAAAATGGGATACGCTTCCAGCGAACTCTTGACCGAGGATGCGATGCAGGAGCTTGTCAAAAATGCAATCTCCAATGCCGCTTGCATTGATAGCGAGGACGAGGTTTTCATTTTTGAAGGCTCTCCCGAATATGCAAAAATCGATTCGGGCGACGTAAAACTGACCGATGCCGTTGCTATTCGCGATACGGCGCTTCGTTTGCAAAGAGAGACCTACGCGCAAAGCGAAAAGGTAGGCGACGGTACACAAACGATGGCGATGTCGAGTGTGGGCGAGGTTCACCTCTACAACTCTAACAATCTGTCTCTTTCCAACCGCACGGGTATGAGCGGTGCATACGTTGCCGCCGTTGTGCGTGACGGAGAAGAAGCGCAGGAAGCCTTCGATTTTGCCGTTGGCGAAACCTTTGAAGAGGTAAAAGAGACATCCGCCAATGCCGTACGCGAAGCGCTCGGCAAAATGGGAGCCACCGTTGCACCCTCGGGCAAGCAGAATGTTGTATTTAACGGCAAGCAGTTCCGCAACTTTCTTGCGGTGTTTGCCTCTGCCTTCTCGGCAAAAAATGCACAGCTTGGACTGTCTCTTTTGGCAGGCAAAGAGGGGGAGAAGATTGCCGCCCCCATCGTTAACGTTGTTGACGACCCGATGAGAGAGGGTTCTCCCATCAAGACACCCTTTGACGGTGAAGGTGTTGCAACCGCTCGCCGTGCCATTGTTGAGGGCGGTGTTCTCAAAACGCTGCTTTACGACCTGACAACCGCAAAAAAGGCGGGCGTTACCTCTACGGGTAACGGACAAAAGGGAAGCTATGCCGCTCCCGTTTCCATCGCTCCCTACAACTTTGGCGTTATGGCGGGCGAGGATGACCTTGACACACTGCTTTCCAAGGCGGGCGAGGGTATTTATATTACCGAATGCAAGGGCTTCCACGCAGGCGCAAATGCCGTAACCGGTGACTTCTCCATTGAAAGTGCGGGCTTTATGATTCGCGACGGCAAGCTTGCCGAGCCGGTCAAGTCCTTTACCGTTGCAGGCAATTTCTTCGAGCTCCTCAAAGCCATCGATTCGCTTGGCAACGAAGTTCGTTGGGGCATTCCCGGCAGAACCGTATTCGGCTCTCCCGACGTGCTCGTGCGCGATATGAGCGTTGCGGGTAAGTAAAAAACAAAAGTTAAAAACAAACGCAGTTTGAAAGAAAGGAAGTGAAAGATGATGAAGTTCAAACAACAAGAGCAAGACATCTTGATGGGGGAACGCGCCAAAAGAAACGGCGTTGCCTTTTCTCTCTTCACGCTCTTCTTAAGCCTTTCCTTCCTTGCCGCCGTTCCTGTGGCAATGAATGTAACGGGAATCGATGGGGAAACACTTTGGCAAAATCTTTTCCGCATTTGTACAAGCCCTTCCAAGCTTGTAACCGACTATTTTGGCGTGGGATGCTTGGCGAGCGCACTGCTCAACGCAGGTCTTTGCGGTCTTGCCTGCAATCTGCTTATGCTCATTAGCGGAACGCGCGCATCGTCCACCACATTTGCGGCGTATATCCTTGTCATAGCTCATTGCTTTTACGGACTCAACCTTATCAATATGTGGCCGCCCTTTATCGGCGTTATCATTTATTGCTTTGTTACGCGCAATCCTTTGCGCAAAAACCTGCACGTGGCAATGTTCGCCACGGCACTCGCTCCCTTTATCAGCGATTTTCTCTTCTGCTATCCGCTTGGCATCTACGTTGAAATGGCAGGCGTCAACGTCAACGTAATCGGTATGGTAATGTCGGTTCTGTTTGGTTTTGGCTCGGGCTTTCTTGTTCCCGCGCTCCTGCCGGGAACCACCGCTATGCACCGCGGCTACAATATGTATAAGGCGGGGCTAGCTCTTGGAATGTTCGGTATTTTCGTTTACTGCTTCCTTTACAAAACGCTTGGCATTGCTCCCGCAGAATCCGTGGTAGGGGAAAACACACACTACTACGAAAGCGTAGGACACGTCTATTGGGGATTTATGAATATCTTTTTCATCATCCTCTTTAGCCTTTGCGAATTTTTGGGATTTTTGCTCAACGGATGTACCTTCCGCAATTATAGACCTTTGCTCAAATGCACGGGACACGGACTCGATTTTGCCGATAAATTCGGCATGCCTGTTTGCTTTATCAACTTTGGTGTATACGGATTTTGCATTTTAGCATACCTCAATTTGGTATTTCTGTTGCCCGAAATCTTTCCTTTTTTGCCCGAAGGGGCAGGCTTTACGGGTCCCACCGTTGGCGTCACCTTCGCGGCTTTGACCTTTTCGGCGGATGGACAGCACCCCAAAAACGTAGCCCCAATCGCCCTGGGATATGCCGTTTTGTTCGTGTTTACCTGTGGCGTTTGTGCGCTCTGCTCCTTGAATCTTCCATGGTCGCTTTCTACGCAAGCCTACATCAACGGCTTGGCGTTTGCAACCGGTCTTTGCCCCATTGCGGGAAAATACGGTTGGAAATGGGGAGTTGTCGCAGGACTTGTCAGTGCTATTATCTGTACGTCAACCGCGGCAATGCACGGCGGATTTGTCCTTTACAATGGAGGCTTTAATGCGGGACTTACCGCGCTCATCCTAATTCCCGTGCTCGATTTTTACCGCATCGAGCCTATTCACCACGACACCGATTAACCTCTTTTTTACGCAAAAGAAAGGAATAAAATGTTTTTTTATAAAAAGAAAATAAAGAGAGTGTGCATATCTGCACTTTTGATACTGACCTGCTTTTTGATGACGGGATGTTTGCGCGCTGAAGCACACCGAGAATTCCCCCCCGAGACAACCGAAACAACAACACCCTCATTACCGGTGGTCGATAACCGTCCGCGCGTAGCGCTGACGTATGACGACGGACCCTCGAGCATTACCACAAAGCCTATTGTGGACGAGCTTGACAAATACGGCTATCACGCCACGTTTTTTGTGGTGGGAAACCGCGTGAGAAAAACGCCGGGAGAGGACTATGGCGGCGAAGCGATGGTATATGCCGCAGAGCACGGCAATGAAATCGGTATTCACGGATATACACACAAAGCGAATTATGCTTCTTGCTCGGATGATACCTATGAATACGAAATTTATCAAACGTTGTATGCCATTCAAGAAAAAATCCCGGGCTATGACGTGCGCTTGATGAGAGCGGTTGGCGGCTCGATTTCCAATGAACGTATTGCGTCGAATGAGTTTGCCGTTATCGACTGGAGCATTGATACGCTCGACTGGACACTTCGTTCCCCTGCAGGGGATGCCGAAAGCATTGAAACCATCGTAAACAATGCTCTTAAAAACATCGAAGACGGCGACATCATTCTGATGCACGATATTTACAACAATACATACGAGGCAACAGTCATTCTTCTTGCACGTCTAAATGAAATGGGTTACAATGTGGTTACCGTTTCCGAGCTTCTTGGCGATAGCTTGCAACCCGGAACGCTTTACAGAACCGCACCGTAAATAAAAACAAAGGGATAGCCAAGGCTATCCCTTTTTCATATTTGTTTGCATTTAAACTGCTTTCTTAACGGGCAGGGTCTTGGTGGTGCTCACGCACTTGCGAAAGCCAAAGCGATGTCTTATATCTTGCGCTGACTGTCTGTCTGTAAACTAACGACTTTGTTTTTGACCCTTTGTGCGAGTGCTTTTTGGAAGGGGTGCGGGGGAACCTTTTTCGCGAAAAAGGTTCCCCCGCAATTCTTCTCTTAAAAATCCGGCGTGTATTTACTTGTGGCGGATGCTAAATCTTGTGAAAAACCGTCAAAGCCGAGGTCGGTGGCGCACTTTTGAACAGATTGGTATTCAAACGAGGTTAAGCGACGGTGCAGGTTGGGGTAGGGAGCATCCTCGGCAAATTCGGGGGTATACTGTCCCATCAAAGAGAGCAGGAATGCATCGGTGCCGAACTTTTTGGCAAGGGCGTTTAGTAGGTCAATCGAATCGGAGCGACAACCGGGCAGAATAAGATGGCGCACAATGATGCCGCGCAAAAGAATTCCTTCATTCGAATAGAGCCGCGCGTCTCCTACCTGACGGAGCTTTTCCGCAATCGCTCCCACGGCTATCGAAAAGTAATCGGGTGCAGAGGAGTATGCCGCAGAGACGGCAGGCGAAAAATACTTGACGTCGGGCAGATAAACGTCTACAAGACCGTTGAGGGCGCGCAGAGATTCGACGCTTTCGTAGGCACTGCTATTCCACACGATAGGGATGTGCAAATGCGGCTTTGCACGCTCCAAAAGGCGAGCGAGTTGAAGCGTATAATGCGATGGGGTAACGAGATTGATGTTGTGAGCACCTGCATCCTGCAAGCGCAGCATTGCATCAAGGAGTGCATCATCGTCCATTTTGCGGCCTACGCCACCGTGACTGATGGCGCGGTTTTGACAGAACACGCAACGCAAATTACATCCGCCGAAAAATATCGTTCCCGAGCCGCTCGAACCGCTGATGGGTGGTTCTTCCCAAGCGTGCAGCCCTGTGCGAGCAACTAAAAAATCATCAGGAGAGGCGCAAAAGCCATAACTTTCCCCGTGCCTTGCAATATTACATTCTCGCGGACATTGGTGGCAAATCATAGCGTTCCCCCCTTTTTTTCGGTTTTCTTTATTGTAGCACACTTTTTTAAAAAATGCAACAAAAATTTGTTGTCTTGACACGAAGGTTGTTTTGTGATATAATAAGGGGAAAATAAAATTAAATTGGAGTTTCTCTATGAATTTTGAATTTTTTTTGATGAGCATCGCTCTTGGAGCAGGCCTTGCAATGGATGCTTTTTCGGTCTCTCTTGCCAATGGCTTGAATGAGCCTTGTATGAGTGCGCGTAAAATGTGCGGTGTTGCGGGTGTTTTTTCGCTCTTCCAGTTTGCTATGCCGATTATTGGTTGGGTGTGTGTACACACCATTATGCAGTATTTCGCATTTTTTGGCAAGCTCATTCCTTGGATTGCACTCGCACTCCTTGCCTACATTGGCGGTAAAATGCTGTATGAGGGCATTACCTGCAAGGGTGATGACGAATGCGGTTGCGGTTCGGTTGGTCTTTCGGCACTGCTTGTGCAGGGCGTGGCAACGTCCATCGATGCACTTTCCGTTGGCTTTACCATTGCCGATTACGATTGGTTGATGGCACTTGTTTGTTGCTTGGTAATTGCTGTTGTTACCTTTATTTTGTGCTCCTTAGGACTTCTTTTGGGCAAGACCTTTGGCACAAAGCTTGCGGGCAAGGCTTCTATTTTTGGCGGCTTGATTCTTATCATCATCGGTCTTAAAATCTTCATCGAAGGTGTATTCTTGGCATAAGGGCAAAAAAGTGGAAAAAAGCATTCCGCTTGCTGCTATTATGATATAAAACAACAAAATAGGAGGTTCATTATGAATTTAGACCAATTTTTGAACTGGCTCATCCCCATTTTGCAGGACGTAGGCCTGAAACTTTTGATTTCGATTGCTATCTTCATCGTTTGTCGACTTATCATCAAAGCTATTGTCAAGAGCTTGCGTACGGGCAAAGCATCCAAAAAGATGGAGCCCACCGTTGCACACTTCTTGGCTAACTTTGTCAACGTTGTGCTTTACATTATTCTTGCAGTCACCATCATTGCCATTATGGGCGTGCCGATGGCATCGGTAATCGCGGCAATCGCATCTGCCGGTGTTGCTATCGGTCTTGCTTTGCAGGGTGCTTTGAGTAACTTTGCGGGCGGCATTATGATTCTGCTCTTCCACCCCTTCCGCGTAGGAGACTTTATTGAGGTGGGCGGTTTTTCGGGAACTGTTAGCGATATCGACGTTTTCTACACCTTCCTCAAAACGGGTGACAACAAAACGGTTACCGTTCCCAACGGCAGCATTATGAGCAACTCAGTCGTTAACTATTCGGTAAACGGTACTCGCCGCGTAGATTTGAACATTGGCGTAGCTTACGGTAGCGACATTGACCGTGTGAAAGCCATTCTTCTTGAAGAGGGCAGCAAGCACGAGCTGGTATTGAAAGATCCTGAGCCTTTCTGCCGCCTTTCGGTGCAGGGTGATAGCTCCTTGACCTTTGTGCTGCGCGTTTGGACCGAGACCGCCAATTATTGGCAGGTAAACTTTGACGTTCTTGAGTCTATTCATAAGAGACTGGAAGCTGAAGGCATTGAAATTCCTTTCCCGCAGATGGACGTACACGTAAAGCAATAATTGATTTTGATTTATTTAGCTCCGCGCTTTGTCGCGGAGCTTTTTGTTTTTTTCGTGTAGTTTTTCATAAAATTGTGTGTTCGCGGTTGACTTTAGAAGCATCTTGTGATATAATATAAAATGAAAAATTATGATTAAAAGCGAAAGGAATCTTTGTAGGAGTTATGCTGAAAAAACTTGCAAAATGTGTGCGGGAATATAAGCGTGAGACGATTTGGACGCTCATCCTGATGGTGGGTGAAGCAATTATCGAAACACTTATCCCCTTTGTTACCGCCACCTTTTTGATTAATCAAATTCAAGAAAAAGGGAAAGATTTGGATATGGGCTATATCCTTGCCATTGGCGGTGTACTGGTGCTGATGGCGGTGATATCCCTAACCTGTGGAGGACTTGCGGGCTTTACGTCGGCACGTGCGTCGGCAGGCTTTGCCAAAAATCTGCGCCACGATATTTTTGCCAAAATTCAATCCTTCAGCTTTGGTAACATCGACAAATTCTCGTCGGCGTCCTTGGTAACGCGTATTACCACCGACGTGCAACACGTGCAAATGGCATTTATGATGATCATTCGTACGGCAGTCCGTAGCCCCTTGATGCTCATTTTCTCTGTTGCGATGTCGGCCTATATGGGTGGCTGGCTTGCCGCAACCTTTGTGGTGGTCATTCCCATTTTGGGTGGCGGTCTTTGGTTGGTGAGCAAAAAAGCAATGCCTGCATTCCGTCGCGTATTCAAAAAATACGACCGACTTAACGAATCCATCGAAGAAAACGTGCGCGGTATGCGTGTTGTTAAGGGATTTTCGCGTGAAGAATACGAAAAAGAGAAGTTTGCCACGGCGGCTGACTCGATTTGTGAGGACTTTACCCGCGCCGAACGCATCGTAGCGCTCAACACCCCCTTGATGAACTTCTGTATGTATTTCAATATGGCAGTTGTTCTTCTGCTGGGCTCCTTTATGGCAATCAGCGGCATTGGCGGTGTCAAGATCGGTCAAATTTCCGCACTCCTAACCTACGGTATGTCCATTTTGATGTCCTTGATGATGCTCTCGATGATTTACGTTATGCTGACGATGTCCGCACAGGCAGCAAAGCGTGTGTGCGAGGTGCTGGATGAGGTTCCCGATATGAGCGAACCTGAAAACCCAATCACCGAAGTAAAGGACGGCTCCATCGATTTTGTGGATGTCAACTTCAAATATTCCGCGCAAGCGCAAAAGTTTGCACTCTTTGATATTGACCTGCACATCGATTCGGGTATGACGGTCGGCATTATTGGTGGAACGGGTTCGAGCAAATCGACACTCGTTCAGCTCATTCCTCGTTTGTACGATGTAACCGAGGGCTCTGTTAAGGTCGGTGGAGTGGACGTGCGCGACTATTCGATTGAAAGTTTACGCAACAGCGTAGCGGTTGTTTTGCAAAAGAACCTTTTGTTTGCGGGTACTATCAAGGATAATCTGCGTTGGGGTAACCCCGATGCAACCGATGCCGAAATTGAGGAAGCTTGCCGTTTGGCGCAAGCTGATGAGTTCGTGCGTTCTTTCCCTGACGGTTACGACAGTATGATAGAGCAGGGTGGTACCAACGTTTCGGGTGGACAAAAGCAACGTCTTTGCATTGCGCGTGCACTCTTAAAGCGCCCCAAAATTCTGATTCTCGATGACTCCACCAGCGCGGTAGATACCAAAACGGATGCATTTATTCGCGCAGGTTTTAAGTCTTACATTCCCGAAACGACCAAGATCATCATTGCACAACGCAT
Organism: Eubacteriales bacterium; assembly: GCA_045658925.1. Taxonomy (GTDB): domain Bacteria; phylum Bacillota; class Clostridia; order Oscillospirales; family CAG-272; genus UMGS1865. The sequence continues at coordinate 12,938 of JAZOVV010000049.1, forward strand.
CTCCTCGGTGCAGGATGCCGACCTGATTTTGGTAATGGAAAACGGCAAGATTGCCGACCGTGGTACACACGAAGAGCTTCTTAAGACCAGCGAGATCTATCGCGAGGTATATGAGCAACAAACAAACGGAGGTGATAGCGATGAATCGAAATAATCCTCCTATGAGGGGCAACAATCCTTCTATGATGCGCCCGCCCCAGCGTAAGCTTAACGTAGGTGTGTTCAAGCGTCTCTTGAAGATGCTGTTCTCCTACTATCCCGTTCTTCTCCCCGTTTCTATTGTCTGCATTATCTTTTGTGCTGTTACGTCAGCCATTCCCTCCATCTTCCTCAAAGAGGTTACCAACGCTATTATGAATGCCGCCCAAAACGGTGAGGCGTGGGATGTTGCAAAGCATGACATCGTTCCCAAAGTAGGCATTCTTCTTGGCTTCTATGTTGTGTCTATTATAGCCATCACGCTTGAGACACAGCTGATGGCAGGCATTACGCAAAGCTTTTTGAGCAAGATGCGTAAGGCACTCTTTGCCAAAATGCAGAATCTGCCCATCAAGTATTTTGATACCAATAAGCACGGCGATATTATGAGCCGTTATACCAACGATATTGATACGCTCCGTCAGCTGGTGGGACAGTCTATCCCCACACTCATTCGTGCAAGCGTTATCGTTATCAGCGTGCTCTTCATTATGCTGTACTACAGCTTGTATCTAACGCTCATTCTTCTTTTGGGCGTGATACTGATGGTTATCGTAACCAAATTCTTTGGTGGCAATTCCGCACGCTTCTTTATGGGCCTGCAAAAGGCAGTAGGTAAGGGTGAGGGCTATGTTCAGGAAATGATGAGCGGACAGAAGGTCGTTAAGGTCTTCTGCCACGAAGAAGCCAGCCAAAAAGACTTTGACGAAATCAACAACGAGCTCTTTGAGGTGGGCTACCGTGCAAATGCGTGCGCCAATATGCTTGGCCCCATCATTATGAACATCGGTAACGTGCTTTACGTTGTCCTTGCTATGGTAGGTTGCTTGTTCCTTGTTAGCGGAATCCCGAACCCCGGCATTCAAAGCATTACAACGGGATTGGTGGCTATCGATGCAGGTATCATCGTATCCTTCCTTTCTATGGCAAAGCAGTTCACAGGTAACATCAACCAAGTATCTCAACAGATCAACTCTGTTGTTATGGCTATGGCAGGTGCCGAGCGCGTATTCACGCTGATGGATGCAGAGCCCGAGGTGGATGACGGCTACGTAACCCTTGTTGATGCTGAAATCCTTGCGGACGGAACCATTCGCGAGGTTGACCACCACACGGGAACGTGGGCGTGGAAGCATCCGCACAGTGACGGAACCGTAACCTATCAACAACTCCTCGGTGACGTGCGTATGACCGACGTGGACTTCGCTTACGAAGAAGGCAAGCCTGTTTTGCACGATATCAGCGTGTTTGCCGAGCCCGGACAAAAGGTTGCCTTTGTTGGTGCTACGGGTGCGGGTAAAACAACCATTACCAACCTCATCAATCGCTTCTATGACATTGCCGACGGCAAGATTCGCTATGACGGCATCAATATTAACAAAATCAAAAAGTCCGACCTACGTCGCTCGCTCGGCATCGTTTTGCAGGATACCAACCTCTTTACGGGTACGGTTCTTGATAACATCCGTTACGGCAAACTCAATGCTACTGACGAGGAATGTATCGATGCCGCAAAGCTTGCGGGAGCGCACGACTTTATCACGCGTCTGCCCGATGGCTACAACACCGAGCTGACCAACAACGGTGCAAACCTTTCGCAAGGTCAAAGACAGCTCATTGCTATCGCGCGTGCCGCGGTTGCCGATCCCCCCGTTATGATTCTCGACGAGGCAACGTCCTCTATCGATACCCGTACAGAGGCAATCGTTCAAAAGGGAATGGACGCCTTGATGAAGGGCAGAACGGTATTTGTTATTGCGCACCGCTTGTCTACGGTTCGTAATTCCGACGTGATTATGGTGCTCGACCACGGTCGCATCATCGAGCGCGGAAACCACGAAAAGCTGATTGCCGAAAAGGGTCAGTATTATCAACTCTACAAGGGCGTATTCGAGCTCGAATAACAAAAGGGAAGTGACGGTATGAAGATTTCTATCGTTTCGGGTAGCGCGCTTCGTCGCATATCCGCCTTGACGGTCAAGATGCTTAAGGAAAAGGGAAAAACACTCGCAACGGCAGAATCCTGCACGGGGGGGCTCATCTCCAAAAGCGTGACCGATATTGCAGGTAGCTCCGCAGTGCTCGCAGGCGGAATGGTAACCTATACCAACCGCATCAAAATTGACGTTCTTGGCATCGATGCCGACATGATTGCGGAATATTCCGAGGTCAGCTACGCTTGCGCAGAGGCGATGGCACAGCGTGCGCGTGAACTCTTCGGCACCGACTATGCACTTTCGGCAACGGGATACGCAGGACCGGGCGGCGGCACCGAAAAAGACCCCGCGGGTACCGTTTATATCGGCATTGCGACGCCCACAGGCGTGCGTAGCGAGCGCGTCTGCGTAGAAAACGCAACACGCACCCAAGTTCGCAATACAGTGGCGCACTATGCATTACAAATGCTAATCAATGAAATGAAATAAAACAAAGAACGCGGAAGTTGCGACTTCCGCGTTCTGTTTTTATTCTTAACAACTTTCTTAGCGGATAGGGTCTTGGAGGGTCTCGCTGCGGCTCGGTCACGCTCACGTTCTGACAGTCCCCCGGACTGTCATTCATTCCGTTCGCACCGCTTCGCTGCCTGCGATCTAGCGAGAGCCAAGCGAACCCTTTGCGGTTCGCGTCGACTGTCTATCCGTAAACTAACAAATCCATTTGGATAAATTTTGTGCGAGAGTTTTTGGAAGGGGTGTGGGGAGACCTTTTTTGCAAAAAGGTCTCCCCACAAATCCTTTATTCACTTACTTCACAAACTCATTATAAATAGCGGTGAGTGCCTTTTCGAGGTCGTGTTCCTCAACGCCGATGATGATGTTCAACTCGCTCGAGCCTTGGTCGATCATACGAATGTTGATGCCCGCATTGGAGATAGCAGAGAACACGCGGGCAGCGGTACCTTTTGCTTTTACCATACCGCGACCAACGACTGCGAGGAGTGCAAGGCCGTCCTCGATAACGATGCTATCGGGATGCACGCGCTTGTTGATGGAGTTGAGGATGCGTTCTCTCTTGAACTCGTCCTTAATGCAAGAGGACGAAAGAATAACACTCATCGTATCAACGCCCGAGGGCAGATGCTCAAAGGAGATGTCATTGTCCTCAAGCACGTCGAGAACACGGCGTCCAAAGCCGATTTCGGAGTTCATCATATCCTTTTCAATGTTGATAACCGAAAAGCCGCGTCTGCCTGCAACACCGGTAATAATATGCTCGGCATCGTATTCCGAGGTTGCGGAAACAATCATTGTGCCGGGGGCTGTGGGATCGTTTGTGTTACGAATATTGATCGGAATACCCGCGTAGCGAACAGGGAAGATCGCATCCTCGTGGAGTACCGATGCGCCCATATAGGAAAGCTCGCGCAATTCGCGATAGGTGATGGTCTTAATGGGCAGAGGATTATCGACAATGCGAGGATCAGCCATCAGACAACCCGAAACGTCTGTCCAGTTTTCATAAAGGTCGGCGTCAGCTGCGCGCGAAACGATAGAACCTGTAATATCCGAGCCGCCTCGGCTAAATGTTTTAATGGTGCCGTTGGGCATAACACCGTAAAAGCCGGGAATAACGGCATACTGATGCTTTTTGAGCTCTTCGCGCATCGTCATGTTGGTCTTTTCTTCGTCAAACGTGCCGTTTTCGCGGAAGTAGATGACCGATTCAGCATCGATAAAATCGAATTTAAGATATTTTGCTAAAATGATGGAGTTGAGATACTCGCCGCGGCTGGCGGCAAAGTCTCTACCGGAATAGTGCTCGATCGCGTTGCGAATATAGTCGAGTTCGCCCGAAATATCAAAATCAAGACCAAGGTCTGCAATAATCGAATTGTAGCGGTCACAGATTTTAGAGTAATATTCGCCAATATCCTTACCCTGACGTACAAGCTCATAGCAGTGGTAGAGCATATCGGTTACCTTAACGTCATCCTTAAATCTTTTGCCGGGGGCAGAGGCAACAACGTAGCGGCGCGAGGGGTCGGCCTTTACAATGGCGGCAACACGGCGGAACTGATTGGCATCTGCCAGCGAGGAACCGCCGAATTTTACAACTTTCATTTCCATAATCGGTTTCCTTTCATTTCACAAAACGTGAGGGGTCAAATTTCGTTATTTACTATAATTATACGGGATTGGAAGAGATTTGTCAAGCGCAAAAATGACAAAACCCGACGGAATTGTTGCAAAATACTTGACAAATATTATTTAGGGTGATATAATAGACAGTAATAATCCATCAAAATAAAAGATGTTGACCGAAACCAAGTAGGGGATTCCCACGTGTACAGAGAGCTGTCGGGCGGTGCGAGACAGTGACAAAGAATTCTCGAATACAGTTCGCGAGTTTCGTACCGAGAGCCAATGGCTTGTAGGCTACGACGGGCAGCCCGTTACAGCGCACAAAGAGGTTTGCCACGCGGCAAACAACAGAGGTGGTACCGCGGTATTTTTTTCACCGTCCTCTGCGCTTGTCGCAGAGGACGGTTTTTGTATCGGTCAAAAAGGAGAACAATATGACAATTATTGATTTGTTAAATCAAAACGCATCACTTTACGCAGATGAAACAGCATTGGTGGAAATCAACCCGTGCTTTGAGCCGGAGAGTCGCCTGACTTGGAAGGATTACTCTCTGATGCAGCCCGAGCCGGGCAAGCCCTTCCGCCGCGCGCTCACTTGGGGCGAGTTTGAAATCAAGGCGAATCGATTTGCCAATCTGCTCCTGACACGCGGATGTCAAAAAGGGGATAAGGTAGCCATTCTTTTGATGAACTCCATCGAGTGGTTGCCCATCTATTTTGGCATTCTCAAGGCAGGTGCTATCGTTGTGCCGCTCAACTACCGTTACGTGGCAGACGAAATCAAATACTGCCTCGAAAAAGCCGATTGCTCCACCCTTGTGTTCGGCCCCGAATTTATTGGCCGTATGGAGCAGATTTGCGATAACTTGCCCAACGTTAAGCATATGTTTTACGTTGGCGAGGATTGTCCGTCCTTTGCCGACAGCTACGATAAAATGATTGGCTACTGTGACCCCAAAGCACCGCAGGTGCAAATTGAGGAGAGCGACAATGCCGCCATCTATTTCTCGTCGGGTACAACCGGTTTCCCCAAAGCTATTTTGCACGCGCACCGCAGTCTTATTCACGCGGCACGCGTCGAACACAATCACCACGGGCAAACGCACAACGACGTTTTCCTTTGCATTCCGCCGCTTTATCACACAGGTGCTAAAATGCACTGGTTCGGCTCTTTGATGAGCGGTAGCAAGGCGGTGCTCCTCAAGGGTACGCGCCCCGATTGGATTTTTAAAGCCGCAAGCGATGAGCGTTGCTCTATTGTTTGGTTGCTTGTTCCGTGGGCGCAGGATATGCTCGATGCCATCGAGCGTGGCGATATCAAGCTCGAGGATTACGACCTCGAGAGGTGGAGACTGATGCACATTGGCGCACAGCCCGTGCCGCCTTCTCTCATTCGCCGTTGGCTCAAGGTTTTCCCCAACCATCAATATGACACCAACTACGGCCTTTCTGAGTCTATCGGCCCCGGTTGCGTGCATTTGGGCGTGGAGAACATCGAAAAGGTCGGTGCTATCGGCAAGGCAGGCTTTGGTTGGCAGGTTTGCATCATTGATGAACGCGGAAGCGTTGTTCCGCGCGGTGAGGTCGGTGAGCTTTGCGTCAAGGGCCCCGGTGTTATGAAGTGTTACTATAAAGACCAAGAGGCCACCGACGAGGTTCTTCACGGCGAGTGGTTGCTTACGGGAGACATGGCAATGGAAGACGGAGATGGTTTTATCTTCCTTGTCGACCGCAAAAAAGACGTTATCATTACGGGTGGTGAAAATATCTATCCCGTACAAATAGAAGATTTTATTCGCAAGCACGATGCTGTAAAGGACGTAGCCGTTATCGGCTTGCCCGAGCCCCGTCTCGGCGAAATTGCCGCCGCTATTGTGGAGCTCAAAGAGGGCTTTACCCTCACCGAGGAAGAGTTGGAACGCTTTTGCGCGCCGCTCCCTCGCTATAAGCGTCCTCGTCGCATCATTTTTGCCCAGGTTCCGCGCAATCCCACGGGCAAAATCGAAAAGCCGAAGCTGCGCAGCATCTATTGCGGAGAGAGCCTTGTTGCACAGCAGATAGAAGGCTAAAAAGGAGAACCGTTATGAAAAAGTTAATGCTTGGCAACGCCGCCGTAGCGCAGGGCGCTTATGAAGCGGGCGTGCATCTTGTTTCCTCTTATCCGGGAACGCCCAGCACCGAGATTACCGAGTGCATGGCAACCTATCCCGCCGAAGAGGTGTTTGTAGAATGGGCACCTAACGAAAAGGTTGCCGCCGAGGTCGCCATTGGCGCATCTATCGCAGGCGGCAGAGCGATGACCTGCTGCAAGCACGTCGGCCTGAACGTAATGGCAGACCCTCTCTTTACCAACAGCTATACGGGTGTAAAGGGCGGAATGGTCTACTGCGTGGCAGATGACCCCGGTATGCATTCCTCGCAAAACGAGCAGGATTCCCGTCACTATGCAAGGGCGGCAAAAATCCCGATGCTTGAACCTTCCGACTCTTTGGAATGTCGCGATTTTACCAAAGTCGCATTCGATATCAGTGAGCAGTTTGACACCCCCGTTCTCGTGCGTCTTTCCACGCGCGTGTCTCACTCCCAAAGCCTTGTAGAGCTTGGTGAAAGAGAAGTACATCCCGTAGAAGATTATCAAAAGAATATCGCAAAGTACGTTATGATGCCTGCAAACGCTATTAAGCGTCACGTGGTTGTTGAAGAAAGAAGTGCAAGACTTGAGGCATTTGCCGCGGAGTGTTCCTTGAATACAATCGAGGATAACGGCAGCGACATCGGTGTTATCACCGCAGGCATTGCCTATCAATACGCAAAAGAGGCACTTGGCGATAAGGTCAACTACTGCAAGCTCGGCATCGTTTGGCCGCTTTCCGAAAAGCTCCTCAAGGCGTTTGCTGCCAAATGCAAGACTGTTTACGTTATCGAAGAGCTTGACCCCTTCGTTGAGGATGCTTGCCGCGCAATGGATATTGCAGTCAAGGGTAAGGAACTCTTCACGATGTTGGGGGAATATACTCCCTCGATGATTCGCAAGGTCGTTTTGGGCGAGGATGCCGCAGAGTTTATCGCGCTCGAGGAAGCTATCCCCGGCCGTCCGCCCGTTATGTGTGCGGGTTGTCCGCACCGCGGAACCTTTTACGTTTTGAATAAGCTCGGTGTTGCCGTTTCGGGTGACATCGGTTGCTACACCCTTGGTGCAGTTGCACCTCTTGCCGCTGTTGATACCACCATTTGTATGGGTGCATCTGTCAGTGCGGCGCACGGTATGGCAAAGGTGCAGGGCAAGGAATTCGCGGGCAAGCTCGTCTCTGTTATCGGCGACTCCACCTTTATGCATTCCGGCATTACCGGACTTGTTGACATTGTTTACAACAAGGGCGTCAATACCGTCATTATTCTCGATAACTCTATTACGGGTATGACGGGACACCAGGATAACCCCACCACCGGCAAGACCATTCGCGGTGAGGCTACCCGTCAGGTCGACCTCATTAAGCTCTGCCAAGGTGTTGGCGTTGAGCGCATTACGGTTGCCGACCCATTTGACGTAAAGAATTTTGAAAAAGTTGTTAAGAGCGAGCTCGCTGTCGATGAGCCCTCTGTTATCATCGCGCAACGCCCCTGCGCACTCCTCAAGAGTGTGAAATACACAGGCCACTGTACCATCACTGAAAAGTGCCGCAAGTGTAAGGTTTGTATGAAGCTCGGTTGCCCTGCCATTAGTATTGACAAGGCGAGCGGAACCGTTTGCATTGATACAACACAGTGCAACGGTTGCGGACTTTGTGTGGGTGTTTGCCCCTTTGGAGCGATTGAAAAGGAGGAAGCCTGATATGAGCACGAAGAATATTATGATTGTTGGCGTTGGCGGGCAGGGAACACTTCTCGCAAGCCGCATTTTGGGCAATGCCGTCATTCGTCGCGGATATGACGTCAAGGTCTCCGAGGTTCACGGAATGAGCCAACGCGGCGGTAGCGTTGTTACCTACGTTAAGTTTGGCGATGCCGTTCATTCTCCCATTATCGATAAGGGAGAGGCAGATATCATTCTCGCATTCGAGTGTCTCGAGGCTTATCGCGCACTCCCTTGGCTGAAGAAGGGCGGCAAGATGATTGTCAACAACCAAATGATTAATCCTATGCCCGTTATCACGGGTGCCGTCGACTATCCCGCCGACATTCTTGCAAAGCTCGGTGCAGTAGTTGATTTGACTGCTGTTGACGCACTTTCGCTTGCGCGAGAGGCCGGCAACGCAAAGGCCGTCAACGTCGTTCTCATCGGCGTGATGGCAAAGAATACCGAGATTCCTTACGGGGAATGGGTGGAGACCATCAAAACCACCGTTCCGCCCAAATTCCTCGAAGCAAACCTCAAGGCGTTTGACCTCGGTTATCATCTGTAATTGATTCTTGATATTGAAAGAAGGTAGAATATATGAGCTTTTTCAATCGCGAAATCGAATGTATGCCTCGCGAGGAGCTGAAAAAACTGCAAAGCGAGCGGCTTTGCGCACAAATTAAGCGCTGCTACGAGAACGTAGAGTGCTTCCGCAACAGAATGGATGAAGCAGGTCTTACCCCCGATGACATTCGCGGCATCGAGGATTTGCACCGCGTTCCGTTCTCCTACAAAAAAGACCTTCGTGACTATTACCCTTACGGTTTGTTTGCGGTTCCTATGAAGGACGTTGTGCGTGTACACGCATCCTCGGGAACAACGGGCAAGAGAATCGTTGTCGGTTACACCCGCGACGATTTGACACTTTGGGATGAATGCGTTGCTCGCGTAATGCGCGCGGCAGGCGTTAGTGACGAGGATTTCGTGCAGGTCGCCTTTGGTTACGGCTTCTTTACGGGCGGTCTCGGTGCGCACGGCGGAGCTCAGCTTGTCGGCTCTACCGTTATCCCAATTTCCGCAGGCAACACCGCAAACCAAATTCAAACTATGATTGATTTCGGTTCTACCGTTCTTTGTTGCACCCCCTCGTATGCGATGTATCTTGCCGAGGAAATTGAAAAAATGGGCGTTCGTGATCAGCTCAAGCTCCGCATCGGTATTTTCGGTGCCGAGCCTTGGAGCGAGGATATGCGCCTCAAAATTGAAGAAAAGCTCGGTCTCAAAGCATACGATATTTACGGACTTTCCGAGGTGCTTGGCCCCGGTGTTTCGGGCGAATGCCCCGAACAGGCAGGTATGCACGTTTGGGAAGACCACTTCATCGTTGAAATCATCGACCCCGAAACGGGCGAGGTTCTCCCCGAGGGAGAAACCGGTGAATTGGTATTTACCTCTATCACCAAAGAGGCGTTTCCCGTTATCCGTTACCGCACACGCGACATCTGCTCGCTCAATCCCGAGCCTTGCAAGTGCGGCAGAACGCACATTCGTATGCGCAAGCCCAACGGACGCACCGACGATATGCTCATTATTCGCGGTGTTAACGTATTCCCGTCGCAAATCGAAGAGGTACTCCTCAAGGTCAGCGGCGACCAAATTACACCCAACTATCAAATCATCGTTGACCGTGTCAACAACACCGATACCTTCGATATTAACGTCGAGATGAGCGAGGCGTTCTTCTCGGATAATATCAAGGCAATCGAAAGACTCGAAAAGCGCATCACCGAGGATTTGCGCTCGATGCTTGGCATCAGTGCAAAGGTTCACTTGGTCAATCCCAAGTCCATCGTTCGCTCAGAGGGCAAGGCAAAACGCGTTATCGATAACAGAGCCGGCAAAATTTAAGAGGGGAGAGAAGAATATGATTATCAAGCAATTATCCGTATTTTTGGAAAATAAGCAAGGACGTATGTGTGCCGTAGCCGACTTGCTGGCACAAAACAACGTCAACATTCGCGCACTCTCACTGGCAGACACGTCGGAGTTCGGTATTCTGCGTCTTATCGTAGATAAACCTGAAGAGGGTAAAAAGATTCTCTCCGAGGCGGGCATCGTGGTTCGTGTAACCGACGTGCTTTCCCTGACAATGGAAGACACTCCCGGCGGCATGCTCGGCGTTCTTCGCCTTTTGTCCGAGAGCGGCATTGGCGTAGAGTATATGTATGCTTTTGCAGGCAAAAACGATGGCGAAGCATTTATGATTATTCAAACAGAGGAGCCCGAGGCTGCGGAGAGCATACTGCTGCGCGGTGGCTTCCGTCAAGCGGATATTCACGGCATTTGACCGTTTATCACACAAATTAGTAAAAAGGGGACAAAAAACTATGCTAAAAATTTTAGGATTGGGAAATAGCTTTTCATGGGATGCAACCACATATCTCGATCGTGTTGCCGGCGACCTTTACGTCCGCAATCTTCACATTGGCGGCTGTAGTTTGGAAATGCACGTAGACAAAATCCAAAACAAGAAGGCGTGGTATGAATATCAGGCACAGGGCGTCAAAATCGGCGAAGCCACCGTTAGCGCCAATGATATCATCGCCTCCGAGGATTGGGATTATATTACCGTTCAGCAGGTGAGCCACTATTCGGGTATGTACGAGACCTACGAGCCCTATTTGACCGAGGTTTTGGAATTCATCCGTAAAACCTGCCCCGGTGCCAAAATTATCTGGCATCAGACTTGGTCTTATGCTACCGATAGCACGCACGGCGGGTTTGCAAACTATAATCACGATCAGGAGCTGATGTGGTCTAAGATCGAGGAGTGCTCACACCGTGCTGTTAAGGAACACAACCTCGACGGCATCCTTGAGGTAGGCAAGGCAATCCAAACGCTTCGTCGCACCCTCACGCCCGACGGCACCGATTTCTGCCGTGACGGCTTCCACCTTTCCTACGATTATGGCAGATACGCCGCCGCATACGTTTGGGCAAAGTTCTTCAGCAAAGAGATTACCGACTTTGTACCCGAGGGCGCAGACCCTGCACGCATTGCCGACATTCGCCGCGTGATTGACGCGCTGTAAGCGAGGATAGGGAACAATGCTTTATACCTTACAAAATGATGTTTTGACCGTTCAGGTTAGTGACGTTGGCGCCGAGATTCACTCCGTGCGCCGCGGAGAGTGCGAGTATATCTGGGTAGGAGACGGGGCGTTTTGGTCGTCGCACGCGCCTCTGCTTTTCCCTGTATGCGGCAGATTTTTTGAAGGAAAATATACCTGCGAGGGCAAGACCTACGAAATTCCTTGCCACGGCTTTATCCGCAAAGCACCTCTCGCTTTGGAATGTGTAAACGATACCTCTATCTGTTTTCGCGTTGAAGCAACAGAGGAAACGAAAAAGATATACCCCTTTGATTTTGTACTCAAAATTTGGCACGTCCTTGAGGGTGAGAGCGTAACCACACGCTTTGAAATTGAGAACACGGGTGACGTTGTTTTACCTGCAACTGTGGGCGGTCATCCCGGTTTTAACGTGCCGCTCGGCGGCGAGGGGGTGTTCGAGGACTACTACCTTGAATTTGGCAAGCCCTGCAGTCCCGACCAAATTGAAATTTCGCCCCGTGGGCTTTTCACGGGCAAAAAGACGGCATATAGACTTCAAAACGGCACCGTTTTGCCGCTTTCTCATAAACTGTTTGAGGTTGACGGTATCTTCCTCTCGCGTATGGATAGCACCGTAACACTCAAGTCGAACAAGAGCACGCGCTCTGTCACCTTGCAATATCCCGATATGCCGTATCTTGGCGTATGGCATTCTGCCAAGAGCGAAGCCCCCTTTGTGTGCATTGAGCCTTGGTGCGGACTCCCCGGATATGACGGAGAGATGGAAGACATCAACACCCGCCACGATATGTTCCACATTCTGCCGGGCAAAATGCAAACGGCACAGTTTAAAATGACCTTTGGCGAATGATTCGATAATTTGATAGTAGAGGAGAAGGAAGATGAAAAAGATTTCTGTTTTGCTCGCAATGGGGCTTCTGCTCGGTCTTTTGCCGGGGTGCGGTGGGGGAAGTGAGTCGCCCATTGTTACAACACCCGAGGAAACCACACCCAAGAATACAACGCCGGAAGAAACCACCACTCCCGAACCCGAAAAGCCAAAGGCGTTCCACCTTGAAATCGGTGAGCCTGTGGTTGTAACGCAGGGCGCCGTTGGCGATAACAAATGGGGACATTATCAGTTCCCGGGGCTTGCTTATACGCTGGACGGAAATATCGTTGCAAATTGGAATTATAGCAGTGACACCATTGATGACTATGTGGATACGGTCAGAAAAAAAGTCTCTTTAGATGGAGGAAAGACTTGGAGCGATGATGCATCGCTTTGCACTATTCCCGATAAGTTCCAAATGAGCAATGGCAAGTATTTTGCAGGCTTCAAGTCTGCAAATGCACACGTTGCCACTTGGCAAAATGCATACGAGCCCGGCTTTACTTGGAACAACAACGGTGCTTACAGACTTTTCTTTGCTGAGGATATGCCAAAAAACGAGGATACCACCGTGTGGGGAAGTGAATACGACCCCGTAACCGATACCACCGAGGAGTTTGAGTGCACCATCAACTGGCCGCAGGCACCGCTGGTTGAGTTCCCGGGTGGCAAGATTTATCCTATGACGCAGATGTTTCGTTTGAGTCAGGATAGCATCATAATCATCGACGGCGTTATGTATATGGCAATGTATTTCTACGGCTTTAACTCCTATGCTGCCGAGCGTAAATCTGCCGTTAGCGATTTTTGCAAATACTATTCCACTTATCTCTTTTCTTCCGAAGATAACGGGCGTACGTGGAATTTCCTCTCGCAGCTGATGTCTGTGAAAATCAAAGGGCCGGAGGGTTTATGCGAGCCTTGCCTCAACGTAATGCCCGACGGTACTATTATGATGCTGATGCGCAGTGGCGGCAACGCCCCTTGCTATCGAGCGTTTTCTACTGATAAGTGTCAATCGTGGAGCTCTGTGAAAGAGTTTGATGAGATCGGAGTGCTTCCGCAAATGGTAACGCTCGATTGCGGTGTTTCCATCGCAACCTACGGTCGTCCCTATATGCGCATCCGCGCGACATCCGACCCTACGGGCAAGACTTGGCAGCCGGCACAGACCTTTGACCTCTATTCAGGCGAGAATGATATCTCGTGCTACTATACCGACCTGCTCGCTCTTGATGATACCCACGCATTGTGGATCTATTCCGATTTTCAATATCCTAATGCCGATGGCGTTCCCGTTAAGTCCATCATTGTCCGTGTGATTACGGTCGTGTTTGACGAGGAATAAGAGGACGGAGTTTTCGGGGGAGACCTTTTTGCAAAAAGGTCTCCCCCGAACCCCCTCCCAAAAACTCTCGCACAAATTTATAAAAAAGAACTCCAAACAAACGGATAGACAGCCGACGCGAGGGTACCCCTCGCTTGTGCTGCCGCGAGCGCGTGGGCACCACCAAGACCCCGCACGCTAAGAGAGTACTTTGCCCCAATATAACAAAGGGATAGCAAATTTACGCTATCCCTTTTGCTATTCCTTTTGTGAGTGCTTTTTTGAGGGGGTGTGGGGGAACTTTTTTTCGCTGAAAAAAGTTCCCCCGCAATCATTCCCAAAGCGCCTTACGCCCAAGACATAGAGGTGGGCTTTTCTTCTTCGATGATGATGTCCTTGAGGAAGGAAACTGCCTTGCGCAGACCTTCGTCAATGCTCATAACGCTATCCTCGTGCTCGATGGAGAGAACGCGGTCATAGCCGCACAGACGGAGATTGGAAACGAGATCACGCCAGTAGGTCTCGTTGTTGCCGTAGCCAACGGTGCGGAATACCCACGCGCGATGGAGCTCGTCGCCGTAGTGCTTGGTGTCAAGAACGCCGTTCTTTGCGGTGTTGTATTTGTCAATTTTGGTGTCCTTTGCGTGAACGTGATAGATGGCTCCTGCGAGCTCACGAATAGCGGCAACGGGGTCCATACCTTGCCAAACGAGGTGAGAGGGGTCGAAGTTTGCACCGATTACGGGGCCAACAGCGGCGCGGAGCTTCAGGAGTGTTTCAGGGTTGTAAACGCAGAAGCCGGGGTGCATTTCAAATGCGATGTGGGGTACGTTGTGTGCAACAGCAAACGCGCCTGCTTCTTGCCAGTAGGGAATGACCTTTTCATTCCATTGCCAATCCAGTATTGCCAAAAAGTCCTCGGGCCAAGGGCAGGTTACCCAGTTGGGGTACTTTGCGGTCTCGCAGTCGCCGGGGCAACCCGAGAAGGTGATAACGGTGTCAACACCCATCTTTTCAGCGAGGAGAACCGCGTTGCGGAAATCCTTATCGAACTGTGCAGCGATTGCCTTATCGGGATGCAGAGCGTTTCCGTGAGCGGCAAGAGTGCAAACGGTAACGTCGTACTTTTTCAAGAGCGCGATGAACTCGTTGTACTTTGCTTCGTCAGCGAGGAGCTCTTCGGGGTTGCAGTGAGCCTTGCCGGGGTAGCCGCCCGCACCGATTTCAACGGTGTGAACGCCAAGACCGGTGAGAATTTGCAGAGTTTCTTCCAAGGACTTTTGTCCGTAAAGATTTGCTAAAACACTTAATTTCATTGTTATTTCCTCTTTTCTTTTATGTAAGTATTTATATAGTTTTTTCGTGTGGAACGGGCGATTCGTGAATCGCCCCTACGAGTAAGATGAAGCTTTAATGTGCATCGAAAGACAAATTGCAATTTTTGCAAATATCTCTTTCGTGATCCTCGGAGAATTTTATGCGTTTCATTGTTTTTTCGCATTTGGGGCAAATATGTGTTATCTTATCATTTACCTTTTCGGTTTTTATGCTCTTACCATAGTCGCAGGCAAGGTGATAATACACGGGATATTGGAGCTGTTGGCTCATATATTGGGCAATTTCAATTCCTTGTTTGTTTAAGGGTGAATCAAACTTAACGCGCTGATTTCCTGTGTGACGATCGCAAAGGCAATTCATCCAAAGCATATCCATAGTAGCATAATTATCTTGCCACCGCTGTACGGCACAATAATCCTCACTGTCTTTTGGATAGGGTAGTTCATAGAGTACAATCGGTTTCCCGCAATCGCAACAAGTGAACACACTATCAATATCTCGGTCGTATGTCTGCATTTCCATAGCGGTTCTTTTGTTACAATCGCAGTAATTTTGACTCTCTAAATCAATGCCGCAATCTTCAATTTGCAAATTGAAAT
>JAZOVV010000050.1:0-10042 GCA_045658925.1 Eubacteriales bacterium
AGTATACGAAAGCCAGCGGCTTGAGCCGCTGGCCGGTAGTATTGGGCTTTTAGCCCTTGTGCATACCACCCGTTTGACGGGAGGTTATGATTATTACGTTTTATGTGGTGGGACATCGAGGTTCTCGTTGCGATTCGGCCACAATCTCTTACAATTCAATTATCTTCTCGCAAAGCTCCTCATAGGAGATGCCTGCGGCTTTGGCTGCCATGGGGAGCAGGCTCAAAGGAGTCATACCGGGAAGGGTGTTGGCTTCCAAACACCAAACCTTGCCGTCCTCGTCCATAATGTAATCAAAGCGTGCGTATCCGCGAAGGCGAAGGGCGGCAAATCCGCGCTGTGTTGCTTCGGCGGCTTTTTTTGCAATACGCTTAGGAATTTCGGCAGGGCAGACCTCGCGGGTGTTGCCTTGATACTTGTTTTTGTAATCGTAAAATCCCTCGTTGGGGATAATTTCTACAATAGGGAGCGTCTCGCCGTCCAAAATACCAACGGTCAGTTCGCGACCGTTGATTTTCTTTTCGGCAAGCACGCGGTCGCCCCAAGGAGCGGCGTCGGCAAGCGCGGCATTGAGCTCGCTTTCGTTTTCAACAATCGTCACACCCACGCTCGAGCCACAGCTTGTGGGCTTGATAACGCAGGGCAGACCGATTTTTTTAAGAATTGTCTCGCGGCTTTCGGGGAGAGTTGGGTCAACGAATACCCAATCGGGGGTGCGAACACCCGCATCACGCAAAAGACGCTTGGCAAGGTCCTTATCCATTGCCAAAAGGGAACCGACGTAGCCCGAGCCCGTGTAACGGATGCCGTAGTTGTCAAGGGTTGCTTGCAGCTGACCGTTCTCGCCCATTGCTCCGTGGAGTGCCAAGAATACGCGGTCTGCCATGCGGCAGAGCCAGAGGACGTTGGGGCCAATGAGAGCCTCGGTGTTGCCGTTTTCTTCTTTTAGTTTTTTTAAATCGGGGATTTTATCGCTGATTTGGTGAGAATAAGTTGCTTCGGTTTTAAAGAGTAAAAAGGGGTCGTGTGGCAACTCGCGAATGCCGCAGTAAGCATCCAACAAAAGGACGCTGTGTCCGTTTTTAATCAGGGCGTTGGCAATCAGACTGCCTGAGGTCAGCGACACGTCACGCTCGGGGGAGTAGCCGCCTGCAAGAACAACGATATTCAAAGTGAAGTGCTCCTTTCATCAAAGGGTTTGTTGGAAATGTAAACCACGCGGTCGCGACCGCCAAGGTCGCAAATGACGCGGATGTGTGCAAAATTATGCTCTTTTGCAAGAGCTGTAAGTGCATCTGCTTGGTCAAAACCGATTTCAAAGAGGAAAAATCCGTCCTCTTTTAGCAACGCTTTATAATTCTTCAAAATGGCGCGGTAAAAGATAAGACCGTCATCTCCACCGTCGAGTGCCGCTACGGGTTCGGCATGCACCTCAGGGGAAAGTCCCTCAACATCAGCTGTTGGAATGTAGGGCGGATTGGAAAGGATTGCATCAAAACGAGTGCCTTCAAAATCGGGAGAGGGCGAGAGCACGTCGGCAAGGATGCCGCAAAAGCGTGTATCGACTCCGTTCTTTTTGGCATTGCGCTCGGCAAGAGCCAAGGTGGCAGGGAATTTTTCGAGTGCCACCGCAGTGGTGTCGACTCTTTCGGCAAGGGTGGAGACGGCAATGCAACCGCTCCCTGTGCAAAGGTCGGCAAAATGCGCTCCCGTTGGCAAAATTCGAATGGCAGTCTCGACCAAAATTTCGGTGTCGGCGCGCGGAATGAGGCAGTCGGGAGAGACCTCGTATTTTTGACGGTAGAAGTCCCACTCACCCAAAATGTATTGGAGCGGCTCGTGTGCCAAACGGCGGCGAATGGCATCCTCAAATGCCGCATTTTCATAATTGCGGTCGGGAGAGGAGCGCAAAAGGGAAGGAGAAACGGCGCAAAAATGCTCCATCAAACACAGAGCATCCCATTCGGCATCTTCTATTTTCGCGTCTTGCAAAAGCACACAAAGCTGACGGTAGGTCATCGTTTTTCTCCTTTTTGCAGTTTTCCTTTATCATATTATCACAGAATATGGAAAAAGGGAATAGATTTTTTCAAAATAAATAAAAAAATTTTGAGAAAACTCTTGATTTTTCAAAAAAATGTGATATACTTTTTATAGAATGTGTAATCGTGGTACTATGCCGCAATAAGTGGAGGTTATCAAATGGAAAACGAAAGCGCAAGAAGAGGCAAGACATTTTTGAAGATTATCGGCATCCTGCTCGCTATTGGTGCAGTATGCTTTATCGCTGTGAAGCTCTATAAGAAGTACTTCAAAAAGGAGGAGCCCGTTCTCGAGGGCGAGGCAGACGACGTTGATGCAATTGCAGATGAGTCTGTAGTAGCAGAGGAAGCTCCTGCCGAAGAGAACAGCTTTGAGGTTCCTGCTGAGGCGGTTATTGCCAATGCAGAGCAAATGGACGCGTAAAATTGATTTTTTACATCCGAAAACGGCTTTCCGTAAACAGGGGAAGGCCGTTTTCTTATCGTGACGAAAGGAAATAGACTATGGCAAACTACAGAAGAGGACGCATCAACGAAGAGATGCAAAAAGAGTTGACGGTGATTATGCGCCGCGTAAAGGACCCCCGTGTCAGCGAGGCGTTTATTAGCATTACCGCGGCAGATTGCACCCCCGACCTCAAATTTGCAAAAATTTATTACTCGGTAATGGGTGGCGACAAAAAGGAAGTTGCCAAGGGACTCAAGGCGGCATCCGGCTTTATCCGCCGCGAGCTTGCAAATTCGCTCAACCTCCGCATCACTCCCGAGCTGACCTTTGTTACCGATGATTCGGTAGCTTACGGTGCTCGCATTGCATCCATTCTCAACACCTTGGATATCAAGCCCGAAGAGGACGGGGAAGAAGAGGAAGTATGAGCGAACCCTTTACCAATCTTGATGAGCTGATTGAAACTTTAGAAGTACCCGCGGATACGCTCATCATTTTTCACCGTAATCCCGATGCCGATGCCGTTGGCTCGGCATTTGCTTTGCAGCGAGTGCTCGAGCAGCTTGGTTCTGTCACTCGATGCATCTGTTGTGACGAAGTTCCCGAAAATTTGCAATTTTTGATGAACGGGGTGCAAGAGAGTGTACTCCTTGATGCCGTTCTTGCACATTTTGTGCCTGCACGCATTATCACTGTTGATACCGCGTCTCTTTCTCAAATGGGAGATTTGGCAAGCCTTTTTGGCGAGCGTGTCGATTTGATGATTGACCACCACGAGTCGGACGCACCTTATGCAAAAGAGTCTTACATCCGCACGGGCGCGGCGGCTACGGGAGAAATTATCTTTGATATTATCAAGCGGCTGGCAAGCGAGGAGCGTATCGTTATTGACGAGGAAATGTGCATTGACCTTTATGCCGCTATCAGTGCCGATACGGGATGCTTTCGCTACTCTAACGTGACATCCAAAACGCATCTGCGTGCCGCAGAACTTGTGGCAAGCGGCATCGACTGTGCCGATATCAACCGTAGGTTGTTTGAAAATAAGAGCCTCGAGCGTTTGCGTGCGCAGTCGGCGGCAATTTCCAATATGGAAGTGTTTGCCGATGGCAAAATTGCGGTCGTTACGTTCCCATACGCGCTCAAGGCGGGACTTGGCTTGGGCGACGAGGATTTGGGCGCACTTGTCGATATTCCGCGTTCCTTGTCGGGTGTTGAGGTTGCACTTTGTATTCGCCAACCGCTCCCCGAGGGCAAGTTCCGTGTTTCGGCTCGCTCCAACGGTGAGTATGACGTTGCCGAGCTCTGCCGCAAATTCGATGGCGGCGGACATGCAAAAGCCGCAGGTTGTACGCTAATGGCTACCGACATCGGCGAGGCGATGCACCGCATCGTTTCGGCTATCCGTTTTGCATAAGTTTTGACAAAAAATGAATAGAACCCCTCCTTTTTGGGCAATGCTTGATGATGCAGAAACCAAAAAGGAGGTTTTTTATGTTTTACAAAAGAATACTTATGCTATCAATCGTTGCGGCTCTTTGTCTGCTTGTCGTAGGCCTTTTGCCGGTGCACGGAGAAGAGGAAATTTACAATAAGGTGGTGCGCCTGCACGTGCTCGCCAACTCGGACAGTGAGGAAGACCAAGCGGTCAAGCTCGCGGTCAGAGATGCCATTCTCGAGGTGACGGTACCCTTGTTGCAGGATTGCAAGACCAAAGAGGAAGCGGTATCTCTTCTCGAAGAGAACGGTCCTCTTCTGACCGAAGCGGCAAAAAACGTCTTGCGCGAAGAGGGATTTGACGATGCCGTCAGCATTGAAATGGGGCTTGAGGACTATCCCACGCGCACCTATGATAGCCTTTGTTTTCCCGCAGGGGAGTATATCTCTATGCGTGTCAATCTTGGAGAGGGAGAAGGGCAAAATTGGTGGTGCTGTTTGTTCCCACCGCTCTGTCTTGGCGCGGCAACGGTGAGCGAAAAAACGGCAGAGGACGCCTGCATTTCGGTTGGATTTACCCCCACGCAATATAAAATCATAACCGAAAGCGATAAGCCGGTTTATCGGGCAAGGTTCAAAATTTTAGATCTGTTTGGCAAGTAAAAAAGAAGTGGGAGAGGGAGACATTACTTCTTCTCCTAACCTTGTTTGCGCGCGTGCGCACGTGCGCGCGCCCGCACGCGAATTTTGATAAATGACTTGACAAATCAACTATTTTATGGTAAAATACTATAATAATGATGGATATATCCTATTTTTCAACCTGCGCAATATTTTGTGCAGTCGATGTGAGAAAGAAAAACGTTAAGGAGACTTTAATATTGAAATATAAGATCGTATCAGATTCCTCATCCGATCTGCTCTCTCTTGCAGATGTACCCTTTGCAACTGTGCCGCTCAAGATCCAAACGGCAGAGCGTGAATTCGTAGATGAAGCCAAAACAGATGTAGATGAAATGCTGACTTATCTTGCGGCTTATCACGGTCGCTCGGGGTCTGCTTGTCCCAATACACAAGAATGGCTTGAAGCATTTGAGGATGCAGAAAATGTTTTTTGCGTTACCATTACAAGCGGTCTTTCGGGCAGCTACAATGCGGCATCGATTGCGGCGCGTGAGTATATGCAAGAAAAACAGGGCAGACGTGTATATGTTTTGGATACCCTTTCTACGGGAGCAGAGAGTGCTCTTTTGATCCAAAAGTTGCAGGAAATGATCCTCTCTGATCTGACCTTTGACGATATTGTGGTAGGCATCAAGCAGTATGCCGCACACACCCACCTGCTGTTTGCACTGGAATCCTTGCACAATCTTGCCAACAACGGCCGCGTCAGTCTGCTGACGGCAAAATTTGCAGGGCTCATTGGTATCCGTGTTGTTGGTTGCGCAAGTGAAGCCGGAAAGCTTGAAATTTTAGAAAAGGCGCGCGGCACCGAAAAAGCCTTGCGCGTGTTGCTTGCGCAAATGCAGGCAAACGGATATTGCGGTGGCAAGGTGCGCATCCACCATTGCCAAAATCTTACCGCAGCCGAGGATCTTGCGAAAAAAATATATGACGCATATCCCAAGGCTGATGTTTCGATCGTCCCCACACGTGCGCTTTGTAGCTTTTATGCCGAACGTGGTGGACTTTTGATAGGGTATGAGGACGCGTTGTGATTTTCACTGTTTAACTTGGGAGAAGTTTTTATGGAACAGCAACAAATATCCGCACTTGTAAGCGAACAAAGAGCCTATTTTGAGAGTGGAAAAACGCTTTGTGTATGCCGCCGTAAGGAGGCACTCAAAAAGCTTTATGCTGCTATTGTGTCCCGTGAAAAACAGTTGACCGATGCCCTGCAAAAGGACCTCGGCAAATCCGATTTTGAAAGCTATATGTGCGAAATCGGTCTTGTGCTGGATGAAATCAGTTATATGCTAAAGCATATTGAGAGCTTTGCGCAAGAAAAGCGTGTGCGCACACCCTTGGCGCAATTTGCATCGCGCAGCTACGTTAAGCCCTCGCCTTACGGTGTTGTATTGATTATGAGCCCGTGGAATTATCCCTTCCTGCTCACAATCGACCCTTTGGTAGATGCTCTTGCGGCAGGCAATACTGCGGTTATTAAGCCCGGTGCGTATGCTCCTGCTACTGCGTTGGCTATTAAAGAACTCATTGAGAGCACTTTCCCGCGCGAATACGTCTCCGTCGTAACCGGCGGCAGAGCCGAGAATGCGTGCCTGCTTGACCAAAAATTCGACTATATCTTTTTCACCGGTAGCAAGACTGTTGGCAAAGAGGTTATGCGAAAAGCCGCCGAACATCTTACTCCCGTCACGCTCGAGCTTGGCGGAAAGAGCCCTTGCATTGTTGATGAGACTGCCAATCTTGCCCTTGCGGCAAAACGAATTGCCTTTGGCAAATATCTCAACTGTGGTCAGACCTGTGTCGCCCCCGATTACGTGCTTTGCCACACGTCGGTGCGCGACCGATTCCTTGAACTTTTGAAGGCGGAAATCATTCGCCAATACGGCAAAGAGCCTTTGCAAAATGCCGACTATGGCCGCATTGTCAACCAAAAGCATTTTGAGCGCGTTTCTTCTCTGATAGATGAAAATAAGACGGTTCACGGCGGTGCTGCAAACCCCGAAACCCTGCAAATCGAGCCTACCGTAATGAACAATGTTACTTGGAATGATGCTGTTATGGGTGAGGAGATTTTTGGCCCCGTACTTCCTGTTCTCATCTTTGAGAACATTGATGAGGTCATCCAAACCGTCAATTCCCACGACCGTCCCCTGGCACTTTATATCTTTTCCTCTAACAAAAAGAACATTCGCCGCGTTACTTCCAAATGCGCCTTCGGCGGTGGATGCGTCAACGACGTTATCATTCATCTTGCCACGGCACATATGGGCTTTGGCGGAGTAGGTGAGAGCGGTATGGGAGCTTACCACGGCAAGGTCGGCTTTGACACCTTTTCGCACAAAAAGAGCATCGTAGATAAGAAAACCTGGATTGACTTGCCTATGCGCTATCAACCTTACAACAGAGGACTGAATGCAAAACTTTTGCGTATGTTCCTAAAATAATACAAAATAAAAACGAAATTGATAAAAAGGAGAACGTTTATGAGAGATTACGTTATTTTTACCGATTCCGCCTGTGACATCAAACCCGAATTGCTTTCCCAGTGGGGCGTATCTTACCGTAGCTTGACCTTCCGTTTTGACGGAGAAGAAAAGGAATATTCCAACGACGATATGTCAGTTGCTGAATTTTATGAAAAAATGAGAGCGGGCGGCGTTGCAAAGACTGCTGCCGTTAACGCCGAGGCATTTGCCGAAATGTTTGAAGAGGAGGCTCTCAAAAAAGGCAAAGACGTGCTGTATCTCGGTTTCTCTTCGGGACTGAGCACCACCTACAACTCTGCACGTATTGCTTCTCTCGAACTCAAAGAGAAATATCCCGAAGCAAAAATCATCGTTGTCGATACACTTGCCGCATCTGCGGGCGAGGGCCTTATGGTCTATTTGACCGTAGAGCAAAAAAAGAACGGCGCGACTATCGAAGAAGCCGAAGCCTTTGCGCGCGATTTGATTGGTCGTATGGGCATTTGGTTCACCGTTGACGATCTTGTTTACTTAAAGCGCGGCGGACGTGTCAGCCCTACGGCGGCATTCGTCGGCAACCTGCTTGGCATCAAGCCCGTACTCTATATGGACAATGAGGGTCATCTCATTCCCGTTTCCAAGGTGCGCGGCAGAAGAACCTCTATTGTTGCAATGGCAGATAAGTACACCGAAAAGGCAGTAGATAAAGAGGGCGGAACCGTGTTCATTTCTCATAGCGATTGCCAAGCAGACGCACAGCTGCTTGCCGATATGCTCAAAGAGAGACACGGCGTAGAAGTGAAGATTATCACCGACGTCGGTCCCGTTATCGGTGCACATTCCGGCCCCGGTACCATTGCGCTCTTCTTTGTTGCCGACGCAAGATAAAATTTGCGCCCACGCGCATTTACCACCAATTTTCAAGGAGATTTTAACCAATGGCAGAAGATAAAAAGAAAGCCACGCCCGCGCCTTCGGAAAAGCCGACTGCAACCCAAGGGGCAAAGCAACCTGCTAAAAAGAAGGCAATCACAAAAGGGGACGTAGCAAAAATCGCGGCATCCACCGCTAAAAAGGCCGCTACCACGGTCAAAAAAGCGGCAAAGACCAGCGTACATCAAACGGCCGTAGCTATCATCAAGGTGCAGGATGCAACCAAGAAGAAGCAGGAACAAAAAAAGGCCGAACGTGCCGCTGCTGCAAAGGACCCCAATGCAAAAAAGAAGACTACGTGGGACGATATTAAGGTAATGGGGGGCAATTTGCTTTCCAAAATGGCAAAGGGCGGCGCTATGCAGCTGCGCTCCAATGCCGAAGAGGTCAATAAGCTCAACGTATTTCCCGTTCCGGATGGAGACACGGGCGACAATATGCGTATGACCATCGAGAGCGGTGTTGCCGCTATCGAGAACCTTGAAACCGATAACCTTGCCGACGTTATGAAGGCATTTTCGCACGGTATGCTTCTTGGCGCACGCGGAAACTCGGGCGTTATCCTTTCGCAATTCTTTGCAGGCACTGCAAAGGGCATTGAGGGGGTTGACCAAGCTGATCCTGCCGCATTTGGACGCGCTCTGCAAAGAGGTGTTGCGCAGGCATATACGTCGGTAATGACACCTACCGAGGGAACCATCCTCACCGTTGCGCGCGAGGCTGTAGAATACGCAGTTAAACGCATCACCCCCGAGAGCACCATTCAAACCTTGTTTGCCGACCTCGTAGGTGAGATGCACGCATCCTTGGAGCGCACTCCCGAAATTCTCTCCGTTCTGCGCGAAGCAGGCGTTGTAGATAGTGGTGGAGCAGGTCTGTTCTATATTATGGACGGCTTTAACCGCGTTCTCAACGGCGAGGAATTTTTGGATGAAGAGGGCTTTGCCAAGCTTTCCGCAAAGGAAAATACCGAAGCCGCTCCCGAGGTTGACCTCGAAGCATTCGGCCCCGACAGTGTTATGACTTACGGCTACTGCACCGAGCTTCTCGTACGTTTGCAGAATTCCAAAATCAATATTGCCACCTTCGATATTGATGCGCTCAAGGCGTTCCTTTCTACCGTTGGTGATTCTATCGTTGCTTTCCAAACCGATAGCATTGTGAAAATTCACGTCCACACCCTCACACCCGAAAAGGTTCTCGGCCATTGCCGCACCTTTGGTGAATTTTTGAAGGTGAAGATTGAAAATATGTCGCTCCAACACAGTTCTGTTGTGGAAGGGGATAAAGAAGAAGCTCCTGCTCCCGCCGTGGAAGAAGCACCCGTCGCACCCGCTAAAAAATACGGTGTGGTTGCCGTTTGCACAGGCCCCGGTATCGAGCAGCTCTACCGCGATTTCGGCACCGATGAGGTGGTCGAGGGCGGACAGACGCAAAACCCCTCTACCAACGACTTCCTCGATGCGTTTGCCAAGGTAAATGCAGAGCATATCTTCGTTTTCCCGAATAACGGTAACATTTTTATGGCTGCACAGCAAGCAGCTGATATCTATACAGCTGCTAAAATTCACGTGATTCCCAGCAAGAATATCGGTTCGGGATACGTGGCTCTTTCCTGTGCAAACTTTGAGGCAGAGGATGCCGAAGCAATCGCCGCCGAGATGACCGAGGCTCTCGGTCGCGTAACCGCAGGATACGTTTCTCCTTCTATCCGCGATGCGGAAATCAATGGCGTTACCATCAAAAACGGCGATACCATCGGTATTGTTGGCAAAGAGATCGTGCTCTCCGACCCCGATCAACACACTGCCGCTCTCGGTCTTGCCGAGAAAATCCTCGAGGGCGATAAGTTTATGCTTACCGTTTTCTGCGGTAAGGATGCCACCCCCGAACAGCAAGCCGCTCTTCAAGCTGACATCCAAAAAACCTACCCCGCAATCGAAGCCTATTTCATCGACGGCGGTCAGGACATTTACCCGTTTATATTTGTAGCTGAATAATTTGTAAGTGATTATGGGGAAACCTTTTTT
>JAZOVV010000051.1:0-64999 GCA_045658925.1 Eubacteriales bacterium
ATGTCTCGCCTTGTTCAATCTCAAGGTGACGTTCAGGCATACTACTCCGAAATCAAGAATAAGCTTTTGTCCTACAAGGGCGTTAAGGGACGCATCAGCTGGGGCAATGAGTCCTTCAACAAGGGCAGAAATTACATTGCAAAGGTAAATGCAAAGTCCAAGACCTTGTATCTCTACCTCGCACTCGATCCCGCAACTCTTGAAGAGGGTACATACAACTTTGAGGATATGTCCGGCAAGAAGAAGTATGAAAACGTTCCCGTTCTCATCAAGGTTAAGGGCCCTCGCAAGCTGAAGTATGCGCTTGAGCTTATCGATAAGATCTGCCAAGAAAACCTTGCACTGCCCGAAGTAAAGAACTTCGAGCCCACCGACTACACCGTTCCTTATTGGAGCACCGAAGAGCTGGTAAAGACCGGTCTTGTAAAGAAGATGGTTGCAGGTATGCCCGTGCAGGAGTTTGATACCGCTGTTTCCGCAACCGAGACCGAGGTTGACGTAACACTCGCATAATTGAAGGCAACACCTCACAAACTCGTGACGGCACATTTGCTTGCATAAAAAAAGAGATATGACGCACACTAACGTCGTATCTCTTTTTTGATTTACACAGTATTTGGTGAAAGGAGTGACACAGTATGTCACAAGCAGTTCGCACAAAAGAGACCGCAATGCTTTTGCAAGCGATCTATAAAAACGTAAAAATGGCAAGCGATTCTATTCTCAATCTTATGCCAAAGGTCAAGGATGCAAAGCTCAAGAACGACCTAACCGTTCAGCTCAGCGTTTACGAAGCATACGCTTCCCGCGCGGCAAAGCTTCTTGCCGATGAGGGGGCGAAGCCCGAGGAAGAAGGTACCGTTACCAAATTGGCATCCAAGTGGGGAACAATGATGAATACGATGATCGACTCTACCTCTACCCACATTGCCGAAATGATAGTTGAGGGAGCTACAATGGGTGTGAACGATATGCTCAAGCAAATCCGCGAGAGCGAGAACACATCCGCTTCCGAGAGTGCTATGCGCCTCGCTCGCGACGTTTGCGCTTATGAGGAGAAGACCATTGAGGAAATGAAGGAATACCTGAGAGGGTAAGAAAAAGAAGGACAGAAAATTCTGTCCTTCTTTTTCAGTTAAAAGTTATGAGGCGAATAAAATTCACCGTTATGAGTTGCGCGAGGCGCAACGTGATGAATTTGCTGCGCAAACATTATGATATGATTGCCGTATTCATTACAACTTGGGCAGTGCCCAATCATCACGATGCGAAGCATCTCATCACTTCTAACTTGCTCGAAGGGCAATCATAACTGCGTTGCGCCTGTGGAGCAACGCTCAACCGCCCCAAAAGGGCTCATATCTGCTAAAATCGGAGTTTGCTGTGCGATAGACGCGGAATCGGTGGTAGTATTCGCCCTCGCCAACGTCCATATCTGCAAGCTCGTCCTTGTGACCAAGTCTACCTGCCGCAACCCACATAGCGCGCGGTTCTGCGCGACAACAAGTGTCCCAAAGGGCAATGCGTTCGGCGCCGCAGTTGTAAAGATCAAGCGCGCGGCGCTTAAATTCCTCATTCGGCAATTGACGTGGCATAATTTCAATATAAACCTTTACGCCATATTGCTTCTCAAGTGCCATCCATTCGGCAACGTGTTCTTTCTGTCCGTCGGGACCGCAAAGCTCGCCACGGGAATTTTTGATGGGCGGCAACAGTTCGCAATCTCCCGGATGGATCGTTGCACCACCTTTGGTGCGCACAAATTTGGTGTATTTTTCAAGGTCAATGCGTGTGTGTGCCTCGTCCTTCCAAACCTCATCGGGGAGCATTTCGTGGAAGCGTACGGGGTAGGAAATAACGGCATCAATCAAGCCTTCTCTTGCCCATTGTTCTACATCAAGACCAACGTATTTGGTATCATAGGGAGAGTAGAGCGTGCGGACGTGCAGACCGATTTTGCCCTTGCCGAATTCGGCATCCAGAGCGGTGCGAATTTCGCGCATAAGACCTGTCATAATTTCACAGTGCAGTGCGTTGAGGCGAGGATCATCAAGCGGCAGTTCGTAAGGATATTCTCCGTACAACTCGAAGAAACGGTCTGCCACAGGCTTTTCATAAAGCACGTAAGGGATGCCGCGGTGCCAAATGAGCGTGACTGCATCACAACCCGAGCGTGCCATATGCAAAAGCTCGTTAACCATAAATTGTCGCACTTCGGGGTAGGCGTAGGACATTGCCGAGATCTCGTCTCCGTTACGGTCATAGGTGCGCCATTCTGGATGTTCTTGCATAAAATCGCAATCAAAATAGTATTGGTCAAAGGGATAGGTAAGTCCCCATGCACCCATACGAATAGAGACGCTCATCTTGAGTCCTTGACGGTGACCTTGATCAACCACTGTTTTGAGAACCTCATCGTAATCAAAAAGAGGGTACTGCTCTTGTACGTTGCGGTCACCTGCACGAGGGAAACAGAAATTTGCCGTGTCATTGGTTGGTAAGCGGCAGGAGACAAAATTGCGAATTTGCTCAATCGAAAGCCACTCCACGTCAGAGTGCATATAATTGAATGCGACGGAGCGCCAATCGTCCAGCGTGCGCGGATGTGTAAAATACAGGCGATTATGCATATCGTCGGTAGCATAAATGCGTTTCGTATCGGTGCGCGCTTCCTCGCGAAGATATTCCGCGAGTTCATCCTCGCTCATAGGAACAAATCGGATAGCCGAAATCAAAGAGTGATAGTTGGAAGCATCAAGCTTGCGCGTCAGCGTCAGCGATTCGCCTGTCATATCGGCGCAACGCCACAAAAATTCTTCCATTAAATAACCTGCCTGTGTGGTGGCACACGCTACCCAAAACGCAGGATCGCTTGAAAGCTTTAAATGCAAAACACTTTGCCCCGGGGCGTGCAAATAGATCTTGTACCATCCCGTCAAATTTGGCGAGAGGGTAATATCCTCAGGATGCCCACCAAGACTGCTAAGCATATTGGATGT
This sequence comes from Eubacteriales bacterium, assembly GCA_045658925.1. Classification (GTDB taxonomy): domain Bacteria; phylum Bacillota; class Clostridia; order Oscillospirales; family CAG-272; genus UMGS1865. The sequence continues at coordinate 3,000 of JAZOVV010000051.1, forward strand.
GTATTCTGCAGTGCCGACGGGAACCACGCGCCATTTGTCTTTTAGACTGTATGGCGAAAGGTTTTCGCGCGGTTCAAAATGTTCGTCAAGATAGGTATAGAGTATCTCGCCGTTTTCTTTTCTTTCAATCATATTACGTTCTCCATTTGGTAAAGAAGATAGACGTGCGGTTATCTTTTTCAAAGGGTTGATAATAAACGGTTACAAGCGAGCCGTCGGCAAGCTCGGTGGTGGCAGGGTAGCCGAGGTCACCGTTTGGGGCATCCGAAAGAATGAATTCCTCGCCAAAGGTGCGGCAGCCGTCGTAGCTGATGGATGCACGAATGCCATAGGGAGCGCGGCGGCGACCGTAACTGACGACAACCGAGCCATCCTTGCGGAGCAAAAGGTGAGGGGGAGAGCCGATGCGGCCAAACTCCCAAGCTTTGCTCCACGTTTTGCCGCCGTCCTTTGAGGATACAAAATAGAGGCTGAATGTGCTCAATGCTTCTTTATTTTCGGCGCGGATAGCCGCAATCAGCTCACCGCTCGGCAGCTCCACAATGTGCGGCTCGCACAGCTTTTTGTATTCATCTGTTAGATAATCAAGATCGATTTTGGAGATCTTTTCCCAGGTTAACCCTTCGTCAAAGCTCTCATAAAGAAAGACGCGCTCTTGATCTTTGAGCGGAACGTTGTCGCCCTCGGCAGAGAAGGATTTATCATAGCGAGAGGGGTGCGCATTGAACTCTGTACCCAAATAGAGGAGTCTGCCGCTGACCGTTTTGACAACGCCGTGTGGAGCGGAAATATCGGTTTGAATCGCTTTTCCCCAGCTTTTGCCGTAGTCGTGAGAGATTTTGATAAACGCGCCTGCTCTATCCATTTCGGGCGTGTAGTGCTCGTAGCCCTGTAAAAATCCGTCAACCATCGGGCGGAACTGTGGCTCGGTGTCGCGTAAGATCCAATCGCGCCAGGTCGTGCGATAAATAACGGCAGGGTGACAAAAATAGGTCAGTACCAGTTTGCCATCGCCAAGGTAGGTAAGACCTGCATCGCGGTCATCAAGCCAAGAGTCGTTGATAATAGAAGGAGTAGACCACGTCTCACCGCCGTCGCGGCTGACAGACATCAAGTCTCTGCCAAAGGGGCAGACGTGCGAAGAACGCGTACCCGACCACGCGGTATAGAGTACACCGTTCTCGTCCTGACAGATAGACGGCCAAGCCTGATAACGAAAAGGTCCTTCCGCTGCGCGAAAGACAAGTCCTTGCTTTAAAATTTCCATAATAACCTCCCAATATTGGTGTCGGGAGCATCCGCCCCCGCGGGATAGTTTCATTGTATCACACCCAAGCGGAGATTGCAAGGGGAAAGGGGTAATTTTTTGGGGGATTGACAAAAAATAAACTGTGTGCTATAATGAGATTGCGATACAAATGAATAAAATTCCAGAGATCGGTATACCTTTCTTTGGAATATTAGAAACATTTGTGTCGCAGCAAATGGAGCTACACATTTTCGTGCGTGGCTTCGGCTGCGCACTTTTTATTTTGAGGAGGTTGTTATTATGTATAGTAACATTGGAGGCAAAATTAAAGCATTAGCGGTTATTTGTGCTGGTTTAGAGGCTTTGGCGTGTTTTGTTGTAGGCGTGATTTTGATAACAATGGAAATGAGTGGAATAGGATTGGCATTGATGCTTGTCGGCCCCTGTTTTGCGTGGATTTCATCGTTTTTCTTGTATGGCTTTGGAGAGATTATAGACAAAGTCTGCGATATTGAAGAAAATACTCGTAACGGACAAAGTAAAACTAAAATCAAGGAGATCTCCGAAAAAGCTGAAAAAGAAGCCGCCGAAGCAGCTCGAGAAAAAGCTTTAGAGGAAAAGGCAAAACGTGGCAGGATTGAAAAAGCTTTTCAAAGTATAAGTATAGAATACGTAGATGTTATTTGTCCGTATTGTCAAGAAGAGTTATCTTTTGAAAAAGGTACAGAAGAAACTCAATGCCCATTCTGTGAAGGCGAGATAACAATTGATAGATAATTGATGGGGTGCCTGCCTATTTTGGTACGGGTAACAGGGGTCGAACAACTGCACAAGCGCCTCTATTATTTAGCAAAAAGGGCATAGTCACTTCGGCGCTATGGCATTTTGTTGCGCTCTCAACGAGCGCATTTCGCAAGCGAAAACCAAAATGCAGTGCGATTCTACGAGTCTGTTACCCGTACCAACAGAAAAGGGGGCATTTTGCCCCCTTTTGTTGGTACGGGTAACAGGACTTGAACCTGCACGAATGAACACAAGATCCTAAATCTTGCGCGTCTGCCAATTCCGCCATACCCGCGTACTAAAATATTATACTATATGGCTGCCCGTTTGTCAAGGTCTTTGCTCAAAATCGTTTCTGCAAAACAACTCTCTTAGCGAGTAGGGTCTCGGTGGTCCCTAATCGCTTGCGATAGCAAAAGCGAGCGGTGCGCTCGCGCCGACTGTCTGTCCGTGTGCAGTAGCTTGTCTCTTTAACTATTTGTGCGAAAATTCTTGAAGGGGTGTGGGGGAACTTCTTATAAGAAGTTCCCCCACAAACGCATCCTGTTTACTTTCTAATAATCGTTACAGCAGAGGGCAGGATGCCTGCTTGCTCGTAGACGATGGCGTTGATTTGTGCGATCTGTGCGGCTTGCAGGTCGTCGGCTTTCACAACGATGCTGGCGGCGTCATTGTTGATAACAGCAACGCAAGCCTCAAAGCCCTTGGCGGTGATGAGAGACTCGATGTTGGCTTCCTTTTGAATTTCGTCGGCGATAACGGCAATCTCTGCGAGAGCTTCATTCTTCATCGCCTCGGTGGAGTCTACGTTCTCAACGACAGATTGCAGAACCTCAAGTGCCTCGTCGCGTGCGCGTTGGCGGCTGACTTGGGTAGCGGAGAAATAAGCGTTGACGTCGGTTGCGGTGCTGTCGCCTGCATTGTCGGAAATATTGCCGCTGGGTTGGTCATAGCCATCATAGCCGTTGTTTTGGTCTGCTCCCGAGAACAGAATAAAATTCATCAAAACGGCGGCGCCGATCAAAAGTACCGCGCAGGCAATAATGATGTTACGCTTGCCAATCTTCTCCAAAATTATTTGAAATTTGTTGGGCTGCTGAATCTCTGTCAGCTCGGTGCATTGTTTTTTCATAAGGTAAATCCTCCTCTGATTTGGTTGTGCTATAACCTATGCAACCGCATTTCCAAATATGCTTAAATCGAAAAAGAAAAAGGATGAAAGCTAAAAAACTTTCATCCTTATTTATTATGCTATCACAGCAGTCTCTTTCTAAGATCCTCGCCCGAGGCGGGGGAGAGGTAAGAGGGGGGAATATCCAAAATGGTTTTGCAACCAACCGCACCCTCATTACGCATACGGTGTACTGCGCGCGCGCAGGATACAAGAATGCTTGAGGTAAACTCGGGGTTTGAGTCAAGCTTGAGACTGTATTCAATAATGTTGGTGTGCTCTTTGTCTTTGCCCGTTTTGCCTGCGTGAATGACAAATCCACCGTGGGGAATGCCACTGTGGTCACGCTTCATCTCTTCGGCGGTGATGAAGTGAACGACAGTGTCATAATCTGCAAAATAGTTTGGCATAGTGACGATTTCATTCTCAATGCGAGAGAGGTTTGCGCCCTCTTTAGCAACTACAAAGCATTCGCGCAAGTGCTTCTCGCGCGTGGAAAGTTCGGGGTTAGAGCCGCTTCTGACCGCGTTCAGTGCATCATCCTTCGGGATGGTGTACTGCTTGGCATCGGCAACGCCTTCAATGCGACGAATGGCATCGGAGTGACCTTGGCTCACACCCTTGCCCCAAAACGTGTATCCCTTGCCATCGGGCAAAATTGCCTCTGCATACAGACGGTTGATAGAGAACATACCGGGGTCCCAACCGCAAGAGATAACGGCAAGATTGCCGCCCTCGCGAGCGGATGCATCAACGTTTTCAAAATGCTCGGGTATTTTTGCGTGTGTGTCAAAGCTATCGACAACCGAGAAGAGCTTGGCAACCTCGGGCGTTTGATGGGGAAGGTCGGTGGCACTTCCACCACACAAGATCATCACGTCAATCTTGCCAACCATATTTTGAATATCGTCAATATGATAAACGGTAGCTGTTTGAGAAAGAATTTTAACGGTTTCGGGTGGGCGGCGCGTAAAAACGGCAACCAACTCCATATCGGGGTTTTGTGCAATGGCACACTCCACACCGCGACCGAGATTTCCATATCCAACAATTCCTATACGAATGCTCATAAATAGACCTCCTTTGGGTCTTGGATTTTCTACGCATTATTGTAACACAAAAGAGGGCGGATGTCAAGAATTTTTGTTGACATCTCTTTTTATTTGTGATAAAATAAAAAAGGAAAGGGCGGTGACTTTTATGGAAAAACAAACAAAGAACATCATTACGCGCGAAGCGATTGAAAAAAAGCTCCGTGCCGACAATGTAGCAGGGCTGAAGCATACAGGCATTACATTTTTTGTATCGGCTCTTGTCGGAATTGTGTGGTTTTCGTTTTCTGTCCCATCCCTTTTTAAAGCGCCAAATTTTGGTTTGGGGATTCTTTTCTTTTTGTTTTCCATTATTGGTACAGTGCCTGCTTTTGTTATGTTGGCAGGCTTTTTGAAAAATTTCAAAGAATATCGGCACCTGAAAAACGGAGACGTTGAAATCGTTACTCGCCCGCTCCTCTACGAAACAGAAGAGACGTGTTATACAAGAAAAACAAGAATGGAATATACGAAACACAAATTTCATTTTGAAGGATTTGATGCATTTTTAGCAAGCCCCGAACAGAGCAAAGCGTTTACTCGGGATGACGAGTTTTACATCGTTTATTACAAGGGCAGCAAGAAGATTAGATTGATGTACTCGCTAAAGTTTTACGAGTATAAAGAATAATACGAATAGCAAAATAAAGACGGGCGACCAATGGTCGCCCGTTTTGGTTTTAAACAACTCTCTTAGCGGCTGGGGTCTTGGTGGTGCTCAGCCGCTCGCGAGAGCCAAAGCGAGCGGTAAGCTCGCGCCGACTGTCCATCCGTGGCCTTGAAATTTCTTTTTGACATTTTTGTTAGAGAGTTCTTGAAAGGGGTATGGGGAAAACTTCTTGCAAGAAGTTTTCCCCATAAAAATTATTCAGCATAATGATACGTTCCCTCTGTCAATGTCTCGGTTCTACCCGAGGGCAGGGTGAGGTGGGCGGTGACGCCCGAAGGAATGGTGAATTCGTAATAGACAGAGTCGTCCTTGTAGTACCAATAGGAACGAATGGTGCCGTATTGGGTGTCGATAGAGCCATCGGCATAGCCGAGGCGGCGGTCGGGATGAGGTGTGATCGTGATCTCGCGGTAGGCAGGGGCGGTGTCGATGGGCTCGATGCCAACTGCCTTGCCAAAGATCCAATCGTAAACCGCGCCGTAGGCGTAGTGGTTAAAGGAGTTCATATCTTTGCTCCAAAAACTTCCGTCCTCTTTAATGCCGTTCCAATGCTCCCAAATGGTGGTAGCACCGTGGTTGACAGAGTAGAGCCACGAAGGATTTTCTTCTTGGAAGAGCAGGTCATAAGCCACGTCAGCGTAACCGTTTTCGGTGAGCGCGTGCAACAGGTAAGGAGTTCCCAAAAATCCGGTTGTCATACGCATACCGTTCTCGCGAATCATCTCGGCAAGACGGTCGGCAAAACGCTGACGGTCTTTTTCTTCGCATAGATGGAATTTCAAAACGAGCGCATACGCGGTCTGCGTTTCGTTGGGGGGATTGGAAATGCCGTGAGGGCAGAGGTCGGGGTATTGACGGAGCTCACCGTTCGGGATGTAATGCTCGCGGAAAGCAGAGACGACTTTTTCGTAACGCTCGTCAAATTTGGCGGTATCGTAACCGAGCGCGCGCTCGGCTTTGCGAATCAGAGCAACCGAATTGGCATAGAATGCACTTGCAATAAAGTCGGTAGAGGTAGCACCCTTGTAGCTATCTTCACCGTGGTCCATAGCGAGCCAATCGCCGTAATGGTCACCGCCAAGCCAAAGGAATTCCTCGGGGCCCGTGTAGTGCAAATACATAATATATTTGCGCATCATGGGGTAGTGCTTGGCAAGCAAATCCTTGTCGCCATAGGCAAGATAGATCTCCCAAGGGATGATGCAGGCGGCATCTGCCCAACCTGCGGCAACGGCTATGTAGTCGGTACGGTTTTGGTTGCAACGCGGAACAAATTGCGGAATACCACCGTTGTCGCGCTGTTCGATTGCCATCTCGCCAAGCCACTTATCAAAGAATTTCTTTACATTATAGTTAATTGCCGCCGTGCGTGCAAATACCTGCGCGTCACCCGTCCAACCGAGACGCTCATCACGTTGCGGGCAGTCGGTGGGCACATCGAGATAGTTGCTCTTTTGACCCCATATAACGTTGTGATAAAGCTGATTGATCTTCTCGTTTCCACAACGGAAATATCCCGTGCGCTTCATATCCGAATGTACAACGATCGCGCGGAAACAGTTGAGGTCAACGTTCTCAAAGGGGAATTCGGTCAGCTTTACGTAGCGGAAGCCTTGGAAGGTGAAGGTAGGCTTGAAAATGTCCTCATCGCCACTGCAAATATAAAGGTTTTCGCATTTTGCTTTGCGCAAGTTTTCGGTGTAGAAGTTGCCGTCCTTATCCAAAACCTCGGCGTGGTGAAGCATAATGCGTGCACCTCGTGCGGCTTGAATACGAATTTCAACGTAGCCCGTCATATTTTGACCGAAGTCAATAACCGTTTCACCGTTCGGTGTACGAATGAGCTCCACGGGAGCAAGACGCTCGTGCTCGGTGATGAGCTCACCTACTTGCGGAATGAGCTTGGTCTTGTAATTTGACCGCATAGCCTTACCGAGATGCTTGATTTCGGCGGTTTTGTCCACGGTTTCACCGTGATAAATATCGGAGTAGAGGATATCTGTGGTATAAACGTCCCAAGCGGTGTCGCTCACAATTTCCTCGCGTGTGCCGTCTGTGTAAAGAACGGTCAGGGCGGCAATGAGCGCGGTCTTGTCGGCAAATCGCTTGCTTGCCCAAGCAATGGTACCAACCGCCCAACCGGGGCCAACCTCAATGCGGAGAGCATTGTCCTTTTGCAAAAGAGCGGTTACGTCGTGCGTTTGGTATTGCACACGCTCGTTGTATATTGTCCAGCCCGGCGCGAGAACGTCTCGGCCAACTCTTTCTCCGTTGATGTAAGCGGCATAAAGACCGATGGCAGAGAGCGAAAGCGTCGCTTTTTTAACCGCTTTTTTCGCTTCAAACGCGCGCACAAACGCAGTTCCTGCCTGCTCGGTGTCTATGGGAGCACAAATCCATTTTGCTCGGCGATTCATAAAGAAATCCTCCTGTTTTGTCTCAAAAACGGTCATAGACCTGTACACAGTATAGCAGAAAAAAGAGGCAAATGCAAGCGGTTTGCCAAAAAAAGGACAGACTTTCTCCAAACTGCTTTACAAATCGACAAAAATATGCTATACTGAACACAATCATCATTTCACAAAAGGAGAAGGAAGATGAAAACAGCCTTCAAAACCCTTATTTTATATTGCTTAACGTTGGCTGTTTTATTCTCGGGCGCATCCTGTGAAAAAGATGCAAAAAGGGAAGAAGGTTCTTCCCAAGAAGAGTCCGCCGCGGTAACGCAAGCAGTAACCGATACGCAGGGCACTGCGCTTACTGAAACACCCCCGGAGAAACCGCCCTTTGATGTGACAGCACCCGAAGGAACGATACCCGAGGTAACCGAGACTGAGGTAACCGAACCTGAAGAGACAATGCCTAAAGAAAGCACAACCGAAACAACCGAGCCGAATACAGACACCTCTTTGGAAGACGTTTCCCAGAGTACAACACCCGAAGAAACAACAGCACCCGAGCCGCCACACGAGCATACGCTTATCAACGGTCAATGTGCGTGTGGGTATGTCACGGTTGTTGAAATCGTATCATCCTATGATAACGACAAGAACGGAGACAATGACATCTTTTATTTCTCTCCGCTGCTTCCCGAAACATTCAAATCCCTTGACGTTGTTCAATTTTCGGCGGGTGACTATACAGAAGGCTCCGGTGTGAGAAAGGGTACTTCTTCCGAAGGCGAAAATTTTTATTATTGGTACTGCCGAGAAGGAGAAGAAGCCTACCTCATTTACGAAGTAGAGGTTGCCGAAGCCGGCGTTTATGAAATGGCAATTCGTCAAAAAATAAGGGATTGCGACGCGTGCGGTGCGAAATTCACCGTAAACGAGGGGAGCAAAAATGCATATTCTATCGAAACCTCGTATCAATTCTCACAAGAAGATTTGCAAGTAGCGTGTGATAATGAACAATCGATGTCCTCTTATATGCTTGGCATTGAATTGGAACTTGCGGCAGGTGTCAATTTTATCAAAATCGAAGCGGCATCCAACACCGAAAATAATCAGTTTTTCAGAGAGTTTTATCTTGTAAAAACGGGCGACTCTGTTGATGAATCCTAATTGTTAAATAAGGAGAAAAAGTATGAAGAAAATTTTGAAAATTACCGCGTTACTTTGCTTAACGGTAGCAATTTTGCTCTCGGCAGTATCCTGCGCTTGGATAAATGAAACCATTTTGGGTAAAGAACACGAGCATAAATTCAAAAATCCTATGCAAACGGTTTCCCAAACGTGTGTGGCAGAGGGCAAGCAAACAGCCACCTGCAAGTGTGGAGCGATTGAAATCACAGTTCTCCCCGCAACGGGCAAGCATACATACCAAAACAAAGTGTGCACCGTGTGTGGCAGAAAAGACCCCACAGGTCTTACCGCGCCGCTGTTGTGCGGTGATGCGCTTTCTTCTTACGTCATCGTTTACGATAAGGACGCATCCGATTATACGGTTCGCGCTGCCGAATACATTGCAAAAGAGGTTTTGGCACGCACGAATATCACGCTTGACGTAGTGCCGCTTGACGATGCAACAGAGGTCAACGCACACGAAATTGTTGTGGGTGAAACATCACGCCAAATTTCGCAAAACCTCAACGCACAAACCCAGGGGCTTGAATTTGCACTCCTTGCAGACCAAGATCACATAGCCATTGAGGGCGACTATTTCATCATTGCCGCCGCGGCTTACTATTTTGTAGAGAACTATATCCCCGAAAAGATTTTTGACATCGACGTTCCGCAAACGGCAACCGTTTGCAAACCCATTGTTAAAGAGAGCGAAAATTTCATTTTGCTTATCGGTGACGGTATGGGATTCAATCAAACCAAACTGTTTGACGCCTATAAAGAAAATCCCGTTGCCGATTACAGTGACGGAGAGAATTTCTTTTACGGCAATCTCTTCCCGTATGTTGGGGAAGCGAGAACCAACTCGCTTTCGGGCATTACCGACAGTGCGGCGGCAGGAACGGCACTCGCATCGGGATATAAAACGGAAAACGGTATTATCGGTAGAGACAGCAAGCAAAACGACGTCGCACTTTTGACCGAACTCGCAGCAAATGCAGGCAAGGCAACCGCAGTAATGTCTACCGAAAAGCAAACAGGAGCAACCCCTTCCGCGTTTTCGGCGCACGCTTATCACCGTAGCAATAGCGGAGCTATTCAAACCTCGCAAAATGCCTTAAAAGAGCAGTACGGCACCGTTATCAACTGCGGCTACGACGTTTATACCGAGGATAAGATGGTCAATTTGCGCTCTGCCATTACCCAAACCCTTGATACTCTTTCCAAGGATGAGGACGGCTTCTTTATGATGTACGAGGAAGCCTATATCGATAAGCACTGCAGTGACTTGAACGTAGAAAAAGCATATATGGCTATGGTGCGCTTCAATCAGGCAATCGCGCTCTTTATGGAGTATGCATTCTACAACCCCGAAACGATGGTTATCATTACTGCCGACCACGAAACCGGCGGCTTGCACCTCGACGAGAACGGGGAATACCAATTCGTCTCCGAGGATCATACCGCAGCAAACGTTCCCGTATTTGCTTACGGTGCAAACGCAGAGGTGTTTAACGGAAAGACGGTTGAGAACGTTCAAATCCCCAAAACCATTGCCGCTCTCTTCGGCGTAAAGATTGAGGGAACCGACCCCAAAAATTATCCTGCGCTTTTGCCCCTTACGTATATCAAAAAATAAGATAAACACAATCAAAGGGCGGAGCCGCAAGGCTCCGCCTAAAATTTGATCCAAACGCTTTACAAACGGAAAAAAGTGTGGTATAATGGCAACATACTCAATCTATCTATATAGAAGAGGAGATAAGAAAATGAAAAGAACACTCAAAATTGCGGTTTTGCTTTGCTTAACAGCAGTTGTGATGCTTTCCTTGGCATCGTGCGACAAGCTGCAAGCGCTTTTAGGCGGAACGACCAAAGAGGAAACGACTGAAAATCCCCCCGAAGAAACCACACCGAAGCCCCACGAGCACAGCGAAGAAATCCTCGAAGCAAAAGATCCCACCTGTACCGAAACAGGTCTTACCGAGGGCGTTTGGTGCCCCGAATGTGAAGAAATTCTCGTAGAGCAGGAAGAGATCCCCGCCCTTGGTCATACCGAGGTTGTTGATGCTGCCGCCACCCCCACCTGCACCGAAAACGGCTTGACCGAAGGTAAGCATTGCTCCCGTTGCGAGGAGGTTCTTGTAGAGCAAGAGGTTATTCTCGCATCTCATACTGAAGTGATTGACGAGGCTGTCGAGCCCACTTGTACCGAAGACGGTTCAACAGAAGGCAAGCACTGCTCCGTATGTGGTGAGGTTTTTGTAGCGCAAGAGATGATTGCAACAAAGGGCCACCAACTCGAATCGGTTGTGGTTGTCGAACCTACCGTCAATGCGAACGGCAGTATGAAAAACACTTGCACGGTTTGTGGAGAGTTTGGCTTTGAGGAAATCATTCCTGTCTCCTTAAGGCTTAGTGATCCTAATATGCTTGGATATACGGGCGAAGAGGAAAAAATCGTAATTCCTGCAGTTTTTCAACACGAGGGCAAGTGGTATAGAGTTGAAGAAATTTGGACCAATTTCGGTTGGGATAATTTAAAGAGTGTCACGATATCCGATGGTATTACTAAAATAGGAGATATGGCGTTTTTTCATTGTGACAATCTGACAATAGTCAAAATTCCCAACAGTGTTACAAGCATAGGAGAGTATGCATTCCGCGAGTGTTATAATTTGCGTAGTATCACAATACCCCAAAGTGTAACAAGCATCGGCAAGGAGGCTTTTGCATACTGTTATAAACTTTGGGAAGTTTATAATCTTTCACCTTCGATTACTGTAGAAAAAGGCAGCGAGAATAACGGCTGCCTCGGTTTGTATGCTCTGGGCGTGTACGATTCTACAGAAGTTAAAAGTAAGGTATGGGCGGATGCAAACGGATACGTCTTTTATGAGGACGGGGATGCCTGCTATTTGGTAGCATACACGGGTTCAGATCCCATACTGACTTTACCCGCAAGCTGCAATGAAAAGAATTATGCAGTTAACTATTATGCGTTTATAGATTGTCCCAACATAGTAAGTCTAACAATTCCGAAAAGAGTTACAACTTTTAAGTGGCCTGACACTTACCAGTGTCCTAAATTGACGGAAATTTACAACCTTTCACCCTATATAGAGTTATGGGGTGGTGCACGCTTCGAGGGGGAGTGGGCATTTGTCATTATGGTTCACACTTCCTTGGAAGAAGCAAGTAACGTATGGGTAGATGAGAACGGATATATCTTTTTTGAAAAAAATGACGAGTGTTATTTGATGGGGTATAATGGCTCCGAGACAGAACTCACATTGCCTGCAAGTTGCAACGGTAAAGAATATTCGATCCATCCTTCTGCGTTCAATAACTGCAATAACATTATCAGTGTTGTAATTCCCGCAAACGTTGCCTACATCGGTTCCAAAGCTTTTGAAAATTGCAGTAGTTTGGTAAGCGTTACTTTTAGCAAGAACAGCCAACTCATTGCCATCGGTAATAATGTGTTCTATAATTGTAGTAGTTTAATAAGCATTACGATTCCTAATAGTGTAACTTCTATTCACTATCAGACTTTCAGAGATTGCAATGCTCTCACATCCATCACCTTCTCCGGCACTGTTGCAGAGTGGAACGCTATAACCAAGGAATTTGAGTGGAATCACTCTGTTCCCGCCACCGAGGTCATCTGCTCCGACGGCGTTGTAAAATTGAACTAAACCCAAAAAGGGCGGCAGATTTTCTGCCGCCCTCGCTTCATATTCTGTTTGTCGTTTTTTCTTTATCCCTTTTCGGGAACGAGCAAGCCGTATCCGCCGTCGTTTCTCTTGTAAACCACGCAGGTATCCTCGCTTTGGTCGTCGATAAATACGAAGAATTGGTGACCGAGAAGATTCATTTGCAAAATTGCCTCTTCGGGAGACATCGGCTTAAGTGGGAAGGTCTTGGTACGAATGATTTCTTCCTCTTCTGCCTCGGGAGCGTCGTCATAGTATTCTTCAACTGCGGGAACGAATACGTTCTCGCGCAAGCGACGCGCCAACTTGGTCTTGTTCTTGCGAATTTGACGTTCAATGTTGGTTACGGCGTCGTCAAGAGCATCGCGAAAGCTCTCGGCTCCAACCTCGCTGCGGAACAGTGTGCCCGCAGCGGCTATGGTGATTTCGATGAATTTTTTGTTATGTTTACAGCTGAGCGTGGCGGTTGCCGTGCCCTCACCGGGGAAGAATTTTTCAAACTTAGCAAGTTTTTTCTCAATGAGGAGCTTCATATCCTCGTAGACGTTCATTTGTCTGCCAATTACGCTAATTTTCATCTTGCTTTCCTTGCCTTTCTTTCGGTATTGTAGGAGATATTTCTCTTACACTAATAGTATAGCACAACTTTTTGGGTTTGTAAAGAATGTACAAAAAATGTTTACATTTTGCAAAATAATTGTCGAAAATGCGAATAAAATTTTTGATTTTTTCAAAAAAAGAATTGACAAAAGGATCAAAAAATGGTATAATAAAAAAGATGGGTCTTCTGCGAAGACTCGTTTTTTACCATTTGCAAAGAAAGGCGGCCCGAGGAATGCCAAACGTTGAAGAAAAACTGCGTGCTTTGCGTGCAAAGCTGCTTTACCACGCCAAGCGTTACTACGTGGATGACGATCCCGAAATTTCGGACTACGAATATGATATGATGTATGCGGAGCTTCTCAAATTGGAAGCCGAGCATCCCGAGTTTTTCGATCCCTCGTCTCCCTCGCAAAGAGTTGGTGGCAGACCGCTTGATAAATTTGAAAAAGTAACGCATACGGTGCAAATGAACTCGCTCTCCGACGTTTTCTCTTTTTATGAGCTCCGCGAGTTTTTGAATCGCGTTGCCGAAACTGTACCCAATGCACCTTATTCTATCGAGCCCAAAATTGACGGACTTTCGGTATCTCTGCGCTATGAGAACGGCATCTTCGTGCAAGGTGCTACGCGCGGCGACGGATTTGTGGGCGAGGACGTTACCCAAAATTTGCGCACCGTTTTCTCAATCCCAATGCAACTGACCGAGCCTCTGAATTTGACCGTTCGCGGCGAGGTTTATATGCCGCGTGCGGTATTTGAGCGCATCAATTTGGCGCGCGAGGGGGCAGGGCAGGCACTCCTTGCCAACCCGAGAAATGCCGCGGCGGGTTCGCTCCGTCAGCTTGACCCCAAAATTGCGGCAGAGCGCAAGCTCGATATTTTCGTTTTCAATTTCCAAGAGGGAAGTCTGTATCTCGACGGCCGCGAGCCTGTTTCGCACACCGAAACGCTCAACCGTCTTTCGGAATTGGGCTTTAAAACCTTGGAGAATACTGCGGTGTCTTCCAACGCTGATGGCATTATTGCACACATCGAAACACTCGGCAAGCTCCGCGAAGGACTTGCTTACGATATTGACGGCGTAGTTATTAAGATCAACGACCTTGCAACGCGCCGCGTGCTGGGCGAGGGAACCAACACCCCCAAGTGGGCAGTGGCGTACAAATTCCCGCCCGAACAAAAGCAGACCAAGCTTGAGGATATTGTGGTTGCCGTTGGCAGAACGGGTGTTCTGACCCCTACGGCGGTCCTTTCTCCCGTCCGCTTGGCGGGAACGACCGTTTCGCGTGCAACGCTTCACAATCTCGAACTCATCCGCGAGCGCGACATTCGCATTGGCGACATCGTAACCGTGCAAAAAGCGGGGGATATCATCCCCGAGGTTGTCAAATCGCACCCCGAGCTCCGTGCACCAGACGTTAAGGAATTCTTTATGCCCGAATTTTGCCCCTCTTGCGGTGAACCCGTCTTTTACGATGCCGACGAGGGTGCGGCAACCCGTTGCACAAACAGCCGTTGCCCCGCACAGCTTTCTCGTAGCATTGAGCATTTTGCATCCAAGGATGCGATGAGCATCGACGGACTTGGTCCCCAAATCGTTGAGGCACTCTTGAAGGCAGGGCTCATCACCGATGCGGCAGACCTTTACACACTCTCTGTCGAAGATGTAGCGCAAATGGAGAGAATGGGCGAAAAATCGGCGCAAAATTTGATAGATGCTATCGAAAAATCGAAAAATGCAGGTCTTGAACGCCTTATTTACGCGCTCGGCATTCGCAACGTAGGCGAGGTCGCGGCAGCGGCACTTGCAAAGCATTACGGCACGCTCGAAGCCGTACAGGGGGCAACCGTAGAAGAACTTTGCACCATTGAAGATTTTGGGCAGATTACGGCAGAATGTGTTACCAATTTCTTCTCACATCCGCAAAACGTGGCTCTTTGCGAGCGCCTGACCGCGGCGGGACTTTTGACCGTTTCCACCGCAAAACCCGCGGACGACCTTTTCAAAGGTCTTACCTTTGTGCTCACGGGCACTCTTCCCACAATGTCGCGTGACGAGGCGGGGGAGAAGATCAAAGCGGCAGGCGGCAAGGTGTCGGGCAGTGTTTCGGCAAAGACCCACTTTGTTGTGGCAGGCGAGGCGGCAGGCTCTAAGCTAACCAAGGCGCGCACACTTGGCGTCCCCGTTATCGACGAGGAAACACTCCTCCGTATGATTGAAGAGAGAACAACAACCCCATAAAATAGAGAACCGACGCTGCGGCGTCGGTTCTTTTTTAGGAACTTTTTCGTAAATATAGCAAAATGGATTTAAAAATTTAAACAAGAGGGATATGCACAGTCCATTTTCCGTTTATTGGGGTAGAGGATGTGTTCTTTTTGTTTAAAATTATTTTACAAAAAACAACCAAAAGGTTCTTGACATTTCCTTAATATTCGATATAATGAAATTATATCGCAAAAAACCAAAAAGGCAGGAGGTAAAAAATGAAAAAACGGATTTTGACACAAATCATTTTGTTGCTTTTGGTTGCTACTATGTGCGTGCTTTCGTCCTGCAACATGGAGCAATTCCGCGGGGAGCAAGGTGCTACCGGTGAAAAAGGTGACACGGGTGCTACCGGCAACGGAATTGCAAGCATTACCACCGAAAAGGTAGATGGCGGAACCAAGGTGATCATTCAATACACCGACCCGTCTGTTGCAAATACAGAGTTCATCATTCCCGACGGAGAAAAGGGTGAGCAGGGTATTCAAGGTGAAAAAGGTGATAAGGGTGACCAAGGTATCCAAGGTGAAAAGGGCGAAGATGGAGAAAAAG
This sequence comes from Eubacteriales bacterium, assembly GCA_045658925.1. Lineage (GTDB taxonomy): Bacteria > Bacillota > Clostridia > Oscillospirales > CAG-272 > UMGS1865. The sequence goes on from JAZOVV010000051.1 coordinate 18,667, forward strand.
GCGACACGGGTGACACCGGTCGCGGTATTCTCAAAACCGAAATTATCGATGGATGCTTGTGGATTACCTTTACCGATGACCCCGAAAATCCCGTAAACGTAGGCAGAGTTGTTCCCGAAGAAACCACTCCTCCCGAGCAAGATCCCGATGACGGGGACGGAATACCCGAAAAAATCGATATGAAAGGGTATACATACAAGGCATACGTTCGCTATTTTGCGGGAGACGATCCCGATCCGCATCAAGCACAAGTTGCAAACGGCAACAATGATTATTATTGTGCCGATTTTTGGGTAGATGCCGAGCATAGCGAAAAAGACTATCTTTCGTATGCTGTATATAACAGAAATCAACAAATCGAGAATGACTACAATTGCAAAATTAAGCAGATTCCCTCTGAAGGTAGTCAAATTGACCATTTGCTTGCTTGCTACACGAGTGGTGATGGCTACGATTTAACCGTTATTACCGCAAGGCCCGCGGCGCAAGCAGCAACATACGGTCTGCTTCGCAACCTCAAGAATAGCACATATTTGGATTTGAGCAATCCTTCTTTTGACCAAAATTCCGTCAAGGAACTTTCTGTTGCAAATAAGCTTTATTTCCTGAGCGGTGACATGAACATCTCCACCATGGATGTTCTTCCTCTTACCGTTGTCAATATGGAGTTCTACGAGAATATTGCTGATGTTGTGGTTGAAGAATTTGGTTATGACACCTCTTACCAAAACCTTTACAACGTTGTTCAAAGCGGAAAATGGACAATGGATACCATGATGCATATTGCAGAGCTTGCCACTTGGGATATGGATTATAGCGACGGCACTTTAAGCGCTATTGATAAAGGGGATTATATTGGATATTACCAATACCTCAATTCTTCCATTTGGTATTACTACGGTTCGGGCGGACGCATCACCCAAAAGAACGCTCGCAATCTTCCCGAATTTGCGGTTCAGAGTTGGCAAAACGAAGAGATTTACAATTATTTGTTTGACAGATTCAATCGCAATTACGGCGGATATTGGGTTCCGCAAGGCGGATCTGACACGATCAACCAAAACTTCCTGACCGGTCAAGTTTTGTTTACCGATATGTCGCTCTTTAATGTTCGAACCGAAATTTATTACAATGCGAATTTTGAGTACGGCATTCTTCCTCTTCCCGTTTTAGAAGAGGGAATGGACTATCAAAGCGTTGTTTATTTTAACAACTGGGCACATCTTTGGGCAATTCCTACGCTTACAAACAACAACGAATATGCCGAGCGTATGATGGAAATTATGGCTACTTACTCTAGCCAGCCCGGCTCTACAATGGAAGCATACTATAGTAGAACCATTTGCCTGCAAGCCGCTAAGGATAACGGCTCCCGTGAGGTAATGGACCTTATCAAAGACTCTACTGTTTATGATATTGCTCTTCTATATCCCGAGTGGGGTAACATCGAAACCAAGCTCATTCAAATTTCCAATGTTTATTATCCGGAATATGTAGATATTGTTGATTCCCTTTCGTACGCTGAGGAGATTATGCAATCAACAATTGAAATGTTGTTGAACCCTGAGGGATGGTATTGATGCCTACTACACAACAAATTTGGGCGAAGCTCACACGAGCTTCGCCCTCTTTTTTAATTATTCGGTTGATAAGAGGGAACCGCTATTTGCAACGCTTCTTTGATGAGTTCTTTTTGGTTTTCTCTTGCGATTGCAATGGCAAGCACCTTGAGTTGGTTTTCAACCTCTTTTTGAGAGCATGTGGAAGCCTCTTCCACAAAGATGCGTTCGTGCGCGGTGGGGAAGAGCGTTTGTGAGCTTGTTTTGAGCTCTTCGGTCAGCTTTTCGCCTACACGTAAGCCAATTTCAGTGATTTTGATGTCTTTTTCGGGTACAAATCCCGCGTCTTGAATGAGTGCTTTTGCAAGCTCATAAATGTTTACGGGCTCGCCCATATCCAAAACAAACACCTCGCCGCCCCTTGCCATTGCACTTGCTTGCAGAACAAGATGGCAAGCCTCGGCAATGCTCATAAAATAACGAGTCGCGCGCTTGTCGGTCACGGTTACGGGTCCGCCCTCGGCAATTTGGCGGCGGAAAAGGGGAATGACCGAGCCGTTGGAGTCGGCAACGTTGCCAAAGCGCACAGTCGCAAAGGTTGTGGCACTCCCTCTGCGTGCACCGAGTATTTGCTCACACATCCTCTTGCTCGCACCCATTACACTTGTGGGATTGACGGCTTTATCGGTAGAAATAAGAATACATTTGAGGGCACCGTATTTTTCGGCGGCATCAAAGACGTTTTTGGTTCCAAAAACGTTGTTTTTGAGTGCCTCTCCGGGGTTTTCTTCCATCAAGGGAACGTGCTTGTGCGCCGCGGCGTGGAGCACGATTTCGGGGTGATGCTCCTCAAAAATCGCGTTGATGCGGTCTCTGTCGCGAATGGATGCAATCTCTACACAAAGGGGTAGGGCATCCCCGTATTTGCGAAGCAACTCCTGTTGAATTTCATAGGCGTTGTTTTCGTAAATATCGAGAACAATGAGTTTAGCGGGCTTGCACTCCGCAACCTTGCGGCAAAGCTCCTGACCGATGGAGCCGCCACCGCCCGTAACAAGCACATGGCGTCCCCGTAGGACTTCGCAATAGTTGGCAGACTCCTTATCAAATGGAGCGCGGTCGAGTAATAACGCCACACGGGGGGAATCATTTTTTACAAAATTCATAAGACACGCTCCTTTCAATACTCTTTTTGTCATTATAGCACGGTGTGAGAGGTTTGTCAAGTTTTGGTGTAGCAAATGTGAAAAAATATGAAAAAAATATGGAAAAAGGTTGACAATTTCCCTTCTTAATAGTATAATATCGTTGTATTTTAAACGTTTAGGAGTTGATTTGAAAATGGCTCAAAAAAGAACACAAAAATTGGCATTTGCGGCGCTTTTCGGTGCTTTGGCTTTTGCGGCTACAATGGTAGCATTTCCTGCACCTCTTGTTGGAAACGTTAATCTTGGTGACTGTATTATCTTGATTGCTGCTTGGCTTCCTTTGGAGCCCTGGAGTATTTTTGCTGTTGCGATTGGTCCAACCTTTGCCGACCTTGCCGCAGGCTATGGAATCTACGCTCCTGCGACCTTTGTTATCAAGGCTTTAATGGTTACCGTTGCCGTATTGATTAAGCGTGGAATGCCCAAACTCCCCACACTTTGGCGCGCGCTTCTTTCGGGCGTTGCCGCCGAGCTTGTAATGGTATCGGGATATTTCATCTATGAAGTTTTCCTCTACGAAGCAGGTGCGGCTCTTCTCAATATCTCTTTTAATCTTGTGCAAGGCGGTATTGCCATTGCAGCGGCTATTTTGCTTTCTTTTGTTCTTTCTCGCATGCCGCTCCCCGAAGTTTTGCGCTCACAGGGGACGCTTTTTGGCAAGGGGTTTGAAAAAAAGAAGTGAAATCTTTTCCAAATCTGCTATATTGTAATTCATTCCCCCACAAGGAGAAAACCATGAAATCTATAAAACTGTGCAGTCTTGTTTTGTGCTTGCTTCTTTTGGTGTCTGTTTGCACGTCTTGCGTATGGGAGCGTCACGAACTGCTTTATGAGGTAGAACAGAAAGGCATGATCTTTTGCGCTCGCGGAAAAGGGGAGCACGTCAAACAAATTGTTGTAAAGCAAAACGGCAAAGCGGTTTGGTCCAAGACTATCAATACAGACAAAGGAATGGGAAAAATCGATGATGCCTACGGCCTTTTGATACAAGACCTTAACTTTGACGGTTTTGACGATATTCTCATCGCTGTTGCAAAAAATGGAGATTGCGTTTCCTACGAGTGCTATCTCAGACAGGGAATAGAGCCTCAATATAAGCTTCACGAGGAGCTTTCCTCGATGTACAACGTGCGTGCAAATGCGGAGCTTAAAGCAATTTTTGCATTTGAACAAAGCATCGAGGTGCGCGAGGACGATACCACCATCACCGGCGATAAAGTTACTAAATATTTGTGGGTAGAGGGTGAGCTTGTGCCCGATATGTATTCGGCACTCTATCAAATTTCCAATTCCCTTGAAGAGGTCCAAAAGCCTTATTGGTGGGCAGTTGCTTACTACGACGAGGAATTGGGAGATTTTCTTGATTCCGACGATAAGTGGCTTACCGAGGAAGAATACCAAGCCACCGATTGGGGATTCTTGTACTATTTCAAATAATAAAAGCGAAGGGGCTGTCTCAAATGCAAATTTGAGACAGCCCCTTTGGGGATAGTCAGATTTAGGCAAGAATCGTCGTTTTTCGAGGCGATAGGCGTACAAAGGGACGTCGAGCCTCGAAAACGGCGATAGAAAAAGTCGATAAGTATTGGAGAATTTCGAGGAAATTTAACATATTTCTGTCTCATTTACTGATTTTTATTGCAAATGAGCTCTTTTTTGTTCTTTACTTTTTCGGTCTTGCCAAATGTGACAGCCCCTTTTTGATGATTGGGTGAAATTTTGGCAAAAAAAGGGATAAAAAACAAGCAAAATTGCGTGGGAGTATTTACAAACGATAAAAAGTGTGATATAATACTATAATAATAAAGAATTATAATGCGCGTATTATGCGCGCGCGCGACAAAAGCAGAAAGGAGACGGGCGAAATGAACGAAGAGAATATGCAATCTTTTGAAGCAAAAAATGATTGTCCCAAGTTGGATAAAAAAGACTTGATACTGTCCCTGTTTGCTGTTCTGCTTTCGGGCTGTGTCCTTTCGGGTGCAATTCCCGCATCCTTTATAGGGCTTGCGGTCGGTGCTCTGTTTGCCTACACGGTTATTGCTGTTCGCAATATCGGCTCGGTCATTCAACTGCTTTTGACATCCATTATCGCAACGTTCTTGACCTTTTTGCCTATTGGCGGTGCCGCTGTGCTTGCCTTGATGCTTGGCACGGGAACGCTCGCGTGGCTATTTATGACGTTGCCAAAATACAAATGGTCGCCAATCATCCTTTTGGCGGTTTCTTACGGGTTGGGATTTTTGGTAAGCTCCAATCCCATCACACCGCTCCTGTCTTTTGCGTTTTTGCCTGCCGCCGCTCTTATGGCGTGGGCGCACGCGCGCGACCTTGGCAGAACAAGCACGGTTTTGCACACGCTGCTTGGCTTTATTGTTGCGGTGCTCGCAATTCTGTGCGCCGTTCTTTGGCAAACCTACGGCAGTGTCAATTACGATGCATTGACACGCTTTATAAACGATATCAAGGATTTATTTATCACCGTTGGTGCCGAGGCAGGGAAGATTTTGTGGGAATCGATAGAATCCGCATCCGCACAGTCGGCACTCCCACAGGAATCCTTGGAGCAACTCCGCGAGAACTTTGCACAAATCTTTAGCGAAAGCAATTTGCGTATGGTTGCCGATACGATTGTGGGACTGGCTCCTGCACTCGTCATCGTACCCACGCTTATCATTTCCTATCTTTCCAACGTGGTGCTCTTGCGCAAATACTACAACACCGAATGGCGCTCGCATATGACACCGGCGGCTTGCTCGCTGACCATCGGTCCTGCAACAGGTGTTATTTACTTTGTTTGCTTTTTGATTATGATGTTCGCCAACGGGCAATCGGTCTTTCTTATGGCAATTTACAATATGTGCCTTATCCTGCTCCCGGGCTTGTGCCTGACCGGCGTGAACGTCATTTTGCAAAATGCTCGCCGTTCCAGGGGCTTTATGGGAGTGGCATCTGTGTTGCTTTTGGTTTCGGCAGTTTGCTGCTTGGGCTTGAGTAGCTTTTACTTTGTGGCACTGTGGGGAGCATACGCTACCATTACCGTGGCGCTACACCAAAAAATTCTTCAAAAAATGAAAGACAGAGACGAAAACAGAGACGAAAAGTAAATAAAATTTTGTTTTCGTTCAAACAAATAAAGCATCCCCTTACTTGACAAAAAGGAGAGTGACAATATGGCAAAAAAGAAAAGTTATGCGTCAAGAACTGACCTGCGAGCTCCGTTGATTCTTTGTGCAATCATCGGTGCGTTGCTTCTCACTATGTTCTTGGTGGTTGTATTCGTAGAGGAGGCATTGGCTGACATTCGCTATTTGGGCATTATTCTGCTCGGTACGTACGTAGTCGCCGTAACCATCCTGCTCTCGGCATATCTTGTGCGTTATCACCGAGTTCGCTCGGCAGACGATACGGCAGAACTGCTCAATACCGAATTGAGCGATATGTTCCGCTACGTAGTTGAAATACCCTATGCGGTCGTAAACGAAGAGGGAACCGTTAAAATCGTTAGCGGTGCCTTGCAGGAAATGCTGCAATTCCGTTCCCCCGTTTGCAACGTGCCTCTGACCACCTTTTGTGCAGTACCGATTGCAGATATCATCGCTTACGCGCAAAACGGTGGACAGGTGAAGGACATCGTCTTTAACGAGGACGGTGTACCGATTGACCGCACCAAGCCGATGATTACCGAAATCGACGGCAAAAAGTTCGGCCTCAACTGCTACATTCTGCGCTCGCGCGGAAAGGATTACTACTTCGTAGTTTTCCGCGATATTACCGAGCTTGAGGCAATGCGCCGCACGATGTATGAGAACGAACCCGTTGTAGCACACATCGTTATTGACAGCTTGCAGGAGCTGGCACAGTACATTCGCGTCAGCTACCGTACAGCAGTCAACGAAATTGAGGCAAAGCTCAAGGAGTGGGCGGCAAGCTTTGGCGGAATGTTGCGCGAATATGAGCGCGAGAAGTACATTCTCGTTTTCACACGCAAGGCACTCGACCGTTGCGTGCGTAATAAGTTCCAAATTCTTGATACCATTCGCAGTATTCGACTTGGCGATAACAGCTTCCCCGTAACCATCTCCATCAGCATTGGTGCTATTGAGGGCAGCTTTGAAGATAAGGAAAGAGCCGCAGGCGACGCCCTTGACATCGCACTCCAAAAGGGTGGCGACCAAGCTGCCGTTAACGACGGTAAGTCTGTAACGCCTTACGGCGGACGTGTCAACACGATGGCAGGCTCCACCACCATCACATCCCGCGTCAACTCCCAGCACCTTTGCCGCTTGATGAAGGATGCCGAAAACGTTTTGATTATGGGACACCGCGCACCCGACTACGATTCCATTGGTTCTTGTGTCGGTCTTGCCCGTCTTGCTATCTGTGCTCGTGGGGGAGACACATCCAAGATTCGCATTGTTGTCAATCGCGACCACGCAAACTTCCGTACCTGCTACGATTTGTTGGCGGCACTTCCCGAATACCGCTCGATGTTCATCAACGGGGAGACGGCTCTGGATGCCGTACGCCACGATACGCTTTTGATTATGAGCGACGTTAACAACGTTTACAACACCGAGTGTCCCAAACTCCTCAAATGCGTAAATAACGTGGTCATCATCGACCACCATCGCCGTCAGGACCAGCTCTATGAGTTTAAGCCTTTGATGACCTATATCCGTCCCGGTGTTTCGGCGGCAAGTGAGCTTGTCAGCGAAATGCTGGAGTTCAGTCCTCACCGCGACGCGCTCCTCAAAGAGGAAGCAAACCTAATGCTCGCGGGCTTGATGCTCGATACCAAAAACTTTACCACTGCGGTTGGTATGCAAACCTTTTCGGCGGTACACTATCTCTACGAGAGAGGCGCACACGCAAGTGTTGTGCGTAAATTCTTTACCGAAACGATGTCCGACCTCTTTGTCGCATCCGATATCGACAGCCGCACACGTACCTATCGCGATAAGGTTGCGCTCACTTGGCTCAGCGTTGACAGAGTCGCCACCGAGGACGACAACATTGCCGTTGCAAAAGCGGCAGACAAGCTGATGAACATTGACGGCATTGAAGCATCCTTTGCATTGCTTCGTGCCGATAACACCGTTACCATTTCCGCGCGCTCGCACGACAAGATTAACGTGCAGCTCATTATGCAAAAGCTTGGCGGCGGTGGACATTACGATATGGCAGGCGCGCGCCTGACCAACGTCACTCTCGACGGCGCATGCCGCAAGCTCAAGGAAGCGCTTGACGATTATCTCGACAACGAGTACGAGGTAGAAAGACGCTCCAAAAAATAATCCCAAGACTCATCTGTTGCACATAGGAGAAACATAAAATGAAAGTGATTTTTTTAACCGACGTAAAAGGGCAGGGCAAAAAGAATCAGGTTGTTGAAGTATCCGACGGATACGCAAAGAACTTTTTGATTCCTCGCAAATTGGCAAAGCCCGCCGATGCACAGTCGCTCAATGACGTAAAGGTCAAGGCAGAGGCGCTCGAATATCGTATTGCCACCGAAAGAAAAGAAGCGCAAGCACTTGCCGAAAAGCTGAAAGAGATTGTAGTTGTTATCAAAGCCCCTGGTGGAAGTGATAGCCGTCTCTACGGTTCTATCACATCAAAGGATATTTCCGAAACGCTCAAGAGCGCATACGGTATTGATATCGACAAGCGCAAGATTTCTCTTGCCGACCCTATCAAGGCGTATGGAAATTATCAGGCAGACGTTAAGCTTTACACCGAAGTAACGGGTAAAATCACCGTTCGTGTTGAAAAATAAAGAGTATGCAGAATGAATTGATTAAGCGCCTGCCGTTCTCAATGCCGGCAGAGCAATCGCTCCTTGGAGCGATTCTTATCGACCCCGTCTCCATTACACAGGTGGCGGACTTGCTCAACTCCGAGGATTTCTATCTTGAGGAGCATAAGCAGATTTATCTTGCTATGCAAGAGCTCTTTATGGCAAACAGCGAAATCGACGTGGTCACCCTCATCGATATGCTGGTTACCAAGGGCATTTACAATAAGTCGGGTGGCGAGGATTATATCCGCACCTTGACCGATGCCGTTCCGGATGCGCTCAACATCAAGGACTATGCTCGCATTGTCAAAGAGAAGAGTGTGCTCCGTCAGCTCATCGGCGCGTGCAGTGAGATTTCCGAGGCGGCGTATTCCGAGCAAGAGTCGGTCGTTGACATTATCGACCACGCCGAAAATCTCATTTTTAACATCGCGCAGGGTAGAGATACCAAGGGCTTCCGTCACATCAAGGACGTTCTTGGCGATGTTTACGCGCATCTGCACGACCTGAACACCAACAAAGAGGCTACACAGGGAACGCAAACCGGCTTCTCGGCTCTTGACCGCGTTTTGGCAGGTCTTGGCAAGAGTGACCTTGTTTTGGTTGGTGCGCGTCCCGGTATGGGTAAGACCTCTTTTGCGCTCAACATTGCTACCAACGTGGCAAAGCAGACCAAAAAGACGGTTTGTATCTTCTCCTTGGAAATGTCTGCCGACCAGCTTGTCAACCGTGTGTTGGCGAGCGAAGCACTTGTTAACAGCTATAGCTTGCGTACCGGTGAATTGGCACCCGCCGATTGGGAGAATCTTGCCAGAGCCGCAGGCGAGCTTGCAGGCTGTGATATTCTCATTGACGATACTTCGGGTATGACGGTTACCGCAATGAAGGCAAAGTTGCGCCGTGTAAAGAACCTTGGTATGGTTATTATCGACTATCTTGGCTTGATGTCCGGTGACAAGCACACCGAAAACCGCGTACAAGAGGTTTCCGAAATCTCGCGTTCTCTCAAGATTATGGCAAAAGAACTGATGGTTCCCATCGTTTGCTGTGCACAGCTTTCGCGTGGACCGGAGTCCCGTACCGACAAAAAGCCGATGCTTTCCGACCTGCGTGACTCGGGTGCTATCGAGCAGGATGCCGATACCGTCATTTTCCTTTACCGTAGCGAATACTATAAAACGGATGACGCGGCAGGGCAGGATACCAGTATTGCCGAGGTCATTATTGCAAAGAACCGTCACGGCTCTACGGGCACGGTCAATATGGGCTGGAACGGTCAGTTCACCAAGTTCGTAACGATTGCCGACGACCGCGACGTAGGCGTATGACAAAACAACTCGTACAAAAAGGAAAGCTCACCGACCCACGCAAATTGGCAGGGCTCGCATCCAATGTCCCCGTGCTGTTAGCATTTTCGGGCGGTGCCGATTCGGTGGCTCTGTTGGATATGATGCAAAAAGAGTATCCCACCGCCCCCATACTGTTGGCACACGTCAATCACGGCATTCGCGGAGAAGAAGCTTTGCGCGACCGCGCGTTTTGTGAGAAGATAGCCCAAGAGCGAGGACTGGAGATTGCCTTTCTTGACGTCGACGTTCCTGCTCTTGCCAAAGAACAAGGAAAAGGACTTGAGGAAGCCGCACGCGAGGTGCGCTATGCCTTTTTTGCAGATTTGATGAGAGAAAGAGACATTCCTCTCTTGCTCACGGCGCATCACGCCGACGACCATCTCGAAACCGTCCTTTTCCGCATCGCACGCGGCACAGGACTTTCGGGGCTGTGCGGTATCACCCCCATCCGTCCCTTTGATGTGGGACATCTTGTGCGCCCATTGCTCGGGTTTTCCAAAGCAGATATTTTGGCGTATTGCCAAGAACAAAATCTTGATTTTGTTACCGACAGTACCAATGCAGATACCACTTATGCACGCAACCGCATCCGCGCGGATATGATTCCTGTAATGGATTCACTCTATACCGATGCATCCTATCGCGCCGTGCGTATGAGCGCGGAGCTCTTTGAGGACGCCGACTATCTTTGCGGTGTTGCGACTGCTTTTGTGGAGAAAAACAGCAAAGCGAGCGGTATAAGTATGCAAGCATTGCAAAGTGCACATCCCGCTATTCGCCGCCGCGCATTGCAAATGTGGTTTGAAGCGGAGAGGGGGGCAACCCTTGAGTCGGTTCATCTACAAGCGCTTTTGGAGCTTGTTGAAAACGCCGACAAAACCGCGCGTGTGGCATTGCCAACAGGTGTTTCGGCATACTGCGCGGCGCGAGGTCGACTTTCTCTTATCAAAACCAAGCCGAAGCCCATAGACGATTACACGTTGCCGCTGACGCTTGGAGAGACGCAGATTCCCAACACCGATATTTCTATTTGCATCACACCCATAGAAGATCCCAACGCCGTCGACAAACGCGGCGGGAACGTTCTTGTGCTGATGGGAGAATGGGAAGATCTACAAAACGTGCTCACGTGGCGCAACCGCCGCGAGGGGGACGTTATGATGCTTGGCAAAATGCACCGCCAAGTTCGCCGACTTTGGGCTGCGCAGAAAATTCCCACCGAACTGCGCCAAGCTTTGCCGCTGCTTTGTCGGGGCGAAGAAATTGTTTGGACACCCTTTGTAGGCACATCCGACGATTTTGTAGGCAAAGTGGCAAGAGGGAATTTCCCTCTTGCTTACAAAATTGAAATCAACGTATCAAACAACGTGTTTTGAGAACACAAAAAGAAAGGAAGATTGTTATGCACCAAATGAAGGATGACATCAAGTATATTTTGGCTGATGAAAACAAGATTGCAGAAACCTGTGATAGACTTGCCGTACAAATCAATGCCGACTATCCCGATGTCGATCGCGAGCTTATTTTTGTTATTGTGCTCAAGGGGTCTGTCTTGTTTGCAACCGACCTTATCCGCCGCGTCAACCGTCCTTGCACAATGGAGTTTATGAAGGTATCCTCCTACGGCGCAGGCGTTGCAACGTCGGGCTTTATTCAGGTCAGCCTTGACCTCAAGCGTGACATTAAGGATTGTGACGTTATCATTATTGAGGATATCATCGATAGCGGTCGCACGCTGCAAAAGCTTTGCTCCCTTCTTGCCGACCGCGGTGCACATAGCGTTAAGTGCTGCACGCTTTTGGATAAGCCTTCTCGCCGCCAGGTAGAAATGGCAGCAGACTACACAGGCATCGTTATTCCCGATGAGTTTGTAGTTGGCTACGGTTTGGACTATGCAGAATACTATCGCAATCTTCCGTACATCGGCGTTCTCGATCCGTCGGTTTACAGCGAGTAATAATATGAAGATCCCCGAGGGGGAAGGAGTTACAGATTTATGAAGAAGAAAAACAGTTTTGGCCGTCAGTTACTCTTGTATGCAGTGCTGTTTGGCGTTATCATCGTTATGCTCTCGTCACTGTTCTACAAGGACACAAAGGGCACAGCGATTGATAACTACAGCGAGTTGGCGACCTATATCAAAAACAACGAGGTAAAATCGGTATACGTCCACAACACGGGCGAGGTTACCCTAACGCTTACCGACGATTCGCAAAAGAGCTACAAGCTTGCGTACGTTGATATGTTCTACCAAGATTTCCAAAAGATACTTTTGGATAACAACGTAGTCATTGAGTATCAACCGCAAGCAACTATGCCTTGGTGGGTCAGCCTTTTGCCTACACTCGGCATCATCATTCTTTTTGTCGTTATTTATTTCATTTCGTTCCGCAGAATGGGCGGTGGCGGCGGCAAGTTCAATTCCTTTGGCAAGGCGCGTGTCAAAACGCCCGAGGTGGATGAGAACAAGCGTATACTCTTCCGCGACGTAGCGGGTGCCGACGAAGAAAAGGAAGAACTTGTTGAAATTGTTGAGTTCCTCAAGGATCCCGCAAAGTTCACAAAGCTCGGTGCAAAAATTCCGCACGGCGTTCTTTTGCAAGGCCCTCCCGGTACGGGTAAAACCCTCTTGGCAAAGGCAGTTGCCGGCGAAGCGGGTGTTCCTTTCTACTCGATTTCGGGTTCCGATTTTGTAGAAATGTACGTTGGTGTCGGTGCATCGCGTGTACGAGATCTGTTTGATACCGCACGCAAATCTCCCGCGGCAATTATCTTTATCGATGAAATCGACGCTGTTGGACGTCACCGTGGCGCAGGTCTTGGCGGCGGACACGATGAGCGTGAGCAAACCCTCAACCAGTTGCTCGTTGAAATGGACGGCTTTGGCTCGCACGACGGTATCATCGTTATTGCGGCAACCAACCGCCCCGACATCCTTGACCCCGCACTCCTTCGTCCCGGACGTTTTGACCGTCAAATTACGGTCAACTATCCCGATATGAAGGGTAGAGAAGAAATTTTGAAGGTTCACGCACGCAACAAGCCTCTCGAGTCTGGTGTTGATTTTCACAAAGTTGCACAGTCCACCGTTGGCTTTACGGGTGCCGACCTTGCAAACCTCTTAAACGAGGCGGCATTGCTTGCCGCAAAGAAGGGCAAGAGCCTTATCGGTATGGAAGATATCGAGGCTGCCTTTATGAAGGAGCTTCTCGGGCCTCAAAAGAAGGCCAAGGTCCGCACCGAAAAAGAAAACAAGCTCACCGCTTATCACGAGGCAGGTCACGCAGTTGTTTCCTATTACTGCAAGAACACCGACCCCGTTAAGTATATCACCATTATTCCCGCAGGCAGAGCCGGCGGTGTAACCGTCAGTGTGCCCGAGGTTGATACCTCTTACAACACACGCGGAGATATGATCGACCGTATTCGTATGAGCCTTGGTGGACGTATTGCCGAGGAACTGATTATGGATGATATTTCCACCGGCGCATCGGGTGACATTCAACAAGCTACCAAGATCGCACGCGGAATGGTAACTCGCTACGGTATGAGTGACCGTCTCGGTACTGTTCTTTACGGTTCGGGTCACTCCGAGGTATTCCTTGGCCGTGACTACGGTACGGGTAAAGAATACTCCGAGCAGACCGCATCTGTTATTGATGAAGAGATTCAACGTATCATCAACGAATGCTATGCCGATGCAAAGGCAATTCTTTCCGAACACATCGACAAGCTCCACTTTGTAGCGCAGTATCTGCTCGGTCACGAAACTATGGATGGCGACCAATTCAAGGCCGCTATGCAAGACGGTGCAACCGTTGAGCAGCTTGAGGCGATTGCCGCAGAGAAGGCAGAAAAGAGCCGCCGCGACAACGAGGAGCGCGCAAAACGTCAAGCCGAGGAAGAGGCAAAGAAAGCCGCAGAAACGAAGACGGAGTCCCACGAAGAATCTTCCAACGATCAAAACAGTGAGGAAGACCAATCCTCTCAAGAAGAGAAACAGGATGAAGACGACAACAACCACGACGACAACGGTTGGGGCAACTTCATTCACCGCAAATAAAACAAAAATAAAAGCGAATCCGCCAAGCGGATGCGCTTTTTGTATGTTGAAGATTAGTCTTCCTTTTTCTTTCTTGAAGCAAGTTTGTTCAAAATCATTGTCGTCAAAATGATAATGCCCATAACGACCATGATACCGAGCATGCCTTTGCCAAGAGTAACTAAGCTTTCAATAAATCTTCCGGGGATGGGTTGTTCAAACATTTTTAATTCCTCCTTAACCAAAGAAACTCAAAATCAAACCACCCGCAATAACGGATGCGATTTGACCCGAAACGTTAACACCGATGGAGTGCATCAAAAGGAAGTTTTGGGGATCCTCTTGCAAGCCCATCTTATGTACGATACGACCGGACATAGGGAATGCGGAAATACCTGCGGCACCAATCATAGGATTGATCTTTTTCTTGGAGAAGAGGTTGAGCAGTTTTGCAAAGAGAACACCGCCTGCAGTATCGAAAATGAATGCGAACAGACCAAGACCAAGGATGAGCAGAGTATCCACTTTAAGGAATTTATCTGCGGTCATGCATGTGGAAATAGAGATGCCCAAGAAGATGGTAACAAGGTTTGCGAGTACTTTTTGCGCGGTTTCGGAGAGAGAATCAAGAACACCACACTCACGAATGAGGTTACCGAACATCAAGAAACCTACAAGAGATACTGCGGTAGGAGCAACGATACCTGCGATGAGAGTGATGACAATGGGGAAGAGAATACGCGTTGTTTTGGTAACTTCCTTTGCCTCATAAGGCATACGGATCATACGCTCTTTCTTTGTTGTAAGGAGTTTGATAATAGGGGGTTGAATGATGGGAACAAGTGCCATATAGGAATAAGCAGCTACCATAATAGCACCAATAATATGCTCCATATTCGGATCAGAACCAATCAACTTTTGAGAAACGGCAATCGCGGTAGGACCGTCTGCCGCACCAATTACAGCAATGGATGCCGCAGCATTATCAGGGAAGAAAATGGATGCGATGCAAAGTGTAATGAAAATACCAAATTGTGCCGCTGCACCAAAAATCATCAATTTGGGATTGGAGAGCAGGGGACCGAAGTCGATCATCGCACCAATACCGATGAAAAGGAGCAGGGGGAAGAGCTCGTTTGCAATACCTGCATTGTAAAGCGTGGTAAGTGCGCCGGTGTGCTCGGCAATTTCTTCTGAAAAAGGGAATGCGAATCCTGCTTCTGCAACTGCATCAGCAAAGGGGATGTTTGCCAAAATAGTACCAAAGCCCATTGGTAGAAGAAGAGTTGGTTCCATTTCTTTTTTGATAGCGAGGAAAATCAAAACGCCGCCGATGAGCCACATAGCAATCATTTTCCAAGCATCACCTTGAAACAGAAAAACGATGTTTTCCCAAAGGAATGACAAGAAATCCATAGTATAGTTCCTTTCTTTCATAAAATGATAAAATTACCCAATCATTATACCGCAAACGGCTAAAAAATTCTATGGAGAATTTGTTAAAAAAACGCCCCAAAAATGAATAATTTGTAAATGTCTGCCGCTTTTTTAGTGTAGATAAAGATATATTATAAATAGGTAAATTTTTTTCTTTGAAATCGACAAAAACAACTTGAAAACCACACTTCCGTATGCTATAATATAAAATGAGGGGATATGGCCCTCAATCTCAAGAAAGGAACAAGCAGCGTTGCAAAATCTTATCAAATCCAAGCTTTCCGAGTCGCTTTTTTCTATCATTCCCATAGCGCTTATCGTAGCCGCATTGGCAATTACGCTGACACCAATGGAGCCGGGAATTTTCCTGCTCTTTCTGTTTGGTGTTGTATTTCTTATTGTCGGTCTTTCGCTCTTTACAATGGGAGCGGAGATGTCAATGCAAACGATTGGTTCTAAAATCGGTTCTTATCTTGCAAAATCAAATAAGATTTGGCTTATCGCGCTTGTCAGCTTTCTCATTGGTGTGTTCGTAACCATTTCCGAGCCCGACCTGCAAATTTTGGCAGGGCAGGTTGCCGAGCTTTCGGGCAACGCCGATATGATGCTGATTTTAACCTTGACCATTTCGCTTGGCGTTGGTATTTTCTTAATTATTGGTATGCTGCGCATTATGTTCAAGGTTAGCCTCTCACTTTTGCTCATTGTTTTTTACATCATTACCTTTGGCCTTTGTGTATTCTTCGTTTCTCCCGATTTTTGGGCACTCGCCTTCGACTCGGGTGGAGTTACCACAGGACCTATGACCGTTCCTTTTATTATGGCAATCGGCGCGGGTGTATCGAGTATGCGCTCGGGCGAGGAAGGGCACGACGATGCCTTCGGCCTTGTTTCGCTTTGCAGCGTAGGACCAATCCTCTCCGTTATGGTGCTTGGCATCTGCTTCTCGATTAGTGGCGGAAGCTACGAGGGTAACCCCATTGAGCAGATCGTCAATACGCAAGACCTCACCGTGCGCTATTTGCACGGCTTTGCGGAACACGCAAAGGATATTGCGGTCGCTCTTCTCCCTATTATCGTATTTGCACTTTTGTTCCAGCTTCTCACACGCGCATTCAGTGCACGTAAGCTGCTCAGAGTTGGCATTGGTATCGTTTATACCTTTGTGGGACTTGTTATCTTCCTCACCGGTGCTAACGAAGGCTTTTTGCCCGTAGGTCAAGAGCTTGGCAGAGCACTTGCTTCTTTGAACAGCGTTTGGAAGTGGGTTCTCATTCCCATCGGTATGCTGCTCGGTTACTTTATCGTCAACGCAGAGCCTGCCGTTTATGTACTGAATAAGCAAGTAGAACAAATCACCGCAGGTGCCATTTCGGCATCGACGATGCGTCTCGCGCTTTCTGTTGGTGTGTCTGCCGCATTGGGACTTTCGATGCTCCGTGTACTGACCGGCATCAATATTCTTTGGATTCTCGTTCCCGGATACGTAATTGCTCTGGGACTGACCTTCTTTGTGCCCAAATTCTTCGTTGGTATCGCATTCGACTCCGGTGGAGTTGCGAGCGGTGCTATGATGAGTGCATTTGTTCTGCCTTTGGCTACGGGTGCTTGTCTCGCCCTTGGCGAGAGCGTGATGACGCAAGCATTCGGATGCGTAGCATTTGTAGCACTCACGCCTATTATCTCCATTCAGGTTTGCGGCCTAATTTACAATTACAAATCTCGCGTAGCGGTCAGCCGCTTCATTTCCGAGCAGGAATACTTCATCGACTACACTACAGAGAATAGGGAGGTGCACAACTGATGGCAAAGCGTACAACAACCGAAAAACGCGTTAAGCTCCTGGTGTGCATCATCAAAAAGGGGGACGAAATTGCTCTCACTGAGGCTTGCAACGAGCAATGTGCGGCATTGAGCTTTTCGGGCTTGGGATACGGTACGGCAAAGTCGCATTACTTGAGCTATTTGGGACTTGATGAAATCGAAAAACGCATTGTTTACTCGCTTATCCCGAACTACTGTGAGGCTCGCGTTCTGCGCGCTATCAACAAAAAGCTCAAGCTCTACTTGATGGGCAACGGAATTGCCTTTACCATTCCGCTCTCGGGCATCTCTAATCTTGTCAGCAACGCAATCCTTTCCACACCGACGCGCGAGGATGCCGAGGCGCAAAAAAATACCAAAGAAAGAGGGAAACGACAAATGCACGAGCTCATCGTTGCCGTAGTCAATCAAAAATTTACCGATGCCGTTCTGGATGCCAGCCGTGCGGCAGGAGCAACGGGTGCAACCATTTTGCACACGCGTAGCGTCAACAATAAGCAGGTCGAGCAGATTATCGGCACCACCTTTAAGCAGGAGACCGACACCATCGCTTTCTTGACCTCGCACGAATACAAGCAAAAAATTATGGAAGCCATCCGCGAATGCGCGGGACTGAAAACCGATGGCGGCGCAATCCTTTTCTCGCTCCCCGTTGATTCTCTCGTGGGAATCGGACGTTTTGAAGAGGACGAAGAATAATGAAATAACCACCAAACCGCACCTGTGTAGCAGGTGCGGTTTTTGCATACCGAAACGATAATTCAATAGATTTGAGAATATTTTTTGCCATTTCTCTTTACAAATGTGCAAAAGCGTGCTATAATGGTTATGCCAAACGAACTTAATAATTTTCGCGCGATAGGTGTTTTTTCTTTTTGGGATAAAATGCCCCTTTTTGTCGCACTATAAAACAGGATCCATTTTGGTAAAAATGCGACTCTCGTTTTTATGGTGCGACTAAAAAGCATCCTATCAGCGGAAATAAGTTCGTTTGGCGACAACTTGGAGTTGCGTTTTTCGGTGCGGTAACTTCGGTTGCCGCACTTTTTGTTTGCGCCGAGAAAAAGGAAAAGGAGAAAAGGAAAATGAAAAGAAAGATTTTATGTATTGTTTTGGTCGTTTTGATGCTTGTAAGTGTACTTTCTTCCTGTAGTGTTTTGGAAAATTTACAATCAGCTATATGGACGAGTGACTTGGTAGGATTGACATTTTCATTAAAGGATGACGGAACTTATTTGGTTGAAATTGGAGAAGCAAAGTATTTTTCTTCAATCACAATTCCATCTACTTATAACGGTGTACCGGTTACCGAAGTGGGTCAATTTAACAACACCGGTGCTATCAACAACACTCTTAAAGAAGTGACTATTTCCGAAGGTATAACAAGCATTGCCGATAGGGCGTTTTATAATTGTGCGAACTTGACAAATGTAACGATTCCAAAATCGGTGACCACAATTGGCGAGGATGCGTTTTATGGTTGCAATGCTCCTCTTTATACTCAACATGAAGGGGGAACATATGTTGGTGACAGAAAAAATCCATATGCGGCCCTCATTAAAGTCAGAAATGAAAATTTGGGAGATTATACAATTCCGGAACAAACTACTATTATTGCCAATGGTGCTTTTAAGGGGTGCACAAGCCTGAATAGTGTCATCATTCCGAATTCTGTTACTGCAATCAGCAAGGATATGTTTTATGGTTGCTTAAATTTGAAAAGCATAACGATTCCTAATTCTGTGACTACTATCGGGGAGTCGGCCTTTTCTGGATGTAGTTACTTGATGAGTATTGTAATTCCCGATTCGGTGGTTACAATTGGTGATTTTGCGTTTAGTGACTGCAGAAAACTGATAAGTGTAACAATCGGTCAGCAGGTTACCGCTATCGGTAAATCCGCATTCAAAGGTTGTTCGAGTCTAACAAGTGCAACATTTGCAAGGAGCGATAATTGGTGGTATAAGTGGACCACCGGCATAAATGAAACTGCAGTTTCCGCCCTTGAACTTTCCAATCCCACAACAGCTGCACGGTACTTGACATCCGGGTACTATTGGTATCGCACCGAACAATAAAAAATTTAGCGAGCCGCAAAGCGGCTCGCTGTTTTTTTATGTTTTGTAGGGCGGCGGCTTGCTGCCGCCGTCAGAAAATACTTACCCAATAAGGCGGCGGGAGACGAGCCCCCGCCCTACTTTAATACCCCCTCTTCTTCTTCCCAAGTCTCAAAATCGCCTTTCTCAAAATGTCGGCAGGGAAGACCGAGAACGAGAGTGCCATGGTGACAAGCAATTCCCTTGCCGTCAAGGGGACGGTACGCAAAACACTCCCACCGAGGTAGACAAACAGGATTTGAATGGTCAAAATCGCGCCCATAATCAAAAGGAACACGGCATTTTTGCCAAGTCCTGCCGTCAGTTTTAGGCGGTCGGTGCGCGCGTTGAAGCAGTTGAACACCGACAAGAAGATGAACAATGCAAAAAACGCGGTTAAGAGGTAGATATCATTCGGTGCGGTTCGATAGACCGCGGTGATGTGCGGTGACTTGAGAAAGAGGATGCACAATCCCACCGTAAACGCACCGAGAAAGCCGATTTGATTGAGCATATATCCATTCAAAATCGGCTCATCGCGCCTCTTGGGGGGCTCTTTCATATATTCGGGCAGTGCCGCCTCGCCTGCAAAGGCAAGACCGCCAAGGGTATCCATAATCATATTAATCCACAGCATTTGCACCACCGTTACGGGCGATTCGTAACCAAGGAATGGGCATATCATCGTAACTCCTACGGCGCAGAAGTTCATCGTGAGTTGCAAGGTGATGAACTTGCGAATGTTCTTGAAAATTCCTCTACCGTAAAGCACCGCGCGTACGATGGTGGCGAGATTGTTATCAAGAATAATGATGTCGCCCGCATCCTTTGCCACCTGCGTGCCGCTACCCATTGAAAAGCCCACGTCGGCGCGCCGCAAAGCGGGAGCGTCATTGATGCCGTCACCCGTCATTCCAACCACCAATCCGCGCTCCTGCGCGATGCGAACAAGGCGGCTCTTATCGGTGGGGAGCGCACGCGCCACAACGGCAAGACGGGGAAGAATGTCCCCAACGCGCGCATCCGAAAGCTTGGCGAGCTCCTCGCCCGAAAGAATGATGTCGCACTCTCGGTTGACGATTCCGCACGCGCGCCCGATGCTCGCGGCAGTTTCGGGAGCGTCTCCCGTAATCATCACCACGTGCACGCCTGCATCCTGCAAGCCCGCAACGGCTTCCACAGCCTCTTGCCGCAGAGCATCTTGTAGACAGAAAGCGCCGATATAACAAAGAGAACCGCGTATTCCGCCCGCGTGGAGTGGAGCAGAAATATTCTCGCGTGAGATAGCCATTGCAAGCACGCGATGACCGTTTCGCGTTTGTTTTTTCACACCTTCCTCGGCACGAGACCGCGAAAAGGGAACAAGACTGCCATTCTCGTGCATCTGTTCCGAAATAAAGGGGAAGAGCTTTTCGGGTGCCCCGAGCATCAGCGTGATGTTCTCGCGCCCACCAAACGAAACGGCGGCATATTTGCGCGTACTGTCAAAAGACAGACGCGAAAGAACACTTACTCCTTGCGGCTTTGGGAGTTCGATGACACTTTCCAGCAGAGCGCGTGCCGTTGCATTTCCGCCAAGGGCGACTGTTTTGCCGTCGTTATCTACCCCAAGTGTGGCATCGGTGCCGAGGTGGAGCATCAGTGAGGTCAGCTCCCACGCTTTTGAATATGTATGCGAAAGCTTGGCAAGCGTGGTTTCGTTCCCGTCGGGCAAAAGAATGTTCGAAAGCCGCATTTTCCCCTCGGTAAGCGTTCCCGTTTTGTCGGTAAAAAGGATGTTCATACTGCCTGCCGCTTCAATGCCAACGGGCTTTCGCACGAGCACGCGGTCGCGCGCCATCCGCTTGATGTTTGCCGCAAGAACCACCGCAACCATCATCGGTAGCCCCTCGGGAACGCAGGTCACAAGCACGCTTACCGCCAAGGTGAATGCGTGCAAGAGGTTTGAGAGCAGATAGGGCAGGTCGGTGAGTTTGATGTAAATGAGCTCGCGTTGCCAACCGCTGCTGATAACAAAGGTGTTAAAAAGATACGCCGCCGCCACGAGAGCCGCCGCGATGTAACCAAAAATGCTGATTTGCTTGGCGAGCTTGGTAAGTCTGCGTTTGAGCGGGCTCTCTCTCGTTTCTGTTTGAATCTCTCGCGAGATTTCTCCTAAGAATGTTGCATCTCCAACGGCGGTGACAAGCATTTCGCCGCTCCCCTCGGTCACCGTGCATCCGCGAAAGAGCGCAGAGGGAGACTCGGGTGTCATCGAAGAGGATTCCAAAGGATATTTGCGCACCTCGCGGCTCTCACCCGTCATAGCGGATTGGTCGGCAGAGAGTGTACCTGAAAGAATCCGCCCGTCGGCGGGAATGGCATCTCCTGCACTCAAAAGAACGACATCGCCAACTACCACCTCACGAATAGGAATCTCTTTCACACTCCCATCTCTGCGAACGCGGCAAAGAATTTTTCCGGCGTCTTGCTCAAGCCGCTCAAAGGCACGCGCCGAGCCGTATTCCGAAAGGGTGGAGATGAAGGTGGCAAGAAAGACCGCGATGCCAATGCCAATGGTTTCGGCAAGGTCACCGTTGCCAAACAATAAGAGCAGATGCACCCCGAGAGCCGCGAGCAGAATGCGAATGACGGGGTCATTCAAATTGCTAAAGAACTGCCGCAAAAAGCTTTTGCGCTTTTGCCGTGATAAGATATTTTCTCCGTGTTCGCGCCGCGATTGCAGTACCTCTGCACTATTCAGCCCCACATACAAAGACGTCTCTTTTTTCGTTCCTCTCATTTTTGCCTCCCAAATCTTTTTGTTCAATATATGAAAGAATTGGGGGAGTTATACCGAAAGAATTGCTTGTCCTTGGCATCTATCTGTATTGGAGTCAATTTTAATGAATAGGCGATTACCTCAAGCCTCCCTTTACACAAGGGAGCCTTTGGTTTATGTACCAAAAGGTAGGCTCTTTTTAATAGATTTTGAACTATATTTTCAATAGAAAAGCCCCGCACGAGGCGGGGCGGGGGATTATTCAAAGCATTCGGCGTATTTTGGATTTTTGCGAATTTCTTCAACGATATTTTTTAGGTAATTTCTGAGTTCTTTTTTCCAAAAATCATCACCTATAGGTTTAAGATCACCTTTGGCTATATGTGGCAAATTCGAGATCAATGGTGCAGTGTATTGATATTCGTTCTCATTGTATATACGGTTATACTCCCTGCAATGTTCAAATCCTTTATCGAAGTAGTAAAGGATCTTCTCAGTACTACCGCTGTTATCCATTTCATAAGCTGCCAAGGTTAGATACAGTTTCCCGATTTCCCAATGCCATCTTCCACATTTACCGTCAATAAAAATCGTTTCGTACACATTTATTATCGCCAATATGATTTGCCTTCCGTATTCCGAAGTACGAACGGAAGGGCGCAAAGCAACAGATTCGGAGATAGAAAAATGAAGATTTGAAAGAAGAGCCATAATTCTTTCGCTTTGATATTTTGCTTTTTCTTTACCGACAGTTGCTAAAGGCAGCAGTAATTCTTTTGAAATAACAATAGAGTTTTGTTCGTTAGCAAGAGTTTTTGCTTTTTCGTATTCACCCATTCTACAATAAAGCGGTGTTATTTGACGAATTGCAATTTCGCGATCCTCTGCCGATGGATTGGATTTCAATGTTTTTTCATAGGCGCGAATAGCTTCTTGCCAATAAATATTTTGGGAGTTGTATTCAATATCATCTTCTATAATGCCGGATGAATCGGAAGGATGCCCTTTGGCTCCGTATTTATTCCAGCCCCACATATGAAGCGCCTGGGCGAGTTTCAAAAGAATCTTGGGTTCATTCGGAAATTCCTCTGAGGCAGCACGAAGCATATTGACACATTCTCCAACATCTTCTGATAAACTTCCTTGATACATTGTAAATCCCTGCTTTGTAAGTATCTTGGTAGCATTTTCAAGAATATTTTTAATCTTTTCCTCTCTATCATCGTGATATCCAAACAGCTCGTCAATCGAAATGTGAAAATAATTTGCAATAGTAGGGATCATCTCCATATCGGGATAAGTGGTGCCAGACTCCCAGCGAGACACAGCTTGTGCGGTTACACCGAGGGCTTCGGCAAGATTTTCTTGTGTGCGTCCGTCGCGGCGGCGCAGTTCTTTTATTTTGATACCTAAATTCAGTTGCATAAAAGTACCTCCTTAAAATCGTTATCACCGGTGTAATACCATTATAGCACGCACTTTATCTAAAAGCAATTATCAATTAGTTGTTTATAACTTAATCAATGGTTAAGTTGCGTGGTATAAAAAAGGCATAGCCCAAAACCGGCTATGCCTTTTTTGATGAAAATAATTAAATATACTGTTCGAGGAACGCCTTACCTGCGCGAATATCCTTGATTTGTTGTTCACCGTGGATTTCGCGCTCGATGGTGATGGGGCCGTCATAGCCACATTCCTTGAGACGTGCGATCAGCTTGGGGAAGTTGACATGTCCTTGACCGAGAGGTGTTTCCTTACCAAAGGAGTGACCGCTATCGGGATAAACGCCATCTTTGGCGTGTACATCGCGAATGTACTTGCCCAAGAGATAAAGTGAATCAATGGGATTTGCCTTGCCGTAAAGAATGAGGTTTGCAGGGTCGAGATTTACACCAAGGTTATCAAGACCGATGTCCTCAATGGCACGCGCAAGGGTAAAGGGCGTTTCTTGTCCTGTTTCAAACAGGAAATACTGACCGTTCTTTTTGCAGTATGCCGCAACCTCGCGCAGAGCCACGATGGTCTCGCGGTAGAGCTCGGTGTTGGGGTCCTCGGGAATAAAACCCGCGTGTGTTGCAATTTGATCTACGCCAAGCTTCTTTGCAAAATCCGATCCCTTTTTCAGGTCAATGATGCGCTCAAAGCGCGCGTGGGGCGGAACAATACCGAGTGTCAGAGGACCCTCGTAGGAGTTCCACATCCAAGACTCTTTGCCACGCCATCCGCACCAAAAGGTGGAAATACGAACACCGTATTTGTTCAGGGCATCAAGAATGGTCTGTGCCGTCTCGTCGGTGTAGCGTTCCATCTGCCAGCAGGTGAACTGAACCGAGTCAAAGCCCATTTCTTTGGCTTCCTTAATTTTTGCGTCAAGATCGGTTTCCTCACGCAAACGAATGATAACACCAAGTTTCATTGTTTGGTCTCCTTTGGGCTATCAGATGTACTTTTCAAGCAATTCCTTAGCGGTTTGAATGTCCTTGATTTGTTGCTCGCCGCTAATCTCGCGTTCAATGGTGACTACGCCATCATAGCCGCATTTCTTGAGTCCTGCAATGAAAGCAGGGAAGTCAACGTGACCTTCGCCAAGGGGAGTTTCCTTACCAAAGGAGTGACCTGCATCGGGATATACGCCGTCTTTTGCGTGAACGTCGCGAACGTACTTACCAATGAGGAGCAGAGCGTCAACGGGGTTTGCCTTGCCGTAGAGGATGAGGTTTGCGGGGTCAAGGTTTACACCAAGGTTATCGAGGTTGATATCCTCGATTGCGCGAGCAAGAGTGAAGGGAGTCTCTTGACCTGTCTCAAACAGGAAGTATTGACCGTTCTTTTTGCAGTAAGCGGCGATTTCGCGAAGAGCGACAACAGTCTCACGGTAGAGTTGGGTGTTGGGATCTTCGGGGATGAAGCCTGCGTGGGTTGCGATTTGGTTAACGCCGAGCTTCTTTGCAAAGTCGGAGCCTGCCTTCAGGTCGAGAATTCTTTGGAAACGAGCGAAGGGAGGAACGATACCAAGGGTGAGAGGACCTTCAAAAGCGTTCCAAACAGCCTTGCCGCTCCAACCGCACCAAACGGTGGAGATGCTTACGCCGTGTTTTTCAAGGGCTGCAAGAACCTTTTGTGCCCACTCGTCGGTGTAGCAAGCCATATCCCAGCAGGTGAGCTGAATGGAGTCAAAGCCCATATCCTTGACTTCTTTGATTTTTTGATCGATATCGGTATCTTGATGAAGATTAATCAGCAATCCAAGTCTCATAGTAGTATCTCCTTTTTATCAATAGTTAATGGGGAGAGTAGCGGCACCGTTGTCGGCACTCTCGCGGAGCAGTTCAACAAGCTTTACGGTCTTATATGCGCTCTCGGGGGGATTTTCGAGGTTTTCTTTGTCGTTCAAAAGCAGGTCAATGAAGAAATCGAATTCCTCGGTAAAGGGACGGCAAACGGGAATGTCGGGAACAAAGGGCTCGCCCTCGTTGGGATAAACCTTAACGGCATAGCCTTGCATAACGACCTGTGCCTTCTCAAATCTTGCACGCAGACCTGCGGAGAAGGGACTCTTGCGGCCTTCGTTCCAAGAACCGTCCGCAACAACGGTTACGTTCGGGTAGAAGAGACGGGTGTTTTCCATTTGCCAACGAGTTTGACCGTTGAAAGCGGTAACGCTTACAGCCTCGGGCTCGCCAAGAAGGTAACGCGCCATATCAATGTCGTGAATGTGCATATCGAGGATGCAACCGCCACTGCGGGTATCATCCTGGAACCAGTTTTCAAAGCCCCATTCGGGATGAGCGCTCAAACGGTACATATTCAGGTGCTCAAGCTCGCCAAAGGTCTTTTCGTCAATGCACTTCTTTACGTAGCGGTAAGCATCGCTAAAGCGCAGGCACTGACCGATCATCAACTTTTTGCCGGTTTCTTCTGCAACTGCGAGCATCTCTTCGCATTGTGCCGAGTTGAGAGCCATAGGCTTTTCGCAAAGCACGTGCTTGCCTGCGCGAAGCATCTTTTTGGTGTATTCGCAGTGCAGGTAAGTGGGCAGACAAATGTCAGCCATATCGAACTCTTCGTTGGCGATCATTTCGTCAAGATCGGTGTATGTATGAATGCTGTCGGCAATCTTTACGGGTTCGGCACTTGTATTGATGGTGATCTGCTTTTCAAACTGTGCCTTGTCAATATCGCAGATAGCAACGAGCTCAAAGGGAACGTTGCGGGTTGCAAGGTCGGTATATCCTGCATAGTGAGTGCGTGCAATGCCGCCAAAGCCAATCATCGCAATTCTAACTTTTTTCATTTTTGTATGTCCTTTCGGGAAAGAATGATGTAGGGGGCGATTACATTCCGAGAACAGCCGCGCCGATGATGCCGGCGTCGTTGCGCAGGGTAGCAATGCGAATGTCGGGAGCCTTAACAACACCGCGACCGTAGATTTGAGGCAGAACCTTGGGAACTACCAAGTCAAGCAGATACTGACCTTCGTTAGAAACACCGCCGCCAATGGAGAGAACCTCGGGTTGTGCGATGTTGATCATGCTGGCAAGTCCGCTTGCAAGATATTCAACGTACTCGTTTACAACCTCGGTAGCTGCCGCGTCACCAAGACGCATACCGTCAAATGCGGTGCGACCGCTTACCTTGCCGGTTTCGGCTACGAGCTTGGTCATTACAGTCTCACGACCGGTTTTTGCGCACTCGTCGAGCTTTTCCTTGGTGGTCTTGATAAGACCGGTAGCCGAGGAGTAAGCTTCCCAACAGCCGCATCTGCCGCAAGAGCATTGACGGCCGCCAACTTGAATAACGATGTGGCCGAGCTCGCCTGCTGCGGAGTTAAAGCCCTTGAGCACCTTGCCGTCGGTGATAACGCCACCGCCAACACCTGTGCCGAGGGTGATCATAATAGAGGATTTTGCGCCCTTTGCTGCGCCTGCAATGGCTTCGCCCCAAGCGGCAGCATTGGCGTCGTTTTCAATATGGAACTCCTTGATGGGGAGCATTTCGCGAAGCATAGGAAGAATGGGGAAGTGATCAAAGGGCAGGTTGTTGGCATAAATTGCCTCACCGCTTTCATCGCTAACAATACCGGGGGATGCAATACCAACCGATGCGATTTCGCACAAGTCGATGTTTGCTTTTGCGCAAACGTCTCGGCACAGCCCTGCAATAGCAACAACGATTTCCTTGGCAGATCTTTCTGCGTGGGTGGGAACGCTTGCTTTTGCAACAATCTTGAATTCTTCATTTACAATACCTGCGGCAATATTTGTGCCACCAAGGTCGATACCAATACGATACATAATCGGTCTCCTTTGTAATTTGTGATTTATGTTATATTTTTGTTTTCAATTTATTGGAACATTGCTTCAATGTCCTCGCGACCGTAATACTGTTTAGAGTCGCAAAAACGGCAAACGACCTCGAGTTGGTCGCTCTTGCCTTCGGCAATTTGCTCGTCAAGGAGCTTTATGCAGTCATCCTTGCCAAGCGTTACAAGCGCTTTTGTGGTACGCTCGCGACTGCAATTACAGCAATAATCCACGTCAAGCTCGTCGAACACGTCAAAGGGAATATCCTTGAGTGCGATAGCGGCAATCTCTTCCAAGGGAAGTCCCTTGTCAAAGAGTGCGGAAACGTTGGAAAGAGCAGGCAGATTTTTTTCAAGCTGGTCGACCGTTTCGGGATCGGCAAAGGGAAGCAGTTGAATGAGTACACCGCCTGCCGCACGGCAGGAGAGGTCGGTGTTTACAAGAACACCGAGTGCGCAAACCGTGGGAACCTGCTCGCTTTGTGCGTAGTAGGCGGCAATGTCCTCTGCAACCTCACCGCTGACAAGCTCGATGGAACCGTGATAGGGCTCGTTTGTGCCGATGTCCTTGATGATGTTGAGATATCCCGCGCCAACCGCGCCGCCAACGTCAAGCTTGCCATTGGCTTTGAGAGGAATGTCAACTGCGGGGTTTTGAATGTAGCCGCGTACGTTGCCAATGTAATCGGCAACGGCAAGAACCGTGCCTGCAGGTCCGTCACCCTTGAGACTGACGGTAATGGAGTCGGTTTTTTCGCCAAGCATGCAACCCATCAGCGAGGTAATTGTGAGCAGTCTTCCCAACGCAGCGGTTGCCACGGGGGAAGTATGATGAATGCGAATGGCCTCGTTTACAATTTCGGTGGAGCGGATGACGTGGATACGTGCACTTCCGTCCGAGGTCATAGCGCGCAAAATAGTCGAAGGCATAACAGTTTCCTTTAAAAGAGTTTATTTTTTGATAGCGCGAGCGGCAAAATACCAACGCTCGCACGTGAGGGAAGGTTCAGAGAAATCAAATCCGCCCCAAACACCGAGCAATTCAAAGCCCGCATCGGCAAGGAGCTTTTTTACGGTGCCAAGGTCATAGCATCTTTCTACCTGATGCTCGTCCGAGCGGCGATAGCGACCGTCGGCATCCTCTTCGAATAGGGAAAGGTCAAAATCGCAAAGTCCGCTCTCGGGGTGATAGGTGTTTTGCCAACCGCAATAGATGGCAGATTTTTCACCGTCTTCCCAAACAATTTCGTCCTCAAGAACGTAAGCGTTGTTGCCATAGGTATGCTCGAACTTGTAGGGCGTGTTCATATCGAAAAGGAAGAGTCCGTCGGGGTCGAGATAGTTGTGTGTGGTTGCAAAACATTGGGAGAGGTCGTCTGGCGTGAGTAGATAGTTCAAGCTATCCAAGCAGCAGGTCACTGCGCCCACAGTTCCATAGAGTTCAAAGGCTCGCATATCCTGTTGTAACCACAGGACATTATAGCGACCGTCGTTTTGAACGAGTGCTTCACCAAGCATATCGGCACTGCCGTCAACGCCTATCATATCGTAGCCGCGCGAGGCGAGCTCGAGCGTCATTCTGCCCGTGCCGCAAGCCAAATCAAGCACCAATTCGGGACGAGAGGGAAGAAAGCGGTCAAAGCATCCTTCAAAAAAGTTTGCCCAAGCGACGTAATCGATTTCGGCATTGAGCTTATCGTAAACGCGGGCAATAGCCTCGTAGCCTTCACAACCGTTCATCAGTGATGCGCCTTTCTGTTCAGCCTATCCAAAACCTTAATATAGCCCTCGTTGCCGTATTTGATGCAACGGTTTACGCGGCTGATAGTGGCCGTGGAAAGTCCTGTTTGCGAAGCGATTTCATTATAGATATGGTTGTCCATCAGCATTTTTGCTGCCAAAAGACGGCGAGACATTTCCTGCAATTCAGAAGCCGTGCAAAGGTCTTCTAAAAAATGGCGGCATTCTTCGGGTGTTTGCAGAGTCAAGATTCCTTGACACAAATATTCCAAAAGCTCGTCGTTGTTGAGGTTTTTCATCGGGAGAATGCTCCTTTCCATAATCTTTCACTATATTCTAACATAAAAATATATAAAAGTAAATATATTCGAAGAATTTTTCTCTGTAAAAATCGATTATTTATGGCGACGAATCCACACCAGCATATCACTCTCACCGCGGTTTGCGAACGCAAAGTAGGGAATACACTTGATGTGTATTTCCTCGGGAACACTTTCGGATGCATCAAAATAGAGGGCGGTGTTTTTCCCAAGACGAAACGCGGGGAGCGTGACCGAATACAAGCCGTGAAAATCCAACTCTTCGATTGCCTTGTCAAGGGCATCGGGAGAGATCTCGATGCGATTGAGACGCTCGCCGTTATCCACACCCTCAAGGCAATAGACAACAGGACCGCGTGTGAGTGCCATTCTGCCAACGTTGTCACGCACCATAGCGTTTGCGCTGACAAAAGAGAGAGAAATACCAAAATTCAAATCGATGGAAAATTCTGTTCCTACCGCAAAATAAGCGTAGCCGTCACGTGTTTGGGGTGTAATAGATTTTCCGTCAAGAGTTGCCGTAAGTTTTTTGCACCATTCGGGAACGCGCAAAGAAATTGTTTTGGCAGTGTAGCCGTGACCAACAATCGTTGCTTTGCCTTCGCGTGCGTAGTCTTCGGTGATGGTGAGCGTTCCGTGAGGCGTATTTAACTCTGCCGAAATATATTGCTCAACACAAAGAGAATCACCCTCATCTATGCAAATATAGTCCCCAAGGTGGGCAAAAAAGCGGTTAATGTTGGGGGGGCAGCAAGAGCAACCGAACACCTCGAGACGTTGGGTGATAGGCAGACGCGTATGTTGGCTTTTGGGAACGGCGACCTCGCGTCCGTACTCTTCCAACGCAATCTCCAAAGGGTTTTCGTAAAAGAAGGATTTGCCGTCAAGAGATGTTGACGAAAGCATTGCGTTATAGAGCACACGCTCTGAGAGATGTCCGTATTTTGCTTGTTTGGAAAGTTTGCGCATTCGAGAGGCGAACATCATCATTGCAACAGCACAGCAGCTCTCGGTGTAAGCCGTGCGGTTGGGTAGGTCATAGGGAACGGTAAAGCTTTCGGTAGTCGGTGTCGAACCTACACCGCCCGTGATATACATTTTGCCGTTTGTAATGTCCGAGAACACTTTTTCCAAATTTTCAAATAAAAGTGCATCGTCGGTTTCTGCGGCAAGGTCAGCCACTCCGCTGTAAAGATAAAGAGCACGTACGCAGTGACCGTTGGCATTTTCCAAGTGGCGAATGTCCACGTCATCCTGCGAACCGAAGAGATTATCCTCGTAAATGGGTTTGTCTTTTTGATTATTTCCGCGCATCTCTAAAAAGAAGCGCGCCATATTCAAGTATTTTTCTTTTTTTGTGTGGCGATAGAGTTTGATGAGCGCAAGTTCAATTTCCTCGTGACCGGGCGTTACAAAGCCTGCGGAATCCTCAATAAGGAATACACGTTCAATGAGGTCGCAGTAGCGCTCCATTATTTTGAGAAATTTATCTCTGCCCGTTGCCTTGTGGTAGGCGATGGCAGCCTCAATCAGATGCCCCGCGCAATAAAGCTCGTGGCGGTCGCGGTTAGAAAAGATGAGGTGCGAATCGATTTGCTGATGCTCGGAGTTGAGGTATCCGTCCTCGCGTTGTGCACGCTCCATACAATCGATGAGCTCCTCGCAAAGAGCTTCGTGTTCGCGCATAGCTTCGGGGTCTTGCTCCAAGAGGTATGCAACTGCTTCCATCCATTTGGCAACGTCCGAATCATAAAAGAAGTGCGGCTTTTTGCCCGTTTGGGCATAATTGAAGCGCAAAGCATCAAAACGTCCGCTTTCTTCAAATCTTTTGCGCACGTTTGAAAGGGAAACGTTTTTGTTCAAATCACTTCGTTTCTTCCAAAATCCATCTGTCAGAGTGGCGGATTCAAAAGGAATAAAATCAACCGTTTTCATAGTTTACTCCTTTTGGGAAAGTGTGCGAATAATCTCGCCTGCCAAAATCAGCCCTGCAACGGGCGGAACGTAAGGGAGCGATGCAGGTGGGATGCGTGCGCCGTCCTCTTCGGGAATAAAGAGCGGCTTTTGGGCTTCTTCGGTAGAATAAACCACCTTTAAATGCGTAATGCCGCGTGCCTTGAGCTCGCGACGCATCACACGCGCCAAGGGGCAGCCACTTGTTTTGGAGAGGTCGGTGACCACAAAGCGTGAAGCATCCAGCTTGTTTCCCGTACCCATTGCGCTGATGAGGGGAACACCTGCTGCCGTGCATCGTACGGCAAGCTCTATTTTTGCCGATACCGTATCAATGGCATCCGCTACGTAATCAAAGTCACAAAGAGGGAAGTCGTCGGCATTTTCGGGCAGGTAAAAGACTTGATGTGTAACCACTTTGCAGTCGGGGTTGATGTCAAGAATACGCTCCTTCATCACCTCGACCTTGGGGCGTCCTACCGTGGAGTGCAGAGCCACGATTTGGCGGTTGATGTTCGAGAGAGACACAACGTCATTGTCGAACAAATGCAACTCTCCTACACCGGCACGTGCCAATGCTTCGCAAATATAGCCGCCAACGCCGCCAACACCAAAAACGGCCACCTTCGCCGCCGTTAGTTTATCAATTCCGCCCTCGCCCAAAAGCATAGCAGAGCGGATGTGTTCTTCTTTTACCTTCATAGCCTTGCCTCCATAAAAGTTCTGTGCTCATTATAGCAGAAATTTATCTTTTTTGCAAGTGCTTATTTACAAATTAGAAAAAATATAGTATAATATAAAGGACTTAAAACAAGGAGACAGGAAAACAATGCGTGACGAACACTTAATCGAGACCTGCGCTGCCTCAAAATTGGTTTTTGACGGCAAAATTTTGCACGTTTACGTTGATGATATCAAATTGCCAAACGGGGAGATGGGTTTTCGTGAATATATCAAACACATAGGCGCGGTAGCGGTTCTGCCGCTGACCGATGACGGTAAGGTGATTTGCGTGCGCCAATACCGCTATGCGGTGGGGCAAGTGACGCTTGAAATCCCCGCGGGCAAGCTCGACAGTGCCGACGAAGACCCTCGTGAGGCAACCTTGCGCGAGTTGCGTGAGGAAACGGGCGCGCGTTGCGAATCCTTGACCTATCTTGGTACCTATCTTGCATCCCCCGCGATTTTGGATGAGAAAATCAACCTTTATTTGGCGCGCGGCTTGGATTTTGGCGAGACCGACCCCGACGACGATGAATTTATCGACGTGATACAAATTCCGCTTGAAGAAATGGTCGAGCGCGTTATGCGCGGCGAAATTTTGGATGGCAAAACACAACTCGCAGTTCTTAAGGTGAACGAGCTCTTGCACCGCGAGAAGAACGAGAAATAAGGAGACCGAAATGACAAAACGAAACGTAATGATTGATATTCTCACCTCGCGCATCGAGATGAATCTCTCTCTCTTTGCCGAAGAGCCCGAAAACGAAGAAGCAGAAGAGGTATCACAATCCTTTGAGGAAATGCTCAAAAACGTGACGGGAGAGATGCCCGAGCCGACAGAGATGCTGATGGAAGGCAAGCTTTTGACAAGCACACACCGCGTAGAATTAGTTTACGCGGAAAGTGAATTGACAGGTATGCAAGGCTCGCTGACGGCTATTGGCTTCGATAGAGCCAACCCCGACCTCGTTTCGATGATTCGCACAGGCCCCGTCCGCACGGCAATGACCTTTGAAGAAGGCAAACGACACATCTGCCTTTATAACACGCCATTCTCCGAGTTTGAGGTCTGCGTGCGCACCATCAAGGTTAACAACCGTCTTTTGGAAGAGAACCTCTTGGAGCTCGACTACCTTATCGAAATCCACGGCGCACAAGCGGAGCATTGTAAAATGACCGTTACCGTCCGCCCGAGTGCGGAGATTTGATTTTTTCAAAAATCAATTTTACCTCCCGTTAAGAACAATTTATCTGTCGTTATAAAGACGCATTTCTTGTCTTGACGTCGGCCAATTTGAGTGATAAAATCAAATTGTAAAATTTGAATTAAAAAAGGAGAAACACAGCCGATGAAAAAAATCCTTGCCGCCCTTTTGTGTATTCTTTTGCTTTGTAATTTCATTTCCTGCAATGCGCCCGCTCCCGAGGAAAAAACGCCATCTACAACCGAGCCGACATCCGAGAAAAGTAGTACGCCCACGCAGAAGTATTCCTTTATTTCGCAAGAACAAAAGGCCGCTTGGAAAACTGACTTGCTTAGCACACTCGCAAACATTGGTATTAAGGACAGTGAGCATTATATTCCCGGTAGCTATGCCATAGGGTTGATGGATATCAACTTCGATAATATTCCCGAGGTGTTGGCTGCAAGTGCCGGCGGCTCTATGGGAAATGTTTGCATTGATATATATGACCTATCTACCGGCAAAAAAATATGTGATTATAATGCGCCACATTGGCAAGATGGAGATAACATTTACCTTTGCGTCGCCTATAAAGATGGTGAAAACGTTATTTTGAGCGAGGGATCCTTTCGCGTTCCCGATCTTGGTTGGGTAAAGCTTTTCGGCACTTTGTCGCGCCAGATGAACTTTGATCAATATCTTGAAGGAGAAATACTGTTTGCAGAGTCAGTAGCGAAGGAGATCGGTCACTATGAGTGCAATGGGCAGACGGTTACCAAAGAGGAATATGATGCTCGATTTGAACAGTTTTTGGAAGATTACCAACCGATAAACGAAACCCAAATCCAACTCATCAAATGGGAAGAATTTGATGCAGAGAATAGGGAAGAACTAAACAAAAAAATGGCAGATGCCCTCATCGGTAGCGCGCAACAGTTTGTTTATACTTGCACGGCAAACGAAAAGTAAAATTGATAAAACACAAAAGGCACCCTATGGGTGCCTTTTGTGTTGCTTCTATGATGCTTTATCTGTACTTTTTTTCTTTCCACTATCCTTTTTCACCCTCACAAACAGTGAGAGCAACGCGCGCCCATTGAAGGGGATGAGCGGATAGAGATAGGAGCGTTTTCCGTTCACCGTCTTATTGGTGACAAGTAAAAGAATGATAATCACCGTTCCAATGCCAAAGCCTATAACATCGAGGATTTCTACAAGGACGATGAGCAAAATGCGCATAAATTTGAACGCATAGCCAAGCTCGTAGCTCCGTTGCGTAAAGTTGGCAATCGAAACAAAAGCCATATACAAAATGACCTCGGGGATGAGCCATCCAATGCTTACGGCAAAGTCACCAAGGATGAGACCGCCCACAATGGCAAGAGAGTTGGAAAGCATACTCGGGGTGTTCATCGAGGCGAGTCGCAAGCCATCAATCATAAATTCCATCAGCATCAACTGCGCAAAAATGGGGATGCGCCCTGTCTCTTCGGGAACGATAAATCCCAACCAATTTGGAATCCACTCGGGATTGCGAATGAGCAAAAACCAAACGGGAACGAGGAAAAGCGTTGACCAAAACACCAAGTGCCGCACGAGACGAATATAAGTTCCCGTCAAGGGCGGGAAGTAAAAATCATTCGTCTCTTGCATAAAGTCAAAAATGGTGCTTGGCAGAACCATCACCTCGGGCGAGTTGTCGCAAATGATGAGCACGCTACCCTCGAGTAGCTGTGCTGCCGCCGCGTCGGGACGCTCGGTATAACGGATTTTGGGGAATGGATTGTACCATCGTTGCCGAATTAAGAGTTCCGCCAAGGATTCGTGTCCCATCGTTAGGGCATCTGTTTTGATGGAATCGAGTTTATCTGTGAGATTTTGCACGTATTTGTCATCTGCAATCCCCTTGATATAGCAAACCACCACGTCGGTTCGCGAACGTTCTCCCACACTCGTGTAATGCATCGTCAAATTGGGGTCGCGAATGCGTCTGCGCACCATTGCGGTGTTAAAAACGAGCGTTTCCACAAATCCGTCGCGCGAGCCCATCATCACGCGGTCAGTCTCTGGCTCGGCAACCGACCGTGCAGGATAGGTGCGCGAGTCAATGACGATAGCAAACCGCCCAAAGGTCTCCCCAAGCATCAAGGTCGTACCCGAGAGCAGCATTTGCAGCATCTTGTCGCCCTCTTCCATTACCTCTGCCTCGACAAAGGGCATATGATGCTCTACAAAATAGCGAGCCGCGGCATCCTCACCCTCATCGGTGGGATTGCCCAAACTCTTAAGTGATAGAAAATAAAACATCAGTCTGTTCATCGAGCCGCCGTCAACAAAGCCGTCAATATAATAAAGCGTTGTTTCCGAGTCACCAACAAAGAGCGTTTTCTTAATAATATCAAAATTCTCGCGCACGCGCAAAATTTCATCCACGCGCCGCACGTTTTCGCGATAATCGCCGCACAATTCAAGCATAAAATTTTCTCCCCGACCTCTTTTTCTTTATTATGCCGCAAAATGGCAGAGCTATTCATATTCGCGCGCGCCACTGCATAGGATGGAGTAAATCGGATCGCAAAAAAGGAAAGGAGAACTTGAAAAAATGATGACCGATATCTTTCACCCCGAGGGAGCACTGTTTGAGAGCGCGCAAAACAGAGAATACTTATCGTCCTTGGCAGGGCTTGAACGCGCGATGAGCCGAGATGCCATTGTAGAGGGAATTGCAACGCTTTGCGACGAAGAAATGCGCCTGCACGTGGATTTGCGCTGTGCGCGCGGCATTATTGAGGCCGACGACACCGTTGCCTGCCGCGCAGGGGAGACCAAAAAGGACATTGCCGTTATCACACGTGTCGGCAAGCCCGTTGCGTGTAAAATTCTCTCCATCGAGTGTCGCGACGGTGAACCCGTGGTAAAACTTTCGCGCAGAGCGGCACAAGAGGCTTGTATGCGGCACTATATGAAAAACTTGCACGCAGGTGACATCCTCACGGCGCGCGTTACACATCTTGAACCCTTTGGCGCATTCCTTGACGTTGGATGCGGTGTGCCGTCTCTTTTGTCAGTTGATTGCATTTCGGTTTCTCGCATCTCGCATCCGCGCGACAGACTTGCTTGCGGAATGACCATTCCCGTAGCAGTCAAATGCGTCAATCGCGAGAGCGAGCGTATATACGTCACGCTCCGTGAGCTTCTTGGAACGTGGGAAGAAAATGCCGCCGCCTTTGATGTGGGGCAGACTGTTACAGGCATTGTGCGTAGCATCGAAAGCTATGGCGTATTCGTTGAACTCGCCCCCAACCTCGCAGGTCTTGCCGAGGTAAGTGAAGAAGACTCTGCTATTTTGCGCTCCAAAATAGGGCAAAGCGTTGCCGTATACATCAAAAGCATCCTGCCCGAGCGAATGAAGGTCAAGCTCGTGCTCATTGATGCTTGCTGTTCCGCACCCGCATCGCGCACGCCTTTGAGATTTTTTATCGACACCGACCAAACGCAACACCTAACACGTTGGAGATATTCACCCATCCGCGCACCGCGCGTGATTGAAACTGTTTTTGATACTAACGCATCATTTTAAGACGAACAACAAAAAAGCCTTCCCCTTGAGGGGAAGGTGGCGAGTATACGAGCCGGATGAGGTGTAGCCATCGCAGATGGCGTCAAGACACGAATCGTTCTAACGGACGCGTTGCGTCCTACACCTCATCACCCGCGTTGCGGGAGCCTCTCCTCGAGGAGAAGCCTTTTTGTTTTTACGCTAAACTTTCGGGCAACTTTTTGCCGCCGAGAATGTGAAAATGCAAATGCTTTACCGTTTGGCAGCCGTCCTCGCCGCAGTTGGTGATGACGCGGTAGCCGTTTGCAAGACCTTCGGCAGCCGCAATTTGAGGGATAGCCTCAAAAATGCGAGCCACGTAAGCGCTGTTCTCTGCGTTGATGCCGTCGGCAGATGCGATATGCACCTTGGGAACAACCAACACGTGCACAGGAGCCATCGGCTCGATATCGCGGAAGGCATACACGTATTCATCTTCAAAAACCTTGGAAGAGGGAATTACACCCTCAATAATTTTACAAAATAAGCAGTCAGACATATCGGTTCCTCTTCTTTACATTAGGTATTTTTCATAATAATCGAGCCAACGCACTCGCTAACGTGTTCGCAGGCATCGGCGCAAGCCTCAAAGCAATCAAAGACCTTGTACCAAGACATGGTGGTGAGGACGTCGGTAGAGTTCTTTGTCAGAGTGTGCATAGTAGCCAGATAGAGCTTGTCGCATTCTTCCTCTACGTCGTTGCAGGCGATGATGAGACCGCGCATCGTTTTGGACTTTTTAAAGTTTTCAAACTCATTCATAATTTGAACGAGCATCTCGCAGCTCTTAACCAAATTCTTTGCAAATTCAATCGCTGCGGGCTCCATTGTTTTGATGTTGTAAATATAGAATTTTTGCAAAATTTCTTCAATCGTGTCAGATACGTTGTCAAGCTGTTGGCTCAACATATCCAAGTCCTCGCGGTCAACGGGGGTGACGAAGGCTTTTGCAAGCGTTTCGTTCATCTCGTGTTTTTTAATATCTGCATTGTGCTCAAACGTGTGCATTTTTTCGAGCATTTCTTCAATCTTGTCCGCATCGTAATTATCGAGACATTCTACGAGATAGTTTGCCGCATCCTTTGCAAGAGTTGCGCACGCCGAAAAGTTTTCAAAATAAAATTTATCACCTTTAGCCATTGTATTGATTTCCTTTCTGTTAGTTGAATATAGCCAAGAACAGTTTTGTTACCAAAAATGCAAGAATTCCGCACCCGGGGAAGGTGAGAATCCAAGTCATTACCATTTCCTTGACCACGCCAAAATTGATTGCGGAAATACGCTTCACCGCGCCAACACCCATAATAGCGGTGGTTTTGACGTGCGTGGTCGAAACGGGAAGACCGAATACGGAACAGAATACAAGTGAGAGTGAGGATGCGATGTCAGCCGAAAAGCCTTGATATTTTTCAAGCTTTACCATATCCATACCCACCGATTTGATAATCTTTTTGCCGCCCATAGCGGTTCCTGCCGCCATAACGAGCGAGCAAACAATCATCAGCCAAGTGGGAATTGCAAAGGTTGCTGCACCTGCAGCGGAACCTTGCAGAGTAAATACACACAAAAGGATGATGCCCATAAATTTTTGACCGTCCTGCGCGCCGTGCATAAATGCCATACCTGCGGCGCCAACGATTTGTGCACCCTTGAAGAAAGGTTCGGTTTTTGGGCGATTCATTTTGTAGCAAATTATCGTTACAAGTTTTCCCATCAGCCAAGCCAAACCAAAGCCAAGGGTTACGGAAATGAAAATACCGTAAATAACCTTGAGCCATTGACTCCATACAACGGCTTCAAGACCGTTGAGCGCCATTGCACCGCCCGTAAGACCTGCAATCAGCGCGTGGCTTTCACTAGTGGGAATACCGAACACCCAAGCGAGTGTTGCCCAGGTAACGATAGCGAGCATTGCCGCGCACAAAACGATGA
Organism: Eubacteriales bacterium; assembly: GCA_045658925.1. Taxonomy (GTDB): domain Bacteria; phylum Bacillota; class Clostridia; order Oscillospirales; family CAG-272; genus UMGS1865. Next base: position 57,495 of record JAZOVV010000051.1, read on the forward strand.
TAACCGTTCTGCCGGAGTTTTCGCCAAAGTTTACCATGCTGGTAATGGTAACTGCAACCTCGTTGCTGATTTTTGTCATAACAAATACGCCCAAAAAGTTAAAGACTGCCGCCATCAAGATAGCTGCCTTTGGGGGCATACATCTCGTCACCACGCAGGTGGCAATGGCATTGGGGGCATCTGTCCAACCGTTTACCAAAATAACACCAAGCGTGAGCGTTACCGCCACAAACAATAGGGGATTTGCTGTCATTTGATTCAAAAAATCTAAAATTCCCATAGCTTGCCTTTCTTTAATGTTTTATTGCTTTGCATTGTTGTCAAAAACATAATTATTGTATCATATTCGACAAAAAATGTCAATCCCTTTCTTGACAACCTTTTAAAATGTGCTATAATATATACAGACAAAAACGAAAAGGGGGGAGAGCCGATGCTGCCGCACGTTACACGCGACTTGTGGGAATATTTAAAAGATGCCGACAAAACAATCGTTCTTTACGGAATGGGCAACGGTGCCGACAAAATTTTGGCAGTGCTTGCCGAGCGTGACATTCCCGTAGGCGGCGTTTTTGCAAGCGACGGCTTTGCACGCGGTAACCTCTTTCACGGTATGCCCGTACGTACTTGGAGCGATATCAAAGATGAATTTGGCAAAGAGAACGTCATTGTTCTTCTTTCGTTTGGTACGTCTCGCCCCGAGGTGTTAGAGAACGTTCTGCGCATCCGCGCCGAATCGGAGCTTTATGCTCCCGACGTTCCTGCCTTTGGTGACACACTCTTTACACGTCCCTTTTACGAGGAACATATCGAAGAATTCACCGCCGCACGCGAACTTCTTTCGGATGAGGAATCCCGTCGCATTTTCGATAACGTTCTTTCCTACAAGCTCTCGGGGGATGTCGGCTATCTGCTTGATGCACAGAGTGACGAGGACGAAATTTGGGAGAGCATCATTCACCCCGAAACTATCCGTACCGCCGCAGACCTCGGTGCTTACAACGGTGATACTGTTCGACAACTCTTGGAAAAGGGAAATCCCGACACGGTTTGGGCAATGGAGCCCGATGTGCGCAACTACAAAAAGCTCGAAGCTTATGCCGAGAGCGAAACGCGCGCTCGCGTAATCCCCGTCAATGCAGGTGCGTGGAACGAAGAAACCACACTCTTTTTTGACAAAAGCGGCAACCGCAACGCATCCTTTGAGGTGAATCGCTCGCAAACGCTTGCCGACCGCCCTGCAAAGGTGGCTGAGGTCAAAGCCTTGCCGCTTGATAGCGTCCTTGACGGTGCGCGTGTTGACTATATCAAATACGACGTAGAAGGCTCGGAGAGGGAAGCCCTTGACGGCTCCGTCAAAACCCTTGCCGCTCACAAACCTACGTTGCTTGTATCTCTTTATCACCGCAGTGAGGATATGTTCGCACTTCCTCTGCACATTCAAAAAATTGCCCCCCATTATAGTGCTTTTTATCTGCGCCGAATGGCGGGAGTGCCTGCTTGGGATCTCAATTTGTATGTAACAAGTGAAAATACCTAGTATAATAAAACACAACACCCGTGGTAATTTACCACGGGTGTTGTTTATAAATTACTGTTTTTTGAAAACCGTTTTAATGATTGTCCCGATTTTGGGAGGTGTGCCGTAGAGCAAAACGCCAACGCGATAAATCTTTGCGGAAAGAACACCGATTCCAACGGTAGAACCAATCAAAATAGCAATCGAAATAGCAATTTCGTACCAAGCCACCGTGCTCATACAAATTCTCGTAAACATCGCCATAGGAGATGTAAACGGGATATAGGAGCAAATCAGCATTGCGGCGTTATCGACCGAACCCGAGGTCATAGAGAACATAACGACCATAAATGCAATGATAAAGAGATATGTGATGGGCATAACCGAGGTGTTGATATCCTCAAGCTTGGATGCCGTAGAGCCAACTGCGCCGAACATAAATGCATAGATGAGGAAGCCAAGCACAAAGAATACAATGAGATAGATAAACAGTTCAATCGGAATATCGAATATAGATGCGATAAGGGGATTGGAAAGAGCATCCTTGTTTATGTTATAAAGAAGAATTGCCGTGCCAAACACGAGAACGAGCTGTGAGAATCCCGCAATGCAGGAGGCAAGCACCTTACCAAACATCATACTTGTGGGCTTTGCGCTGGTAATCAAAACTTCCATTGCACGCGAACTCTTTTCTGTCGCTACGTTGGTGGCTACCATTTGACCGTAGAGAAGAATGACCATATAAAGCGCGAATATCATAATGTAGGTATAAAAGAAATTCTGCATTTGGTCTTTGCCGAGTGTTTCGGTTACGCTTTCAATTTGTACCGACATAATTTCGCCTGCCTGTTCGGGAGTCAGACCGTTTTGAATCATTGCATTGATGCGATATACCTCTTGCAATACGGTATCAGCGATAGCGGTATTGCTATCGTACATTGAAAGGTTGTTCACATAATAGGTATAAGAGGATGCGCCGCTCATTACAAACGCGCACTCTGCTTCACCCGCAACGATTTGCTCTTTCAATTCGTCAACACTGCCTTTTGCAATTTGTACGTTGTAATCGATAAAGGCGTTTCCAAAATACTCTTTTACAAGGGAAGCGAGTGTTTCATCCTCGGCATAAACGAGCATTGTGGGAAGGTCAGCTGTGACGTCTGTACTATCGTCCGATTCAAATGCCGATATAATGTTGGGAATGAACATAACAACAGCAATTAAAACGATGAGAAAGATAGTAAAGCCAACAAAAATTTTGTTTTTAAGATAGCCCTTGAGCTCAAATTTCAGTATTTTTCCAAATTGTTTCATTGTTCTTTCCCCCTTTACACCTGTGCGCCCGCATATTCTACGAAAATGTCGTTAAGGGAAGGCTCAAATACCTTTACCTCATCAATATCGTAGTTTTCCACGAGACGCTTCATCATAGCTTGTTTTTCATCAGGGTTTTGGAGTTGAATCAGCAAGGAACCGTCCTCGCGCGCGGTACAAGTGTCACCAAGGTCGGCAATTATTTGTTTGGAATTTGTAGAGTTGACAACCAGCTTGTTGCGAGGGTAGTTTCTTTTAATGTCGTGTAGGTCTCCGCTAATAGCAACCTTGCCTGCATTGATAATGGCAATGCTATCGCAAAATTCCTCTATATAGCTCATTTGATGGCTGGAAAAAAGAACGATTTTGCCTTTGGAAATTTGTTCTTTTACAACATCCTTAAGGAGCATTGCGTTTACGGGGTCAAGCCCCGAAAAGGGTTCGTCGAGAATGACGATGTCGGGGTTATGTGCAAGTGCTGTGACAAGCTGAATCTTTTGTTGATTACCCTTGGAGAGCGTATCGAGTTTTTTGTTGCGATATTCGCTCATACCGAGTCTATTAAGCCAATAATCAACGGCTTTTGTTGCATCCTTGGTGCTCATTCCTTTCAGCTCCGCAAAATAGACGAGCTGGTCAATAATAATCTTTTTGGGGTAAAGTCCTCTTTCTTCGGGAAGGTAACCGATGCCGATTTTATTATAGTCGATTGGTTTTCCGTCTATCAAGACCTCGCCTCGGTTAGCAGGGAATACGTTCATTAAAATACGAATAGACGTTGTTTTGCCTGCACCGTTTCTGCCAAGCAGACCGAACGCCTTTCCTCCCTCTGCCACAAAAGATACGCCCCTGAGGACCTCTTTCTCGCCAAAGGATTTGTCAATGTTTTTGAGTTCTAAAATCACTTCGCTTTTCTCCTTTCAAAACAAAAAGTGCGCCTCACAAAGAGACGCACGAAAAATGCATCTCCCAATGTTGCTACACATTTTTGACGACGTCAAAGGGGAGAGAATACATTTTTACCAAATAGTATTCCCTTTGGGTCGTCCTATTAAAATGTGTAGCGTGTTTATTATAGCATAAAGATGACACTTTTGCAATAGTTTTTGTCTTTTTTATAAAAGAAAAGGGAAACGATTTTTTCGTTTCCCTTATTTGTTACATAATCGGCGCAAACATTCTGCAAATGTCTTGCAAAATTTGAATCAAAAAATTGGTCTTACAATCCGCTTTGGTGACCTCGTGGCAGTCGTTTTGCAAATTGAGAATGTCATTCTTCACGTCTGCAATCATTTTCGAGCCGTAAAAGCACGCGCCGCACTCGTAGTTGAGATAAAGACTGCGAAAATCCATATTGGTACTGCCGATCATACAAAAATCATCATCCGAAACTACAATTTTGGAGTGGACAAAGCCGGGGGTATATTCGTATATTTTTACCCCTGCCGCAAGGAGCTCGCGATAATAGGAGCGCGTAGTAAAAAATACGACCTTCTTATCGGGAATTCCCGGGGTGAAGATGCGCACGTCCACGCCACTTTGTGCGCACCATTTCAGTGCCGCAATCATTTCTTCTCCCACCGTCATATAAGGGGTGGTGATATAAAGACTTTTTTGTGCACGTGAGATGGCGTGATTGTAGATGCGCTCGCCTGCGTGGGTTTTATCCATCGGACTGTCGGCATAGGGTTGCACCCAACCGTCCGAGGGGGTAGAGGTGTCTCTGTCGCCTATCAGGTCGCGCAAGGGCTCGCGTGTACGCGAGAGCAAGTGCCAGGTTTGCAAAAACATAGCGGTAAAGCTTTCGGCAGCGGCGCCTTGCATCCGTACGGCACAGTCGCGCCAATGACCGAATCGAAGCTTTTCGTTAATGTATTCATCAGCCAAATTGATACCGCCCGTATAAGCGATTTTTCCGTCAATGACAGCAATTTTGCGGTGGTCGCGATTGTTCTGCAGGGTGGTTAGGAGTGGATGAAAGCGATTGAAAATTTCACACTGAATTCCATAAGAACGCAAGATTTTTTGATAGCCTACGGGGAGTGTGAGTAAGCAACCAAGGTCATCGTATATCACGCGCACGTCAACGCCTGCTGCCACGCGTTCGCGAAGCACCTTCAGGATGGCATCCCACATAATGCCTTCTTCTATGATGAAATATTCCAAAAAGATAAACTTTTCGGCGCGGCGCAGATCGGCAAGCATCGAGGATAGCATTTCTTTGCCGTCTCCAAAATAGCGGCTTTCGGTGTGCTCATAAGCGGGGAGGGCGGCTGTGTTTCGCAAATAGGAAAGCAGACGTGCATCCTGTCCGTTTGCAAGCGAGGGTTCTTCGGGCACGCAAAGCGTGCGATATTCCGCGTGTTGAGCGTCCTCGATTTTTTGCAGAATTTTACGAAAGCCCGTAGATGCCGTTTGAAAATGGAAGGTCCAATACATCACGCCACCAAAGAGCGGGAAGAGCAAAATGAGGAACGCCCACAAGATTTTGAAGGCGTATTTGTCAGGGCGAGTAATGAGGTGCAAAGCGGTTACAACACTCAGCGCGGTCAAAACAAATCCAAGCCATTGCAGCTGACTTCCGCGTAAAAGCAGTACTAAAAGGAGCACGAGTTGCGCCAAGATCATTAAGGTGATGAACATTCGCCTGCCCAAAAACAGCCGCAATTTACTGCGATATTTGATTCTCTTCATACGCACACTCCTTTCGTAATATTTGCACATGATAAATAAAGGCAAATGGGGACTGACACTGTCAGCCCCCATGGCTGTGAATTTGAATTATGCTTCCTCGTCGCCCGCGTTGTCAATGAATTTCTCCATATATTCCTCGGGGGTGATGAGAATGGTACGCGGCTTGGAACCGTCGGGAGGAGATACGTATCCCTCGGCTTGCATACGGTCAATCAGTTTTGCCGCGCGGCCGTAACCGATTTCCAATTTGCGTTGCAGCAAAGAGGTGGAAATGCGTTTTTCCTCAATAGCGATACGAACTGCATCGGCATATTTGCTGTCAGTACCCTTGTCGCTGCCTTCTTCTCCGCCGGAGGGAACAAAGTCGCCACCGCTGCGGCCCTTGTTGCCGCACTGTGCGGCAAGCTCTTTGAGCTTGGAGATGAACTTTTCATCGTATTCGGCGGTGCCGTTGGTTGCGCGGATGAATTCGCAAATGCGTTCAACTTCCTTGTCGTCAACAAATGCACCCTGAACACGTGTATCGCGCATCGAACCGATAGGCACGAAGAGCATATCACCGCGACCGGTCAGTGCTTCTGCACCGATGTGGTCAAGAATTACGCGGGAGTCTACCTGCGACTTAACCGCAAACGCGATACGGGAAGGTACGTTTGCCTTGATAAGACCGGTAACAACGTCTGCAGAAGGACGTTGGGTACCGATGATGAGGTGCATACCTGCGGCACGCGCCTTTTGCGCGATACGGCAGATTGCCGTTTCGACTTCGTCACGTGCGGTCATCATCAAGTCTGCCAACTCGTCAATGATAATGACGATGTAGGGCAGGTGAGGCATATCGGGGTCATCCTTGGTGGCGTTGTTGTAGCCCTTGAGGTCACGTACGCCAACCTGTTCAAACAACTCAAAGCGATGTTCCATTTCTTCAACGGCTGCTTGCAATGCGCCTGCGGCATCCTTAGGCGTTGTTACAACGGGTGCCATCAAGTGAGGAATGTTCTTGTAAATGCTGAACTCAACCTTTTTGGGGTCAATCATAATCAGTCTGACGTCCTCGGGAGTTGCCTTGTAGAGCAAGCTCATAACGATACAGTTGATACAAACCGACTTACCGCTACCCGTGGTACCGGCAATCAAAAGGTGAGGCATTTTGGCAATGTCAAAGATGAGAGGTTCACCGGCAATACCCGAACCGAGACAAGCGGTCAGCTTGCTTTGCGAGGAGATAAATGCCTTGGATTCAATCAATTCACGCAGATAAATGGTACTGCGTGTTTTGTTGGGAATTTCGATACCGACCGAGTTGGTACCGGGAATAGGTGCCTCGATACGAACACCGCCCGAAGAACGGAGCGCGAGTGCGATGTCATCGGCAAGATTGGTAATGGTGCGAACACGTACGCCGGCGGCAGGAGTCACCTCATAACGGGTAACGGTAGGACCGCAGGCGTGTCTGGGTTCACCCAGAATATTTACGTGGAAGCTGCGCAAGGTAGTAGCCAAAGCCTCGCTGCTTTCTTCAAGCTCTGCCTTATTTTCTTCCGACATCGGCTCACCGGGTTGCAGGTAAGAGACGGGAGGGAATACGTAACGCTTGGGCTTTGCGGGCTTTTCGGGCTTTGCAGCTGCAGGCTTTTCGGCAGGCTTTGCGGCAGCAGGCTTCTTTTCACCCGTAGCAGGAGCGGCAGCTTTCTTCGCGGGAGCGCCTGCGCGCGGCAACAGGTTTTGTTGAGCTTCCAGTCTTTCAAATTCTTCGCTTGTCAAACCAAAATCCTTGGGCTGTTCAATTTTTTGCGAGGATTGCTTGATAGCGGAAATAGAGGGGGGAGCACCCGCAGACTTTTGTACTGTTTGGGTGTTGGCAGGTTTTGTTGTTGCGGGGGTTGCGGGAGCGAGCTTTGCGACAGGAGTTGCGGGTCTTGCGGCAGGAGTTGCAGGCTTTGCTGTGGGCACAGTCGGTCTTGCAACGGGCGCGGCG
>JAZOVV010000052.1:0-53836 GCA_045658925.1 Eubacteriales bacterium
TGCAAAAAGAAAGGCGCCGCAAATGGGGGGCGCCGCCCCTCCACCCCGCAAGCTTTTGGAAAAGCTTGACCAAAACTTTCCACAGAGAGATTCCTAAATTTTAGAAAGGAGAAAAGCAATGACCTTTACCGAGCGCGTGTGCGCAGAGCTTGTTGAGCTCCCAATCAAAAAGAATTGTTGCAGACGTGCGTTGAGTGCGGGTTTGTTGCTTCCTGCTATGCGTCAGCCCGGCGGACGTGTGGTTTTACCGTGTCGCCGAGAGGCGATGGCGGAGTTTGCCGCAGGAGTGTTTGAAAAGACCTACTCCAAAACGGCGGAGATGAATGTCATCGGCTATCACGGACACCGCCAATGGCAAATCGTCCTTGTGTCACCTGCCGCATCCAAACTGACGGCACAACTGCGTGAGGACGGGGCAGATATTGACGAGCTTTTGCACCTGACGGCGTGCGATAGCTGTCGCGCGGCTTTTTTGCGCGGACTGTTCTTTATTGCGGGAACGGTCAATGACCCTCAAAAGTCCTATCACTTGGAGTTCGTTTTGCCGAGTGAAGAAAGTGCCGATGCCGTTACCAATTATCTTTCGTCTATCGGTTATCCCCCCCGTCGCATTGCGCGAAACACGGGCGTGGGACTTTACTATAAAGATGCCACCTCTGTTGCCGACCTCATCACCTTGATGGGCTCGCACAGCATCATTTTTGAGTTTTATAACGCACGCATTGCGAGTGATATTCGCAACAACGAAAACCGTGCCACCAACTGCGTGGCAAGAAACATTCAAAAGTCGGTTGCCGCCGCCGCGCGGCAGATGGATGCCATCGGCCGTTTGATGGCGAGCGGAAAGCTTGATTCCTTGCCCGAGCCGCTTCGCGAGACCGCGCTTTTGCGTTACCGCAATCCCGACGCTACTTTGGACGAGCTTAAGGATTTGCATCACCCGCCCATATCCAAATCGGGTCTTTCCCACCGCTTGCAAAAGCTGTTGGACGAGGCCGAAGACTAAGAGAGAAAGGAGAACACGATGAAGGATTTTGTGCATTTGCACCTGCATACCGAATACAGTCTGCTTGACGGTGCGTGCCGTATTTCCGACCTGCCCGAAAGAATCAAAGAGTGCGGACAGGGTGCGGTTGCCATTACCGACCACGGCGTTATGTACGGCGTTATCGATTTTTACCGCACCTGTAAAAAAGCGGGCATTAAGCCTATCATCGGCTGTGAGGTCTACGTTGCTCCCGATTCTCGCTTTACCAAGCTGAACGCAGGGGAAGGGTATGCCGAGCATTTGGTGCTCCTTTGCGAAAATATGCAAGGATATCGCAATCTCGTCGAGCTTGTTTCCCGCTCCTTTACCGAAGGCTTTTATAACCGTCCGCGCGTTGACGACGAATTATTGCGTCAATATTCGGGCGGTCTTATCGCACTTTCCGCCTGCCTTGGCGGACGTATTCCCAAGCTTCTCTCCAAGGGTGACTTTGCCGCCGCAAAAGAGAATGCAATCAAGTATGCGAGCATCTTTGGCAAAGACCGTTACTATATCGAAATTCAAGACCACGGTCTCGCAGAGGAACGTGCCGTTTTGCCGCGCCTTGTAAAACTTGCCAACGAGTGCAATTTACCGCTCGTTGCCACCAACGACTGTCACTATTTGCGCCGTCAAGATGCCGATACGCAGGCCGTTTTGATGTGCGTGCAGACCAATACAACCGTAGATGCAGGCCGCCCCGCGGCATTTGCTACCAACGATTTTTACGTGAAGGATAGCACAGAAATGTCGCTTTTGTTCCGTGCTTATCCCGAAGCTGTTGAAAACACCGTCAAAATTGCCGATATGTGCGCGGTCGATTTTGATTTTGATACCCAGTATCTGCCCAAATTCCCGTGCCCCAATGCTCTTACGGCAGAGGAATATTTGCGTTGGTTGACCGAAAAAGGCTTTAGGGAGCGCATTGCACGAGGACACGTTGTCTTCTCGGAACACACCGAAGAGGACTATCGCGCGCGCCTTGAATATGAGCTTGGCGTCATTGGAGAAATGGGCTTTGCAGATTACTTTTTGATTGTGCAAGACTACGTTAACTATGCCAAGAGCCGTGATATTCCCGTAGGCCCCGGACGTGGTTCGGGAGCGGGTAGCCTTGTTGCTTACGCGCTCGGTATTACCGATGTAGATTCCATTCGATTTGATTTGCTTTTTGAGCGTTTTCTCAACCCCGAGCGTGTCACTATGCCCGATATCGACGTTGACTTTTGCTACAACCGCCGCGATGAGGTCATCGAATACGTCACCCGTAAATACGGTTCCGACCACGTCTCGCAAATCATTACCTTTGGTACTATGGCGGCAAGAGCATCTATCCGCGACGTTGGACGAGCTCTCGGAATGTCCTATGCCGACGTCGACGTGGTAGCGCGTGCCATTCCGCAAGAACTCAATATGACCATCGACCACGCCCTCTCTTTGCCCGACCTCAAAAAGCTTTACGAGAGCTCGGAGCAGGTGCGCCGCTTGGTGGATACTGCGCGCTCACTGGAAGGTATGCCGCGCAACGTGTCTATTCACGCCGCAGGCGTAGTTATCACCGATAAACCCATTAGCAATTATCTGCCTGTTGCACTCAGTAACGGCACTGTCGTTACGCAGTTCGATATGGATACGGTTGCTTCCTTGGGACTCTTAAAATTCGACTTTTTGGCTCTGCGTTATCTTACCATTCTGCACGATGCAGAGGGAATGATTCGAGAGAGCGAACCCGATTTTGATATTGAAAAACTCCCCCTTGACGATGCCGAGACCTATGCGCTCATCTCGTCGGGCAAAACGAGCGGTATTTTCCAATTAGAGTCGGGAGGTATGAGACAGATGCTTACCAATCTGCGCCCCGAGTCGCTTGACGACGTGATTGCTGCCATCGCGCTCTACCGTCCCGGACCGATGGACTCCATCCCCACCTTTATCGAGTGCAGACACAACCCCGATAAGGTGACGTACGTCACTCCCGCGCTCGAGCCTATCCTGCGTTCCACCTACGGCTGCGTGGTTTATCAGGAACAGGTTATGAGCATCTTCCGCGAAATCGGCGGCTATACCTTCGGCCACGCAGACATCGTGCGCCGCGCAATGTCTAAAAAGAAGGCGGACGTGCTTCTTTCCGAGCGCGAATGCTTTGTTGCAGGTGCCAAGGAAAGGGGAGTGGATGCGGCGGTTGCCGAGCAGCTCTTCTCGGATATGGAGAGCTTTGCAAACTACGCCTTCAATAAGTCGCACGCGGCGGCTTATGCCATCATTTCCTATCGCACGGCGTATCTCAAATGTCACTATCCGCAACAGTATATGGCGGCACTTCTCACAAGCGTGCTCGGCAGCCAAACCAAGGTTGCCGAATATATCTCAGAGTGTAACTCGCGCGGTATTCGCGTGCTCCCGCCTGACATTAACGAGAGTCGTATGACCTTTTCGACCTCGGGCAAGGATATCCGTTTTGGACTTTTGGCACTCAAAAACGTGGGTGTGCATTTCCTTGAGCACATCCTCGCAGAACGTCGCCACGGAAAATTCACCTCGTTTGATGATTTTATCAACCGACTTTCCGCAGGGGAGCTCAACCGCCGTATGGTAGAAGCGCTTATCAAGGGCGGGGCATTCGATTGCCTTGGCAAATATCGCAGTCAGCTTTTGGCTGTTCACGACGCCATGATTGAGCGCGCTTTGCAAAAGGGCAAGGATAACCTTGAAGGACAGCTTGATATGTTCTCGATGCCCGGTCAGGTCAGTACCGAAGCCCCTGCTGTGAAATACCCCGATATTCCTGAGCTGAGCGTGCGTGAAAAACTGATGCTTGAAAAAGAAGCCGCGGGAATGTATTTTTCGGGTAGCTTGCTTGACGAATACAGCAAACATACGAGTATGCTGCAATTTTCACCCATCTCCGATATGGTTGGAGAGGATGCCGACCCCGTTGACCGCGTCGCGATGAAAACGGTTGGCGTGATTACCTCGGTCACCGTCAAAGGCACCAAAAACGGCAAGCGTATGGCGTTTTTTACCTTGGAAGACCGCACCGCAGAGGTGGAATGTATCGTCTTCCCGAACATTTTTGAAGAGCTTTCTCCGCTTCTTGTGCGCGACAATGCAGTGCTTGTGCGCGGTACTGTCTCGCTGCGCGAGGAAGAGGACGCCAAGCTTCTTGTCGGAACAGTTGAAGAATTGGTGGAGAATAACCGCTTCGACCCCTCTCTTGTAAAAGAGCAGAGACCCGAGCAAAAAATGCCCACGTATGCGCAAAAAGCACCTGAAAAGGAACAAAAAACCGCTACTTCCGCGCCCCAAATCAAGGATGCGAAAAGACTGTTCGTGCGCGTTCCCGACGACCGCGGCGAGCTTTTCTGCAAGGTGCGAAACCTTTTGGAAATCCTTGAAGGCGATTTCCCCGCCTTCTTCTTCTATGCCAACGAAAAGCGTTACGAGACCACACCGTTGGGTGTATCTTTAACACCTTATCTTTTGGAGCAGCTTTATGCGCTCCTCGGCCGCGAGAACGTTATACTCAAATAAGGAGACCTATGATAAAATTTATTTTTTTAGACCTCGACGATACCATTCTCGATTTTCACCGCTCCGAGGCGGTGGCACTTGCCAAAACCCTGCAATCGCTCAACGTTGACCCGACCGAAGCGGTCATTACGCGTTACAGTCAAATCAACCGCGCGCATTGGCAAGCATTGGAGCGCAAGGAGCTGACGCGCGAGCAGGTGCTCACGGGCAGATTTCAACAACTGTTCGAGGAGTTGGGAATGAACGTATCCCCAAACGTGGCGCAAAGCCTTTATGAAAAGAACCTGAGTCAAGGTCACTTTTTCATTGACGGTGCTCCGCGACTTTTGATGACTCTTTCGCGCAATTACTCTCTCTATATCGCCTCTAACGGCACTACCGTTGTGCAAAAAAGCCGCATTGCGAGTGCGGGAATCGCGCGCTATTTCAAGGGCATCTTCCTCTCGCAGGAGCTTGGCGCCGACAAGCCGCAAATCGAGTTTTTTGAGAGAGCCACAGGGCAGATAGAAGGGTACAATTCCGCTGAAGCCATCATCCTTGGCGACAGTATTACCTCTGATATTCAGGGTGGCATCAATGCGGGAATGCACACCTGTTGGTTCAATCCCCATCACCGCGAGCGCGGTGGCATTACTCCTGAGTTTGAAATTGCAGATTTGGCGGAATTTGATACCGTTTTGCAAAAACTGAACGAAAAATAAGCAAAAAGACGCTCACTGCGGTGAGCGTCTTTTTGTCTGTGTTATTTTTGCTGATGGGCGAACAACTTTCTTAGCGGATGGGGTCTTGGTGGGTCTCGCTACGGCTCGGTCCCGTTCGCGTTCTGACAGTCCACCGGACTGTCATTCATTCCGCTCACGCCGCTTCGCTACCCAGCTGCTTGCGATAGCCAAAGCGAGCGGTGCGCTCGCGCCGACTGTCTATCCGTATACTAACGAATTTATTTAGATAATTATTGTGCGAAAGTTTTTGGGAAGGGGTGTGGGGGACCCCTTTTCTCAAAAAGGGTTCCCCCACGAAACCTTATCCTTCTATTATTCCGCCGCCTATGACGGTGTCGCCGTCGTAGAGGACGAGCGACTGTCCCGACGTGATGGCGCGTTGAGGAGTATCAAAGCGGACGGTGAGAGTGTCGATGTTGGTTTGTTCTACGGTGCAGGGTGCAGGTTGCGCGGAATAACGGATTTTCGCCTCGGCACGAATGGGAGCGGTCAGTTTATCGGTAGCAATGAGATTGATTTCGTGAGCCACGAGCGTATCCTTGAACAAATCCTCGTTTTTGCCAAGCGTTACGGTGTTCTTTTTCATATCCTTGGAGCAAACGTAAGCGGGAGCACCGAGGGCAATACCAAGTCCCTTGCGCTGTCCAACCGTGTAGCGAATAGCACCCTTGTGTCTGCCGAGGATATGACCGTCAAGGTCAATAAAGTTGCCGGGCTTTGGCGTTTTTTGCGTCACGTGTTCAATAAAAGCGGCATAATCGCCGTCGGGAATGAAGCAGATATCTTGACTGTCCTTGCGTTGAGCATTGCATAATCCGTGGGCTTCGGCAATTTCTCTTACTTCTGCTTTTGTTAGTTCCCCAAGGGGCAGAAGCGTGCGAGAGAGCTGCTCCTGCGAGAGCTGCCAGAGTACGTAGGTTTGGTCTTTCGATTTATCGGTGGCACACGTTAACAGACTTCTGCCGTTGACATCCTTGATAATGCGCGCATAGTGTCCCGTGGCGATTTTGTCACAGTTTTTTGCGGTGGCAAGCTCGGCAAGCTTACCAAATTTCATTGTTTTGTTGCATTGCACGCAGGGGTTGGGTGTGCCACCCATCTCGTATGTGTGAATGAAATAATCGATGACCTCGCGGCGAAATTCGCCCGAGAAATCGTGAACGGAGAAGGGGAACCCGAGTGCAACTGCTACGCGTGCGGCATCAGCTTCGGCATTTTTGTCGGCGCAGGGAGCGTTTGAAAGAATATCCTCGGGGGAGAAGAGTCGCATCATCACTCCGCGGCAATCATAGCCCGCATCGCGCAACAGAAGTCCGCAAACGCTTGAGTCCACACCGCCACTCATTGCCACCAAAACGGTTTTTTCGTTCATCGTTATTCCTCCCAACTGAATTGTGTCAACTCGCCCGCGGTTTTGAGGTCGGCAAAGCCATTTTGACGCAAAATCTCATAAACGGCAATCGCCACCGAGTTGGAAAGGTTGAGAGAGCGCAAGCCCTCGCGCATCGGCAGACGCACGCAACGGTCGGGGTTGTTGTGCAGCAGCTCCTCGGGCAGTCCCTTTGTCTCTTTGCCAAACATAATGAAAACGGGGTTGGGGTATTCGATTTCGGTGTAGAGGTTGGGGGCTTTGGTGCTGAAATAATAGACCTCTGCTCCCGGATTCTTGGCATAAAAATCGTCAAGACCGTCGTAATAGGTAATATCAAGTTGATGCCAATAGTCAAGTCCCGCGCGCTTGAGCTTGCGGTCGTCAATGGCAAAGCCCAAGGGGCGAATGAGGTGCAAAGCCGCACCCGTTGCCGCGCAAGTGCGTGCAATATTGCCCGTGTTTTGCGGAATTTCGGGCTCGTGGAGTACAATGTTGATTTTTGCCATAAGGGAACCTTTCCATCGTTTCTTTTTTTACATCATAGCACATTTTCTTTCAATGTGCAAGGCATTTGCGCAAAATTTACAATATCATAATATATTTTCGCCCCAAAATGTAGTATAATAGATTTAACTGTATTTTACACCCGCGTGTCGCGCGCGCAAGGCGCGGCAAGAAAGGACACTCCGTTATGTCACTCGTAACCAAAATTTTTGGCACTTACAGCCAACGACAACTCAAAAAACTCAAGGTGATTGCCGACCAAGTCGACGCTCTTGCAGATACCTACCGCGCAATGAGCAATGCCGAATTGCAGGCGATGACTCCCAAATTCCGCGAGCGTCTTGCTGCAGGCGAGACCTTGGACGATATTCTGCCCGAGGCATTTGCCGCCATCAGAGAGGCGGACGACCGCGTGCTTGGCAAGCGCCCCTTCCGTGTGCAGGTGCTCGGCGGCATCGTGCTCCATCAAGGACGTATTGCCGAAATGAAAACGGGTGAGGGTAAAACGTTGGTTGCAACGCTTCCCGCATATCTCAACGCGCTTCGCGGCAAGGGCGTTCATATCGTCACGGTCAACGACTACCTCGCACGTGTCGGTGCCGACGAAATGGGACGTGTTTACGAGTTTATGGGTATGACCACCGGTCTTGTTGTGCACGACCAAAGCCCCGAGGAGAAGAAGGCTGCTTACGCCGCCGACATTACCTACGGTACGAACAACGAGTTCGGCTTTGACTATCTGCGTGACAATATGGTCATTTATAAGCAGCAAATGGTTCAACGCGGCCACGATTTTGCCATTGTGGACGAGGTGGACTCTATTCTTGTTGACGAAGCAAGAACGCCTCTTATTATTTCGGGTATGGGCGAGACGGCTACCGACCTTTACGAGCGCGCCGACCGCTTGGTTCGCACCATGCGCAAGCACATTGTCAAGGAGATGGATGCCAAAGAGGACCAGGATAAAATCGATGCCGACTACATCGTTTACGAAAAGGCAAACAATGCCGTCCTAACGGCAAAGGGTGCCAAAAAGGCAGAGGAATTTTTTGGCGTTGAAAACTTTAACGATGCCGAAAATGCAACGCTTTCTCATCACGTTCAACAAGCTATCAAGGCACACGGCTGTATGCACCTTGACGTTGACTACGTTGTCAACGAGCAGGGGGTTATGATTGTTGATACCTTTACGGGACGTTTGATGCCCGGTCGCCGTTATTCCGACGGCTTGCACCAAGCTATCGAAGCAAAAGAGGGTGTACAAGTGCAAAAAGAGAACAAAACGCTTGCAACCATCACCTTCCAAAACTACTTCCGTATGTACCGCAAGCTTTCGGGTATGACGGGTACCGCTCTGACCGAGGAAAATGAATTCCGTGAAATCTATTCTCTCGACGTTGTTGAGATTCCCACCAATATGCCGATGATTCGCATTGACCACAACGATGCCGTTTATCGCACCATCGAGGGCAAATATCAGGCAATCGTCGAGCAGGTGCGCGCTTGTCACGAAAAAGGACAACCCGTGCTCGTTGGTACGGTTTCTATCGATAAATCCGAGGAGCTCTCGCTCCGCCTCAAGCGCGCGGGCATTCCGCACACCGTGCTCAATGCAAAGTATCACGAGCGCGAGGCGCAAATCGTTGCGCAGGCAGGTAAAGAGGGAGCCGTTACCATTTCCACTAATATGGCAGGACGCGGAACCGATATTCTGCTTGGCGGTAACCCCGAATTTATGGCAAAGGCAGATATGCGCCGTATGGAGATTTCCGAACACGCTATCGCCGCTTGCGCGGGCTTTACCGATATTGACGACGAAGAAATTATGGAAGCCAGACGCATCTATCGCGAGCTGGTAGAAAAATACAAAAAAGAAATTGAACCCGAGGCAGAGCGCGTGCGTGCCGCAGGCGGCTTGTTCATTTTGGGTACCGAGCGTCACGAAAGCCGCCGTATTGACAATCAGCTGCGCGGACGTTCCGGCCGTCAGGGCGACCCCGGTGAATCTCGCTTCTTCCTTTCTATGCAGGATGACCTGATGCGCTTGTTTGGCACAGACCGTTTGCAGGGCATCGTCAGTGCCCTCAATATGCCCGAGGATATGCCCATTGATGCTAAAATCCTTTCGGGTGCCATCGAGAACGCGCAAAAGAGAATTGAGGATAACAACTTCCAACGCCGTAAATACGTTTTGTCGTATGACGACGTTATGAATCAACAAAGAACCATCATCTACAAGCAACGTGCCGACGTTCTCAACGGTGAGGATATTTCTGGCACGATTGAAAAGATGATTACGGGCTCTGTTGCTGCCGCCGTTACAACCTATCTCGGCAGCGATGAACGTGAGGATTGGGACTTTGACGGTCTGCGTGCTCACTATCTCGGTCTTTTGACAACCGAAGAGGATTACCGCTTTGATGAAGAGCAGCTTCGCCGCCTGAAGCGTGAGGATATCGAAGAGGAGCTTTCGCAAAGAGCGCTTGACCGCTATGCCGAAAAGGAAGCGTTGTTTGGCGAGGAGACCTTCCGCGAGGTCGAGCGTGCAGTTCTGTTGCGCAACGTCGACACCGCGTGGATGGAGCACATCGATACGATGGACGACCTCAAGAGCACTGTCGGATTGCAATCCTACGCACAGCGTGACCCTATTGTCGAGTACCGTATTCAAGGTGCCGATATGTTCGATGCTATGGTTGAGGATATCCGTCAGGGAACGGTACGCGCCATTTTGTCGGTTGTACCGCAACCCAAGCCCATTATGCGTGTGCAGGTAGCCAATCCTATCACCGCCGGTTTTTCGGGCGGCCCCAAGCAAAAAAAGATCGTTGTCAAAAAGGCATCGGGACAGACCGTTGTAAAAAATGCTAACAGTGTAGGACGCAATGACCCTTGTCCTTGCGGTAGCGGCAAGAAGTATAAGAACTGCTGCTTGCGCACCTCGGGGCAGAGCAACGGATAAGCGAGGGTAGTATGGGATTCGGTTATTTGTTGCTTGGGTACCTTGTTACCTACGTCATCTATATCACGGCTTCGTCAGTGGGCTTTGGTTCACTCGCACTTTTGGCAGGCTCGGCGCTCATGTTTTGGGCACTTTGCAGCCTTCGTCGCTTTTGCGTAGCCTTCGACGCCGCAAGGTGGCTCACGATCCCTATGTTTGCCTTGGGACTCTGCCGTTTGTGGCAGGATATTGCCAAGGCGTGGCTCGTTTGGGAGGGAACTGCCGCTGACCTGTTGCTGACCGTTGTTACGTGGACAAGCTTTGCCATAACTCTTTTGTTCCATTTTGCGTTGCTTTACGCCATTCGTATTCTCGCCCTTGAGGTAGGGTTGAATAAGCTTTCCTCACACGCAATGTATAACACCTTGGCAGTTGGCATTTGGGGCGCGTTGTTCCTACTTTGCAATATGCCAGCCATTGGTGAAAAGGTTTTGCCTTATTTGAGCATTTCGATGGGATTGTTCAATTTAGTTTATCTCGTTTCCAACGGCATTCTCCTTTTGCGCTGTTCCAAAAACATTTGCGCCGAGGGAGACGAAGAGGTTGCTTCCAAGCCCTCTCGCTTTGCGTGGGTTAACCGTATGCGCGATTCCTACGATAAAACAATGGACAAGCTCAAGGAAAATTCACGCGCCGACGGCGATGCCTTTTGGCACAAGCACATGGAAAAAAAGCCCCAAAACAACAACACAAATAAAAAACACAAAAAGAAAAAGAAGAAATAATCGTCAAAATTTGACGGGAAGGGAGGTACGCAATGAAACAGAAAACAAAGCTCGGGATCGGTTGGCTCATCCCCGGCGTTATTATGCTTGCAAACCCCGTAGTTGCTTTTTACGATATTTTGCCCGACTGTATCGGCTACTTGCTTTTGTGCGTAGCTCTGTTCCGCCTTGCGGACCTCAATTCCTCGATTGCCGATGCGCTAAAACGTTTCCGCACGCTCATTTGGATTAGCGTTGGCGGATGGCTCATGCAATATTACATCTACAACGTGCTTGCAAAAGAGCCCAAGCTCAATCCGCAGGAGATTCCCACAATGGTGCTCCTTTGTGCTTTTGTAATGGCGGTGCCGCAAATCTATTTTGCCGTTCCCGCATATCGCGACCTCTTCAAAGGCTTTTGGGAGCTTGCCGAGCGCCACGAGGGAAAAGCCGTATTTGATTACGGAAAGCGCAAGAGCAACCTTTGCGAGCGTATGAAAAGAGCCTCGGGCGTGTTTGTAGTGCTTTCGGCACTGTTCTCGGTCCTTCCCGAGCTGTCGGTACTGACGACCTTTGAATACGAGGTGGAAAAGCTCCCCTTCGATTGGTATCAGTTCGTTTGGCTTTTCCGCGTGAGCGCAATGATGGTGTTGACCGTCCTGTTTTTGGTGTGGATTATCCGCTTTATCCGGTTTATTGTTTTGTTCACGCGCGACAGAGCAATGATGGAATCCATCAAAGAACGCTACGAGCGTGATATTTTGCCGCAGAGTGATATGCTCAGTATGCGCCGTTTGCGCTTTGGCATTGTTTTTTTGACCATTGGAGCGGCACTTACGGTGAACGTTTGTATCGAACAGAAAATTCTCGTCCCCAACCTTTTGTGCGCGATTTTTGCGTGCATCGGTGTGCTGATTTTCGGCGAGGATTTAAAACGCCCCAAGACCTTTTACATCGCAGCAGGAGCACTCGGTGCTATGAGCATTGGGGAACTTTGGCTCAACAACTATTACACCAAGCAGTATTCTTACGAAGCATCGGGATGGGATCCCGACGCATACAGCCTCTTTTTGGGCTTGCGTGCTATGCAAGTTGCGGGCTCGTTTTTGGCGGCAGGCGTATTTTGGATTCTTTTGAATCTGTTATCCGATTTCGTCAAAGACCGCATTTATGAGAGCTATGAGGGCCCCAACACAGAGGGGATTTCGGCACGTGCCACCGCGCGACTGCACAAATCCTTTGGCCGTCGCATTCTTGTTTGCGAAATTTTGTTTTTTGCGGCAGCAACTTCCTTGGCATTCGAATCCATCTTTCAATTAGATTACCCATGGCTTTGGTGGATATCGGTTCCCGCGGTTACGGCCGCTACCATTGCATTCGCATCCTTGCTGTATGCTTTGCTCGACCGCTTAGAGTGGCAATTCAATACCCGCGCAACGAATAACCACGAATAAAAGTGGGCATAATGAGTACGTAATTCCCAAATTACAAAAAAGGAGCACTCATTATGCAAAACCAAAACCAAAATCAAAACCAAAACAAGAACCAAAACAAGCAAAACAACAATCAGAATCAAAACAACAACCAAAACAACAACCAAAACAACAATCAGAATCAAAACAACAATCAAAACAACAATCAGAATCAAAACAACAATCAAAACAGACAGAATAACAATCAGTACGAGCAAAAAAAGAACGAGCGCTAAATGCGTCGCCCCCTTTCCCAAGGGGGTTACATAATCCGTTTTGCCCGTACTGTTTTTAGAAAGGGGGAGAGCCGTGTTTGCCATTGACCGCATACCAAAGGATGTATTGGAGCTTTTAGCGTCACAGGGCACCGATACCGATTCCATACTGTTGGCGGCACACGCCGACCGCACGCGCGAGCACGCCGTGGGGGATGAATATCTGTTCGCTACAACAGAGTCTCTCATTCTTCTACATAAAGGTACGGGAGTGGATTCCCCGACCGCAACAACCTATCCTATTAGAGAATTACGCGGCATTGCTGTGGAGGAGTTGCTTTCTTCGGGACGCTTGGTTGCGCACCGAGGGGAAGAGAACACCCCCATTTTGCTTGCTGCCTTTACCAATTTTTGCAAAGAGTCGATGTTCCTCTTTGCCAAATATGCAAACAAGGTCGCCCTTGGCGAAGAGGTCGTAATTGACGAAAAGGATGACCCTGCCGCCAAGCAATGCCCCAAGTGCGGCTTGCGATACCCCGACCTCAACCGCCGCATTTGCCCGCACTGTATGGAAAAGGGCAAGCTCTTCCGCCGTTTTTCGGTATTTTTGATGCGTTATCGCGCATCTATCATCATTACAATGCTTTCTTTGGCGGCAATGACCGCCCTGAGCATTCTCGCGCCCTATCTTTCCAGCGGATTCTTCTATGACGAAGTTATTTACGGTGTTGGCGAATTTGCGGGTGAGATTTTGCTCGTGTTGGGATTGATTATTGCTACGCGACTTCTCAAAACCCTTGTTACAATGGTGAACAACTACGTCACCTCGCGCATTGCGGCAAATATGGTATTTGACCTCAAAAAGACCATTTTTTCTGCCATTGAGCGACTTTCCTTGGGATTTTTTACAGGGCGACAGACGGGCGGACTTATGACGCAAATCAACGAGGACGCCAACACTATCTATTCCTTCTTCTGCGACGGTGTGCCGTATATGCTTATCAACATCGTGCAGGTCATTGTTCTGTCGGTTCTGCTCTTTGTTATGCAACCGATGTTGGCGCTTGTGTCTCTCGTTACCGTGCCTGCATTTTTGCTGTTTGTCAAATGGATGTACCGTCGGCAAAGAATGTACCACGCACGCCGTTTTGCAGGCTCCAAGCAGATGAACTCCTTCCTTGCCGACGTTTTTTCGGGTATGCGTGTTGTCAAAGCATTCTCCAAAGAGGACGTTGAAATCACGCGCTTTACGGTTCGAAACAAAAATCTTGCCTCAAGCGAAAAGAAGTTAGCCCTCTTTTCCAATTACACAGGACCTGTGGCACAGCAGCTGCTCTATCTTGGCAACATTGTGGCGTGGGCTCTGGGCGGCTGGATGATTATTGCGGGACGGGGAGGTATGACCTACGGAACGCTCTTGACCTTTATCGCCTATATGAATATGATTTACTCACCCCTTGAGTTCTTCGTCCACTTTTTCGATATGACCGCCGATTGCTCCAATGCGTTACAGCGTCTGTTTGAAATTATGGATGCCGAGCCCGATGTGGTAGAGAAAGAAAACCCCGAGCGCCCCGAGCATTTGGGTGGCAGTGTAGAATTTGAAAACGTCAGCTTCTCTTATCAAAAGGGCAGAAAAATCATCAACGACGTCAGCTTTGACGTTCCCGACGGAAAGGTTCTCGGTATTGTCGGCCATACAGGCGCGGGCAAGAGCACGCTTGCTAATCTTCTTATGCGTATGTACGATGTGGACGAGGGTGAGATTCGCATAGGCGGCTACCCCGTTAAGGATTTGGAGCTTGCCTCACTTTACCGTCACATTGCTATCGTTTCGCAGGAGACATATCTCTTTATGGGAACGATACTGGAAAACATCCGCTACGCGCGCCCTGATGCAACCTTCGAGGAGGTTGTAGAAGCGGCCAAGTGTGCAGGCGCACACGACTTTATTATGAAGCTTCCCGATGCATATCATACACGCATCGGCTTTGGATATCAAGATCTTTCGGGCGGCGAGCGCCAACGTGTTTCGATTGCGCGCGCCATTTTGAAAAATCCCAAAATTCTCATTTTGGATGAGGCGACCGCGGCAATGGATACCGCCACCGAGCGCAAGATCCAAGAAGCACTTGCCCAGCTTATCAAGGGCAAGACCACCATTATGATAGCCCACCGCCTTTCCACCCTGCGCGATGCCGACGAATTGGTTGTTATCGAGCACGGAAAGGTCGCGGAACGTGGCACGCACAAGGAGCTGCTTCAAAAGGAGGACGGCGTTTACAAAAAGCTATTCACCTTGCAAGAGGAAGCCCTCAAGAGTGCGGGCATTAGTGAGTAAGAAAGGAGAACCGATATGAGACCACCTATGGGTAACAGACCTCCATTCCCGGGAGGACCTTTTGGAAAAGGTCCTGACAAAGGACCTGCACGAACCTTGGCTGAGCTGTCGGTCACCGTATGGCTCACCCCCGAAAACGCCACCTTCTACCTCAAAAACGATTTTTTACATATCAAAACCGAAGGCTATGAGGGCAGGGCATTCCTCTGCCGTCAGTTCCCGTTTGAACTCGAATGGGAATTCATCTCGGTTATGAACGAAGAGCAAGCCGAGGTCGGCATTATCAAAAACGTATCGCTGTTTGCCGCTGCGGGCGAGGAGCTTCTTCGCACCGAGCTTTCTCGCCGATATTACGCCCCCGTTATTGATAAAATTATGGGTGTAAAGGAGCGTTACGGCTTCTCTTATTGGCGTGTGCATACTGCTGAAGGCAACGTCAACTTTACATTGCACGATACCTACCGCAGTATCATTCGCGCCACGGGCGGCAGAGTCGTTCTTTTGGACGTCAACGGCAACCGCTTTGAAATCCCCGACGTTGAGGCTCTTGACCGCAAGAGCTACAAGAAGATAGAACTTTACCTTTGAGGTGTTGGAAGATGAAGAAAACAAGGAAACCAACGCCCGAGCAGAGGGTTTGCGAGCTTTCTCCCGAATGGGATGCTGCCAACACGGTAGAGCTGTTCATTACCCGTCTCGACCTTGCAGAACCAACCAAACAGACCGAAAACGTTGTTCTTTTTACAAAAGAGGAACTCACCGTTTGGCGCGGTGGAAAGATTGGATTGCGCGAGAAGATGGAAAACATCGAGTGCGTCAGTCTCGGTCGCGGTGTGGGATGCTGTTGGATAGAATACAAGCGCAAAAGTGACGGCGAGACCATTTTGTGTGCGCGCGCCGACAACACGCAGCAAAACGCACTTGGCAAAGCAGTTAAGCACATCAACCGCTATTTGCGCCAAGGCATAATCGAAAAAGGGGAAACGGATACCGACACCGAGGGTAAGCTTTGCCCCAAGTGTCAAAAGCCTTATCCGCGTGGCTCACACGTTTGTCCGCACTGTGCTTCCAAAACGCGTGCTATTCGCCGCCTATTGGGGCTTGCACGCGCTGAATGGTGGCGCATTGCCATTTCTGTTGTGCTCTTTTTCTTGAGTACGGGAGTGAGCATCATCATTCCGATGATCAACCGCGATATGGTTGACCGCTACATTCAAAACACCGAAGCCGAGGCAAATACTGTCTTTCTTTTAGGCTTTTTCGGTGTTGTCCTCTCGCTCCTTTTGGCAAACATTTTGCGTCGCCTCATTGGTATGGCGCGCGGATACTTTCTCGCAGTTGCGGGCAACAATCTTGTTCTGCGCTTGCGCGATATGGTGTTCCGCAAAATTCAAGAGCTTTCCATTGCCAAAATTTCCGCTCGTACGTCGGGCGACTTGATGAAGCACGTCAACGGCGACACACAGGAGATTAAGCGCTTCCTTGTCGACCACGTTCCCAATATGATCGAACAGGTACTCTTACTCCTTGGTATTTCGGTGCTGATGTTTGGCTATGATCCACTTATGGCGGCACTGATTCTCATTCCCATGCCGCTCGTAGCCCTTTGTTTCCGCCTCTTTTGGCGTTTTATGCACTCGATGTTCCGCAAGCGTTGGAACATCAATTCCGAGGGCAGTGCCGTACTGCACGATATCTTTTCGGGTATTCGCGTAGTCAAGTCCTACGGAATGGAAAAGAAGGAAGAGGCACGCTTTGTCGGTGTTGCGGCGCAGGAAAAAGACCTGCAGCTCCGCATCGAGCGTTTTTGGGCGGTGTTGATGCCCATTTTGCAATTTTTGATGGGCTTTGGCGAGTTCGTCCTGCTTTATTACGTTGGCACGCAAATGCTGGCAGGCAAAATGAGTGCGGGTGAAATGTCGCAGTTCTCGTCCTATACGTCTATGATTTTCGGTCCCTTGATGGCGCTGATGCGCTTCCCGAGAATGTTTATGCATATGATGGTATCCTTAACCCGTGTGTATGACATCATCGACGAAAACGTCGACGTTACCGACGGACACGAAGAGGAGCTTTCGCATATAGACGGTTACATTGATATCAACAACATCGCGTTTGGTTACAGTGCAGGCGAGGATGTTCTGCACGACGTGGATTTGCACGTAAAACCGGGCGAGTTTATCGGTCTTGTAGGCAAATCGGGAGTTGGGAAATCGACGCTTATCAACCTTGTAATGCGTATGTACGACGTTGACGAGGGCTCGATTTGCATTGACGGTGTGGACGTGCGCAACATCTCGCAGGAGTCACTCCGCCAACAAATGGGCGTGGTATTGCAGGAGACCTTCCTGTTTACGGGTTCCATTTGGCAAAACTTGACCTATGCCAAGCCGAATGCTACGCGAGAAGAGGTCATCAATGCCGCCAAAATGGCGGGCGCACACGAGTTTATCGTTCGCCTGCCTGATGGCTACAATACATACGTAGGCGAGAGAGGACACACCCTCTCGGGCGGAGAGCGACAGCGTATTGCAATCGCGCGCGCGTTACTCCACGACCCACGCATTCTCATTCTCGATGAGGCGACCTCGGCGCTCGATACCCAAACCGAAAAACTCATTCAAGATGCGCTCGCATCTCTCGCATCGGGCAGAACCACCATCGCCATAGCACATCGACTTTCCACGCTCCGCAACGCCACAAGGCTTGTGGTGCTGAATGAAGGTACTGTTGCCGAGGTCGGCACGCACGATGAACTAATGGAAAAAGAGGGCATCTACTATGGTCTCGTTATGGCACAACGTGAAATGACAAAAATGAATTAAAACAACACACGCCCGTGCGTTTTGCACGGGCGTGTGTTGTTTATTTTACTGTTTTTACAGCGTTTTTCTTTTCTACCGCTCTCTCGTAGAGAATTTCGGTTGCAAACGCCAATTTAGTAATAACGTTCTGCTTGGTGGGGTAGCAGTAGAAGGAATCGTTGTCTACCGAAATTTCAAAGCAATCCTCGGGTTTTACGTAAACCCAATCGTACTCAATGTGCAGACTGTTGTTTTGAATAGGCAGGCGTTGTGTGCGGTAATCCGCGCCGCGATAGTGTCCTGTCAAGACAAATCCGTTTTCTTCATCGTGCGTAATCTTGCCGGGGCCGATGTGGTCGAATTTCCAACAACGAGGTTGGGTGTAAACGTCTACGTCATCTGTGAAGGAGTATTCTCCGCGCTCAATTTCGGCCTTGACCTGCTCGCGCTCCCACAAATACCAATCGGGCACGTGGGGGAATTCGGTTTCACCCTCGGTGGCTTTCAATTCGCCGTTTTCGCAAAGCTCCCACCTTTTGCCGCAAGAGGTGCAAAAGATGTACGTGCCTTCCGAAGCCATGGTTTCCTTCATACAATGCGGACATTGGTAAAGAACCTTGTGCAGTCCTTCCGCGCGGTAGGGCTCGGTAATGAGGATGTTGTTTTCCTTTTGATATTTATATTCGTCGTATTGGAGAGCCGCTTTGAGGTGCTCGTTGATCTCCGCTACGCTCATTTTTTCAATTTGCTCAGGGGTGAGCGAAAGTGTTGCTATGGTGTGGAGCGGAACCTTGCGCTTTTTGCGGAAGTTCCAAAAAGGGGAATGCAAGTGGTTGCCGTGATGGACGATGGTAACAACGGGAACTTTTGCGCGCTTTACAAGTGCGCCCATCGAGTCGGGCATATAGGAAGTAATGCCGCAGGGGGAATAACGCGCTTCGGGATACATACAAAGCACGTCGCCTTTTTTGAGTACGTGATAGATGGATTTGATAAGTGCTAAGTCGGTGATGTACTTACGTGTGCCGATAGCGCCGATGAGTTCCATCAGCCACGGGCGGCGGTAGAAGCCGTCAAGAGCAACTACGTTGTTAACTCTGTGAGGGGTGGTGATGAGAGCGGTCAATTCAAAATCAATAAAAAATTGGTGGGTGGAAAGAATCATATAGGGGGGCTTGAGACCTTCCATACCAACCTTTTCAATTTTGAATTTTTTGCCAATGAGCATCATTTTGGAAAGGAACCAAATGAGCCAAACAATAAACATAGGCTGACGAATGGGACGACGCGCATAATTGTAGCGCTTTTTGTTTTTGTAGTTGACTTCGATATTGCCGTTTTGCATGATAAATACCTCCGCGGTGTGTCGAATTTTAGCACTCACCCGCCCATTATAACATAGTCTGTTGAAAAAATCAAGTATTTTTTTATACCGCCCCAAAAGGGATTGCAATTTACAGCATTTAGTGTTATAATAATGGAAGAAAAATGAAGAGGGGAGACTGATATGATCTTCTTATACGTTTTTTTGGCGGCACTTGTCGTAGTGCTTGCCATTTCACTCATCTGTTTTTTGAAGATTTTTTATGCTTCACGCCGCGAAAAGTGGCCCGAATATCCCGTACCCGCAGGGGAAATTTACGAACCGCACCACGAGCAAATGATCGAGTGGATCAAACAAGCACGTGCACTTCCGCACACCGAGGTCAGCATTCGTTCCTTTGATGGACTCAAGCTCGTGGGTACCTATTACGAATTTGAAAAAGGAGCACCTATTGACATTCTTTTCCACGGCTATCACGGAACCTCGGAGCAAGACCTCTCGGGCGGTGTTTACCGTTGCCAAAGACTCGGTCACAACGTGCTCATCGTTGATCATCGTGCCGCAGGCAAGAGTGAAGGACACGTTATCACCTTTGGTGTGAATGAGAGCCGCGATGCCGTTGCGTGGTCGAAATACGTGGTTGAAAATATCGATCCCAATGCCAAAATTCTGCTCGGCGGTATTTCGATGGGAGCGGCAACCGTTATGATGGCATCCGCTATGGAGCTTCCCAAAAACGTGGTTGGAACAGTAGCCGATTGCGGATACACTTCGGCAAAGGAAATTATCAAAAAGGTCATTCGCGATATGCATCTGCCCGATAATCTCCTCTATCCCTTTGTGCGTCTTGGGGCACTCCTCTATGGCGGATTTGATCCCGACTCTAATTCTCCCATTTCCTCAATGCCGAACTGTCGTGTACCCGTTATTTTCTTCCACGGTGACACCGACGCTTTTGTTCCTTATGAAATGAGCGAGGAAAACTTTGCCGCTTGTGCCGCTCCCAAGCATTTTGTCATCACCCCCGGTGCAGGACACGGACTTTGTTTCCCCGTTGATGTGGATACATACGTGAAAGAAATTGCTGATTTCTTCGATCCGTTTTTGAAATAAATGAATAACAAGCAGTCGCTATCAAAGCGGCTGCTTTTTTATGTAACAACTCTCTTAGAAATCAGGGTCTCGGTGGTGCCTGATTTCTTGCGAAAGCCAAAGCGAGCGTTGCGCTCGCGCCGACTGTCTATCAATAGAGTTACAAATCTATTTTGTTATATTTGTGAGGAAGTTCTTGAAAGGGGTGTGGGGAAAACTTCTTTTAAGAAGTTTTCCCCACAAAAAATCCAATCTTATTCAGTTCTAAGAGCCTCAACGGGATTGCGTTTTGCGGCAAAGCCGGAGGGGAAGATACCTGCGATGAGGGTCAGAGCCATACTGATACCAACCAAGAGGAATGCGGCGGTGGTAGGCAGAACGGCCTTGAGGTTTACAAGACCTGTCAGGTTGAACAGGATGATATTGATAACCACATTCAGTCCGAGTGTGATACCAATACCGAGTGCACCTGCAACAAAACCAACAATGAGTGTTTCGGCATTGAATACGCGGCGAATATCCTTTTTGGATGCGCCGATTGCACGCAGGATACCGATTTCCTTGGTTCTTTCAAGTACCGAGATATAAGTGATGATACCAATCATAATAGAGGATACTACCAAGGAAATTGCAACGAAGGCAATCAGCACGTAGGTGATAGCGTCTACGATGGTGGTTACCGAGGACATCAAAAGAGCGACGTAGTCGGTGTATTTGATTTGTTGCTCTTCCTTAACGGTTCCGTTGTATTCTTCAATGAGCTCTGCAATCAAATCTTTATCTTCAAACGTATCACAGTAAAGGTTGATAGCGCTGGGAGAATCGAGACTTACGTCACCAAGCAGAACAAGGTTCTTCTCATAGGTGGAGTCGGAATAGTTTTCGAGATGCTCGTCGTAAAGAGAAGCGAAGCTCTTGTCGTCGAGAGTAGCTATTGCTTGGCCTGCCAAGGTCATCATCTTTGAGGGATCATCTTTAATTTCTTGTTGCTTTGCTTGGGCGTACTGTTGTGTAAATACCTCTTTAAAAGGATCATACAACGTGTGGTAAAGCGTCTCGTCATCCATTCCGGCTTTTTGAATGGCTTCCAAAGCAGCCTCAACGGTCATACCGGGGGTTTGTTGAGCCAATGCCATAGCGGCAAATTTTTGAATGCTGCCTGCCGCCAAAATTTGTGCATCGAGCGCTTGCTTGACTTGCTCTTCGCTGGGGGTAGAGATCAATGCAGTGAAGAGTGCCATCTTTGTAAGAGGATCCGTTTCCGAATCATTCAGTGCGTTGATAACGGCTTCTTTCTTTTGTGCATCGGTCAGCTTAGCGGCATCCGCAGGCTTAAAGGGCTTGCCTGTGAGAATGTCGACATCGGGATTTGCAATTTGATCTTGAATCAACTTCGAGGTTGCGGTTTTTTCAATCGCGTATTTTGTCAACTCGGAGGTGTAAGCGATGGTACCGCTCAAAATCGAGGAGGAAGTGTTTTCACCGGGGCGAACGATACCCGAAATTTTGAGGTCAATGCCGAGATTGCTATCAAAGAGGAATTTAAGGTCTGCTTGATCCTTGCTGTAATCTTTATACGTTCCGTCAAGCTGTTGTTGATAACATTCGGATTGCAAGAAGAGGCGGAACTCCATATCGCAGAGCTCTTCGTAGCTCCAGCTCTTTGCTTCTGTGGTGTCCAAAACCTCACCCTTAGAAGCTGCCATCAGCGCATCCATAATCTCTTTTTCGGTACGCAGACCGAGAGCGTAGAGGGCGAGGTCACTGATTTCGTTTTGCTTGTTGACAACCAAAACGACCTCGTCGTATGCATTCGGCCAGTCACCGTAGATGAGGTCATACTCTTCGGTAATCAGGGAGTTGATGGTTTCGCCCTCGCCAATGCCGGGCAGCATTTCTTGCCATACGTTAAAGCCACCCATCATCGAGGAGCCCATACCGCCCATATTCATCATCGAGCCTGCGGCGCTGTTGTTCATAGCACCGCCGTAAATGGCGTTGATGAGTTCCATTGCATCGGACTTAATAACGGCGCCGTCGGCATCCTTGGTCAATACGCTCCAGTTGAAGTCGTACTGATATTGAATAGCGGTAAGGTATTCCTTGAATGCATCGGTCGATTCAAGATGCTTCTTAAATGCCGTCAGGTCATTCTTGTTGGTTTTTGCAGAGTTGAGAGAGTTCATCAGGTCTACCACAATGGTACTCTCATATACCTTGTCGAGCTCACGGTTGGCATCCTTGTTCTCATTCGTTTCCATCATTGTACGAATGAGGGAAGAGAGGTCGGTCGATTCTGCCAAAAGCTGAATGGGGTAGCTTGCCAAGGTGTCTCTTTGCACAGCGTTGATATAGTTGTTAACACCCGTGGAGACCGAAAGGATGAGCGCGATACCGATGATACCGATAGAACCCGCAAAGGATACCATAAAGGTACGTGCCTTTTTGGTTAGTAGGTTGTTGAGCGAAAGGGAAAGCGCGGTAAAGAAGGACATCGACTTTTTGTTCTTCTTTGCCATACGGGACGTTCTAAAACCCGTACCGTTAAGACCGAACCTCGCTACGTCGGTTGTGTCGATAGAGAAGAGCTTTCTCTTTTTCGCTTTCTTTTCCTTTGCGGCGTATTCGGGAGCATCAAAGCTGCTGCTGCCACCCCAACAAGGATTGGTGTCGTTTGTGATGCGACCGTCCACCATCGAGATGATGCGGCTGGAGTATTCCTTTGCCAACTCGGGGTTGTGGGTTACCATAATGATCAGCTTGCGGCGAGAGATCTTTTTCAAAATCTCCATAATCTGCACGCTGGTAGCGGTATCCAAAGCACCCGTAGGCTCGTCGGCAAGAATGATATCGGGGTTGTTGACAAGTGCGCGCGCAATGGCAACACGTTGCATCTGACCGCCCGAGAGCTGGGAGGGCTTTTTGTTGATATGCGCTGCAAGTCCTACGTCGCGCAGAGCGCGGATGGCACGTGATTTGCGCTCTCCGGGGGAAATACCCGAAAGTGTTAGTGCCAACTCAACGTTGGCGAGCACCGTTTGGTGGGAGATGAGGTTATAGTTTTGGAATACAAAGCCGATAGAGTGATTGCGATAGGTATCCCAATCGGCATCGGTGTACTCTTTGGTCGAAACGCCGCCAATTACCAGGTCACCGCTTGTGTATTGGTCAAGACCGCCAATGATGTTGAGCAGAGTGGTCTTACCGCATCCCGAGGGACCCAGAATGGAAACAAATTCGTTGGGGCGGAAACGCAAGTTGATGCCTGCCAAAGCACGCACTCTTGTGTCTCCCGTTTGATAATCTTTTACGATCCTTCTCAGTTCCAGCAATTTGATTGCCTCCTAATTGTTGTAATTATAATTATTATATCACTCATTTATAAAGGGAATGTGAACAAAAACAGAGGTCTTGCGTATTTTGGGTGATTTTTTTTAGAAAATCACATAAATTTTGTGTCAATCTTCTGCCGTTCCCATTGTGAATTGGCTGTTATAGAGGTGGTGATAGAAGCCGCGGTTTGCAAGAAGCTCCTCGTGTGTGCCTTGTTCCACAATCTTGCCGCTCTTCATAACAAGAATGCGGTCGGCACTCTCGATGGTAGAAAGGCGGTGCGCCACAATAAAGGATGTGCGCCCCTTCATCATTTCGGCAAAGGCACCTTGAATCTTGAGCTCCATACGGGTATCGATGGAAGAGGTTGCTTCATCAAGAATAAGCATCGGGGGGAGTACAAGCATTACGCGGGCAATGCAAAGGAGCTGCTTTTGACCTTGGGAAAGAGAACCGCCGTTCTCACCCAAAACAGTGTCGTAGCCCTTTGGCAAGCGTTTAATAAAGGAATGTGCGTGTGCTGCCTTTGCGGCTGCAATCATTTCTTCCTCGCCGGCGTCGGGGCGGCCCATGCAAATGTTTTCGCGCACGGTTGCGGCACGCAGCCAAGTATCTTGCAGAACCATACCCCAAGAAGCACGCAGTGATTTGCGCGTGACATTGCGAATGTCGTTACCGTCTACCGAAATGCTGCCGTCGCCCACATCGTAGAAGCGCATCAGCAGATTGATAAGCGTGGTCTTTCCGCATCCCGTAGGACCGACGATGGCAATACGCTGTCCGGGGGTAACGGTGAGATTCAGGTCACGAATCAAATCTTGTTCGGGGGTGTAAGAGAAAGCGACGTTGTAAAGCTCTACGTTGCCCTGTGCTTCGGTGATGACGTGTGCATCGGGGGCATCGGGGGTGAGCTCGGGCTCGTCGAGAATTTCAAATACGCGAGCGGCGCAGGCAAGTGCATTTTGCAATTCGGTCAAAACGCCCGAAATTTCATTAAAGGGCTTGGTGTACTGATTTGCATAGTTGAGGAATACCGAAAGCGTACCAACCGACAGAGTAGAGCCGGGGGCAATGCAAATCATTGCTCCCACAAGTGCCACACCTGCGTAAACGAGGTTGTTGACAAATCGGGTGGAAGGATTGGTGGTAGAGGAGAAGAAGGTTGCACGCAGAGCACATTTGCCAAGACGGGCATTGACCTCGTCAAATTCCTCTTGCAGAGCTTCCTCGCGTCCGTAAGCCAAAACCACCTTGTGGTTGCCTACGTATTCATCGATGAGTGTTGTTTGCTCAGCACGTGTTGCCGATTGCAGGCGGAACATCGAATAGGTCTTTTTTGCAATGAATGCGGCAACAAAGAGGGAGAGCGGAGTGATGAGAATGACTACCAGGGCAATTTGCCAACGCAGGGTCAGCATAATGACAAGCGTGCCGAGAATGGTCAAAATTCCCGTAAAGAACTGTGCAAAGCCGAGAAGGAGTCCGTCGGTGAATTGGTCGACGTCACTAATCATACGGCTCAAAACGTCTCCCGTAGGATGAGAATCGATATAGGAGAGGGGGAGCCGTTGCAATTTTTCAAAGGCTTCGCGTCGCAGTCTCTTCACCATACCGTAGGTGATGCGGTTGTTGATAACGTTCATCAACCATTGGAACAAAGCCGAAATCAAGATGCAAATACCAATAGAGACACAAGCCTTAAAGACACCGTTCCAATTTACGTTGTCTTTTCCAACAATGCAGTCGATTGCCTGTCCTGTGAGGAGCGGAACGTAGAGCGTGAGTGCTACTACGGCGGCTGCCAAGCCCAGAGATGCGGCAAGAGCCAAGCGGTAATGCTTGAGCCCTGCAAACACGCGCGCAAGCGCGTGACGGTCAAAGGTCAGCTTTTTCATACCGCGTCACCCCCTTTTTTGAACTGCGACTCGTGAATTTCGCGGTAAACCTCACAGCGAGAGAGGAGCTCGTCGTGCCTTCCTTGGTCAACGAGTTGTCCGTCTTCCATAACGAGGATGAGGTCGGCGTGACGAATGGACGAAGTGCGTTGTGAAATGATAAACACGGTGGGGGAGTTGGGAATGGTATGCAGTGCCGCACGCAAGGCGGCATCGGTTGCATAGTCGAGTGCCGAGGAGCTGTCGTCCAAAATCAAAATTTCGGCACCCCTAATCAGCGCGCGCGCAATGGTCAAGCGTTGACGCTGACCGCCCGAAAAGTTCTTGCCGCCTGCACTGACAGGTTCGTCAAGACCGTTCTTTTGCATCACAAATTCCTTGGCTTGTGCACGCTCAAGGGCTTGCCACATCTCGTCCTCGGTTGCATCGGGCTTGCCCCAAGAAAGATTGGAGCGCACCGTACCCGAGAAGAGAACCGCCTTTTGCGGAACTACGGCAATGCCGTCGCGCAGAGCGTCAATATCGAGAGATTTGACGTCACGACCGTTTATCAGCACGCGACCTTCGGTTGCCTCGTAAAAACGCGGAATGAGATTGACAAGCGATGTCTTACCCGAACCGGTAGAACCGATAATACCGACCGTCGCACCGCGGGGAGCGGTAAAGCTGATGCCCGAAAGGGTTTCCTCGGAGTCTCCTGCATAAGTTAGTGAAACGTTTTCAAAACGAACGGCGTCATCGTTGTTACCATAAGTGTTGACGTCGTCAAGCGTTTCCATTCCAACGGGTGTGTCGAAGATTGCCTGCACACGGTCGGCAGAGGCGAGAGCCTTGGTTACGGTGAATACCGTCATTGCAAACTTGACGAGCTCAATGAGGATTTGTGCCATATAGTTGGTCAGGGCAACAACGTCACCCTGAGACATATTGCCGACCTCAACGAACTTTGCGCCCGATGCGAGCAAAACGATAACACCCGCATTGACAACAACAAGTGTCAGGGGATTCATCAGCGCAGAAATGCGACCGGCAAAATTCTGCACGCGGTTGTGCTCCTCATTCGCTTTTGAAAAGCGGGCAATCTCGTTTTCCTCTTTGCGAAAAGCACGCAGAACGCGAACGCCCAAGAGGTTTTCGCGAACGACACCGGTAACGCTGTCGAGATTCTTTTGCACTTTTTTGTAAAGGGGCGTGGTTTTGAGCATAATCGAAAAAACGATAACCGTCAAAAGGGGAATGATAACAGCAAACACCCAAGCACCGCGTACGTCAACGGCAAAAGCCATTGCGGCGGCTCCCAACACGATGATGGGGGAGCGCAAAAGCAAGCGGAGCGTAAAGTTGACGGCAGACTGTACCTGATTGACGTCACCCGTCAGGCGGGTGATGAGTGTAGAGGTTCCCACACTGTCGGTCTGTGCATAGGAGAATTTTTGAATGTGTGCAAATAGGTCACGGCGCAAGTCGGTGCTCACACCAACGGCGGCACGCGCGGCAAAATATTGGGCGATGAGCGAGCAGGTTAGTCCTACCGCGGCAAAGGCTACCAAAATGCCAAAGCAAGAGCCGATAACACCCTTGTCACCTGCGGCAATGCCTTTGTCGATAATAGTTTTTACCACAAGCGGCACCAAAAGATCAAAAATTGCCTCAAGCAGCTTAAACAAAGGGCTTATAATGCACTCTTTGGTGTAGGGCTTGAGATATTTGAGCAGCTTCTTCACGCGCGCACATCCTTTCTATATAAAGTCTATAAAAGATAAAAAATCTTTAACTTATTTATTGTACGCTTAATATATGACTGTGATTTGAACTTTTTGTGAATATTTCTGTATTATGAAAAAAACACTTGACAAAAAAATACTATGCGTGGTATAGTATTATGCGAAAGGGGGTATTGCATGGATATTCAACTCAAACGAGGAATTCTTGACGTTTGCGTTCTGGCGGCTATTCGCCGAGAGGATTCCTACGGTTATCAAATTGTCAAAGAAATTCAACCATACATTGCCATTTCCGAATCCACACTTTATCCTATTCTTCGCCGATTGGAGGAGGCAGGGCAGCTGACTGTTCGTGCAGTTGAGCACAACGGCAGACTCCGTAAATACTATCGCATTACGCCTGCGGGAATTATGCGATTGAATGCATTTGCCGAGGAATGGAAGGAAATGATGCACATTTACCAATTTGTAACAGGAGGAAAACAAAGATGACAAAACCAGAATTTCTTGCGCTCTTGCGACAAAGACTCAATCAACTGCCGCCGCGTGAAGTAGAACAAACTCTGGAATATTACAACGAAATGATAGACGACTACATCGAGAGCGGATACTCTCCCGAGACGGCAGTTGCCAAAATGGGGAGGGTAGACGATATTGCAACACAGATTCTTGCAGGTGCCAAAAATCCTGCTTTTGAAGCATACGGTATGCAAAAAACGAGAAAAAGCGGGCTTACGGTATGCCTGTTGATACTTGGATTTCCGTTGTGGTTCCCGCTTTTAATTACGGCGTTTTGCCTTTTGCTCACGGTAGCCATTGTTATTGGCACACTTGCTATGGTGGTTCCGTGGTCGCTTGTTGTTTCCTTTGGAGCCTCGGCTCTCGGCCTCTTGCTTGCAACAGCGATTGTTCTCACGGGTGAGGGAATTGCTGCGGCAACTCTTGTTCTTGGAACCGCGCTTGTTCTTGCCGCGCTTTGTATCTTCTGCCTATGGGCAGCACTTCGTCTTACCGCGCTCGGCGCAAAGGGAATTGCCGCTATGTTTCGAGGGGCGTTTAATTTGATTTTTGGAAGGAGATAAAAAATGAAAACAGCATTGATTATCGCATTGGTTCTTCTCGTTATCGGTGTCATAATTGTTGGAGCGGGATGGATGCTTTTGCAAAAGTTCCCCATTGAAAAGAACACACTTAAGGATGCGATTTATCCCTATGAGATGGATGAGTTGCCGCAACAAATCAAAATCACAACACTTGATAGCCGCGTACAAATTCTGCCTATCGAAGGTGACGAATGGCGCGTAGAGTGTAAAGAGACAGAGAACAACCCTCACACGGTCGAGCTCATTGACGGTGTACTGACTGTTAAGCAAGAAGGGAATGTTCGTAAATGGTACGAATATATCGGTATTTTTAACGCTTTCCAAAGTCCGAGTGTAACCGTTTACCTGCCTGTGCAAGTCTACGAATCGCTCGAAATTCACTCCACGTCCGGTAGTATTAAGGTTGAAGGGGAATACACCTTTTCAAATGCAATCCTTAATAACGTAAGCGGTTCTATCTTCTGCGCATCCAATGTAGCAGGTGCTATGGAGGTTGCAAACACGAGCGGCAGCATTACCGTTAGCGGCAGCGTCAGCGGCAATTTGACCGTTAAAAATATCAGCGGCAGTATTGCTGTTATTGGCGGTGTAAACGGCGAGCTGGACGTTAAAAGCGGCAGCGGTAGCATCGACGTCAAGAATGCAAGACCTATCAGCGCAAACATCAAAAACATATCGGGCAGCATCGATTTGTACAACGTTGTTTGCACCGAAACCTGCAAAGTTGATAACGTAAGCGGTTCTATCGAATTTGACCGTTGTGACGCGGCTTCCTTTGACCTTGAAACCACAAGCGGTGGCATTCGCGGCAGCATTTTGAGTGCTAAGGTTTTTGACTGTCACTCCACAAGCGGTGGCGTGCACGCTCCCGCAAACGGTGAGGGCGGTACCTTCAAGGCACAAAGCACCTCAGGTGGCATCAAGATTACGATTGCCGAATAAAATAAAAACGCTTATGCATTGCGAGTGGCTTTGCATAAGCGTTTTTTCTTATCTTCTTCTTTTTTTGCGGTGCTTGGCGGGAGTCTTTTCACGCGCACCGAGGAACGCACCGCCAATCGAGAGCCCAACCACGCCTGCGTGGAGGAGTGCCGAGATTGTCGCAGAGTATCCCGTAGCATAGCAATCGGCATTTTTGGCGAAAAAAAGGGAAAAGAGGAGCGAGAGTGCCGTGAGCAGAATGCCGTTGATGAGTCCCGCACTCAAGGCAGTTAAATGATAGATGCGTGTAGCAAAATATCCCCCAATAAAGGCGGTGAGTGCCGCTGCAAGCAATCCCGCAGGGAGCACCATAGAGAGCGGATCGGGAACAAAAAAGAGGATGAGTGAAGCAATCAGCAAAACGCCACCGCCAACCGCAAGAGTGAGCAAAAACGTTCCAAGGGTGCTCCTGAGAAAAAACGATCCCTCTGAAGCATCGCTTTTTTGCTTGTGTGGTCGCTTGTGTTTTTTAGGCATCTTTTTCATAAAATAAAAACCTCCGTGCAAAACCGTTTGTTACAACGTATTCCGCACGGAGTGTTTTTATGATTGCAAAGGGCAATTTCGATTATTCAGCGTCCTCAGCCTTTACGTCAACGCGGCTGACAGCCGTTTTGAGAATGCGAATCTTGGTGCGCTCGTGAGAGGTCTCAATTACGCAGGTTTCTTCCTTAATGCTAACAATTTTGCCGATAATGCCGCCAATGGTGGTGATTTCATCGCCAACTGCGAGGTTGTTGCGCATCTCGTTTTGCTCTTTTTCTTGCTTCTTTTGGGGGCGAATCATTACAAAGTACATAACCAACAAAAGGCCGCCCAGCATCAAAATCATTGTCAAATCCATAAATAGGTCCTCCGTTTAATTGAAATATCCCAATTATTATATACACTTTTTTTTCAATATGCAAGCCTCAATTTGTAAATATTTTAAGAATTACCCAATTTTTTTCTTCAAGTGGCAGAAAAAAGCAGGAAAAACGCGCTTTTTGCTTGCATTTTTGCGCACGTTGTGATATACTATAAGCATTATGAGGAAAGGACGTATTCTTCTTTATGAAACTCGAGTATCTGCCTGCGGGCAAGATTGTGAATACCCACGGCTTTCGCGGAACCGTCAAACTCGAAAGCTGGTGCGACGCCCCTCAAATTTTGGCGTCTCTTGACACCGTTTGGTTCTGCAAAAATAAGGAATACACCCCCCGTCGCGTTCTGCACGCATCGGTTTTCAAGCAGTTCGTACTGATGGATTTGGAAGGCGTTGAAAGCGAAGAGGCTGCCAACGCGCTTCGTAACACCGAGGTCTTTGCCGCGCGCGAGGACCTGCCCGTAGAGGAGGGAAGTTTCTTTATTGTCGACCTCATAGGGCTGCCCGTAAAGCACGCCGACACAGGCGCACTTCTTGGCAAACTGATTGACGTCAACACCGCAAACGCGCGCGACCTTTACGTGGTCAAGAACCAAAAGGGAGAATTTTACATTCCCGCGGTTCCCGAATTCATCACCAATATCGACCCCGACGGTGCCGTCTATGTTCGTCCCATCCCGGGACTGATTGAGGGAGGAGAGGACTGATATGCGCTTTGACATTATGACGCTTTTCCCCGACCTTGTGGATACCGTTCTTGGGGAAAGCATTATCGGGCGCGCCCAAAAAAGCGGCGCGATTACCGTAAAAACGCACAACATTCGCACCTATTCCGAGGATAAGCACCGCCGCGTGGACGATACTCCTTACGGTGGTGGCAAGGGGATGCTGATGATGGCGCCCCCCATTTATAACTGTTATTCCGCTATTTTGCGTATGCAAGCCGAAGAAGGATTCGTCCCCGAAAAAAGACGCGTCATCTATCTTTCTCCCACGGGCAAGGTGCTCAACCAAACCCGCGCCGCCGAGCTCGCGCGCGACTATGATAATCTCGTTTTGCTCTGTGGTCACTACGAGGGAGTCGACCGCCGCATTGTAGATGAAATCGTGGACGAAGAAATCTCCATCGGCGATTTTGTTCTCACGGGTGGCGAAATTCCCGCTTGCATTCTCACCGATTGTGTGGCTCGCCTTTGCGATGGCGTGCTTTCGGATGCGGAGTGCTACGAAAAAGAGAGCATCTCTTCGGGACTTTTGGAATACCCCCAATATACGCGCCCTTATGAATTTCACGGCGTAAAGGTGCCCGACGTGCTCATCTCGGGACACCACAAAAACATCGACGCGTGGCGCGATGAGCAGGCAAAAGAATTGACCGAAAAATTGAGACCCGATTTGTTGGAGAAGAACTAACACGCAAAAGTGTCGTTTTTCATAAAGAAAATCTAACCTTGTTGGGGATGTCGTCCCCTACAAGGGATGTTTTACTACAGTATGGTGAAATAAATCGGAGAAGGGAGTGATAGAATGGAGCTATATGCAACAGATTTGTATTTCAGAGGCGATAATCCCGAAATGCAAGTCTATGACGATTGCGTGCACGGAAAAGTAGTTTTCAAAATTGATGGTTGCAATCTATCAAATGACGATTCCGATTGGTGTGTAAGTGCATCTGCGTACCGCTTTTTGCATTCGTTATTCGAAAATCATTTTTCGGGCGCAGAGGAACATATGATTCCTTGTTGCGGAATTTTTTATGCGTCGCAAGACAAAGCAAGCGTTACCGTAGTCGGTTGCCCGAACGGAATCGATTTTGACATTATACACGAGAATGACAATATCATCATTCGCACACAAGACGGTACTGCGTATACCGTAACCTTTGAAGACTATAAAGCTGCCGTTCTCTCTTATGCAAAGCAGATAGAAGATTTTTATCATCAAAATCCGCCAAGACAATTTGAGAATCAATTTGACCAAGACGGTTTTTCTGCCTTTTGCAACGAATGGTACTCGCTTACAGAAAGGGCAGTTGCTTTGGATAATGATATTCCCAAAATACCTAATGTTGTGTTTAATGATTACGATTCATATACCGAAAATGATATTGCGGGAATTTCTGCAAGCGGCATATCCTTAAAAAATATGCGATTTATTAATTTCAGAGAATGCGCCTCCAATTGGCAACAAGTAAAAGGCGGTAAGGGCACGTGTATAGCAGAACGCGACATAACGGGTTCTAATCCGTCCTTCGCATTCTACACAGCGCCCAAAACCACCCACATATTCTTTTTGCCCAAAAGCAAAATAAGAGAGCTTTTTCCCAAAAATACATTTCAGCGTTTTCACAATCTAAAAAAGCAAATAGAGTCATTCGGGTATACAACTTACGATATGTCTTAAAAAATCACTCCCCCTTACATATCACGCAAGGGGGAGTTTTTTATGTCTTTTTGGGCACCTGTTGTGCATTTTTTGCGCCAAACGCGCATTTTGTACAGAATAATTTCTTTTATCGAACGCCACCGCATACCCGAATGGGCTTTTCTCGTTTTGTTTGGTGCTTTCCCGTTTTTTCAAATTTTGGAACATTCCACGCTTTGGTTGTTGCCGATATGCCTGTTCCTTTTGTTGTGGTCGTTGCGTTCTGTTTTGAGGGGAACCAAACCCAAGCTTGATTTTTTAGATTTTCTTGTCTTTCTCATTCTGCTTTTGCAAATCGTTTTTGCTTTTGTGGGCTACGGCAGAGCAGTCGATGCTCTTGCGGCGGCACTTCTGACTTCCGTATGGTTTTTCGCACGCCGAAATTTGAAAGTCGAAAGCGAGCAAAGACTTGTTTTCTTATCTTCCGTTTCACTTCTCACCGTTTCGGCGATAGGGGTTGGGCAATACCTGTTTGGAACGGCGGAATTGCGATGGGTAGATGCACGCCGTTTTGGTGATATTGGCGGTCGCGTGACCTCGCTTTTCTCCAATCCAAACATTCTGGCTGTGTATTTGCTCCTGTATTTTCCACTTGCTCTCGGAGCTTGGATTTTGCCGCAAAACAAAGGACGTATGCGCGTTTTCTATGCAATTACCACCGTTTTTTGCGCCTTTTGCATACTTTTGACATGGTCTCGCGGCGCGTGGTTGGGATTGGCTTTTGAAATTTTGATGTTCTTGATTTTTTACAGTCGCAAGAGCCGAATTGCCACGCTTTGGTTGCCGCCGCTCTTGCTTTTGTCGCTCCCCATTATGCCAAAGAATTTTCGTGGCAGATTTTTCAGCATTGCTGACCTTGGGGAGAGCTCCATTCGTTACCGCTTGCAAACGTGGCGGGGTACGTTACGAATGCTTGCGGCGCATCCCGTCGGCATCGGTGTAGGGGAGCACGCTTGGCACACTGTCTATCCGCAGTTCGCCGTTAGCGGAACCAAGACCGTGATGCACGCACACAATATTTTTTTGCAGGTTGCCACCGAACTCGGTGCGGTCGGGCTTGTTGTGCTTTTGATATTGCTCAGCACTGCGATTGTTCGCGCCGTTCAAAGGAGAAACATAGTCGCCTTGGCGGCAATCTCGGGTTCTCTTATGATGGGCATGTTCGACCACCTTTGGTATTACCCCGGAATGCTTGTTCCGTTTTGGTCGATGCTTGCACTGTGTGCGGGAAGTGGGCAAAAAGTGGCGGGGACCACCCACTTTGTGGACATTTTGCACGAAAACTGATAGCATACTCTATCAAAAAACAACAAATTGACATATTGATTTTTTACGAATAGTTTGCTATAATATTAATATAATAAACGAAAATGTGCCCGAGACCTCGGGCAGACCCATTTATTTACGAGAGTACAGGAGAGATTAACGTATGATTTCACGTCAGGTCACCATTACCAATTCCAGTGGATTACACGCGCGTCCTGCCACCTTCTTCATCCAAAAGGCAAACAGCTACAAGGCTTCCATTTGGGTAGAAAAAGAGGATCGCAAGGTCAGCGCCAAGAGCCTTTTAGGCGTTCTTTCGCTGGGCGTTGCAAAGGGTATGACCATTACCCTTATTGCTGACGGTCAGGATGAAAATGCCGCAGTTGCAGGCTTGGTAGAACTGATCGAAAACGGTTTTGCGGAATATTGATTGATCACTTGCATAGGCGGTGTGCGGCAGGCAGGGCATAGGCCCCTTGTGCGCACGCCGTTTTTGTTCCGCAATGCAAAGAAAGGAGGCCGCGTATGACACCCGACGCCGACAGAATGAGCCGCCTGCTCCAAAAGGCAAACGATCTGCCGCTCTGCCCGGGCGTTTACATTATGCGCGACGTGCGCGGCAAGGTCATCTACGTAGGAAAGTCGCGTAAGCTCAAATCTCGCGTGTCGCAGTATTTTCAAAACAGCGAAAAGAACCTCAAAACCGCGCGTATGGTTGCGTCTGTTGAGGATTTTGACTGCTACGTTTGCGACAACGAGATGGAGGCACTCTCGCTTGAGAACACCCTCATCAAGCAATACAATCCCAAATACAACATCCGCCTCAAGGATGCAAAGTCCTATCCCTATATCAAAATCACCGATGAGGAGTATCCCCGTCTGGTCTTTACGCGCAAAAGAGAAAAGGACAAGGCTCGCTATTTCGGGCCCTATTCGGGTTCGGGAACGGCATATTCGCTCATCGAGCATTTGTCTCGTACTTTGTGCCTGCCCACCTGCTCGCGCCGTTTTCCAAAGGATATTGGCAGAGAACGCCCCTGTATTTATTACCAAATGGGGCGCTGCTCGGGAATTTGCACAGGCAACGTTACCCCCGAGGAACACAAAGCAACCATGCGACTTGCCGCTGAGCTTTTGGGCGGTAAGGTAAAGGACGTAAAGCGCGAAATCGAAGCGCAGATGTACGCGCACGCCGAGGCGGAACGCTACGAGCAAGCCGCCAAATGCCGCGATACACTGAACGCTCTTGACCGCATCAGCGAAAAGCAAAAGGTGGTTGCTTCTCCCGAAACAGAACAGGACGTTATCGCCTTTTATGCCGACGAGCTTTGTGCTTGCATTTCGGTTTTCTATATTCGTGCAGGCGTTCTGCAAGATAAAAATGACTTTTTGTTCGGCGCGGACGCGCTCCCCGAACCCGAGGAGATTACCGCGTTCCTGTGCCGTCACTATGCTATGCGCGAGGATATTCCGTCGCGTGTTCTTCTGTCCTTCCAAACCGATGACGAAGAAATTGCAACACTTGGCGAATATCTCCACCACATTTCGGGGCATCGCGTATCTGTGCGCGTTCCCGAGAGGGGAGAGCTCCACACGCTTTGCGATATGGCACAAAAGAATGCTGCCGAGCAAGCGCGCCTATTCGTTGCACAGACCAACCGTACCGAGGGAACGCTCGTGCGCCTTGCGGAAATGCTCTCCTTGGAGTGCTATCCCGAACGCATCGAGGCTTACGATATTTCCAACATCGGTTCGGAGCACCTGACCGCAGGCATGATTGTTTGCGAGGACGGAAAATTCAAAAAATCCGATTACCGTACCTTCCGCATCGGCAGCGTGGAAGGCACCGATGACTACGCCTCTATGCGCGAGGCACTTGACCGCCGTCTTTCT
Organism: Eubacteriales bacterium; assembly: GCA_045658925.1. Classification (GTDB taxonomy): domain Bacteria; phylum Bacillota; class Clostridia; order Oscillospirales; family CAG-272; genus UMGS1865. Next base: position 35,594 of record JAZOVV010000052.1, read on the forward strand.
CACTTGAGTGATGCCGAGGGCTCGTTCTCGAACCTGCCCGACCTTATTCTGCTCGATGGCGGACGCGGACACGTTTCTACCGTTCGCGCGCTCCTTGAAGAGAGGGGATTGGACATCCCTGTATTCGGCATGGTCAAGGATGATTACCACAAAACACGTGCCCTTTGCACCGAGACCGAGGAAATCTCCATCGCTCGCGTGCAGGACGTTTTCTCGCTTATTTACCGCATCCAAGAGGAGGTTCACCGCTACACCGTCGGGCGTATGACGCAAGCCAAGCGCAAAACGGTGCGCACGTCCTCTCTTACCAAAATCCCCGGCATTGGTGACGCCAAAGCCAAAAAGCTCCTCGCGGCCTTCGGCGGTCTCGCCGCCCTCAAACAAGCTACGTGCGAACAAATTGCCGCCGTTTCGGGTATTTCACAGAAGGATGCGGACAACATTGTGGCGTATTTTGAGAAGTGAGAACGAGGGATTGTCGGGGGAACTTTTTTGAAAAAAAGCTTCCCCCGAACCCCCTCAAAAAACGCTCTCACAAAAAAATCATAAAACAACTCGGTAGGGCACCGACGGACAGGCGGCGCGAACGCAAGGTTCGCTTTTGCTACCGCGAGCCGGTGGGCACCACCGAGACCCCGCCGGCTAAGAAAGTAGTTTGGAAAGGAGATCTCTTATGGCAAATCGAAACGGAGGACTATATATTATTGTCGCTGTTTTGGCTTTGGGATTGGTGTTTTTGGGATTGATAATGACCTTTGCGTACCAACAACCGACCGATTTGATACAAACTACGGGAATTGTCAAAGAGTATCGATGTTACGAGGAAAAGTGGTATGATGATTTCCTTGGCAATTCAAAAGGAACCTATTTTTCCATTCGATTTGAAGACGGTTCCTATTTTGAGGCAACAGGGATTTGTCACGACTTGATAGATCACTCCCTTTTGGAGGATCTTCAAGTAGGCGAAGAAATTACGCTTACCCATGATCCCGTTAGCGGGGGATTGGAAAAAATTTATGCAATCGAGCATAATGGAAAAAAGTATCTATCCACAGATGATGTTTTTGAGTCTTTTGCAGAAGCACGAAAATGGGCGCACATCGCAGGTCCTATCATTTTAGCCATAGGATTTTTAACATTGGTGGGAACGTATGTCCTACTATTCATTAAAAAGAGAAGAGGATAAAACGGACGATAATATAATCGTGAAATCACCGTAGGGGCGATTCACGAATCGCCCGTACCACCGCAAATCAACTCTCTAAGCGACTAGGGTCTCGGTGGTCCCTAGGAGCTCGCGGCAGCCAAAGCGAGCGTGTCGCTCGCGTTAACCGTCTATTAGCAAACTAACGAATTTATTTAGATAATTATTGTGCGAAAGTTCTTGAAAGGGGTTTGGGGAAAACTTCTCTCAAGAAGTTTTCCCCAAGAAAAGGAAAAAACTATGATGCGTATTATAACAGGAAAAGCCAGAGGCACGAAATTGCAAACGCTTGCAGGTGAAGCCACGAGACCGACGGCAGAAAGAACGAAAGAAGCTGTTTTTTCGATGCTGCAAAACGATATTTTTGGCGCACGTGTGCTTGATTTGTTTGCAGGCTCGGGGCAGTTAGGGCTTGAAGCATTGAGCAGAGGCGCGGAATACGCGGTGTTCAACGATTCGTCGAGGGAGGCAGCCGCTATCATTCGCACGAACGCCGAAAAAACGCATTTTACAGATATGTGTGAGATTCTTTCTACCGATTGGAAACCCGTATTGCGCCGCTTTTCGGGCAGAGAGAAATTCGACCTTGTTTTCCTTGACCCCCCGTATGCGGGCGGATTTTTGCCCAAGGTGCTCTCTGAAATGGTAGAAAAGGATTCTCTTGCCAACGGTGCTATCATCGTTTGTGAAAGTGCAAATGAGGGCGACGTTTTTGGTGGCAACGAAGAACTTAAAAATCAGTTTACCGTTCGACGTGTGGCGCGTTACGGCGCGGCGTGCGTCACCGTTTTAGAGAAGGGAGAGAGCGAAGAATGAGCCTTGCCATTGTTCCCGGTAGCTTTGACCCGATGACGCTCGGGCATCTCGAGCTCATTCGCACGGTTGCAAAGCGTTACGACGAGGTTGTGGTAGCGGTTATGGTCAACCGCTCCAAAAAATATTTATTTGATGAACAAACACGCGTATCGATTGCCGAGGAAACTGTTAAAGAACTCCCCAACGTTCGCGTAATTGCCGATAGCGGAATGCTCATCGAGCTTTTTGACAAGCTGAATGCAGACGTTGTTTGCAAGGGGTGGAGAAATCAGCACGATTATGATTACGAATTGCATATGGCAGATTGGAATTCCTCTCACAATCTGCGTTTCCGCACCGAAATGATACGCGCCAAAAAAGCGTGGGAGCATATCAGCTCCACCGAGGTGCGCCGTCGCCTTGTTGAAGGTGAACCGCTCGAGGGCATCGTTCACCCCGACGTCGAACATTTGATTTTTGCACGCTTTATTGAAAACGGAGGTAGTTAATATGGACCTGAAAAACATTCGTCGCGGCTTTTCGCGCGCGACCTTGACTGTTGCGGGCATTGGCATTTTGATAGGACTTCTCCTGATTGTCATTCCCGTTGGCTTTTTGATTGACGTTGTATTCTTTATTATGGGTATTGCAACCATTGTTGTCAGTCTCCCCGCACTCTTTTCCTTGCTTCCGCTCCGCCATACAAAGGTGGGGAAGGTAAGCCTTGTTTGCACGGCATTGATGGTTTTGGCAGGCTTTTTGATGCTCTTTTGGCATAGCAACATTTTGCTTGTTGTTGTAGGTGTTGTTATGATTGCACAGCCTATTCTCGCTATCGCGAGTGACAGTGACCGCCAAGCACGCCTCAAGGCAGAACTTCCCAAGCTTATTATTGGTGTCGTGCTCGTTCTTCTTGGCCCTGCAAATGCTATCGATATTCTTTTTGATATCGCAGGCGTAGGACTTATCGTGCTCAGTATTCTTTACGTGCTGTGGTCGTACAGAGTTGTTAAAAAGGCGCAACACATCATAGGTAACCGTGTTTTTGTAGATGAAGACGGCAATGGCACCGTTGATGCCATTTACGTTGACACCGACGGCAACGGAGAAGCCGATACCGCAACCGACTATAAAGAGAGAAAATGAATAAGTACAAAAAATTGGCCTCTAACACCGTCATCCTCGGTATTGGAACCTTTGGCTCAAAATTGCTCGTTTTCTTGTTGATGCCGCTCTACACGGCGTGGTTGACCACCGCCGAATACGGAGCCGCGGAGATGATTTCGGGCATTGCCAATTTCCTCATTCCCGTAGCTTGCGTCGGTGTTAGCACAGGCATCTTCCGCTTTGCGGCAGAAAGGGAAGCCGACCAAAGAAAGGTCTTTTCCTCGTCCGTAGCCCTGTTGGGGATAGGACTTGGCGGCTTTTTGCTCCTCTCGCCGCTCCTGTTTTTGATTCCGTATTGCAGACCGTACGTGTGGCTTGTTGTCCTCTACGTTCTTTTTGCCGATCTGCAAGCAGTCTGCTCTCAATATCTGCGCGCCATCGACCGCACTGCGCTGTTTGCAGGGCAGGGAATTCTCAATACCGCTCTGACCGTTCTTTGCAACGTGCTATTCTTGTTTGTGCTCGGAATGGGCGTTGAGGGATATATCCTCTCTGTTATTGTAGGCAACCTGCTGACAACTATCTTTATCATTCTTCGCGCAAAGCTGTGGCGTGTGTTCTCATTTGGAAATATCGACCGCAAGCTGATGAAGAATCTTTTGCTTTTCAGCTTGCCGATGATTCCCACCACGCTTTGCTGGCTCATCACCGACCTCTCCGACCGCGCAATGGTTACCTATTTTTGGGGAGAGAGCGTCAACGGCGTTTATGCGGCGGCGTATAAAATTCCGACTATCGTCAACCTCGTTGCGGGCATCTTTTTGCAGGCTTGGCAGTTTTCTGCTGTGAGCGAAGAGAAGGATGTCGAGGCTTGCTCGCACTTTTATTCAAAGGTTTGGCAAGCATATTTGTCGGTCATCATGATTGGTAGCGCAGGGCTTATCCTCCTCTCGCGCTTCTTGACAAAATTGCTCCTTAACGTAACCTTTTTTGAGGCGTGGAGATATATGCCCACACTCCTGTGCGCCGCGGCTCTTGAAACGCTTGTTTCTTTTTTGGCAAGTGTTTACCTCGTGCGCAAAAAGAGCAGTCACTCCTTTGTAACGGCACTTACGGGTGCGCTTGTAAACATCGCGCTCAATCTGTGGCTCATTCCCGTCATCGGCGCGCTCGGCGCGGCAATCGCAACTCTTGCAAGTTATGCCATAGTGCTTGTTTTGCGCCTTGTTGATGCACCGCGCTTTATCCCGTTCAAACTCTGCTTGCCGCGTCTTGTCATCAGCACGGCATTGCTCCTTGGAGCAGCAGCAATCATGACCCTTGACGTCACAGGACGCATCTGGTGGACACTTCTGTGTACCCTTGCCATCTGCGCCCTCAATGCTCCCGCGCTCCTGCGCGGTCTGCGCGCGATTGTTGCGAAGAGAATGAAATAAGGACGCGTTATGTGGGGGGACTTCTTGCAAGAACTCCACCCACACCCCCTCAAGAACTCTCGCACAAATATATTCCGAATATAATTCGTCACTGTACGGATAGACAGTCGGCGCGAGCGTGATGCTCGCTTTGGCTACCGCAAGCGGCTGGGCACCACCAAGACCCCATCCGCTAAGAAATTTGTTTAGAATAAAAACGAGTGACCATTGCTTGCTTAACCAAATTCAAAAAACTTCTTTACATTTTAGATGCTTTGTGTTATAATAAAACCGATATACAAACATGATATCATGGAGGAAACAAGTATGGCAAACTACTCGATTTGTGGAATTGATTGTGATTCTTGCAAATTCAAGACAGAACAAAATTGCAAGGGCTGCAAAGCGATTGAGGGAAAAGTATTCTGGGGTGAGTGCGATTTGTATAAATGCAACGCCGAAAAAAATCAAGAACATTGCGGAAAGTGCACTCATTTTCCTTGTGATAAATTAAAAGAGTGGGCAGCATCCGAAAACTCTGAAAGAATAGACAATTTAAGAAACCTGTAATCAAAAGGGAGAACTTTATGAGATACACGTGGCTTGATGAATACTTGATGAAAAAACCGGGCGTGACAAAAAATACCGAAAATTGGAACTGGGTTCGCTATATGATAGGCGACAAAATGTTCCTTGCTGTGTGTCTTGATAATAATGACAAGCCCTATTACATAACTCTAAAGCTTGACCCTCTTGAAGGCGAGTTTTTGAGGCAACAATACGAGGATATCATTCCGGGCTTTTATATGAATAAGATTCATTGGAACTCCATTAAACCCGATGGCAAGGTTTCTGACGAGTTGATGAAGGAAATGGCCGATAAATCATATAATCTCATTCTCAAAAGCTTTAGTAAAAAGAGACAACAGGAAATATTAAACGGTCAATAAACAATGTGATGAGTGAACGATATTGTTTACTTGTCAAATGGGCGATTCGTGAATCGCCTCTACGAAGTGTTTTCAACTTAAACGTAGGGGTGACCATCGGTCGCCCGTTTTTATGTTAATCAACTCTCTGAGCGCGCGGGGTCTTGGTGGTGCCCACGCGCTCGCGGTAGCAAAAGCGAGGTTTACCCTCGCGACAACCGTCTGTAAGAAAACTAACAATTTTATTTTGTTACCTTTTGTAAGAGAGTTCTTGAAAGGGGCGTGGGGAAAACTTCTTGCAAGAAGTTTTCCCCACAATATTTTAATAATATATTGACAATCTCAATTTTTTGTGATACAATAACTTGAAACACGATGAAAAAGAGGAGTACGCAGACCTTTTGCGCGCAGAGAGAGGGCGGTTGGTGCAAGCCCTTGGCGAAGGATGCGGAAGTCACTTTGGAGTGGTGTCGGGGAAGGGAAGCAAAGTTTTGCTCCTGCGTAGTCGGCAACGGGTTCCACCGTTATAGGAGTAGAGGGTGCATATACACATTTTTTCGGTGTGTGTGCAAAATCAGGTGGTACCGCGTGCTTCCACGTCCTGATGATGGACGGGGAGGCCTTTTCTTTTGTCAAAAAATAATGGATATATATTTTCAGGAGGTCTGTTAAAATGGATCAGTACAACGAGCTGCCAAAAACTTACGCGCCGTCGGAGTTTGAGGACAGAATTTATCAAAATTGGTGCGAAAAGGGCTACTTTACGCCCGACGTTACCAACGATGCGGAGCATTTCTCCGTCGTTATTCCGCCCCCCAACGTAACGGGTCAGTTGCATATGGGTCACGCACTCGACGAGACCCTGCAAGACATTCTCGTTCGTTACAAGAGAATGCAAGGCTTTAACACGCTTTGGATTCCCGGAACCGACCACGCAGGTATTGCTACGCAAATCAAGGTTGAAGAAAGACTTCGCGTTGAAGAGGGTCTTTCTCGCTATGACCTCGGCCGCGAAAAATTTTTGGAAAGAGTTTGGGAATGGAAGGATAAATACGAGGCTCGCATCACGGGACAGCTGAAAAAGCTGGGCGCATCCTGCGACTGGACACGTCAACGCTTCACCTTTGACGAGGGCTGCTCTCGCGCTGTTCGCGACGTATTTGTAAATCTTTACGAAAAAGGACTTATCTATCGCGGCTACCGCATCATCAACTGGTGCCCGCGCTGCCTCACGGCTCTCTCCGATGCCGAGGTAGAGTATAAGGATCAACCCGGCAACTTCTGGCATATCAAATATCCCATCAAGGGTGAGGAAGGCTATGTTGAGGTTGCCACCACCCGTCCCGAGACCATGTTCGGTGATACCGCCGTTGCAGTTAACCCCGAGGACGAGGATATGAAGCACCTCATCGGCAAGACCCTCATTCTGCCCGTTGTTGGCAGAGAGATTCCCGTAATTGCCGACGATTACGTTGAAATCGGCTTTGGTACGGGTTGCGTAAAGATTACTCCCGCACACGACCCCAACGACTTCCTTGTTGGTCAACGCCATAACTTGGAGCAAATCAAGGTTATGAACGACGATGCAACAATGAACGCGGGTGCCGGAAAATACGAGGGAATGGATCGCTACGAATGCCGCAAGGCTCTTGTCGCTCAGCTTGAAGCAGAGGGATACCTTGTTAAGACCGTTCCTCACGACCACAACGTTGGTGTTTGCTACCGTTGCGGAACCACCGTTGAACCGATGACGTCCGACCAATGGTTCGTTAAAATGAAGCCTCTGGCAAAGCCCGCTATCGAGGCGGTAGAAAGTGGCGATATTCGCTTTGTTCCCGAGCGTTTCTCCAAGAACTACTTTAACTGGATGAACAACATCCTCGACTGGTGCATTTCCCGTCAGCTTTGGTGGGGACACCGTATTCCTGCATTCTATTGTGACGATTGCGGTGAAATGACCGTTTCCCGCACGGATATCACCACTTGTCCCAAGTGCGGTGCTCCTGTCCGTCAGGATGAGGACGTGCTTGACACATGGTTCTCGTCGGCTCTGTGGCCTTTCTCCACAATGGGTTGGCCCGAAATGACCGAAGATCTCAAAAAGTACTATCCCACAAGTGTTCTCGTTACCGGCTACGACATCATCACCTTCTGGGTATCCCGTATGATTTTCTCCGGCTTGGAGCACATGGGCGAAAAGCCGTTTGATACCGTATTCATTCACGGTCTTGTTCGTGACGCACAGGGCAGAAAGATGTCCAAGTCGCTCGGCAACGGTATTGATCCTCTCGAAATCATCGATAAATACGGTGCCGACGCGCTTCGCTTTGCACTTTCCACCGGTAACTCTCCCGGAAACGATATGCGCTTCTCGGATGAGAAGATGGAAGCCGCACGTAACTTTGCAAACAAGCTCTGGAACGCATCGCGCTTTGTTCGTATGAACCTGACCATCGATAAGGTAGAGCTTCCCGAAGAGTCTTTGCTCTCTGCCGAGGATAAATGGATCTTGACCGAGTATAACAAGACCGTAGCAAGCGTTACGAGCGCACTCGATCACTTTGAAATCGGTGTAGCACTCAGCGCAATCTACGACTTTATTTGGGATATCTTCTGCGATTGGTACATTGAACTGACAAAGAGCCGCCTTGCCGAAAAGGATACCGAAGGCAACCGTGTAGCACAAAACGTACTTTGCTACGTTCTTACAGGCACGCTCAAACTGCTGCATCCCTTTATGCCTTTCATTACCGAGGAAATTTACGGTGCACTGCCTCACGAGGGTGATGCCGAGAGCATTATGATCTCTGCATATCCCAAGGCAAACGATGCCCAGAGTTTCCCCGAGGAATCCTTGCAACTCTCTCGCGTAATTGCGGCAATCAAGGCTATCCGTAACCGCCGCAATGAAATGAATATTGTTCCTTCCCGCAAGGCAAAGGTTTATATTGCAACCGCATATCCCGAGTCCTTTGGCGAAGGCACCTATCCCTTCTTCGCACGTCTTGCGTCCGCTTCCGACGTAGCCGTTGCCGCATCCTTTAATGACGATGCCGTTAGTGGCGATAATGCAGTTCAAATCATCACCGACTCTGCAACCATCTATTTGCCGCTTGCCGACCTCGTTGATACCGAAAAGGAACGCGCACGTCTCGAAGGAGAGGCAAAGAAGCTCGAAGGCGAAATCGCACGTCTTGTTGGCAAGCTCTCCAACGAGGGCTTTGTTGCAAAAGCGCCTGCCGCCGTTGTCGAAGCCGAACGCGCAAAGCTCGCAAAATATCAAGAAAATCTTGAGGGTGTACAAGCTGCACTCGCTAAGTTAGGATAATTTTATAGAAGAATGCGGGGGAACCTTTTTTTGCAAAAAGAGGTTCCCCCGCACCCCTTCCAAAAAACTCTCTAACAAGAGGCTATAAAGATAAGTCGTTAGTTCGCTAACAGACAGTCGACGCGACGCCATTAGGCATTTGCTTCTTGCTGTCGCAAGCGAGCAGGTAGCGAAGCGGCGCGAACGGAATGAATGACAGTCCAGTGGACTGTCAGAACGTGAGCGTGACCGAGCCGCAGCGAGACACACCGAGACCCTACTCGCTAAGAAAGTTGATAGCGTCAAAAAAATACACAGTAGGGCGGGGCTTGCTCCCGCCTCCTAAAAAGCTATATACGGACAATCGGCGGAAGCAAGCCCCCGCCCTACCATCAATCTTTGATTTGGGGCAGGGGCGACCACTAGCATCCGCTTAAAACGTTACAATTTTTATCTCTGCTTCAATTTTTGTGTTCTGAAATTCACTTTTTGGTTACTTTTGCTTGCGATTTTAAGAATTACATGGTAAAATAAAGCCAAGAACTCGAAAGGAGACAAACATGAAAAAAACATCTTTCATTATCATTCTTTTAGTCTTATCAATCTTGTTTAGCGGTTGCGAACATATGTTCGGTTATGAAGAATATACCGACATCAAAGATTATTCCAAAATTTTTGAGTTGACAGAAATTCGATACAAAGAGAATGCGATGGTGATATTTCCGCGCAATGTTGAGGAGTTAAATGTTCAAAATTTCTATTTTGAATGGGATTTGGGTTTTGTTGGAAGTGCAAGTGTAGAGTTTCTTTTGTCTGTAAAATATGATGAGGTGCAATTACAAGAAGAGCTCGCACGACTTCGCTCTTTAGCTGATGGAAAAATCATTCATGATACCCAAAACTTTGCATTTGAAGCTTATGTATTGGTGCTTGGCTACAATTCCACGAATTATTATGCTCTTATTGACGGCAACACCGTACACTATGTATTATTGCAAATTGTTTCCATTGATGAGATTGACTTTGATAAAAATTTGTTGCCAAAGAGTTACAAAGGTTATGGAGAGGTTGAGTGCGAATCATATCGTATGGTTGGAATATAATTTTTCAAAAGCAGACCGCCACAGCGGTCTGCTTTTTGTCAGTAGGGGATACGTTTTGTTGTTTATTGCTTTTCGTCAAGAACTTCCCCTATAAAAAACGTATTTTCTGTAAAATTGACATATGATTTTCTATTGACAACAAGGGCATAGTTATGATATAATTCTTTTATCAAAAAGTAAACCCCAAAATTTTGAACACGCGGGAGGGAAACGTTATGAATTTGCCTAACAAACGCCCCGAAAATATGGAGCGCATCACCACAAAAAAGCAAGCCGATGCATTTATTGCCAAGCAGGTACGCGATATTCGTGCACAGGTTGGTGACAAAAAGGTTCTTTTGGCACTTTCGGGCGGAGTGGATTCGTCTGTTGTTGCGGCACTTCTTATTAAGGCGATCGGTCGTCAGCTCGTTTGCGTACACGTCAACCACGGCTTGATGCGCAAGGGCGAGAGCGAACAGGTTATTCAAGTATTCGGCAAGGAGCTTGACGCAAACCTTGTTTACGTTGATGCGACTGACCGTTTCCTTGACCTTCTCGCAGGGGTTGCAGAACCCGAAAAGAAGAGAAAGATTATCGGTGGCGAATTCATTAAGGTGTTCGCCGAGGAAGCTTCCAAACTGCGCGGCATTTCTTTCCTCGCGCAGGGAACGATTTACCCCGATATTCTCGAGTCTGACGGCGTTAAGGCACATCACAACGTAGGCGGACTGCCCGAAGATATGGAATTCGAGCTCGTTGAGCCCGTACGTCTGCTTTACAAGGACGAGGTTCGCGTAGTAGGCGATGCACTGGGACTGCCGCACGCAATGGTTTACCGTCAACCCTTCCCGGGTCCCGGACTTGGTGTGCGTTGCTTGGGCGCGATTACGCGCGACCGTCTGCACGCTTTGCGCGAGGCGGATGCTATTTTGCGCGAAGAGTTCGACAAGAGCGGACTTGCCAAAAAGGTATGGCAGTACTTCATTGCCATTCCCGATTTCAAGAGTGTTGGCGTACGCGACGGCAAGAGATATGAGGGATGGCCCGCTATCATTCGCGCGGTCAACACCACCGACGCAATGAGTGCAACCATTGAGGAAATTCCTTACACCGTTCTCCACCGCATCACCAATCGCATCACCGCCGAGGTAGAGGGAATCAACCGTGTTCTTTTGGATCTTACTCCTAAGCCCATCGGTACAATAGAATGGGAATAATGATAAATTTGCTCGAAAACCCTTATATATCAAGGGTTTTCGGGCTTTTTGTTTTGTCAAGCGTACTACAATCGTACTAAATCGTAAAAGCTGACAGAAGATTTGCTATTTCGTCCTGCTTCTGCGGATAAAGGTGGGAATACGTGTTAAGCGTGGTTTGAACATCTTCGTGCCCGAGTCTTTCGCTGATTGCTTTAATGGGTACGTTCTTTTCTACCAACAGACTTGCGTGACTATGGCGTAAATCGTGTATGCGTATTCTTTTCACGCCCGACTTTTCGCAATACTTTGTCATCCAACGGTGCAAATTACCCTTGGTATATGAAAAGAGTCTCTGCTTTGGCTTGTAGCCGTACAAATGCGTTGAATACTCTTTGACCTTGTTCATAATATCGAGCGGCAAAGACACTACGCGATTGCTCTTTTTAGTCTTTGGGGGCTGAATAATGTCCTTTCCCTTTACCCTCGCATAAGTCTTGGTAATGGAAACAGTATTTTTGTCAAAGTCGAAATCATTCAACGTCAAGGCGAGTAATTCACCCTCGCGAATACCGCTGAAGAAAAAGAGATTGAAAATGGTGTTTACCGTCATATCGTCCTCGGTGGTCTTGATAAAGGTTTGAAATTCGTTGACCGTCCAAAACTGCATATTCTCGGCTTGCTTCTTACCCATTGATTTCTTGGCAGGGTTTTTGGGCAGATTATAATACTCAACGGCATAGTTCATAATTGCCGACATTTGATTATGTATAACCTTGAGATATGTTTGCTCATAGTGGTTTTCGTCGTTGATAAGGGTCGTTTGCCACTCTCTAACCTTTAGGGAGTCAATCTTGGAAATGGGCAAATCCTTAAAGTAGGGCAATATCTTTGTTTCAATCATATGCTTCTTTGTGCCCATTGTGGTTTCCTTCAAACGAGCTTGACAATCAAGCATATATCTTTCGATTAAATTGCCGAAAGTAATATCGGGAGAGCCTGCGTGTTTATTGAGGAAATCACGTTCAAACTCGTCGGCTTCTCTCTTGGTCTTAAAGCCCTCTTTCTTCTTTTGCTTACGCTCACCGTTCCAATCGGTATAATAAAATTTTGCGTACCAAGTCCCCTTGGCGTTTTTCTTGACAGACATAATTCTTTGTCCTTTCTTTTCAGTAAATATTTGATTTTTTCCACATCTGTCAGTATTTTAGTGGCGTAAAAAATCCGTGTATAGTGTTGTCTCACACGTCTCAAATTTCTCACACGTCTCAAATTTCTCAACGTGTTATTTGCGTAAATATGAGTCTATGACCACGGAAATTCTGTTGTGACCGAGGCTTTGCGAGATTTCTGCACAGATTTTGGTGTCATAGCCACAAACGGTGTCAGCCTTATAGCGTGGGTGGGAGATAGCCCTTTCGTATTGCTCTTGATTGACGAAGATATCCCTATGACCGTTGTATAAATCTCTGCCCTCGTCTTTAGCCGCCTTTGCTTCGGCGTAATATTGGGCGGTGTAACGCCCACGCTGAAAATGCGGATTGCAGGAACTATCACAAGAATCCACAAGCCGACAGTTCTGACCCAATGCCGCTATACGTCCGTCCACGTAAGCGGTCATTTTTGCTTGCTCAGAGCCCAACACCCAAGCCGACCTACACCTGCCGCCCTTTTCCTTAAACTCAAAGCCTATGATAGTTCCATTCTCATCACGTATGGCTTTATCAGCCGTCGTCGTGAGGATAGACGAACGACGGCAGCCAGTAGCATAGGCAAACCACAAAGCCGCTTGATTGCGGTCTAAATGAGCCGTACTGTTTGCTGTTAAAATGGCACGGTTATGTACGATCTTATCCGCAGTACGTTTCGCAAAGCCAAATTGACTTGGTGTATAGGTCGAGCCTAAAACCTTGTTAATGGCACTTAAATCTTTGGAAATCGTGTGCCCCGACAAGTTCCGTCTGCTTTGTAAAAAGCCCTCGACCACCTTTTCGTCAATTTGGTCTATGCTCCGTATGTTCTGCGTTTTGCAATAATCACCGAATATATTCAAACTTTTTCGGTAGGTATCGGCACACGAGACCGAATGAACACCTTCACTTCTTGATGGGTTGTAATTGGGCGTTCCCTTGGTTTCCTTTTGCTTTTTCTGCCCAATGCGTAAAAGCTCGTTTAATCGGCGGTTTAATTGCATTTTGATGTTTTCTTTGTTGCGTGACATTTTATTTCTCCTTGAACTTTAAGACTATAACCACTTTTCGCATTACGCAGGTAAATAGCAACCTTTTTGTAGGATTTTTCTTTATCAAAAATCCTTTTGTGTGAAGAAGCGTTATGCGCTACGCGCATACCGTTTCTTCACATTTTTGCAATGTTACTTTTTAGAAGCCACAAAAAACGGCTTCTAAAAACTCTCTTTGCTTTGTAAATCCTTGCTTTTTTCACTCCATACATAATTCCATTCCTTTCAAAAAATCTGCGGATTTTCCGCTATATATCATTACTATAGAAAAAAACGCAGAGCCTTAAAACTAAAGCTCTGCGTTTTATCATTATGCAACAGAAAAACCACGGCTCGCTGTGAGCCGTGGTTAACTGTTTCATTTAATTGTAATTACCAAGGAGTAGGAACTCCATCAACATAGTGCCAATAGAGCTCACCCTCATCTGTAGGCTTTTCTTCACTGTAGAAATATATATCTACGGCGTAAAAAAGATCGTTGTTAGCTTCGCCAATTTCCATTGCGTAAAATTCATCATAACTGCCATTGTAATATACTGTTTTTACGGTACAATAGTTAAAGGCATAACTACCAATCTTGGTCAGTGTTTTAGGCAAATATATCCATTCCAAATAATACGTATGTTCGAAAGCTCTACTGCCAATTTCGGTTGTTCCTTCTGCAACGACAAGCGAAGTAATGGAACTTCCGTGATATGCATCATCGGGAATTATCATTTCTCCATTGGCAAATTTCAACAGTTGAACTCCAGCAAAAGCGTCCTCGCCAATCGTTGTTACAGATTCGGGTATTTCTACAACGACATCGTTGGCAGATTGTACTCCGCAAAACGCTCTTTCTCCAATAGATATGAGTCCGTCTGGAAGTTCAATAGCCTCCAGAGCACAACCATCAAAAGTGTGCTCTAAAATTTGTGTTAAAGCATTGGAAAGCCTCAAGGTTTTAAGTGCGTGGCACTCAAAAAACGCCCATTCTCCCAAAAAAGTAACACTATCGGGTATGTCAATGCTTTCAAGTGAACGACAGCCTTCAAAAGCGTGAGCACCAATACTCGTTAGATTTTTGGGAAGAACTATTGTTTTAAGCGTTTCGCAATCCTCGAAAGCACTTTCCCCTATGCTAATTACGCTATCGGGAATGGTTATAGTTTCCAAAGCAGTACAGAAATAAAAAGTACGGCCTTCAATTCTTGTCAAACTATTAGATAATGTAATGTTCTTTAACGATGTGCATAGTTCAAAGGCATCGCCCAAGTACTTAACGCTATTGGGAATCACAATATCTGTAATCTGACTGCAACCATTGAATGCATAATCTGCTATACCAACTGTATTATTGCGAATCGCTACGCTTGCAACGGTTTGATCACAACGGAGCAACCATTTATCCACATAGGTAACACCATCTTGTACCTCAACAGCGTTAGGGCAGTTTTGTATACAACCTCCATCCAATTTTGTTACGCTTTCGGGGATAATTAGTTTATCGAGTTGAGGGCAATTATAGAAAGCAGAACCTTCAATTTCAACGATACTGTTGGGAATGGTTACCTTGGTAAGCCAATCGCAGTTTTCAAAAGTATAGCTTTTAATAACTGTAACAGGGAGGCTTTCATACGTTGCAGGGATGATGATCTCACTATCTCTGCACGTGCCTACACCGGAGAGCATATACGAAGATTGATCTTCACTCAAGGTGAATACAAGACCTTCGCTATAAGTTGCTTCATTGCCGTCAGTAGTTTCGTTACCGTCGGTTGTTTCGTCACCGCCAACGGTTTCATTGCCATCGGTAGTAGAATCACCGTTGGCGCCTGACGGCGGTTGATCGGGGTTGTTGTCGGGTGGATTGTCATTGTTACCGCAGGCTACAAGTGCGGTTACCAACAAAGCCAATGTCAGCAATAGAGCAAGTAATTTTTTCATAAAATCCTTCTTTCCTTTGATGTACTCAATCACACACCCCATAATTGATGAATTTTACAAGGTCAAAAAGGTACATCAAATATTGTAATTGATGTACGGAACAGAAAAGAAAATACACTTATAAAAGCATTTGATGATCTTTTACAAGTGTATTTTTTCTGTTTTATCGCAGGAAATTGTAAAAACGCCTTGAATTATTCATAAATTTGTGATATAATATTATGTATCGAAACCATCAATTACAATAATTGGCGAACATTTCAAGACGGCGTAAGCTGTCTTTTTTATTTTGTCAAGAGTGCCCCGAACTTGTCCATAGCGTTTTGTTTATGCTCCATCATACTGTGTGCGTAGCGGTTGAGCGTGACGGTGGCTGACTTATGCCCCAACACCTCTGACAGCGTTTTAACATCCATACCGCTTTCAAGTGCTCGTGTGGCGAACGTGTGGCGTAGAGCGTGAAAAGACAGCTTGCTAACGCCGAGCCGTTCTACAAGAAGCTCAAAGCTCCTTTGATAGCTCCTAACACTCATTTGCTCACCCTTGGTATTTTCAATCAAGTACCCCGACTTACTTTGTGCTTTCAGCTCTTTGAAGATAGGGAGCAACTGTTTCGGGAACGGTATCACTCTTGTGCGGTGCGACTTGGTGCTATCGGTCATTTTAGCGTATTTGCCGTTTTCGTCCTTGCTTTCGTAGCAAGTGTTTTTGACGGTGATAGTGTGTTTCTGCATATCCACCGCCGAGCACGTGAGAGAAAGAAGCTCGCCAATTCTCACGCCCGTATATAACGCCACAACAATGCCGAGCATTTTACGCTTTGGAGCTTCTAAAACCGCCTTTTCAATGGCTTTCTGCTCCTTAACGCTGAAACACTTTACCACGCTTTCCTCGGCTCTTGGGCGTTGTATTGCCCCTGCGTGATAAGCACTTGCATATCCAAGCTCGTTGGCACGTTTGAGCGAGCTTTGTATAACCGTTATTATGCCGTTCACGAAGTTAGCCGATAAATCACCACCGTTTCTGCGGTTGCCGTGTACCATCAAATCGTTAACGTGCTTTTGCAATACAAGCGGTGTCAGCTCGTCAAGCTCATAATCTCCAAGCTGACCTATAATGTGCAGATTGCAAATATCCTTGTAACGCTCGTATGTGCGGTGTTTGAGTGGCTTAACGTATAGCTCCAACCACTCCGAGAGCCATTCTTTGTACGTCATAGTCTTTTGACCTCCCAATGTAATTTTTGATGTACTATATTATATGCTGTTTTTTCTACATAAATAGAAATACTCCCTCGGCTTGCGCCGAGGGAGTCCCCTATATTGTCTGATGTCCGCGAAAAAATGTGGGAAAGGATAAAACACATTTCAAATAACCAATCAAAATACAATATAGGAATTTCCTTGCATTATTCTTTTTGCCTTGCAAGAATGATTGGTTGTTATACTATACGCATATTATTTTTTGTTTATAATTTTTTCTATATCTACGCAACCGTCACTTCTATACACCCATTCGTCAGTATCGGTTATTTTGCTTTCGGGAGCTTTGAGATAATCAATGTCCTTGAACTGCTCATATTCTTCTGTAACCTCTAATTTCTCAGCGAGGTGGTCAGCGGCTCTTAAAAGGATATCGCGTTCAATTCTCTTGGGGGGTGTCTCTTGCTTTTTGAGAAGATATGTAGCGTTCGGCAATCTGTAGAGCAGAGTATCCTCACCTTGACTATCGTGATAGTAAACCTTTATTTGTGCCTTGTCAACCTTGATAACCGTATTTATACGGCGGTCTAACTGTTCACGAGCCGACGAACCGTTATAATCCTTGTCCATTTCGTCATTAAAGGTGCATTTGCGATACCATTCGTGAAGCGGAACGTAAGAGGTAATAATAATCATCTTGCCCACGAACGTCTTGTTGTTATAGCGTGATTGAATGGGTGTCGATACGTGAGGGTCGATAATCTTAAGAAAGTCCGAAAACTTGAAGATAGACGAGCGACCGTCATCAATAATTAAAACGTCCTCATTGTCGTAACCTTCCATAACGTCATTAGAAGAGCCCGAAACATAGTACGTCAGCCCCTGCGACTCCGCGAGGGAAACTGCATAGGCAGACTTGCCCGAGCCTGCCGCCCCCTCTATAAAAATGGTTTGAATATCGCGTGTCTTGGCTTTTTCCGCAAACAACGTCTTTTGAATCTTGAAAAACTCGTTAATCTTTGAAGCATACTTCTTGTGTATAGGCAAATATTTATCTCTTTCGTTATCCAACATCAAAAGATATTCCTTACGACTCAAGCCGTCCAAAATCATCTTTAAAAGCTCGGTCAAGGCGTTTTCTTCCTTCTTTTTGGGGTCTTCATATTCGCTTTCCAAGTAGAACTTGAGCGTTGCAGGGTCAATATTGGTAACGATTTCCGACACCTCGTGAGGTGTCTTTTTCTTGTCGTTTTTATGGAGCAAATACTGTACCATATTGTTCCAATACCTACCTACTTGAATCATACCGAACGGAAAAGCCTTTTTCAACACCTTAAAGCTGAAAGACGAATCTGTAACGTAACGCATACAGATATGAAAATGTGGCTGTTCGATCTCTCCAAACTCGTTAACGTCGTTTTCGTGCAAGATATAACAGAATTCAATACAGTTATATCTTTTTAGAAAGTTTTTAATGTGTTCCTCGGTATAGGTAAAGGTGTTTCCGTATAGCTTTTTCATTTCGGGGTCTTTGACTTCGTTATTAACAGTTGCACGAATAAATGCTATACGCATACGGTCTGCGAGCTTGTCGCATTCTTTTTTGTTCTGAAGGTCGATATCCTTCGGTTTTGTTCTCTTTGCCATAATAAAATACCTCCGTATTTCTAAAAATTTAACGTCTGGCAAATCG
The DNA here is from genome assembly GCA_045658925.1 of Eubacteriales bacterium. Classification (GTDB taxonomy): domain Bacteria; phylum Bacillota; class Clostridia; order Oscillospirales; family CAG-272; genus UMGS1865. The sequence goes on from JAZOVV010000052.1 coordinate 53,695, forward strand.
AAGGCAACCTATAATTCAATATTCAAATATGATAGTTAAGATAGGCTCTTTTATTGAGCTACCTAATATGATATATCAAGTGTCCTTCTGACACGTGATACATCGTGCGGCGGGAATGATAATCCGCCGCACCATGTCTTAA